>JBBRCG010000001.1:0-115199 GCA_038205065.1 Saccharimonadales bacterium (SeqCode)
GGTATCATCGTATTAATCATCGGAGCGTTTGCTGCTCTACTCTGGATCACAAAGGGCGATCAGCCAGTATCTGCACCAAGTCTCACGTTTGCGACAGTTCAGTCGGACGTGCAGGGCGGCGCCCTACTCTACGATGTCCGCACGGCAGATGAATACAAAACAGGGCACTTCGCGAGTGCTCTGAATTGGTCGCTCCAGGATATAGAGGCAGGCAAGCTGCCCGATGTCCCGAAAAGCACCAAGCTCTTCGTTTATTGTCACACCGGTAACCGCTCAGGTCAGGCGACTGCGCTACTGACGCAAGCGGGCTACACGAATGTGACTGATCTCCATGGACTTGCCGATGTCGAATCAATCGGCGGCAAGCTGATTACGGAATAGATCTTATTTATTGCTGGATAAAGGTGAGGGCTTTGCCGTCTTTGCCAGCTCGGCCAGTTCGGCCAATACGGTGGACATAGTCTTCGTACTGCTTCGGTTGGTCGAAGTTGATGACGTGCGACACGTGTGGGATGTCGAGACCACGGGCGGCGACATCGGTCGCGACCATGATATTGACGTTACCCGTTTTGAAATCACGCAGGGCGCGTTCGCGCTGAGACTGTGACTTGTTACCGTGAATCGCCACAGCGGGCAGGTTCTCGTTGCTGAGTTTGTCAGCGAGACGCTGCACGCCGAATTTGGTTTCACCAAAGATGAGAACCTTTGTAAATTCTGGTTGTTTGAGCAATTCGGTGAGAAGTTCCACTTTGTGTAACTTGTCACGGGCCGGGATGACATCTTGCTCGATGTGGTCATTTGACTGACCCTTTACGACCGAGATAGTGACGGGTTGTTTCATAAATGCTTCGACAATTATCTTGACCGAAGGAGTCATGGTCGCGCTGAAACAGAACGTCTGTTTTTCACGAGGCATTTCAGCTTCGATGGAGCGGATATCGTTGACGAATCCCATGTCGCACATACGGTCGGCCTCGTCGAGGACGAAGGTGTTGACGTTTTGGAGACGAAGGACGCGGCGATTGATCAGGTCTTTAATACGACCTGGCGTACCAATGATAATATGAGGACCGCGCTGGACCTGTTGGATCTGGCGTTGGATATTCATGCCACCGACGACAAGTGTCGCGAAGAGGCGTTGGCCACCTGCAAAGCGACGGAATTCGCTTTCGATCTGCTGAGCAAGCTCGCGAGTCGGAGCGAGGATAAGCGCGCTGACGAGGACGGGGTTTTTATCGAGTTTCTCGATGATAGGGAGCAAGAACGCGGCTGTTTTACCAGTTCCCGTGTTTGCGAGACCGATAACATCACGGCCCGTGAGCGCTTCTGGGATACATTGGTCCTGAATAGGTGTCGGATCGGTAAAGCCGAGGTGATCGATCGTCGCGACGCTACGTTCATTAAGCCCGAAATCGTGGAAGGTGTGCGTCGGCACATATTGCACTTCCTCTTCAGGGGTAGTTGCTCGGTTGATAAAACGATGTGAGCTGATGCTCGCACTTTTTTGGGGCGCGCGCCGCTGTCTAAAGGG
The DNA here is from genome assembly GCA_038205065.1 of Saccharimonadales bacterium (SeqCode). Lineage (GTDB taxonomy): Bacteria > Patescibacteriota > Saccharimonadia > Saccharimonadales > Saccharimonadaceae > Saccharimonas. Next base: position 1,532 of record JBBRCG010000001.1, read on the forward strand.
CGCAGGGCTACGACGGCGAAAGCCGCTAGAGTTGTATGATTTTTGCATGGACGAAACCTTTCTTGTTGTACGTCTTAGCGATGAACGACAAGAATTAACAAAAAGTAAAACAAGTATTCATCCAGCAGAATTTTTACTGCTAGGATATATGGTATCATATATATATCTGAAAAGCAAGAGCAAGATCAGAAAATTGTAAACAGGGGTAGAATTGATTGCAATTTCTCGAAAATTATCCTATTGAAGCTTATGTTAAGGTGATGTATGATACGGGTATCATCACTATAAAATAATAGGACAAAAGAGTAGTCATATGAGAACAAAACTATTGATCGCCGCAGTGTTCCTGGTTGGTGCTTCTTCAGTGGCGTACGCCGCATTTAGCCAGCTCCTCACCGTAAATGGTACCGGCAACGTGACCGGTAACTGGGACGTCGAAATCAAAACAATCACTCGCACAGACTCAAATCCTGGCGCGACCAACCACAGTGGTGTCGCTCCATCGGTTGCCCCAGACGGTCTCACCGCAGACTTCAATGTCGACCTAGCCTACCCAGGCTCATCGGCTACCTATGATGTCGTCTATGAGAACAAGGGAAACATTCCCGCTAAAGTCACTACCGTGCCTGACTTGACCACAACAAACGCAGCTGATCCAACAGATGTCACCTATGCGGTTACGGGAATCGCGCTCAACGATACAATCGCTCCAGCGGGTACACTCACCGCGACAGTCACGGTCACCTGGGCTGGCGGCGCAACATCGAATGTCACGACAGCCTCAAAGGCAGCAGCCGTTACCTATGACTTCTCCCAGAACACGCCATAACGCGGGTAGTATGTGAGAAACAAATTCCTCATCGCAGCATTCATAATTGTAGGGGCGGCTTCGGTCGCCTATGCTGCGTTTGCGCAGAACCTGGTGGTAAACGGTACTGGTACCGCCACGGGTAACTGGGATGTGAAGGTTACCACGATCACGCTCGCCTCATCAACGGGCGCGACAAACCATGGCGGCGTGCTCCCAACGGTCGCGGGCGACAACCTGTCGGCCACGTTCAGTGTCGACCTGGCATATCCAGGTGCAACGGCGACGTATGATGTCACTATCAAAAATAATGGTAACATCGGCGCTAAGCTCAGCACGCTGACTGATCTTACCTCGACGAATAGCGCCGTGCCTACCTATATCACCTATGCGGTGACGGGTGTGGCGGTCAATGATCTGCTGGCGGCTGGCGCGACCACCACAGCTCACGTGGCGGTTACATGGGCGGCGAGTGCATCGACTAATCCAGCGGGCGCGAATAAAGTCGCCACGATTACATTTGGTTATATTCAGAATTAACGTGCACAATCACTAAAAAAGGGAGGGGCAGGCCAACATCATATGACGCGTCATCGATGGCACGACACACTCCCGCGCAATATCATGATGCTCATGATATTTCCTATATGTATGGTGGCGGTGACGTATGCACTTTTTAGCCAGAATCTATCTATCAACGGAGCGACGTCAAGCGTCGCCTACGTCTCTAACCAGTCATTGATGATGACGTATGCGAAAACTCAGACAGGGACGTCACCGTATACCTATACTATCGGGATGACACTGAAAAACGGTAGCACTACGAACACGACCGTTTGGCAAGTTGATTTCACAGTCCCTCCCGATACATCGACAATCACGTGTCCGGCTACTGTAACATGCACGCTTAATGGTACGACTCTCACAATTCTGAGCAACACGAATGGGGCGATCGCGAAAAATGGCGGCAGCATAGTGGTCTCGTTTAGCTTCAAGACGGCGACAACGGCGTATACCCTCCAAGATGTCGCAACATATGCAAACTACAATATCACGTATGCCACCAAGGTCGGCCTCACAGTCAATGTATCGGTGGGCGCGCGTACCGGGAGTTCGGGCGCCTATACGTGGCCAGTGACGGTGACGATAACGAATGACTTTAGCCAACCGCTCGGTGGCTGGCGGGTTGCGATTAAGCCGTGGGAAAGTACGTATGTAAAGTCTGGTTTACCCGCCGGTGTTACCGCTTCGGGCACTACTACCCTTACGCTTACGGGCGCGAACGAGCTTGCAACTGGAGCGGTGTACCAATTCACATGGTTGGCGAATACAAAAACGACTGCCACCTGGAGCATCACGAGCGCCACAGTGACGGGGAGATCATAATGCTCAGGAAGCTCCTTATGCTTAAGCCACCGGTCTGGTATATGCTTCTTGCCATGGCATTATTCACCGTTGCCGTTCTCGTCCTGCCACTACTCCAGCTTTTCTCGGGACAGACCTTTCTCTATATCGTCGAACCAATTCTGGCATTTGTTGTTGCTGGTATCGCGTGGTTCTACGCGCACGGACGGGGTGATCGAGTACGCCATCGGACCGAAAAAGCTCTTATCATTGGCTCGGTTATTGCCGTATGGTTTGTAGCGGATTTCGCTTCTGGTATCGTACTGACTTATCAGCACAATGCGGTCGCCGCAAGCCCAGGCGCTATTCTCATAAACGTCCTGGCTTTCGGCAGCGTGGCTGTTGCGCTCGAGTATACCCGTCACGCGGTTATGCTCACGGGTGGCCGCCGTAACGTCATCCCGCTCGGTATTATCGTGAGTATTATATTTGCCATCACTCAGGTGAGCGCATCTCAAATCGGAGCGCTCCAGTCACTGGACGGCGTCATCAAACTACTAGTCGGGACGCTCGTGCCCGCGCTTGCAAATAGTTTCCTCCTCACGTATCTCGCATTTAATGCTGGATTTATACCTCAATTGACGTATCGTATCGGCGTCCTTGGCACCGCCCTATTACCGCCGATTATCCCGAAGCATGACTGGTATATGACTGGTATCGGGTCGCTCCTGCTTGTCATCGCCGTGTATGTATCGATTGATCGTACGCGCAAAGATATTGAAGTAAAGGGAGGGCACTTTCGTCATGCTCACCGCGCCTATGACATAATGTTCACGCTCGTACTGGTGGCGCTCGTTGTGTTCATGTCTGGGTTCTTCAGCTATAAACCCGAAGCAATTATGAGCGACAGTATGGATCCGGTATTTACGCGCGGATCTATGGTGATCGTCCAAAAGGCGTCAGCGGTGGACGTTCAGGTCGGTGATGTCGTACAATATAATATGCCAGATCACTCGATAACCCACCGCATCATTCGAATCGATCTTTCATCAGATGGAAGCGGCACGCGGTTGTATATCACAAAGGGAGACAACAGCCCAAGTCCAGACCCTCCGGTCAAGCCGGAACAGATTGTCGGGATTGTGCGGGCTGAGATTCCGTATATCGGATATCCGAGTGTGTGGTTAAATGAGATTATAAAATAGGAAAAGGGGCGGCATGGCATTAGATTTTTCTGAATCAAATCGCGAGCGACGACCAGTCGGCTTCGTGCTGGTTGGTGTGGCCCTGCTCGCCATAGCAGGATGGATCCTCCTCGACGTGCGCTCACGGAGTGTTGACACAGTTAATCTGCCATCAGTCTACGAGTATAAGATCAATCAGAATGTGGCAACTGACGTCAGCTATAAAGACAGTCAGTATTACGACGGAACACCCGGGTTTGGCAATACCGCCTATGTTGCGAGCCTTGCTGATACGATAAATGCGAAATTTCACTATGAATATCAAGCAACGCGGGAGGCGGACCTAACCTGGACATATCTCGCCGTCTCGACGATGAGTGCGCAATATACACTTGGCAGCGACGGCAAAGACGTCAATAATGTCTGGTCGAAAGATGAGCGATCTATTCCTGCGAAGGTTGAGACCGGGACGGTGAAGTCGATCGTGCTCGACAAAGAAGTGAGCGTGCCATTTAGCGCGTATCGAGACGCCATGGAGCAATACCAGGCTTCTCTCCAGTTGCCTGTGACAACCGAGATGCAGATCCTATTCTCCGTACACGTGACGGGGACGATAGACGGTAGTCCGATTGATGATACGCGCACATCTGTAGTTTCAGCGCCACTTAATCAGCCGATCTTTAAGATCTCGAACCAATTCGATAAAGACGACACGAAGCAGGTCGCGGGGAAGGCGGCAATCGACACTCAAGCCAGTCTTCGTAATACCGAGCGAATCGCCGCGGCGATTGTCGGCATATTGGGTGCAGGTGCGATTGTCTACGGCATGCGCCGACAGATATTCAAGTCAGCCTATCAGCGCGAGCTCGACAAGATCTATCGTTATCATGACGGAATCATTATTCGGGCGAGTAAACCGGTCAATCTTACGGATAAACACATCACAGTGGTTCAAAGTTTCGATGACATGCTCAACCTCGAAGAGGAGATGAAGACGCCAATCGTTGCTAGCCAGGTGAGCACTGAGGCGACTCGCTTCACGATCGTCAGTGGTGACGATGCCTATACCTACACACTTGGCAAAGTACTCGTTGATGAAGATAAGCCTGAGCAGGCATCGGTATTTGACGATACCGACAATCCTCATTCCCAGATGCGACATAAGAGATAATAAGCTTTAAGCTCTTACTCAGCAATCGACCCTAGTATGAAGGCATAACGAATGCGTTATCAGATATGATGCGCAGAAAGGATGCCAAAATGCAACACCAGTATATATTCGCCGAATGGCCATATGCCAAGAGGGGGCGTGCATGAACACAGTCTCCAGGGGGATACGCAACGCATTCCGTAATGGTATCCGAACATTCTCGATCATTATCATACTAGGCCTTAGTATCGGGCTGGCGCTCAGTATGCTCGTCGCACGACAAGCCGTCAGCGACAAGATTACGAGCGTCAAAAGCTCTATCGGGAACACGATCGCTATATCACCAGCTGGTGCGCGAGGATTTGAAGGCGGCGGTACGCCACTGACGAATGACCAGGTGGCCCAAGTGGGAGCAATCGCACATGTCACGGGCGTAGTCGCCTCGCTGTCAGACCGTTTAACGAGCAGTACAACTAATCTCGAATCGTCGATTGAGGCTGGCGCGCTTGGCCAGCGCAACGCGGAAAATAGTGGCGTGCAATTCCAGGGTCCCGTGCCGAGTGATACGAATTCGAGCTCTTCAAGTACGTCGGAAGGGCGCACCTTTACTCTGCCAGTTACAGTAACTGGCGTGAATGACCTATCAAAAGCGTCTGTCTATGGCGGAAGCTCAGTCACCTATACGAGTGGCGCTGCCCTTGATCCAACTCAAAATAAGGACGTCGCTGTCGTCGGAAAGAATTTGGCCGATAAAAACAGTCTGTCGGTCGGTTCGACATTCACTATGTACGGCACGACTATGACCGTTGCCGGTATCTATGATACGGGAACGACTTTCTCGAATAACGGGTTGATCGTCGCGCTGCCAACCCTGCAGAGCCTTTCTTCACAAGCCGGACAGGTAACAAGTATGACAGCAACTGTAGATTCAATCGATAATGTCGACGCAACTGTGGCCTCGATAAAGACCAGCCTCGGAACGGCCGCTGATGTCACTAGCGAACAGGATACTGCCGCAACTGCCGTTGCGCCGCTTGAAAACGTCATGACAATCGCAACCTATAGCTTGGTTGGCGCCCTTGTGGCTGGTGCGGTCATCGTCCTGCTCACAATGGTGATGATCGTACGTGAACGACGTCGAGAGATTGGTGTCGTTAAGGCAATTGGCTCGAGCAATGCATCGACAATGATACAGTTCATGGTTGAATCGGCCACACTCACCGTCATGGGACTCGTTATCGGGCTTGGCTTCGCCGTTGTGGCTGCGACACCGATTACCTCAGCTCTCGTCGATACCAGCACTAGCTCGGCGACCACAACAGCGCGCCAGGGCGGATTCGGTGGCGTGCGTGGCACGGCACGAGGACTGGCCCAAGGTGCTCAGGCGGTGCAGGCTTCGATGAAACCAGAAGTGATTTTGTACGGTATCGGCGCGGCATTGCTCATCGCAATTGTCGGTAGCGCGGTACCAGCTTACGCGATCAGTCGCGTGCGTCCAAGCGAAGTAATGAGGGCGGAATAGGAGGAAACTATGATAACTGTCACTGATCTTACAAAGAAATTTAGCAGCAATGGCGACCATGTGGTTGCACTCAACAAAATATCGTTCAAGGTAGATGATGGGGAGTTCGCCTCAGTCATCGGCAAAAGTGGAAGCGGAAAGAGTACCCTGCTCAGCTTACTCGGCGCGCTCGATAGCCCGACGAGTGGCACGATTAAAGTCGGCGAGCAGGAGATTACGAGACTCCACGATAGGGCGCTGACCGAGTATCGACGCAATAAAATCGGGTTTGTGTTCCAAAACTATAACTTGATTCCAAATTTAAGCGCGATGGAAAACGTGATGTTGCCGATGGAGTTCGCAAAAGTTCCGAAGCGTCAACGCATGGAGCGGGCAGAGCAGCTACTGACGCAAGTGGGGATTGAAGGTGATAAACAAAACCGTCGTCCAGGACGACTCAGTGGCGGCGAACAGCAGCGTGTATCGATCGCGCGAGCACTCGCCAACAAACCTGATTTCATCTTGGCCGATGAGCCAACGGGAAATCTTGATTCAGCGAACGGCGAGATGATCTTCGAACTACTGCACGCCCTGTCGCGCAGTGAAAATACGACTATCATCGTCGTCACGCATGATCTGGATATTGCCGGAAAGACCGACCGTACATTTCGTCTCGGTGATGGAAAATTACAGAAGCACTAGTGCACTGATAAGGGAGGTCGACTATGAAAGAAACGCAGCAACAATCAATGGAAGAGCCACAGGAAATCAAGCAGCCAGTACGAAAGAAGCGTACGATCACGATCGGTCCGGCCACATGGTTCGCCGCAGCCGGTATCGCGCTATTTATCGGTATCGTCGGCTTTGTCGGAGGACTGCAAACCGGGAGGCTGACTAACGCGGTTGCCCGCAATACTCGTAACGTAATCGGCATGGGAGGGCAGTACAATAATGTGTCATCGTTCCCGACGGCAAGCTACGGAGTGAGCGGGCCGATCACGGCCGTAAGCGCAACGAGCATCACAGTTAGTGATACGAGGCAGGGTGGGTCAACGACTTACGCGATCACGAGCAGCACCAGTGTGACCAACGGTGGCGTAACGGCCAGCGTGAGCGACCTGAAGGTCGGTGATACGGTTCGTATACGCGCCTCAACTAGCAATACGTCCGACGCGTCACTTATTGAGCTCAATCCAGTCACGCGTGGTCGTGGCATGATTAACACGTACTAGATACTGGTTAGCTGGGGGCGTCCTAGAAAAAAGATCACGCAACCGTTAGTATAAGGAGTATGGTATCTCGCTTACAGAACAGGTTGCCATGGCGGTCAATTATCGTGGCGCTCATCGTGGCACTAATCATTGTCGCTGTGATCATCGTTAACTGGCAACCGCTCGTAGGCTTCTTTGGCGATCAATCGAGGCTCAAGGCGGCCGTCGAGAGTGTTGGTCCGTGGGGACCGCTCGCATTTATGGCCATTCAGTTTTTGCAGGTTGTGATCGCGCCGATTCCAGGCCAGGCGACGGGCGTGATCGCTGGCGCATTATTCGGTCCGTGGCTAGGTGCACTTTATTCCTTGACTGGGGCAGTGCTCGGCTGCCTGGTAGTTTTTGTGTTATCGCGTCGATTGGGTCGACCATTCGTCGAGCGCTTTGTCGAGGCGAAACATCTCAAAAAGTTTGATCGTCTCACGACAGCGTCGGGTCCGATGGTGTTTTTCCTCATATTTTTACTGCCAGGATTCCCTGATGATTTCATCTGTTTTCTTGCGGGCCTGAGCGCGATACCAATCCGCACGCTCGTCATCGTGTCGATCCTAGGACGGGCACCGGGCTATATGATCTCAGGGTTTCTGGGCGCAGGAATCGGGGATGCCAACGGGCCACTTATCGGAATTGTTGTTGGATTAATCGCGATCGGAGCGGCGATTACTTATTGGAAACGTGGCGCGATCGCTACATGGACACGAAGTTTTACGGATGAATCAGAGGAGGATGATAATGGAGGGACTACATGAGAACAATTATAAAAAATACACGGGTGCGCGCTGGGATAATATTTCTAGTCGGTGGGCTTGTCGTTGCCCTAGCATGGAGTGGTAGCACGATAATGGCCCATATGGCGGTGCCAATTCACTACAAGGCCGCGACGGCTGTGCCCGCCTGGATGCCGCAGACGGTTCGGCATTGGGATGGCCTGATCGAACAGACGGCGGCGAAATATAATATTGATGCGAATCTCCTCCGGATAGTCATGACGATTGAGTCGGGCGGCTACGCGAAGGCTGATAGTGGTCAGGCTGTGGGGCTGATGCAGATTACGCCGACAACAGGTAGCGAAATCGCGAAGAAGCATCTCAAAACAGCTCGCGCTTCGTATGATCTATATGATCCAGCAACGAGTATTGAGTTTGGTGCGGCCTATCTCGTGTATCTGCGTGGCGTATTTTGTGACGCGGCTGATGATCCGACGGGCAATGTCTGCGTTGAACTCATCACGGCGGGCTACAATGGTGGCCCAGGGGCGGCGAATAATTTATTCAAAGGCGCTGGCCTCACCGATATTCAGACGGTATCGTATAGTCGCGATGCGCTCAACATGTGGCGTGAGCGCGTGAGTATGAGTAGCCCCACCTATGAGCGATGGCTTGCCCGTGGCGGTCAGGATCTCATCGATAAAGCGACCGAAGCACAAAAATAAGAGACTATTCAGCAACAGGGATGGGCGGAGTGGCGTCTTGTGGTGCAACTTCGATCGGAGCGGCAGGGGCGACGGCTGAGGTTTGTTTCCCTTCGAGGAGCACGCGGATAGCCTGGACCTCTTTATGGGTCTCGATAATCGCCTTGTCAACCTTCCACCGACGGATGATATGGACGATATATAACACCAGAATAAGGACGGTTGAGGCAAGGGATATGATCGTAATTATCGGTAGGAGGCTCTGGATCCCAGATAGCGCACTCTGAATCCCATCGAGACCGGGAATACTTACTTGCGTGCCAGTCCCCGATGTATTACTGAGTCCGTACTGCGATAAATCCATGTTGTCTCCGTTATTCTACGGTCGAAAGGCCGTAATTACCTACATTAGCGATCGATCCAATATCAAATACCTTTGTGAACCCAGCCTTTTTCAAGATCGTCACCGCCTGAGCCGACAGTAGTCCATTACTATCATAGACGGCGATTGAGGTGTCCTTGCCAACGTCAGGAAGCTTGCCGGACTGAAGATCAGTGAGCGGCAATAGGCTCGAACCAGCAATATGGTTCCTCGTGTAGTCATCCATAGTGCGAACATCATAAATCGTCGTGCCATCGGGAAGGGAGGTTAATTCTGGCGCCCGATTGGTGAGCCATAAACTCAGGCCGGCACCAATGACGACGAGAACAGCGATAATAATGAGTACTTTTTTCATACCATAAGCTCCATGTATAAATTGTAGCATAATGTCGGTCTTTCCGAATTGATGTAAATCATTTACAATTAGAGGAGATCAATTGAATAAGAAGGAGTTTGATATGGGTTTAATCGTCACGACGACAAAGGAAGAATTCACGCAGCACGTTGTGAATAATAAAAAGGCAGTCCTCGTGGACTTCTGGGCGCAGTGGTGCCCACCATGCCGCGCAATGGCCCCAGGGCTCGAACAGCTTAGTAGTTCCCATGACGACAAGCTGGATGTTGTAAAAGTCGATATTGAAGCCTCGGCGGCGAATAATCAGCTAGCCTCTGAGCACGGCGTGCAGGGAATTCCAAACCTTGTTGTCTATAAAGATGGTAAACAGGTGAAAAATCTGGTTGGTATGCGACCTACCGCAGTGCTTGAGCGAGAGCTCGCTGAGTATCTCGGGTAATACGAGACTCTTTACCCTTTAAAACCCCTAGGTGAGTCATCTCACTTATGCTATGATGGGAGAGGTTAACAGAGGAATTTTAGTGTATGGAAAATATGCAAGCTCGCTTGAATCATTCGGCTCCACCTGAGCCGCAAGATGCGCCAGAATTGGAGGCGTCTTCTGAGGCGGCACCCGTCACGGCTCCGCCCTCGCCCGCTCCAGTCTCGGAGCGTCCGGTCTATCAATCATCGCGCCCCGTGCGTCGGCCCGAACTCTCAATGCGCAAGAAGCGCCCGATGAAACGCATTCTGATCACGGTCATTGCCGTAGTCGTCATTGCGGCCGGTTTCTTTACATGGAGGATGCTTACGCCGAGCAGTGACGGGATCAATACTAGTGAATACCAGGCGGTATTTCTCGCGAATAATACGCTCGCCAGCAATGTCTATTTCGGCAAACTTGAGCGTATCTCAGACGGCTACTACAAACTTACCCAGGTATATTATCTCCAGCAGAGTCAGGCGACGACCGACCAGGCCAAAGATACGAATGTCACGCTTACGAAGATGACAACGCAGCTCCATGGGCCGGAAGACGCGCTGATTTTACCACGCGAACAGGTACTCTATTACCAAAACATGCGCAGCGATAGCAAAGTTGTACAAGCTATTCAACAAGATAACCAAAAGAACTAGGGGCTAACTCAAGTGGCTCTCGCGCAAGTAAAAAACCGTGCAAAATCGAACAATACACCAAAGCAGCGGGCTTTCAGGCAGCTGCGTATGTCGGTGATCATTTTCTTTGTTTTACTTATTATCGCAGTCGGAGTCGGGTTTCTCTACGTGTGGCTCATGGGTCTACAGGCTAAACCAACAACCACGTCGATCACGCAAACGACGAACAAGTCTAGCTTTCCAACGCCACAGAAGCTGCCAGGCAATGTGCCGATTGGATCGTCGATACAGTCGATTAGCTCACCGGTAAGTCCGGGCGACAACGCTTCACTCACGGTACGCACCACTGAAAGCGCGATCTGTACGGTAAAGATTGTTCACCTCGATAATAATCAAAAGGAACTGGCGCGAGTGACGGATTCGGGACTGGGCGATAAGACGGCCGATGAGTTCGGTATGGTTGTCTGGACGTGGACGATGCCATCCGACGCCGCGATTGCCAAGTGGACCGCGGATATTAATTGCGCGCGTGGTGACAAAACAACTCGTTCGGTAGGCGAGATCGTCGTCCAGAAGCATGCGTAAATATGGTATGATTAATGGAGATAAAACGAGGGAAATACGATGGATGCATCATCAAATTTGAGCGCACGACAACAGCCGGCACGACGCGATCATAGTCGGTTGAATGACGACAGCAGCATGATGGACGACGATCCATTTTTCCCCGATACCCCTCGATCGGGATTGGCGGTACCCAAAAAAGTTCGAAAATTTACCGCTAAACGCAACAAGCCAGTGATTATCGTGGTGATTGCACTCGTGATCATAACTGCGGTTGCCGTCCTAGTAGGGCGCATGGCTTCCGGTATACCGGGTGTCGACTCGACTCGCTATCAGGCGGTATTTTTGACCGACGGTACGGTCTACGTTGGTAAGCTTAGTGCCATAGACGGCGCGCACTATAAATTGAGTAAGGTCTATCTCGTCACTTCCAACCAAGCTGCGGTCACCTCTGATAAGAGTACGCAAAATGTCACACCAGCAACTGCCCTCACGCGTCTTGAGAACGGACTACTTGGTGCTGAAAATGAAATGACAATTCAGCGCGACAAAGTGCTATTTTATGAGAACCTGAAGACCGACGGTACTGCCGCCAAACTCATCGCGAACGACCAAAAGTAAACGATTTATTGCAAGCTTGAGACATAGGACATCCACTGGTCGGTGGTGAGCCCAACGTCGGTTTTAATGAGGACGAGGACGTTATTCTTGATGAATATTACCGACTGAGGGCCTTTTGTTGAGGTGCCGATATAGACGGTGACCGTTCCCACCGTTATTTTTTGGTTTGCATCATAGCCCGCCGCAAGCTGTTCGATACTTTTTGTGGGATCATCCTTGAAGTCATCGGGAATTGGCTGTTCGCTGACATTTATCGTAGCTTTACCGACGGTGTCGACAAATGTATACACCGGGTTATGATCGGGTGGGCTCACGCGAGTCCAGTCAATACTTGCAGCCGTCCTGCCTTTCGGAACAACAGTGTCGTAGTCGGGTGTGCCTTTTTCGAGTACGGGGGCAGTGGATGATGTGGACGAGGGGGTTGTTGGTGAGCTGGTCGCTAAGTGGCGCCGGCTAAGAACGTACCATGCGCCGTAAAGGCAGAGGGCCAGAATGAGCGTGGAGACCAGTAGATGATCATGAAAGAAGTCCATAGCTCTACGCGCCATGTTTCGAGGACTGCGGGGCGGCTTTGAGCGCTCACTTAGGGAGCTTATGCCGTGTCGGCCGTAGGGTTTGAAGGAGTTATTGCGTTGAGTGTGTCGTTTCATAGTGTTATGATCTACCTAATTTGCATATAATGGCGTGTCGTCGGGCATCTGCAGACCACCAATAAAGGTGCGACCGTGCATGAGGCGCTTAGAAGGATCAGCGGTAAATTGGAAGGTGAGATCGGAAATAGTTGGTCCGCGGCTAACGTCATCAGGGTAGCCGAACGCCTGTGAACTGTCTACTGTCACGTTGAAGTCGAAGTACCGACCACAGCCAATGTCGGCGCCACTGCCGTCTTTTACGGTATATGTGCCGGGCGTGCCGAGGGTGACGTTACCGAAGTTTGTTGCTTGGCCCCACGTGCTCATCGTTGCGCATTTTGTGGCAGTTTGCTGATTTGCCATGCTACGGTAGCTGAGTTGCCAACGAGCGCCGATTGAGTTGTCGAGGCCATTCATCAGCCAGTAGTTGGGGAAGACGTCGGTATCTGTATCAAACATGATCGAATACTTGGCGACTTGAGGCTGAGAGAGTAGAGCTGTTTGCTGTACCGCCGGGGAGGCGTATACCATGACTGGCGTAATAATAACAAGCCCGTTAGCGCCAGCGATGCCGTTTGCTGTAGTGGCGCCACCGTTGCCGCCCGTGCCGGCACCATTTCTATCGGGGTCAGAAGCGTTGCCCGGCGTCGTACCGGAACCAGCCTGTATAGACGTATTAATTCCTGTGACGTAACTTGAGCCACCGCCACCGCCACCTGCGCCTGCTGTGGCACCGCTACTCGCACCACCACCACCACCATAGTAACCGCTACCGCCACCACCGCCACCTGCGCGAGTAGTGCTGATAGCGCTACCGCCATCGCCAGCGCCAGTAAGGAAACCGCTACCGCTATTGCCCGCACCGCCTAATGTACAGGAGCTCGTTCGTCCATCGGCGCCCTGGCCTCCATCGAGATAGCCACCTGCCTGGGCTGTACATGAATTGCCTTCGCCAGTTGCTAGGCCCGCAGCTCCGCCGGCGCTTGCCGTACCACCACCACCACCGCCTGCGAATGGTGATGTGCCAGCTCCGGAGCTACCGGCTACGCCGCTCGCTGCGGTTCCACCTGCTCCTCCAGCTCCTCCATTTGATCCGCTGGCATTTCTGGCACCACCACCGGCACCACCACCACCGGCGATTATGAGTGGCGTATTACCCGCGTCGGTACGTCTGATGCCCGAGTCGCCACCACCACCACCACCGAAGCCAGACGTATTTCTTGCACCGCCGCCACCACCGTAGCCAACGCTGACGCTTAGGACTTCACCGGGTGTGACGCTCACTGTAGCCGTTGCGTAGGCGCTACCGCCACCGGCTCCACCGGTTGTACCCGTACCACCGCCACCCCCGCCACCACCGCCACCGCTCCAGGTTTTGACCTGCAAAGAGGTAACGCCAGCGGGCACGGTGTAGGTTCTGACCCCTGGCGAATTTAGCACAGTTGATGAAGCGGCCACCGAACAGTCGGCACCTCCTACGACATAAGCCTTACCGTCGTAGTAGGAGGCGGCATTGCCATAGCGTGCGGCGGCGAAGCGTTCGTTAGTGATATACCAGGCGCCGACACCAGTCGGGTTGTTGCCGCTGCTGATACTAGTATTCGCGCTGATGGGTGCGGTTATGGTTTCGCGACTGCAGTCTGTGTCGCTTGAACGACCGCCTAGCAGATAGATATATCCATTGGCCGCAAAGCTATCTGCTTGGGATATGGCCCTTGGCAGACTGGCGGAGTATTGCCAGTTTCCGTTAATCAGGCCGGTGGTTGCGTCGATCTGTACATATTGCACGTCGCTCAGGTAGTTAGTCCCGTCGTATCCGCCCAGGACGTACAGGTTATTGGCGTAGGAGGTGACAGTAGCGCCACTACGGGCGACATTAAATGCGGTTGACGACGTCCAGCTGCTAGTTATGTTGCCTCCACTATTTAATTGTGGGCTGACATATACCGTATTGGTGGCGGCAGCGCTCGTGTTCAGGCCGCCGACGGCGTAGATGCGGTTATTCCAGACGGTTACACCGAGCTTAGTGCGCGCCGCCGGCAGGCCGTTTGTTGCAGTACTCCATGAGGTTACGTTGCCTCCCGAGGATGGCGTGGCGTAGTAGACCTCACCTCGTTCATCTGTCGAGGTACTACTTTGGCCGCCCACGTAATACAGGCTGCCCCCGGCGTTTACTAGTTTACCCCAAGTGCGCGGGCCTGGAAGTGGGGCTGTGGTGCTCGTCCAGGCTCCAAGGTTACCATTTGAGTCAATCGTGGCGTACGACACGTTGGTACTCGCTGCGTCGCAGTCGATGACCGTGCTAGTGCAACCACCAGCTACGTAAAGTTTGCCGTTTAGTACGGTCGTGCTGACTCCCAGCCGGTTCGGGTCAGTCGAGTAGGTATTGGCGGACGTCGAATAGCTAGCGGGGGCCCCACTGTCATTATTGTAGATCTGGAACGTTTGGATATTATCAGTTGCCGTACTACACGACGGGCTATTACCGACCGTACAGCCGCCAATCGCGTAGGCGTATGAGTTCGAGACCGGTAAGCTCAACCCCCATCGGTGATTGATGCTCACCGCTGAGATACGGAAGCCATCAGTGGCGCTGCCAAGACTGCCATCGGTCACGTTTACTTTAATGAATTCAATGTCAGCGAGCACGCCGGTGCCTGCATCATAGCCACCGACAACGTAGATATAGCCGTTGTAGCCGAATGCAGACGCCCGACGTCGCCCGACGGCCATTTCATTGGGCGATTGTACCCATCCAGTGCTGGACGTTGTATCGCCCGGCTGAGCGGTTGTGACGATGTTATTATTGCTATCGACCTTTGCATAGAGCAAGGTTTTCATATCTTGTTGGCTTGCGTTCACACCACCGATCAGGTAGATATAGCCAGCGTATATGGTGCCACTCATAATACCAAGGCCCGTACCGCCGCCCGGCAGGTTACCAATTTGCTGCTGGCCGCCTGTCGTGCAACCATTGACCGTGCCTGATGAGCTGATATTACACTTATAAACATTCTGCGAGTAAGCGGTGCAGCCCATATTTGAGGTAGCAGTACATCCACCAAGGATATAGAGATTGCCAGGATTGGCAGAATTTGTAGGGTTGGCACGGACAAATGAGTATGAATATGATACCGAGTTGACACCCAGACTCGACAGCGTCTGAGGTGCCCCCCACGAGTTTATGCTGCCGTCATTATTGAGAGCAGTGTGCCATAGATTGCCGGTATTGCCACCACCATCAAGCCCACCAACGACGTAGAGCGTGTTATTGAATACAACTGGGCTTGCAGCAGCAACACCTCCGCTTAGCGTATTCGTCGTATCCACACACCAGATACCTCCACGCAACGTATTTGGCGAGTTACAGGTCGGTGCGGTCATGACGCCAGTCGATGATATGGCGACGTAAGTGACATTCTGACTCGTCCCGCCACACGACGTGCTTGTGCAACCACCCATAACGTAGAGATAGCCATTGGCGACGACGGAAACAGGCAGAATGTTGCCGACATAGGAGGTACCCGGCAGATCACAGCTATCGGGCGTCCCTCCACTACAGGGGGAGGTACCGTAGGGTTGAGATGCGTTGACCGTCGAGGCATCGCCATCTTGGTTAATAGCGCCCATATTTATCGTCGCGAGAGCACTCGTGCAGGTACCGGTACCGCTAGAAATAGAGTCGCAGCCGCCAACCTCGTAGATGTAATTGCGCCAGGCTACGAGGTTATGCCCAGTTCTAGCGTCCGACACGCCACCTACATTATTCCATGTGTCGAGACTCCCATCAGCATTGATACTTGCTACTTGAGTATCGCTATTGATCGAAGTGCAGTACCCGCTACCGTTAACCGCCGAACACCCGCCACTGAGATAGACGTACCCACCCCATATAGTCGTGAAGTCTGCCCCCGTTGCCATTCTTCCGCCTAGAAGCGGAGTGGTTGGTACCCAGCTGTTGATCGTACCATCAGCATTGATCTTCGTGTAATACACAGAACTGAGCGGAGCACCGCCGATGCTGCTGTCTCCACCTATTAGATATAAACGATCATTGTACGCATGAGCCCCATAACCGTATACATTGTAGGGGAGCGTCGTACCCGAGGTCCAGGATCCAAGCGTACCCGTAGCGGTAATGTCGGCGATGAGCATGCTGTTGCTGACGGTCTTGGAGCCACCGTTACTGACGACGCCGCCCATCAGGTACATGCGGTTATTGTAGGCAACGACCTTTATGTTACTACGTGGTTGGGACAGGTCGGTGTCGCGATACCAGAAACTCCACGTTGTCTTGTTGGGGTCCGTAGCCGGATTCCAAGTTGGATTCCAGAGTTGTGGCTCGCCATTGGCACCGAGTTTTGAGACGTAGACGGTCTTACAATACCCGCTGTCGCCGGTGCCGTTCGCCACTGTGCAGCTTGAGTCTTCGCCGCCGATCGCGTACAGGAAGCCATTATAGGCGACAAGTGAGAAGTTGTTGCGTGGTGCAGGAAGATCATAGTTAGACGATGTGCACCAGCCGCTACAGGCGCCATTTCCAGGATTAGAACTCTCGATTTGGCCGTTTGAAGTATTGAATTTTGCCCAGTTGACGGCACTGGTTGCGCCTGTTGAGCTCGTGTAGCTGATGAGGGCATATCCGGCGCTTCCGCTTGAGCCGCTGCTGCGTCGTGCGCCGCCGCCGCCACTGTCACCGGCTGTGCCGCGGTCGGAGTCGGTGCTATTCCCTGGTGTTGTATAGACGGCGGCTGACATGCTGCCACCGCTACCGGTCGTGTAGCTCGATCCACCACCGCCACCAGCCGCCGCGTACGCGCTCGTGTAGTTGTCACTACCACCACCGCCACCAGCATATCCACCGCCACCGCCACCGCCACCGGCGTAATAATTGACGATATCGCGCGCGCCACCGGCACCACCACCCGGTGTGCCGCCATTGCTCTCGCCACCGTCGTTTCCTTGTGAGCTTCGACCATCTGCGCCATCACCCCCCAGGAGGGAGCTACCGCTGGAACCGCTGTTGCGACCGCCGGTACCGCCGCTACCGCCCGTAGCGCCACCTGCACCGCCACCACCTCCAGCTGAGCTGTAACTATCGCCGTCTTGGCCTGTAGTGTCTCCACCACCGCCACCAGCTGCACCAGCGCCCGTGGTTCTACCACCGCCACCGCCACCAGCACCACCAGCTGCAACGATAAGGGTTGTACCACCTCGGTCAATACGCGTAAAGCCACCGCCACCGCCACCAGCACCCGAGCTAGATGATCCACCGCCACCGCCACCGCCACTACCGACCGTAACGTGGAGCGTTTCACCAGGAGTAACCGAGAGGCTTGTCGTGGCGTACGCGCCAGCACCACCGTCACCACCAGTATTGGCCGTGTTGCGACCACCACCACCACCACCACCACCGGCGCCCCAGGCTTTGACGCTTATCGATGTGATACCAGTCGGGACTATCCAGTCAGTCGTCGTACCGGGTGAAGTGAAAGGAACTGACCCGCCCGCCGGGTGCGTTCCACCGACGGTATATATGTAACCACCGGCAACAGCGACACCCTCTTTCCAGAGTGACGTATTGAGGCTCATGGTTGAATTCCAGCTGTCGAAACGCGCACCGGTCGTTGAGCCTTTTTTGATAACCTTGTTAGCTACGTCAAAGTCGATGTTGGTTTCGTTGTTGCCATTCATGAACTGCTGAGCAGTAACGACGTAGATACTTGGGTCGATAGAGAGTGGATAGCTCGCGTTCGCCAGCCCACCAACGATGACCGTGAGGCGACTGCCGTTGAGCTCATATTTCGCGCTGATAGTCGCTTTGCTTGCGGTTGCTTCGGCGACACTCGGTTTCGGGATAGTGAAAAGGAGCAGATTCTTGGCGGCGGTCGCTCGCGCCTTGTCGAGTAGTGCCGCATCGTTTGCGGTCGATGTTGCGACATTATTGATGAGCAGTTCGTTACCGTAAACGCCGATACTCCCGTCATTTTCGAGGCGCGCCTCGGTTCCGGACGGTAGCCCGAGGTTATAGCTAAAGCTTCGTTTATCCCCATTCTCATGGTCGAGAACGATGTCCTCCTTGATGCCGGTTCCTTGCGCGGTGTAGACGAGCCAGCCGCCATGGTCACGGAATGGGTATACAATCCTTGTGCCATCAGTCTGCTTGCCGTCGGCGAGAGCGTACTGCGGTGTCATGCTAAAGTCGATCGAGTATGTAGGATCGCTGACCGTCACTCCGTCGCTGGCATTTACCGGTAATGTTGCGGTAACAGGCGTCGCTTGGGTTTGACGGGAGGCGTCATTTGTCGCAGTTCCGCTTGCGAACTTGTAGACGTGCTTGGAGCTGTCAAAACTAATACTATTGGCGAGCGCTGCGCTCGGTGTTGGAAGGAGGCTTGAGGCAGAGTTTACTGCATAGCTATGAGGGCCGAAATAGCGATAGAGATTGTACCCTACAAAAGTAATTGCGAGCAGGAGGACGGCTACGATACTAAATCTTATAAGGGCTTTTCTCGATGGAAGGGGAATCGCAAGGTACAGCTTGCCACTTCTTGTTGGCTTGACCCAGCGTTTCATTAGCGTACTGGCGTTACGAACCAGCGCATGCCAAAACTTGCGCAGTAGTTGTCCCAGTTTTGCAACTCGTTTTTTTATAAACATACCTCTACCAGAACCAGCGTATCTTCTCTGTTATTGTAGCATAAACGGTATGCGACGGCGACTACTTATTGCTAAATGCAAAGTTGAGGTTGCTGACGTAGGCATTCGCGTTTTGCTTCGCCATTACCGTGATCTTGAACACAATACTGCTACCAGGGGTGAAGCTGCAGGTGCTCGGATCGGCTGCGCCCGTCGCGATTGCAGTCTTCCACGAGGTTTGCACTCCGCTCGATACTGGTATCGAACTACCACAAGGCGCGAGCCCACTACTATCGCTACGATAGACTTGATAGTCAACGGACGAGTTCGCGCTATCGGTTCGACCTATCAGAGAGGTTTGCCCCGAGTTGAAGCTCTTGAAGGTGCCCGGTAACTGGTAGGTGACATAGATGCTGTAATACTGAGAGGTTGACTGGGGTGACGTCCATTTATAGAAGTTGTAGGTTTCGTTGGTGCCGCAGATGGTTGGCTGTGCGGGGGTTCCACTTCCATTGTTGATGCCGAGGAAGTCAGAGCAGAGGTCGCTCGTCATTGTTCCGATGCCCGTGCCATGTAGGACGGCGTTCGTGTACTCTGGGCTGATGGTGACGATATTGTCTGGGCTTGATCCACAGGCACCCCAGCCGTCAGCTTCATAACACTGCAATTTACCGAGCGTCGTATCGTAGTACATGCTACCCAGTAGCGCGTCGTTGTTGGCGGCGATCGGGGCACTGGCTCCCTTGTCGAGAGTAAAGAGTGTGGTTGGACCACCGTTGACGCCGCTACCAATCTGTACGTTTGGCGTGGTATTGCTGTTCAACGTCATGCTAAACGTGTCAACATAGAATGTGCGAGCGACCGCGGTAGTTTCGACGAAGTTCACGTACGGGTTGGTCGCCGCCGTGCCGTCGGTGGTGATATAGCAGGTAATCTTTGTCCATCCAGTCGTGGTAATCGTCTGCGTGTCGTAGTCCGCGCAATCAACATAGTTGCCAGCAGAAGCGGTGCTTCCGTCGCGGGAATAACGGATCTTGAAGTCAGTGAAGGTACCAGACAGAAGTCTCGCATAGGCCGTCACGCGGTACAGGGTGCTCGCGAGAGGGTTCATTGAGAGCTTATTACGAATACCGGCGTTGGCGGCGCCCGTAGTCAGGGTGACTCCGGCACTGTCGCTTGCGTCGTTGCCGTCGAGCACGTTGCGCGTAACCGAGCCAACGCCACTCGAGGCATTAACAAATGACCAGTTCGTGGCGAAGTTTGTATTATCATCGACACCGCCATCGGTTGCGAGGTTATAGTCAGCAGCGATGGTGACGCTGATATTGTCGACGTAGAAGACGCGGGCTACGCCCGTCGTTTGACGAATGAGGATCGCATTATTTGCCGTGATACCAGCAGAAGGGGCCGTAAAGGCGCAGTTTACCTTCGTCCATGCGCTCGTAATGCTGGTCTCGGCGACCGTACACGGTACGCTTGCCGCGGTTCCGTCAACAGAGTAATAAACATTCATATTAGTGAAGGTGCCACTCGTAAGGCGGGTCGTGAAGGAGACGTTGTAGTGCATGTTTGCCGTAAGCGCACCCGTAAGCCGGTTCTTGATGCCCGTGTTGGCGACCGCTGTCGTGGTAGCTGACGCTGAACCTTGTCCGGTTGCGATGTAGTTGCCGGCGGTAGTGTAGCGGCTAAGAGCCGTACTCCCGTTAATGGCTGTCCAGGTACTGGCCGGGAAGGTATGATCAGAAATTCCACCACCGCTACCGCCCACTTCTGAGCCGGCATCGGTGGCGTATTCGGTGACATTGCCGTTGACGGAGAATAGGTTAGCGGCCGATCCGGTTTGAACGGTAAGTAGTGTGCCGTTGACGGGGTCGATCGTAGAGTCACGAATCGTGAGACCGTTGGTGTTATTGCTGAGGGGGTGGCTTACTACTAGCTCGGCACCACCGGCGCTCTGCAAGGTGTTATTGTAGGCAGACTGAAGGTCGGTCGAGCTACTCGCACCGGCAGCGGTCCAGGCGTATCCGTTCCAAATAAGGGTTGCCGTGTTATTTTGGCGCATACCGATCACCGTATATGACGTAGAGACGCCAGACGTATTGGCAAGGTACAGGCTGAAGTCGTTGCTGGTATTTGCAGCAGTAATATACAAAATACGTCCGACCGTTGCGGTTGTGGGGGTTGGTACGGTGATCTTGAGATTACTTACGGTCGCATTGACGGGTATCGTGCTGCTGCTGTTCACTAAGCTGAGCGTAAGAGCTGTATCTACCGCTAGGTTCTGTTGCGTAGATGCCGTGAAGGCAGCGGGGTTAAATGTGACAAGGCCCTGGACTCCCGAACCGCTACCGGCACCGCCAGAGAGGGCAAGGTTGCCACCATTTGTGCCAGCGACGCTCGCGGCGCCACCCTGGATGGAGAGAGCTTGATTTTGGGCGCCCTGAATAGTTGACGCTGTAGCAGCGGTGAATGTCAGCGCTGATCCTGTGAGGAGATTAGTCCCGCTAATCTGATAGCCAGTTGTTGAACTAATCGCGCCGTTGGCGGTGAGGCCGGTGCCCGTCGTGCCGCTATTACCAACCGTTACTCGGGAGTTTTGGGTATCAACGGAGAAGACGCTATTTGTGCCAAGGGCCGTCTTGATATTGAAAACATCGGTGGCATCAGTTGAGGGTTGGACGACGACCTTTCCGGTGTTGCCTACTGTGAATAACGGGGAGGTTACCCCGCTGGCTTTTAGTTGAAAGATGTCGACAGATTGAGACGCAGCACCAGAGATGACCGCAGCGATATTACCAGGAGCAGCGCTTTGGACAGCAATGTTCGAGGATTGGAGCGTTGTCGTGTTCTGAATAAATCCAGCTGCAGTAAGGCCGCCGAGCATGCCCGCGTTCATCGCGTATGGCGTTGAGCTGAAGCGCTTCATTGGCGTCATCTCACCATCGAGGCCACAGGATCCGACTGGCGTACAGGTCGCATTGGTGTTACCGATGTTGATGCTGAGCCATAGGGTGCTCTGGTTCCAGTCGACTTGAGCTGCAAATGGATTGACCGTGCCGAGCTCTACTGACATGTAACCATTTTTGACAAGCACGCCCTGGCTATTGTTATTCATCCAGTTCTCGGTCCACTTAAGTGCGCCGGCGGGTGAGCCAGTCGCGTCGTTGGCGCTCAGACCGTCGCCATCCTGGTATATCTTAAACTGGATGTTGTAATAGCCGTCAGGTACGGTTGCGCCCGCAGCGTTGAGCAGTCTTCCCTGAAAGTTGATCGTCGGATTGGTAGTAGCGGCAGCGTGAGGACTATCTGATATGGTGGTAAAAATAATAGCACTCAAAATGAGTGCATACCCAAAGAATTTCCTAATACCATTGTTACGTCTAACAATCATGTTTGTGTTTTCGTCTTTTTTGTATCTTTTTTACCTTTACGGATAAAAAGGGGAGTTCTCACACATACTCTTCTTATCTGTTACAAGCATAACCGATACCGGTCAATTTGACAAGGGGTATTTACTCTGTAATAAAGGGGTGTGGATAACTTATACCGTAAGGAGCTGCCCGTGTGAGGCAAGATCGCGTTTTTCGCGTTTCTCACCGAGCCAAAAACTCAGAACCATTGCGACGGCCGCGGTGTAGAGCGGCCACAGAGCGAGGAGTTTTGCCTGAGTAGTGGGTTGCGTTGCTGTGGTGGTAGCAACTGGATCTACCTGACCATTAATAATCGCCGCAACAGTAAGGAATGCGACGCGGCCTTTGGCGTCCGTCGCCTGTACGCCGAGCTGGTAGATGCCGGCTTTCGCGTAGGTATGCGGCGTACGGAATTCGACATTGTCACCACGCGAGAGCAGGGTGTTCTTTAGATCGCCCCACTCGGTGTTAATAGCGTAAGGTGCGGTGCCGCCGACGATCCGAATCGGAATCGTCATCTCCTGGCCGGGGAAGGTGCCCCTGAACACTGCATCAGTGAGCACGAGCATCTGATTGCCGCCAAAGTCAAGCGACTGGATTCCGCTTGCGGTCGGCAAACTTGCGTCATAGAAGACGGTCACGGCGGGTGAATCAGGACCGGCTTGATTGAGCGCATCGTATACTCTCGCGATCATGACATTTTGCCCAATAATGAGGTCGATATCAATCTCGAAGGCGCCTTTATCTGTGCAGACGGTCGAGCCGGCGAAGATATCATTTTTAAATAGCTCAACAAGTGTATTGGCAGGACACGTACCGCTGATAGGTACGGGGGAGTTTGTATAGTGCTGACCGGTGGACGGTGAGGTGATGACTGCACCCTGAGTCGGTGGCTTCCCCGGCATAGTGCCAGTGATGCCGATAGAGCTCGAGGCGGGGCCTGGACGCGTCCAGGTGAGGTTCCCAGCCTTCACAGAGTAGGCCGTGAGTGAAACGCCAACGATGAATAATAACACAGCTAAGAGGGCATAAGACGTATGCTCGTGTGGGCGAAGATGTCCACTGTGATGATGGTGACTGAGCTTCAGCCAATTATCCATATGCGTATTATACCAAGCTTTATCGCCTAGAAGTACGAGCGCGGCGTGTAATTCGACGATTGTAGTTGCGGATGACGGCTTTTAGGATGAAGAAGAGCAAGATGAGTCCAGCGATAACAAGGATAATGAGGCGATAAGGGATCACCCAGAAGTCGATCTTTTGCGTGACGGTCTGCTTGCTCGTGCCCGATCCGTATGTCGAGGTAATCTCGGCCGTATACTTACCGAATAGCATCGTTGTGCCGAGGGTGCCCTTGTCGAGCGGAGCGGTGAATTTACGGATACTACCAGGAAGAACGTTCTTCCCCTCTAGATTGATATTCACTGCACCGACTTCTTTGCCGAATATGTCTTTGATATGGACTTGGCTGACGGGCTGCTCATGAACGGTACCTGAGTTTTTGATACGAAGGACGAAATCGAGCGGCGTTGACTCAAAGAGAGTAGCTGGCGTATCTTTACCAGGCTCACTTGTGTAGAACTGTTCGATTGACATACTTTCTTTGGCGTCACCATTGACGCGTATAAATACAAGAGAGCCGAGACTAGCGGCCAGTGAGACTCCTTGTCCTTCTATCCCCGGTGGTGTTGCGGTGAAGCGAACGACACCCCAGTAGCCGCCAGGAGCGGCGTTCTTCGGCACGTTAATGATCACGGGAAGTTTTTGAAGCTCTTGGGACTTCATATTTAGCTGTGGGAAGGCTTGAACCCAGGCGCGAATCGAATAAGGGCTTGGTTCAGTTTGATTGACATCGATCTTTGGATCTCCAGATTCACCTTGGGCGCTGAAGTCGTTAATGGTACTCGTGACGATAAGCGGAGATAAAGAGATGTCGCGCAGGTTGATTTGCGTGCTGAGGGTGTCGCCGGGGTTGGCGGTCAACGTGAGCACTGGAGGAGCGATTTCGAGAGCTTGACCGGCGCCCTCATTAGCGGCATATACCTGCGTTGCGGGTATTACTACCAATGCAGTTAGTGCGATGGTGATGGTGAGGATGGTGGATAATTGTTTCTTCATGAGCGTATTAGAACGTTGGCGTACAGACATAGGTTATTGTCGTCGTGTACGTACCGGCTGTCTGGATAGGAGATACGTTGACCATGTAAGTAGTGGTGTAGACTTGTCCGTTGGTTGGGCCCGCGCCACCGTTCGTACTATCAGCGACAGTCTCTCCGGAGAAGAACCGGTACTGTGCCGTCGCAAGGTTGCCACCTGTGGCATAGTTTGTTGCGACGTTACCCTTTAGGGTCGTGGCGTTGGATGCAGGCGTGAGGGCAGCGCTAGCTGGGCTGCCTGATCCGAGCGGTGTGGCGGCAGTATCGGCCGCGAGGTTCAGACCGAACTCACTCGTACCGGTTGTTGGCAACTTCGTGGTAGCACCGATCACAGGAATAGTCGGTGGCGAACCACCTGTACCGCTTGTCAGCGGAGCACCCGTCATGGTGATGACATACCCCCCTGCTGCGTTTGTCGCCGCTGCCATCTGAGATGTTGCGTAGGTAGGGGTCGTCGTGGAGAATAGCGCACCGAAGCTTATGGTGCCAGTAGTGACCGTCACGCAGTCTGCAGTAACCGTCATGCCGACGCAGAACTGCAGTGACTCAGGCATTACGCCAGAGAGCTGGACGGCATTCGCGGTGGCGGCAGCGACAGTACCGGTATCAACTGGTGAGCCCGACCCATCGATCGCGACATAGGTTAAGATGCGTATGTAGAATACACCAAGCGTGCTAGGGTTCTTGATGTTATTGAGCTGAATGGTTGCAACCGTACCGGAGCTAACGCTTGCAGCTGTTCGCGTGATCACAATATTATTAGCAGTTGTTGAAGGTGCTCGAATACTAAATCCAGTGACGCCGTTCTCAGTCCCGTATGTTGCAGTGCTCGCATCAAGGCCGGTCGGGGCGTTCGTGCCAGTGCTGGTACAGGGTGTGAGTGACGCGGTTTGACACCATAAAAACTGGATGGAGCCAACGTTGCCAGTGGTTGGTATCGTAAATTTGAATTGCTCATTTGGGTTGCTGCCTATTGTATAACCAGCGCCACCGCTTGGTGTTGAACCTCCGGTTTTGCCATCAGAGCTTGGTAGCAGTGTCACGGAACGAACAGTGATTTGACTTGCGTCTGCCTGCGAAGCATTCAATACGGCCACGACTGTCGCGCTCACTACTAAGCTGCACAAGAGGAGACCTCTTACCCTCATACTTATCATAAGATGTAGTGTAGCATAAGCGCAAAATCCCCGTCAATAACATTGAAGGGGATTTTAAGTTGATCTGTGTATAAGGTGTCTAATAGGTAGGCGTACAGATATAGGTGAGTGTCGTGCTATAGTCACCAGCTGGCAAGCTACCCGGGACGTTCGCGATGTACGTTACTGTGTAAACCTGCGCGTCTGAGCCTTGCGGTGTTCCGCCTGGTGCGGGAGTGACGAGGTCATAGCCACTATCGGCCACGGCGTCACCAGAGTTAAACTTGAACTGGTTGAGAACATCGTAGCCATTGATTGCTTCGCCGCGGTAGAAGATGAGGCCAGTGCTCGCGGTAGGATCAGGCGAGATCTCTTGACCGGTAGCATTTGCGAAGTAGGTGGTATCATTTGCCTTAAGGTTGAGTCCAAACTGGCTTGAGCCGGTGACGGGGAAGCCTGCCGTGCTCATCGGGTCGATCTGGTTGGTCGTACCAGACTTAAGAGTATTGCCGTTGACGGTGATGACGTAGCCGTTGCTTGCATTGGTACTTGCTGCCATCTGGGACGTCGCTGTGGCGGTGCCGATCTGGTCAAAGAGTTGATTGAACGCGATGCTGCCCGCAGTTGCATTTGCGCAGTCAGGGATGGTCGGTGCTGCAACCTTGAAGGGGACTGTCTCTCCCGTACAGAAGAGGAGCGCCTCAGGCATCGTCCCTGTGATAAAGATCGGGGACGCCGTACTCGCCGTGACGGTACCTTTGTCTATCGCTGTGCCACTTCCATCCAAGCTTGCGTAGCTAGAGATGCGTACGAAGAAGGTATAGTTTGGCTCATTTGTGACGAGGTCGGCTTTTAGTGCCTGTGGGTTCGTCACATTTTGGAGTTGGACACTGACAACGGTGTTTGCGGAGATACTATTAGCACTGGGGCGCGTGAGCACAACTTCATTGGCCGTCGCTCCGGTGATAGGCTGGAAGTCGGTGATGCCAGATTCACTTCCGAGAGTTGCAGCCACGGCGCTCATAGCCGTCGGGGCTTGACAGGTTGCCGTACCAACGTCAGCAGCAGTCGTACAGTACTGGATACTGATTGAACCGACATTGCCAGCGGTAGGGAGGGTAAACGTAAACAAATGGTTCACCGCGACACCAGGAGCGGAACCACCATTGAGACCATTCGCTTGAAGCGTAAGACTTCGCTGCGTAATTTGTCCGGCAGCATAGGCCGGGGATTGCAATATAAAGTTTGATGCGAGGACGCCGACGAGCAAGAACGCGCTTGTCATGCGTAAAAGGTGTGGTGTTTTGTATTGTTTTTTCATGGTGGTTTTTTGTTTTTAGTTACGTTTGTAAGGTGATAATACCATAGTGCATTGAGGTATGTCAACAAGTTACCATAAGGATTTTGAATGAGTTATCCACAGGGGCGCGGCTCAGTACGTACCAGTCACGACGAGCGTCTGATCGGCGGTATAGGTACCGCCAGCCGTGAGCGGCGTTACGTTGACGATATAACTAATAGTATAGTTAGTAATTCCTGAGTCTTTGCTAGCCTGTGCGACCGTCTCACCGCTAACATAGCGGTAGCTGTTCGGGGTATTGTAATTTGAGGTCACCGAACCGAAGCCGAACTGTCCGTTATCGGGATTCGCCCCGAACGAGACGGGCAGAGTGTTGGCTACTAAGTTGATGCCGAATTGCTCCACGCCTACTTGCGATGGGCCATTGACGCTCATATTTGCCAGAGAATAACTGCCCATCGTGGGCGTCGGCCCATAGACTTGCACTGCATAGCCGTAGGTCGTGTAGTTGCTCACGGAAAATGTAGACGTCGCAGTTTGGGTCGAGCTAGGGGCGAATTGACCAAATTGAGCGACCGTTGAGTTCACGGAAAATGAGAGCGATGGGTCATGTGGGGTCTGGGTACCGGCGACAACCTGGTAACTACCGGAACTGGTGGTGCCAACGTTAATATCTGTGGTTGAGCTCGTCGCTTGGTAGCTCGAACTGGTAGCGCCATACAGTCCGCCCGTACCGATAGAGCTCTCGTTGAACTGGTAGCTACTCGACTTTGGGTCAACTGCATATGCAACCGACGTCAAGAGGACGCACCCAATAACCGCACCGATAGTCCCTCCAAGAAGACGCTTATGCATGGTACTTATTATTGAGGAAAACGGCGGGCTTTGCAAGTTGCACCGCATGCTACTCTCAGGTATAGTTAAGAAAACGGTTACGGTAATATAATAGTATGGAACAAACAACAGGGCAGCCAGAAGAATCGAACGCACCGAAACCGGAGGCGCTCTCGACCGAAGGTGTCAGTTCGCTAGTCCAGGCCGTATCTAGCCCTAGCCCTACGACAAGGGGAGGCGGCCTTAGGGCGCGCCGTGGCGGCTATCGACCGAGCCACAAAGCGACATTTATTGGTCTCGGGGTCATCGCTGCAATTCTGGCGGTTAATGCCGGTATTATTATGTATATTATGCGCGGTAGCTCGACGGCACCGGCGAAAACACAAAAAGAAGTGACGTTGTCGGCTGATACGCTCAACTCTCTCGGGATGAATAAGACCGCAGTTGGTAATCAATCAGCAGAGCTCACCGTTGGGCCAAATTCGGTATTTAATGGTACGGTGACTGTCGCCAAAGACGTGTCGATCGCGGGCAAATTACAGCTCAACAGTAAATTTACCGCCTCAGAGGCGGGTCTCGGCAAACTCGAAGCGGGCGACACGGCGCTTTCTACTTTGACGGTGAATGGCGATGCGACGGCAACAAATCTCAATCTGCGCAGCGACCTTACTGTGCCGGGTGCATCACGCCTCCAGGGCCCAGTGACAGTGAGTCAGCTGCTGACGGTTAATAATAATGTCAATGTCACCGGTAGCCTCTCGGTAGGTGGTAGCCTCTCGGTACATAATTTCGAAGCCAGCAGTCTTATATCAGATACGACGCTTACCATCGGTGGACATATCATCACCCGAGGTAATGCGCCGCGGGTGACGGCCGGATCAGGTCTCGGACAAAACGGCACGGCTACTATTAGTGGTTCAGATGCCGCCGGTGGCATATCGCTAGGCGTCGGGGCGAATAGTTCTGGTGGACTACTTGCGACTGTGGTATTTTCTCAGGGTTACGATACTACCCCAACGGTGGTAGTGACTGCCGTCGGGCAGGGAATGAATCTCTTTATCAATCGCAACGCCAATGGTTTTCAGGTCTATTCGTCGAACGCACTCAGCCCTGGCGGGTACGCGATCGACTACATCGTAATGCAGTAGTAGGCTACTGGGCTAGATATTCAGGAACAACAGCACGCGGTTGTCGCGGACGGTGACGATACCGTTGGTGACGTCGAGTTCGAGCGATTCTTTGTCAGTTTCGATGATGACTTTGCCAGCGCGGAGCATGGAGAAGAAGTCGGCGTGCTCGGGGAGGATGTCAAAGTTGCCGACACGGTTTGTGGCGGAGACGGCGCTAGCCGGGCCTTCATAGTAGAGCTCGAACGGAGCTCGGGCGATCACGTGCAGATCGAGTGGGCCATTATTTGGCATTCTTTTGAGCCTCATCTACGGGTGCTTCGGCGGGCTTTTCCTCTGGAGCGGTTTCTTTTTTCGCGTCTTCGGGGGAGCCATTCAAGATTTCCTCGATACCACTAAGTGTCTCTTCGAGGGTGAAATATTCACCGGGACGGCCAGAGAATTTCTCAGCGACGGCAAAATCTTGAGAGAAGAACTGGATGAGTTTCTTGGCATTCTGGTAGTCGCGTCGGTCGCCTGGGCTGAGCTCGTTTTCACCGACGATCGCGATGATATTCTTGAGCGAGTCGTACTTTTGCATGACGGATTGGACTTTTTCGGCTAGTTTGTAATGCCGTTCACCGACGACGTCTGGAGTGAGGAGCGAGCTTGTCGTCTTGAGGAGGTTAACCGCGGGACGAATGCCCTGCTCGGCGATGGAGCGGTCGAGCACGAGCACAGAGTCGAGCTGCTGGCTGATCGCCTGCACGGCTGGGTCTGAGAGGTCGTCGGCTGGGACATAGATAGCCTGGACGCTGGTGATCGTGCCTTTTTCGGTCGAGCTGAGCCGGTCCTGGAGGCGTCGGAGGTCCGAGAAGACCATCGGGCTGTAGCCGCCTTCGGATGGAATAAGGCCGAGGTTGGTACTCATCTCTGTCATGGCCTGAATATGGCGGTAGATATTGTCGACGAAAAATAGAATATCTTTGCCTTCTTCGTCGCGGAAATATTCGGCGGCCGTGGCGGCAGCGGGCGCGACCATCGAGCGAATAGCTGGCGTCGCGTCCATTTGGCCGAAGAACATGACTGTGTCTTTGAGCACATCGGTGTCCTTGAGCGTCTCGTAGAGCTCGTTTCCTTCGCGAATACGCTCACCAACACCGCAGTAGATAGAGAGGGAGCTGCTCTGTTGCCCGTCCTTTGACTGAGTGACGTTGTGAATCATCTCCATCGTGAGCACCGTCTTGCCGACACCGGCACCACCGATAACGCCGATCTTGCGGCCTTTGACGAATGGGGTGAGGAAGTCGATCACTTTGAGGCCGGTCTCGAGCAGCTCGAGCTTATCACTTGAACGATAACTAGTCGTGCCAGTAGGCACGTTGATCGGGCGGCGATTATCGTTGATCGGCTCGCCTTTGTCGAGCGGCTCCCCGAGCGCGTTGAATACGCGGCCCTTTGTGGCTGGGCCGACCGGGACGGTGACGTTGTGATGGGTGCGGTAAAGCTTGATCCCGCAATGGATAAACGAACTATTGTTGAGGTTGAGGCAGACGGCTCGGTCGCCGCGGAAGAAATTTACCTCGATAAAGACCTCTGGATGATCGGGGACCATCAGAAGCTCCTTGGTGTCGGGCTTGGCGCCGAGAATCTGGACTTCAACCGTGAGACCACGTAGGGAAACGATCGTGCCGACGTATTCGTTGTTCGGATTCGATAGTTCCATCAGGCGACTCCTTTTGCGTTTTTCTCGCGGCGCTTCTTTTTGATACCGACGAGCACTTCACGTAGTCGGCGGTCACCCTCGGCGCGTTTACTGCGGTGAAATTCGAGCGTGTAGTCTCCAAGCATCTCATTGGCGCGTTTTTCGGCGCTAGTCATGGCATTGAATCGGCTCGCCGCCTGGGCGAGGCCCGATTGGAGGATTGTCTGAGAGAGAGCGAGGCTTACCATCGTGGCTTCCATCTGATCGGCAATTTGGTTAAGGTCGGGTTCAAAAATAGTATCAGCGGTCGTCATGACGCCATCTTCGGCATCTTTACTCATCGTCTGCATGTGCATGACGAGGTCGATGGAGCGGATTTCCTGCTGACCGAGCGAGAGGTATTCTTCGTAGTAGACGATGATTTGTGAATAATCGATGATTGCGTCGACCACTGGTGCGACATTGACATATTGGTCGGTCTCGGGTACCTGAAAGAACCGAACATAGTGAATGCCACGCTGTGAAAGCTGACCGGCGCCGTGACTACCGAGCACGACAATGTCGGTATTGGCCGGATTATAATTTGCCTGCATCGTCTCAATCATACGCATATCGAGGTCGCCCGATAGCCCAGCTTCGGCTGAAATAAGCACGAGGACCGTACGGCCGTTACCGTTGAGGTCGCGGGCGGTGATGCGCGTGTCTGGGTCGATGCGAATAGAGGTATAGCAGTTCCAGAGGAGATTGAAGAATTCTTGGCTTATCTGAGCCTTTGTCTTTACTTTTGCGACCTGAGTCGAGGCGAGGCTTTCGAATACGTTCGTGAGGTTACCGAGCGTTTTGATCGAAGCCATGTCTTTTTCGATGATATTAGGGCGTCGCATTACTTTTTGCCCTTCTTCGATTTATCTTGCTTCTTGTCGGTCGGTGGTGTTTCGGCCACGGGTGTTTCGGCGGGTTTTGCGGTGGCAGGAGCGGCCGAGAACTGAGTGAAAAGTTCGGTCTCCATTTGGTCGTACTGGTCGTCAGAAGTGATCTCGCTGGCGCGCTGCTTCACGGCCAATTTGAGGCCGGC
The DNA here is from genome assembly GCA_038205065.1 of Saccharimonadales bacterium (SeqCode). Classification (GTDB taxonomy): domain Bacteria; phylum Patescibacteriota; class Saccharimonadia; order Saccharimonadales; family Saccharimonadaceae; genus Saccharimonas. Next base: position 33,208 of record JBBRCG010000001.1, read on the forward strand.
AACATCGATAGCGCGATCGTCAGGACTTTGCATGATGACCTCGAGCATGAGCTGTTGTTCGACGAGAGAGTGGAGCTCCTCAGGTGGCTGCTGGAGGGCGGCGTAGAGGTGTTTGCCACGGGCAAGATCGGTACGAGTTTCGGCCGAGAGCTGGCTACTAAAGTGCGAGAATTCATCCGCTTGGCGATACTTTGCGAGTGCCTTGAAGAGGCTCGTGCTGAGTTGCTTCTGTCGCTTATTTTGGGCTTGGCCACCGACACGCGAGACCGAAAGACCGGCGTTGACGGCGGGTCGCACGCCTTTACGGAAATAACCGAGGTCGAAAATGATCTGTCCGTCGGTAATCGACATAATGTTGGTTGGCAGGTAAGCGGTGATGTCGTCGTTCGGGGTTAGGATGACTGGAAGGGCAGTAAGGGTCTTGCCGTTAGTCAGCAATTTACCAGCTCGCTCAAGGAGGCTTGAGTGGGTATAGAAGATGTCGCCCGGATAGGAGTCACGTCCCGGATCGACTTCCTGTAGAAGTGACAACTGGCGGTAGGCTTCAGCGTGAGAGCTGAGGTCGTCGTACATGATGATCACGTCTTCGCCGGTTTCGCCGTCGCCGTACCAGAGGTACTCGGCCATTGAACAGGCGGCGTAGGGCGCGATATAGCTCATCGTGAGGGCATCGAAGATGTTCGCGAGGATGACGATCGTGTGATCCATAGCGCCCGATTCACGTAGACTGGCGAGAAGGCGCTCGATATCGACTTTTCGTTTGCCGATCAGCACGTAGACGGCAATTCGATTATTTCCTTGCTGATTGGCGGCGAGCTGATTGAGAAAGGTACTCTTGCCCGATTTCGAGTCACCGAGGATCGCGATACGCTGTCCGAGGACGATCGGGAAGAAACTATCGACAGCGGGAACACCGCTGACGAGCTGCTCGTCGAGCATTTTGCGGTCCATGATGCCTGGGGCGGGATTGAAGATATTGGAGGTGTGGGTGGCGTTGAGGGCCGGTCCGCCATCGAGTGGTCGTCCCAGCGGGTCAATTACGCGACCGATTAGTTCTCGACCAACCGGTACGATGAGTTGGTCTGATTGGACAACGGCCAGCATACCGAGGGCGAGATTTTCTGAGTCGAGGTTATAAAGAATAACATGATCGCCGTGAGCTTCGCGCACAAAGGCTCGCTGCCCGTCCTGAAATAGCACCTGAGCGCCAAGCCGTACACCTTCGAGGCCTTTTACTTCGACGATGAAACGGTTGACGGCGACGACCTCTCCGGTGAGTTGATCGGCTTCAACGAGTTTTTGAAATTCAGGATTATCAAACACGAGCGAGAACCTCCGTGAATTCGCGTCCATGATCCATCAGGCGTCGCCTCAGTGACCAGTCAAAGATTCGGCTACCAGCGCGGACGACCATACCGCCCAGAAGCGTGCGATTGAAGGCAAAAGTGACGAGGACATTGGCGGAAAGATTCTTGCGGCACCAGGTGACGAGATGTTCCCGGACTGCTTGTGGTGCGGGGCCGGCGAGGGTAATCGTAATCGTCGGCGATGAAGCAATGACTCGTTCAAGGGTCTCGATGAGCTGACGGTAAGACTCTACGGAGTTGCCGTGCTCGTTTGCCCAGGTTGATAGTAGCTCGGTTGCGGCGGGACTGATCACGGGGACTTCCTGACGACCAGCCACGCCCACGCGCTGCTTGATGGTCTCGTGGGTTGCCCATGAGGTATAGTCGGCGAGTTCATGGATCACCACCGTGAGATCTTGGGCAGACACGACTTGAGGAGGGAGACTAGCGTTCATCAGATACCTCACTGATGAGTTCGCTCTTGTGCTTCTCTAACTCAGAAAGCAGATAGGTCTCCTGGGCCCCGAGATCGGCATTGTACTGCAACGTTTCGCTGAGAAATGAAGTGACGGCGTCAGCCAATTTCTTGTCAATACGGTCAACGTACGACTGCTTTGTGGCGAGAATTTCGGCTTCGGCTTGCTGCTCGAGCGCAGTGTGGCGTTCGATAAATTTCGCCTCGAGAGCCTTTTGCCGCTCCGTGATCAGCGCCTCGAGCTCTTGTTGGTGTTTCTCGATGTCGCTTTGCGCGCCGCTTCGGGCTTGTTCAGCCTGTCCGCGTAGCTCATCAAGGGTCTTTTTGTAACGATCCATCTCTTCAGCGATAATGTCATCACTCAACTTCGAGAGCTGGGTGTTAATTTCTTTCGTTGTGCCTTCGAGTTCGCCATGGAAATCGCCCACTGATTCCTCAAGCACCTTTTCGTAGTCAGTCTCGGCGACTCGTAGCAAACGTTCCTTAACTGCCATTGGCAGGTGGACGCCACTTGGTTGGGTGGGGTCGATCTCCTCGCGGGGATGGAAATGAAGCCAGACATGTTCAATGGCCACGAATACCGCTCCACCGAGGACGAACATATTTATGAGTAAGAAAATTTGCATTGGGTCCATATTACATCCTCGTTAGTACCATATAAATTGCAATTGTCGCGACCGCAAGGATGCCGAGAACAAGCGCCGACAGCTGGATGACATCGCGGTAGACGGCAGATTGGCTCATCGGGTTGCGCCCGACAGAGATGATACTACTGCGAATCATACTAAAGATGATACTCATGACGGCGACCAGCGTGATGATAAAAATGCCACCACTGATAATTATCGGCAAGGGCTGAACTTCTTTACCGGCGAGACTGTTGGCGATGCTTTGCAGCGCGGCAGGAATGATCGATTTATCCGGTTCCTTGAAGAAATAGGCTACGTTGATCAATATCGGTACTTGGCCTAGAGTTACCGTCTGGTCATTACCGTTGTCATCTTTGATGGTTGTCTCGCGCAGTCCAGTGACGCCGCCCTGGGCGATACCGACGACTCGGACGTTTCCGTTTGCTTTCATACCAATGCCAGCCAGTGGGCTCGCGGTGATATGATCGCCCCGAACAATAGTTCCGTTGACGTCAGACACGAGTATGTCAAGCGTACCGCTCGTTGCGACTTCCGTGTGGCTGGATCCTGCGATCGTGACGGAGAGGAGGGAGTTGTTCGGGTTGACGACGACGCCGAGAAGGTTATCGACGTTACTCGAGAGAGAGGATTGGACTTGGTCAGAAGTATCTTTGACAAGTGAGACGAGCGATCCGACTGGAATCGGCGTGTCGCTGGCGTAGCTTTCGGAGATCGTCGTGAGCCCAAATGCCGACGAACTCCAGAAGAAACTCACGACAATCATGAAGAGAGTTGCAAGATATAACGGACGTGCGATTATCTGTTTGGTCACTTTCCCATCCCTTTAGGATAAGTATAGCAAAAATGCTTATGGTCGACCAGAGATAACCCAAGCTTTCGTGGTAGTATAAAATCATGAACAAATCACAAAGTGGTTTTACGGTACTAGAGCTGGTCATCGTGGTGATCTGTATCGTCATTCTTGTGGGCATTACACTGATCATTGCGAATCCTTAATGATACCGGAACTTCTCGATAAATACCCACTCATTTCCGACCAGGTTGATCGCCGGGAGCTCGCTGTCGTGCTCGAACAACTCCGCCGGTCGTTGGACATGAAGGGCGATGTCGTCGAACTGGGTTGCTATTTGGGGACTTCAGCGCTCTTTATCCGTCGAATTCTCGATGCATCAGGTTCATTGAAGGTATTTCATGTCTACGATTCATTTGAAGGACTGCCCGAAAAGCACGCCCAGGACCAATCTGTCGCCGGCGACCAGTTCGTCGCCGGAGAACTTCGTGCCACCAAAAAACAGCTGGTTGACCAATTCAAAAAAGCCCATTTAACGGTACCGATCGTCCATAAGGGGTGGTTCGAGTCGTTGACGGACCAAGATATACCCGAAACCATCGCATTCGCATTCCTAGACGGTGATTACTACTCCTCGATTCGCGCGTCTCTTCAGCTTATCGAGTCGCACATGGCACCTGGCGGCATTATCGTGGTGGATGACTATCGTAGCGAAGCTCTGCCTGGAGCTGCGAGGGCACTTGATGAGTGGGCGCGGCCGCGTGGACTCGACATTCATGTTGAGGCGAGTCTCGGGATCGTGCGCTTAAGCGACGTTTAAGAAGCTACGCGCTATACTATTGGTATGAAACTGCTGGTTGTTGAAGACGAAGATCGGATCAGGGCGTCGATCAAGAAAGGCCTCGAGCTTGATGGATACGCTGTCGATACGGCCATGGACGGGGAAGATGGCTACGCAAGTGCGAGCGCCGACGAGTACGACGCGATTATTCTCGATGTCATGATGCCGGGAATGAATGGTTTTGAGGTTGCAAAAAAGCTTCGCTTGGACGGCAATCATACGCCGATTCTCATGCTTACGGCGAAGTCTCAATCTAAAGATATCGTCGAGGGTCTCGATGATGGAGCCGATGATTATCTGCCAAAACCCTTTGATTTTGACGTACTCACAGCGCGCGTGCGGGCGTTGCTACGCCGCCCGACGGCAAGTAGCGGTACGGTGCACACCGTCGCTGATCTATCACTTGATACTGTCACGAAGCGCGTCGAACGCGCCGGCACGGAACTCTCGCTGTCACAAAAAGAATATGCCATTCTCGAGTATCTGCTCTCGAACAAAAATCGCGTAGTCTCAAAGAATAGCATCATTAGCCACGTTTGGGATTTTGACGCTGACGTACTGCCAAATAACGTCGAGGTGTTTATTAACTACCTCAGGGCAAAGATCGATAAACCGTTCTCGGATGAGCGACCACTTATCGAAACTGTTCGCGGCTTCGGCTACACCATCAAGGACGATTTATGAAATACCTTCGGAAAGATCACCTCCGGCTTGCCGGCACCTACCTCGCGATCATCATGGCGATGAGTATTGTATTTAGCGCAATTGTGTACGGAACAGCCGCCCAGCAGCTCGAACGGCAACGTCCGGGCGAATTTGGCCGTATTATTGCGCCAACAGATGACATCTATCAGCAGCTCCAGACGAAAGTTCAAGATAGTGAGGTGGCGCTTGCTCTTCAGCTCCTAGGTATCAACCTCGTTATGCTCATCCTGGGTTCTCTCATTAGCTACTTACTTGCCGAAAGGACTCTAGAGCCGATCGAGAGTAACATGCGAGCTCAGGACAGATTTATTTCTGACGCGAGCCACGAACTACGGACGCCGATCACGGCGATTATGACCGCTAACGAAGTGGCTCTCAGGGACAAGAAGCTGAGTCTCGGTGACGCGAGGGATATCATTGCCCAAAACGTTGCAGACACGGCACGCTTGCAGTCGCTCGCTTCATCGCTCCTCGACCTCGTCAAAGAACAGCCGATTGAAAGAGCGCAAACTCAACTCGCACATATCGTGAATGGAGCTCTGACTGCGGTGGTTCCGCAGGCACAGGCGAAAGATATTACTATTGATGACGCGACGACCGACACGCCAATGCTCGTCGATGAGCCAAAAATCGTACGTGTCCTAGTGAATCTTCTCGATAATGCGATCAAATATAGCCCCGACCATGCGACGGTGCGCATCGAGTCGGCGACTCGTGGCTCCAAGCAGATTGTCAAGGTCATTGATAATGGTATCGGCATGAGCGAAGCTGTTCAGGCGAAGGTATTCGAGAGATTTTATCGATCCGATGAATCGCGAACGTCTGTTCATGCCGATGGGAATGGGCTTGGGCTCGCGATCGCTGATCAAATTGTTCGTGAGCATGGTGGCTCAATCGTGGTCGAAAGCCATAAAGGGGAGGGCTCGACCTTCACCGTTTCCCTGCCAAGGTAGGTGTAGATTGTGAAAAAATATATAGCATCAAGCTAGCGCCATCTCCTACACTAGGCCTATAAGCAGAACGAGAGGAGGTGAAGGTTTATGGTCAACATCATCGTGTGGATTGTAGTTGGTGCAATCGCCGGATGGGTAGCATCAATGATCATGAAGGCGGATGCGTCGATGGGCGCGTTAGCAAATATCGTGGTTGGTATCCTCGGGGCCTTTATTGGTGGCTGGGTTGTAGGGCTATTCGGAGTCGACGTATCAGTTGGCCAGTTGAATTTTCCGAGTATCCTGACCGCCATTCTCGGCGCGGTAATTCTCCTCGCCGTGGTGAAGCTACTCAGACGCTCGCCGGCTTAGGCTCACGCGACACTGAGGTCAATTGTCTCGTCTTCTCCGATGAAGCGCTCGAGTGCCGCCTTATTGATCCAGTACGTCGAGTTTTTGTAGGTGATCGCACCCGATTCTTTTAGTAGTTTGAGATTTTTTGCAGTGCTCTCTCTTGTCTGGCCGATCAGATTAGCGAGCATCACCTGAGTGACCTTGAGGTCAATTTCGAATATTCCAGGGCGTTTCTCGATTCCGTAGCGAAACATGAGAAATGACAGGGTGTAGCAGATCTTTGTAATAGCGCGTTGCTGGGTTAACCCGGCAATGCGCAGGAGGAGGCTCGCCTGGGCGCGAATCATGTAGTTTAGGTATTCCGCTTGTAGGTCGGGATGTTTCTCGATCGCAGTTCGAAAATCTGATTTGCGTATCGCCACCACTCGTACGTCGTTGACTGCCTCGTAATGGAAGAGAGAGCCCTCGGATTGGTCATAGGCCCAGGCGACGGGGATGATAGTACCCTTACCGCAAAGATTGACGATAGATTGGTCGCCAGATTGGTTGATGGCGTACGCCTTCGCGACGCCACTGAGAATGAGGAGGACCTCGCGGGGCACTTCACCCTTGAGAAGTAGGGACGACCCACGACGATAGAGGCCTGGTGTACCGATCGACTTTAGATGCGCGATCAATTGCCGCATAGTTACACTATATATCATATTTTTGTAATCGAATAGTCTTGAAAAGACGCTTATACTTGTATAACATGTATAACGATGGCTTTTCACACCCACATACAGCTTGCAGGTACGGTAACGCTTGGTCCTAAAGGCCAGGTAGTGATTCCCGCGGAGGTGCGCGAGGAAATGGGCGTCAAGCCGGGCGATAAGCTGGTCGCACTCTATGCGCCAGACAAGAAATCAATCGGTTTTATCACCGAAGAACATGCGCAAACGTTCGTCGACATGATGGGCAAAAGCAAAGCGCATTTCGAAAAATTACCAAAGGATAAAACACATAACGGCATGCCAGAAGGGTGGGATTAGCGTATGAGCTTGCATCACATTTCGACACGAGAAAAAGTTATTGTCATGATCGCCGTTATGAGCGCGTTGCTCCTCGTGGCGCTCGACCAAACCATCGTCTCTACGGCGGTCTCTGCAATTGCCAGGCAATTCGATAGCTTTTCGAGCATCGGCTTTATTTTTACCGCCTATATGCTCACTACGACGGTAACGACCCCAATTGCAGGCAAGCTTTCTGACATGTTCGGTCGCCGTCTCATGCTCATTATTGGAGTGACGATATTTACTACCGCGTCATTTATGTCGGGCAATGCCCCGTCTGTGCAAATGCTTATCCTTTGGCGTGCGGTCCAGGGAATCGGCGGCGGAATCATTAGCGCCAACGCCTTTACGATCATTGGCGACCTGTTTGCCCCACGCGAACGCGGCAAGTGGCAGGGCTTGGTCGGCGCGGTCTTCGGCCTTAGTTCTGTTGTTGGCCCGCTTCTCGGTGGGTGGTTAACTGACGGCGCGCATATATTTGGGCTCGTCACCGATTGGCGCTGGACGTTCTTCGTGAACGTACCGGTAGGTATCATTGCGCTCGTGGTCATCGCGCGCTTCTGTCCGCCGATCAAACACGACGCTGTTCACAAGCCGGATTATATCGGCGCTGCGTTCCTCACGCTTGCACTGTCGTCTCTCGTGCTTGCGGTCGATAACACCGAAATCATCTTTAAGGCGCTCATCGACGGCGGTATCGGTCTAGGGCTCATCAAAGCGGCGCTATTCGGTATTTCGGCACTTTCAATGATCGTATTCGTCTTCCTTGAGCGTCGCGCTGCGCAGCCGATTATCCCCCTCAGTTTCTACAAAAATCGCACGTTTGTACTCGTGACTACGGCGATGCTGCTCTTTGGCGCCGCCTTCCTCGGGTCGATCCTTTACCTTACTCAGTTTAATCAACAAGTATTTGGCGCGACCGCCTCTTCTGCAGGCGTCATGTTGTTGCCGTTTGTTGGCGGCATGATGGTATCATCGATTACGTCTGGTCAGCTTGCATCGCGCACGGGTCACTACAAGCGCTTTATGGTGATCGGTATGGCCGTTGCGGCAGCTGGCATTATCAGTATGATTACCCTCCAGCCGAATAGCCCATTCATACAAGAGGCGATCTCGATGGTATTTGTCGGTCTCGGTATGGGTATGGTTATGCCGCTCATGAACCTGGCGGTCCAAAATGAATTTGAGCAGCGCGACCTCGGTTCGGCGACCGCCTCTGTGCAGCTCATGCGTGGGCTCGGCTCAACAGTCGGGACAGCAGTGATGAGCGGTATCCTAACGGCGGGAATTATCGCCGCTATTGGTGATCCGGCGTCGATTCCGTACCTTCAGACACTCAAGAAGTCACCAGAGGCGAGTGCAATATTCGGGACGAGTCAGATTAATTCCGACACACTACTCGCGATCAATACGCAAAAAACGGCTATCCGCGATGGTGCGACAACGGCGCTTCAGGGCGCGCCATTGCCTCCCGCCGTGAAGCAGGCTCAACTGAGCACCTTTACCTCCCAACAGGATCAGTATTCGAAAGATGTCGTGAATGCATTCTCGGATTCGCTTCACCAGATATTCCTTCTCGCCGGTAGTCTCATGGTCGTAGGATTGGTCTTGATCATCTTTGTGAAGGAGCGTGAACTCAAGAGTGGTGTAAATGCCACACCGGGTGAGTGATCTGTGCGATAACGGCTGTGCTTGCAGGTACGTTGACGGTCGTGATATGATCGACTACGTCGCTCGCGCGGAAGAGAAATATCTAGTAATAGCTAAGGTCGAATGCGCGAGGTAAAGACACCGTACCAAAGGAGTACAAACACACATGCCAATCGCTATCGATTTTGCCCCGTCACGGAGCAGAAAAGTTGCAGTGGATGTGGTGCCTGCCGAGTGGCAGCTGTATATCGCACAATAAAACGCGTGTACGCAAAACCGGACACTGATCAGCAATGATGATGTGTCCACCAATCAACAAAAAACACCCACGGCACCGGGGTGTTTTTTGTTTATGCGGGAGAGAACTACATGACGCCGGCGCTTTTCAGGGCGGGAATGAGGATGAGATTCTCGAATGCGGCGGCATCTGACCAGACATATGAGTCGTTTGTGTCTGTGGTGAGGGTATTATCCTTATAATGCTCGTCGACTAGCTTTCCATTGAGATAAATCGATGGGGTGCCCGTTACGTCACGTTTGTTGGAAATCGCCTCGTCGAAGTCAATTTTCTTGGCGATCGCGTCGCCCGCGACGTCGGCATTCACCTTTGCCTGGTCGAGACCGAGCTCTTTCGTGAGGCCAAGGAAGTAGGTAGTACGGTCAGCGCTTGAGAGTGACTCCCAAGAGGTCTGGCTTGCGTAGAGCTTGTCGTGCATCTCCCAGTACTTACCCTGGAGGCCAGCGGCTTCAGCGAAGGAAGCGGCGGCTCGCGAGTTGGCATGGCCAGGGATCAATTTATTGCGGAAGATAAGCAGGACCTTATCGCCATACTTCTCAGTCGCATCTTTAACGACAGGGGCAGCGGCGGCACAGCCCGGACACTGATAGTCTCCGTACTCGACGAGGACGACCTTTGCGTCTTTATTGCCGAAAGTATGATCGGCGATGTTGCCATTTTCGGCGCTTGCTCCAATAACCTTCTCGATATTTACGTTATCGACGTTAATCCTATTTTGTTTCGATAGGTAAATCGCACCAGCAAATACGAGTACAATGATACTACCAAAGATGATCCAGCCTTTACTACTCATGGTACCCTCCTTATGATTTCTGTTCTAGTATAGGTGACAAGAGGGATGTAATCAAGGTACAATGGGGGCATGGAAGTCGCTCTCATTATTTGCGCATCAGTCATTTTCGTACTCCTCATCCTTATCGCCTCAGTTATTCCCAGGACATCGGCGGTCAGTCGCTATGAACTCGAGCGTCGTTCTGGCGCGGGCAGTGAGTCAGCGAAGGATGCCCTACGGCGTGAAGTCCTTCTCGGCGACCTATTGTCTTTGCAGCGCCTCATGTCCTCGCTTCTCCTTGTCGCATTCTCGCTGCTTGTGACCGCCGCCTGGGCGGGCGCTGGACTCATTCTCGCACTCATCGTCGTGCTATTTTATGGGAGAATCGCGACGATCTCGATCGTGCATGGGCTGGCTATGCACTTATATGACGAGAACGAGGTGAATTTTTTGAAGCTAGCTGAGGCGCATCCGCGTATGTTGGCGCTGATCCGCAGCGTTGAACCATTCGAGCAGCCTGCGCCACTGAGTTCTCGCGAAGAACTTGAATATCTAGTGAAATCATCGCAGGGCATCATGAGCGAACAGGATAAACAGCGGATCGTAAATGGGGTTCACTTCGATCAGCGTACGGTTGAGGAGATAATGACACCACGGGGCGTCGTGGCGACGGTCAAGAAAAACGATCTGATCGGCCCACTTCTTCTCAACGATCTACATCAGACAGGGCATAGCCGCTTTCCAGTCATCGATCAGGACATCGATCACGTCGTCGGAATGCTCTACACCCGAGATCTAATTAACCTAGGCGATAAACAATCGCATATTGCAGGGACCGTGATGGATCCGAGAGTTTTCTACATCAATGATGATCAGACGCTTAATCATGCGCTGGCAGCGTTTCTAAAGACTCATCACCATATGTTTATCGTCGTGAATGGCTATCGCGAAACCGCTGGCGTGGTGACGCTTGAAGATGTGATCGAAGCCTTGCTCGGCCATAAGATTATCGATGAGTTTGATGTGCACGACGACTTGCGTGCAGTAGCGGCGCGAAGTGCCAAATCAAATAACAATCCGCCTCGTGCCACGAACGTCTAGATTATAGAGGTGGCTCGTGGTAGAATAGGCTCTATATGGAACGGATTTTAGCGAGAAATGTAGCAGGGCACAGTGGCGAGACAATCACTATTTCGGGATGGCTTCACAAGAAGCGGCTGCTTGGCGGCCTTAATTTCATTAGCTTACGAGATCGAAGCGGCTTGACGCAGACGCTTATTGAGAACAAAGATGAGATCGAAAAACTTCGTGGTCTACAGATTGGTACAGTCCTCAGTCTGACCGGTGTGGTTGTCGCTGATGAGCGTGCACCTGGTGGCGCGGAACTTCATGATGTGACCGTCGAAGTGCTCGAGCCAGTGACCGATGAGCCACCTATCGAGATCGACAAACCCATTAGCCACAAGGCCGATAACCTTGATTCATTATTTGAGTTCCGCGTCCTTAACATCCGCAACCTCCAGGAACAAAAGATTTTCAAGATTCGCAACACTATCATCCAACAATTTCGCTCCTACTTAGTTGAGCGTGAGTTCATGGAAATGGATACGCCAAAGATCTTGGGCAAGCCGACCGAAGGCGGCGCTGAGGTTTTCACCTTCGACTACTTTGGCCAGGACGCCTCCTTGGCGCAGAGCCCGCAGTTTTATAAGCAGATTCTCGTTGGCGCGTTTGAGCGGGTCTTTGAGATCGGCCACGCCTATCGTGCCGAGCCTAGTGCGACTACTCGCCATATGAGCGAACTCACCATGCTTGATGTAGAAGTCGGATTTGTCACTTCTCACGACGACGTCCTCAACCTTATCGGCGATATGGTCTATGACGTACTTAGGGCGACCTACGAGCGTCATGCGGACGATCTTCGCAGTCTTAATGCACCCGAACTTAAGCTCCCGGCATCGAGTGCCGACATCCCGCGCTTCACGATCGCAGAGATCCACGAGATGTACACGAAAGCCACAAAGACCGATACCACCAAAGAGAAGGATCTTATTCCTGATGAGGAGCGCTGGATCGCTGATTATGCGCGCAAACAATTCGGATCCGACCTCGTCTATGCGAAGGACTTCCCGGCGGAAGCAGGCAAGTTCTACCACAAATTTACCGGTGATACCGTGGCTTGGGCCGACCTTCTTTTCCGTGGCCTCGAGATCGCGACCTGCCCGCTCCGCGAGAGCAACTATTCGAAGATGGTTGAACAGATGACCAATGCTGGGCTTAATGTCGAAGAAGAGGGTTTCAAATATTATCTGCAAGCATTCAAGTTCGGGCTGCCAATGCATGGTGGCTGTGGCTTGGGAATTGATAGGGTAGTGCAAAAGACGATTGGACTCGGTAACGTCAAAGAATCTACGCTATTCCCGCGCGATATTAATCGATTAACGCCATAACCAATGACGACAGCTGCTGATTTCATTACGCAGTTCGGGTTCATCTCTACCGTCGTTTTCTTCATAAACTGGACGCTCCGATTGATCGCTCTTTTTGTCGTGCCGCGCAACCGACCCCCGATGTCGGGCATGGCGTGGCTGTTGATTATCTACCTGATACCGATTCCGGGCTGGATTATCTATGCGATGTTCGGGAGCTCAAAATTACCGAAAAACCGTCGCAACGTACAGGCTCGTATCGACAGCTATCTTGATCAAGTTGGCTCTGATATCACCGCCGACACTAGGGCGATCAAGCCGAAATATGCAAGTGTGATGAAACTCGCCGAGACGCTTGCGCACATGCCGCTCACATATTGTGATCGCTACGAGATTGTCGCTGAGTATGACGAAGTATTTACTCGATTGGCGCAGGATATCGACCAGGCCCGTGAAATCGTGACGGTCAATTTTTTCATTATGGCGCTCGATAAAACGACGGAACCAGTCGTGGCTGCCCTTGAGCGCGCTGCGGCGCGTGGCGTATCAGTCTACGTTTTGTTCGATGATTATGGTCATTTCCGCTATCGACGACTATTTACGCCGCTTAGGCGACGGCTTGAGGCGGCTGGCGTGCGCTGCGAGGCGTCACTGCCGATTCGCCTCTTTGGTCGCAACTACATGCGTCCAGACCTTCGTAACCACCGCAAAACCGTGACAATCGACCACAATGTCGGTTATATCGGCTCACTAAACCTCATCGATAGCACCTATCACCGTAAGGACAGTGTCCGCTATAAAGAGCTTATGGTCCGGTTCGAGGGCTATGTCGTGCAACATCTCGACATCGTGTTCGCCACTGATTGGCGCGCCGAGACTAGAGAGGACATTCTCTTTTTGCAACCACTGCCAAAGAAAAAACCGACGACAAATCTTCGCGTACAGCTCGTACCCAGTGGTCCCGGCTATGCAGATGAGAATAATCTCAAAGTATTTACTGCGCTTTTCTATGCTGCCGAGAGGTCGATTACTGTGGTCAACCCATATTTCGTCCCCGATCCAGCTCTCATGACTGCCATTGTCAGCGCGGCTCAGCGGGGGGTCAAGGTTACGATGATCAACTCGGCCGTGAATGATCAGCTACTTGCCGCTCATTCGCAGCGCTCATACTATGAAGAACTGTTCAAGGCTGGCGTCGCGGTCTACTGGTATAAGGAGCCAACTCTGGTGCACTCGAAGTTTATCGTTATCGATGAAGAGGTCGGCGTAGTCGGGTCGAGCAATCTCGATATTCGTTCCTTTGAGCTCGACAGCGAGATTACGATTGTGGTTCACGGCGAACAATTTGCTTCAGGCCTCCAAGCGGTAGCAGATAATTATCTTGCGTCATCACGTCAGCTCAACGCTGAAGACTGGGCGAATCGCCCACAGCTTCATAAATTGATCGATAACATCGCTCGCCTGACTTCATCGATTCAATGAACCGAGAATTTCAAGATACCATCCTCGACTATTATTACGCCAACGCGCGCACTATGCCGTGGCGAGATGACCCTTCATTTTACGCGGTTCTTGTCAGCGAGCTCATGCTGCAGCAGACCCAGGTATCACGGGTAATTACTAAGTTCTCAGAGTTTATGGGGCGTTTCCCGACGGTTGAGACGCTCGCCCGCGCATCACTCGGTGAGGTTCTCGAGGTGTGGCAAGGGCTCGGCTATAACAGACGAGCAAAATATCTTCATGAGGCGGCGAAGCAGGTCGTGTGCGAGGGCATGCCGGAGGATATGAATCAGCTCGTTAAACTTCCCGGCGTCGGTATAAATACCGCGGCGGCGATCATGAATTACGCGTACAACGTACCAACGCCATTTATCGAGACGAATATTCGCTCAGTTTATCTGCATCATTTCTTTCCAGCGGCAGTGAGTGTTAGTGATCGTGAGATCATGGAGCGGGTTATCGAAACAATTCCTGACCAATCTGCGGTCGCTGCGCGGACCTGGTTTTGGGCGCTCATGGACTACGGCGCGTATCTGAAAGCGCAGGGGAGTGCCCACCTGTCATCTAGCCGGCATTACCGCAAGCAGGCGCCCCTCAAGGGCAGTCTGCGCGAAGTGCGAGGATTGATCATTAAAACGCTGGTCGGACGGCCGCTCACTACCGCTGCGCTACGTCATGCGGTCATGGCAGACGGTCGGTTCGAGACCGCGCTACGTGGCCTCGAGCATGATGGGCTTGTCTCTTGCACGAACGGGCGATTTCATTTGACCAATTAGGCCCTCGTAAGCGATAATAAGAGCCGTGAAGCGAATCATAATTCTTTCTATTGTCACGATGCTGGCGTTTAGCCTGACGACTGTTGGCGCGCGGGCCCAGTCGCTCATGTTGACTGATGCGCAGATCTCAGATATCAAAACGAACTGTACGTCGATCCAGAGTTCGCTCAATCGTGTACATGAAAATGACGCATTGGCTCGGGTACGTCTCGGCCGTGAATATGAGGCTATATCGACGCAGCTCATGGCCCCCATGAATAGTCGATTCTCGCTCAATAAACTTAACGGCGTGACGCTCACTCAGATTACAGTCGACTTTAACGCCGAGTTCGAACATTTTCGAGGCGCACAGGGCTTATACCCTGATTACGAACGAACTCTATCAAATGCGCTCAATATCAATTGCTACAACCAGCCCGTCGAGTTCTTCGATACCGTGACGAGTGCTCGCACCAAGCGCGAGGCCGCTGCGGCATCAACGGGGCGGATGGATCAGCTCATCGCGCAATATCGTGTTGAAATTGAAGCAGCTCAGGCACGGATACCGGCTACTACCACGGGAGCTAACCAATGATCACTCTCGACGATTTACTCAGCGACTCCAAGCTAATGCCCGCGTGGCGACAAAATCGATTCTTCCTCCTTGTTGGTGGGGCGATTATTATCTCGATTTTCATGGTTATAGTTGCGCTTGCGATGTACAACAGTTCGGGCGCAGCTCAATTGGATTTGAGCCGTCGGGCTTTTGAAAAAGTCCAGAGTGAAGCGAGCCGCAGCCCTTCTGACGATCAGACCTATCCATCGTCTGGGCAGCTGGATGACGCAGCGTTTAATAGTTTTAAAAAGATGTATGATGCGCATACCGATACGATCAAACAAACGAAAGCCTTTGATCCTAGCGCGATGACTGATGAAGCGCTCGGTATTCCATCGAGCAATACAACACCCTAAGAGCGAATAGCTTGTCGACCAATAGTAATGAGATGCTTCTCGCGGTAACTCTTGAGCGAGTCTCTGCCGATGCCGTGACGTTTCAGGAAGCCACTTACTCGCTCTGAACCAATATAGTGAGGCAGGGTGACATAGCTCGCACCTTCCTTGTAAAGTAGCTCGGTTTCCCCGAGATTATTCGCGTGGCAAATGAAGTTTGCTGTGCCACCGTTGGCGCGCAGGTAATGGAGCAGAGTGAGGTTTGTCGTCAGATCTGTCATCGTACTCACGACCAGCTTGGCGCCATGGGCATTGATCTCGTCGAGTAGCTCCTCGTCCGTCGCGTCACCATAGGCATGACGAATGCCTTCTTCTTCGAGCGTGTCGATAACTTCTGGATCATAATCAACGACCACGTAGCGCTCCTTCATGTCGCGAAATACCTTGATGTATTCGTAGCCTCCTTTGTGATAGCCGAACAGGATGATCGGATAGGCGGTACGTCGGCGTGATGGATCGTGCGCCTTCTCCCTTTCGATGTGCTTGAGGGCGTATTCAAAGACACGGTAAATTCCATCCGCGTGCTTCATGAGGTACGACGACACCGCAATAGTGATAAAGGCGATAAGCGTGACGAGTGTCACGAGATCAGATGAAACGATACCCTTCACGGCGGCGATAGTCACGAGGATAATCGAAAATTCGCTAATTTGTGAGAGGTGGAGTGCCGTCTTGAAGCTCGTCAGGCGTGTATAGCCCTGGGCGTTGAGGCTGAATAGCACGAGAAGTGGCTTGCCGATAACTACGCACGCCGACAGTATCACGGCGGGTAGAATGTTTGCCTCGATACTAGTCAGGGTAAACGATTCACCAAGCGTGACAAAGAAGATGACGATGAAGAAGTCACGTAGTGGCTTGAGCTTTGCGGCCATCTCTGGGGCGTAAGGAAGTCCGGCGAGCGAAATACCCGCAAAGAGCGCACCGACTTCATGGGAGAATCCCGCGAGGTCGAATAGGGTTGCGATCGAAAAACCCCAGGCTACTGAAAAAATGAATAGCATTTCCTGAGACTTCGCGAATGATCGCACGACGTGAGGTAGTACGAAGTTACTGATTGCATAGAGTCCTACGGCCAGCCCAACTGCCTTTGCGGCGATGAGACCGAGTGAGAGAACCGATGCTTGGCCTGGGTTCGCGAGCATGGCGATTACGACGACAGCGATCATCGCGACGACATCTTCAATGAGTAGTACGCCAAGCACAATTTGTCCGAATAGCCGGGTCGTCTCCTTCTTGTCCGAGAGCACCTTCATGACGATGATCGTACTGCTAAAGAAGAGCGCCATCGCGATTACAAGCGAGCTGACGAGGTTATACCCGAGCATCCAAGAGATCCCGAATACCAGCCCACCGAGGAGCGGCAGGATTGACATACTAGTCAGAAAGGCGACTTTACCGAGGCTCTGGATGACACCGGCGTTAAGTCCGAGGCCGATAATAAAGAGAAGAAGCGAGATACCAATCACACTGAATGAATCAAAGGCCGGCTGATTTTGCACAATATGCAAGAAGCTCGGTCCAGCGACGACGCCCGAGATGATGTATCCCATGATCAGCGGTTGGCGGAGCAGTCGCATGAGAACTGACATCGCAACCACGACGAGGAGAACGAGACTTAACTGAGTGAATACTGTTGATGTTTCCATGGCGCTTATCCTTATTGTGCCAGGTTGCGGGGTTTTGGGCAATATCTCAGGTTAACGGAGAAACAGCCACCTCTGTTATAATAAATCCACATGGCTGAGTATCTCGATCCCCACCAATTCATCATCAGCAGGAAGCGCAAAAAATATCGTTTTGCGAAATTTAATAACAGCCCACTTTGCTTCGAGCATGATGAATGGGAGCGCCGAGTGGTTGATTGCATCGAACTCGGAGCCGGTAACGGTCTATTCACTGTCGAACAGGCCACTCGCCGACCCGATTTGACATTTTTGGCCGTGGACGTGAAAGGCGATCGCCTGCAGCATGGCGCCTACGTCGCGGCGGCGCAAGATGTCCCTAATGTATTCTTTGTACGCGCCCGTGGTGATCAACTTTCAGACTTGGCGACATCTCACTCGGTTCGCGAGCTTTGGCTTACGTTCCCCGATCCATATCCAAAGAAAGGTTCGGCCGGTCGTCGGCTCACGGCACCGTACTATCTCAGCCTTTATTCTGAGGTGCTTGCACCCGACGGGGCGCTCTACTTCAAGCACGATAATCGGGATTTCTTTGTCTGGAGCCTAGAGCAACTTGTTGCAAACGGTTGGCGTATTGTCGAACTATCATTTGATTTACACGAATCATCACTGCCGGATCACTACAAGATTCTCACGAAGTACGAAACCAAGTGGCTCGCTGAAGGTCTCGTGACTCACTTCGTCAAAGCCCTGCCGCCGCTCGCTCCGTGAGTTGTGTGCGGTAGGCCGGTTCGGCATCGGTTAGGTTATACATAAGACTCGTCGCTATATCGCCAAACAGCGGTCGATCTATCTGGTCACGTTTCGCACGACGCCAGAACGAGGCCGCGAACGAAGTTGGCATTTCGTAGTGAACCGAACTGAGCGGCGCGAGCTCGGTGCTACTGGCGTAAATACCCTCGACGATCAGTACATCGACGGGGCGGATTACTCCCACGACTTCCGGTTCCTGGGTAACGAAGTTCATGTAGAGTTTCGGAATGACCTCGCCCATCCTGTAGCGATCCAGGTCCTCCCGCATCGCGTCAAGTTTATATACAAATTCATCATCCCAATGCTTCCATTCCTGGCCGTTGTTGTGGGCCTCTAGCCACTGCTTGCCTCGATGGTAATCATCGGTACTAGTGACGTCACTAGTGAGACCAATGGCCGCTAACTTTTTGCGCAATTCACGGACGATCGTACTTTTACCCGAGCCCGATCGTCCACCGACGGAGATGATCAATGGTGTGAGGCTCTCCAGACGAGCATTCAAGATATCTGCCACCATTGCATCGGTGTCGAGCCCAGGAAGGGGCGCGAGCGCCTCATGACCGTCGTGCGTGCGACGATAATTGACATGGGCGAGCCACTCATTGCTGGTTTGATGATCACCAGTGATATCGACAAATTGTGTCTCGGGGTATTGGCCGAAGAACGCTTGACCCGCGGCCGGATCCTCTATCTCGACAACCGCGTGGTCCTCGTAAAAGTCGACGGCTGCACCGGGGCTGAAATCAAATCGTAGCTTGTAGACGGTCGGTAGGTCATCCTGGTCCACGTAGTAATCGAACAGCTCTTTCGAGATTCGCATACCCGGTACAGGCTCATCTCGAACGCGCACCCCATCCTCGTAACTCGTCTCGCCTTTGAGCGCGGCCTCGTAGTATGTCTCATTGTCGCGCGTAATCTCTCGCATACGAACTTCGCACGGATCACTGGGGTGAGAGAGGTAAACTTGCTTGATCGTATACGCGCGTTCTCGAAGTTCCTGTAGCCGTTCGGGAAATATCGCCATGAGAGTTCGTTCGCGTTCTTCATTAGGAGATCGCTCAAATTCTTGACTACCCTTCAATGTTTCGATCACTGACATAGCTGTTCCTTTCCTATATTTATAAGATGACAACTTCAGAATATCGTGATACGATACGGAAGAATAGAAAGTATATTTTGAGTCAAATATGTTTGAGAAAGAAATCATAAAACACACAATCGACCGCCACATCCTTGGCGTTTTGCTCGGTCGCGAATACGCACGCTTCTCCGAGATGCGACCACCGCGAGTCGATACGAACTTGTATAGTTACCATCTCAAGACAATGCTGACTGACGGATGGATCGAAAAAACCGACCTCGGCTATACGTTGACGCCGAAGGGTCTCATCTATATTGATCGAGTGAGCGCCTCGACGGTTTCGGTCCGTCGACAGCCGAAGATCATTACAATGCTCCTTGTCCAGAATAGTGATGGAGATGTTCTGATGCTGAAGCGCCAGAAGCAACCCTACGTTGATACGTGGACACTGCCTTATGGGAAGCTACACATCGACGACGCGTCGGTTATCGACGCAGGGATGCGCGAAGCTGATGAAAAACTTCGCCTCGTACCGTCCAAACTTCGCCATAGCGGAGATTGCTATATCAGGGTCTATGGGGCTGATCAAATTCTCACGTCCACACTCGCGCACATTGTCCGTTTCGAAACAGACGATATCACCGAAACAGATATGCTCAAATGGTTTTCGCCACTCGAGATAACTAAGCTTCGCACCGCGCCGGCTGTCAACGAAATCATCGCCCGTAGCTTCTTCGGCGACGCATTTTTCTTCGAAGAGTTCTCTATACAGTAGTGCTGACGTGCTCTCGCAGCCAGCCATCAACAGTCCCTGCGCCCATGACGAGGACGAGTTGGCCGCGAGCTATCTCGGATTGGATTTCTTGCCAGAGCGATTCATTGAGATCGGCATAGATCACAGGCCGGGAGAGCGCGACGTCGCGGCTCAGTTCCTGGGGTGTGAGAGTCGGAAGATTCGGATCTTCACGCGAGAGGTAAGTGGGTAGCCAGTAGACCTTGTCAGCAGCAGTGAAGCATTCCGCGTATTGATCTTTAATCTGATGTTGGCGAGTATTTTGGTGCGGTTGATAGACGACCGTGACGTGATCACTTAATTCTCGCGCCATCTCGAGTGTCGCTTTGATCTCAACGGGGTGGTGTCCGTAGTCACTATAGAGATTTGTCGCCAGTCGTTCAAAGCGCCGAGCGGTGCCCGGGAAGCTATTGAGCGCGTGGCGCACCTCGTCAAAGGTCCCACTGGACAGATACTCGCACGCTTTTGAGGCGAGCGTCGCATTTTCGCGGTTGTGCATGCCGGGAAGTCCGAAAGGCTCAATTTCTGATTCACTAAGAACCCACGTAGTCGTCGAGGGAGCAAGCCCGTGATCGACTTCGCGTTGCCACATGATGACGTGCCCGGAATTGGCGATGAACTGCTGGAAGGCCGCATCGTAGTCGGCTTGAGTTGGATACGTATCCTGATGATCATAATCAACACGAGTAATCACAGAGAGGTACGGGGTGAAATGCAGGAAATTTCGATCAAATTCGTCGCATTCATAGACAAAATACTGTGAATTCCGATCGAAATGACCGCTTGGGCCAAAGGTAATCGTCGATCCAACCGAATAACTCACTGGAATGCCGAGCTCGCGGAGCGCCCAGACCAGCATGCCTGTCGTTGTCGTCTTGCCGTGCGTGCCGGCAACCGCGATGAGTTTGAGGTTTTGGGTTTTGATAATTTCACTGATGAGTTCATCGCGTTTTCCTATTCGGATGCCGAGCTCGCGGGCCCTAACGAGCTCCGGATGCGAGTCGGGGATGGCGGCCGTGTAGATAAACCAATCAAGAGGGTGAGCTGCGTTTACTTCATTGAGAAACGCACCGTCCTGAAGGTATGATACTTCTACGCCCGTCTCCTCGAGCTGATAGGTAACGGGGCTTTTAGTCGTGTCGGAGCCGGCGATGAAATGCCCGGCGTCGCGAGCAATTTCCGCGAGCGGTCCGATTCCGACACCGCCGATACCGGAGAAGTAGATGTTCATAGCACTAGTATAGCTTATGCTATACTGTAGGGAAAAGTGGGCACAATATAGACATGTGGATTGAACGCGCTATCGGCTTTATCTTTCGTCGCCGTCACTACTGGCGATCTGGTTCATTTGATGAGATTTCGGAGCTCTATACTTCGCGGCTCATGATGGTGTTCGCACTCAATCTCGTGAATCTTTTCATGGCCGTCTATCTGTACCGGCTCGGGTACACGCTCATCTTCATCGCCCTATTCTATGCGGTGATGAGCCTACTGCGTACGCTCGCTTATCTGCTCGCGGCGAAATACGTCGCCTACGCTGGTCCGAAACACGCAGTGTTAGCGGCGAATATCATCCGAGTCTTTAGTATGGTGGCTCTCGCTCTGGTTTCAACCTACGGTTTTCCGGCAATCGTTGCCTTTGGCCTCTTCCAGCAGGCTGCGATCGCGCTCTATGGTCTCGGATATCTTGTCGATTTTTCAAAGGTACGCCACTTTGCGCATACCGGCAAGGAGCTTGGTACGATGCAGCTTATCGAAAAGGGCGCTCGCGTAGTCAGCCCAGTGGTAGGTGGACTACTCGCGACGTTTTTCAGTCCAATCGTGGTGATTTTAGTCTCAGCTACGCTCTTCGTTGCCTCGTCAATCCCGCTGCTTCGCTCGATCGAGCCGATCAAGACACGGTCGCGTATCGTCTTCGAGGGCTTTCCGTGGCGTTCATCATTCGCGAGCTTTATCGCACAACTTAGCGTCGGCTATGACTACGTCTCGAGTAGTATGGTGTGGATCCTCTACGTTACCATCGTAGTATTCGCCGGCTCAGGAGCTTCTATTTACACTGATTTGGGGTGGCTCATCTCCATCGGCGTGGTGGCCTCAATGGTCGCGACCTGGTTCTTCGGAAAAGTCGTAGACCGTCGAAGTGGAGATATCCTTTATACGGCGGGAGCGCTCACCAATAGCGCCATTCACTTATTCCGCGCATTCACCGTAACTCCCGTGGGCGTGGCGGGCGTCAATGTCTCTAGTGAGACCATGACTACGGCCTACGTGATGCCGTTCATGCGTCTACAGTTTGATCTCGCCGACAACTCCGGTCATCGCATACTCTATATGATGATCTCCCAGATCTTCGAGTCGGTTGGTGAGGCGCTCGCGTGTGCGCTATTCGCGCTTCTCATCTGGGTATTCGGGCGTCAACCTGGCTTCGAGTTCTTCTTCGTCGCCGCTGCGGGCTTCGAACTCCTGCTTCTTACTGCTCGTCGCTATACCAAATAACCCTTCCCCGTGTATACTGATAACAGTAATGGTGGGATGTAGATAATGGCCGATACGCGTCGAATGCGAAAGACAATTCATGACTTGCAGCGGGTGAAGACCTGGCAGCTCGTGCTTGTTCTGATTCTCATGCTGTTTGTCGCGGCCACATTTCTGCGACTTAATAATGTCGGTATGGTCCAGCGCCTCGATGCCGTAGTTGCCGCCGATAAGACGGGCAATACAGATGAGACGCGATCGCGGCTCTATGACCTGCAGCGTTACACGATCTCCCATATGAATGCCAATACGGGTACATTTGAGCTCACAGAGCAATATAATCGCGATTCCCAGAAGATTTACGAGGCACTTCGCGCTGAAACCTCGCAATCCGCCAACTCTCGCGCCGAGGCGGTCTGTCATCCACAGTTTAGCAACTGGTCGGGTGGGGCATATATGAAGTGTTTCTTGGACGAAATGGCAAAGATCGGCCCAGGGGCCGATCCTACCAAAGTCAAGCTTCCAGATCCCGCACTCTATCGCTACGCTTTCTCATCTCCCATCTGGTCGTTAGACTTTGCCGGTATCTCTATCCTGGTCTGTATCGCCCTTATGCTCGTAATTATCGCCCGCGGGGTCGGACTTTTGACCCTAAAAGTCCTAATAAAACGTCATTACAGAGAAGCGTAACTGTTGACAAGGGGTACACCCCCGATATACCCTATATTTGTAAGAGTTAATAGGAGGTATAAACCACATGGCTTACAAGCACGTCAACTCAAAGGGTGTCACGTACTACCTACACAAAACAGAAGTAACCCTCCGTGGTGGCAAACCACAGACAATCTACTTCTTCGCTAAGGTAGAAAAAAACGCTAAGGGTATGCCAGTCGATCTTCCAGAAGATCGCGTAGTAAAAGAAAATCCACGCAACGGTTTCCTTACCGTCTCAAAGAAGAAATAATCTTTCTTCCACGAATCTTAAGCCCCTTCTTCGGAGGGGGCTTTTGAGTTGAGAAGATGCTTGCGCTTTTTTTGTAGGATGGGTATGATGAGGATACAAACAAACAGGTGCCAAAAAAGCCCTCGCTCGAGGTACCGTGTTGGTCCCCCGTCTGGGGGCTTTTTGATTGGGAAGACCTCGGCATATTGCATTTTAATGATGTTTATGCTATAATGAAAATATGACAAGTCAATCTGTTGAGTTCACACCTAATGGTGCAGTCAATGCCGAAGGCGATGTTCTTCCGCCATACGATCCAATAGATGACCCCGAAGAGGAACAATACGATAACCCAGACCAGGATTTGGTCGAAAGAGATGAAGGAATGCTAGTGCAGAGGGTTCTCGATAGGCTTCCTCCTGATCAAAAAAAAGAGGTTGAGTCGGTTTTTTCCGCCCTTGAGGCGGCCCAACGCAAGGGAACTCCATGTAAGAAAACGGAGTATGGCGTGCCAGTCGCTAGTTTGATTGGAAAGTTTGAGAGTATTTATCACCTCGATGAGTGGTTTGTCGCAATCGTTCGCAGCCGAGTATATTGGCAGAATCGGAAATTTGAGCACGTAGCAGCCGTTGACTCGAGCCACAGTAGGCAAGTTGGTGACGCAGCAATTACTCTAGCTCATAGTCCAGTCGATGAGGCGATTCCATCACCGACAACGCGTGAGCCGCTTGACTGGCAGCGCCTCGCTGCTGGCGAAAAGGATAATGATTATTAAAACCGGTACAGTGACCGGTTTTTAAAATACGTGGCATATATTTGCGTTTGGTGGGGGTGGATGGGATTGAACCATCGACCAACAGGTTATGAGCCCGCTGCTCTAACCACTGAGCTACACCCCCGTGGTTCCTTGGGTATTATAGCCTATTTTCGCTCGCTTCGGCTATAATGACTATAAGAAGCTTATGAATATTCAACACATCCAAAAACTAACCTACCACTTCAAGAATCGTTACCTGACGATGCAGAATGTGGTGATTAGCGTTGCGCTTGTAATCGCCGCTGGGTGGGCGTGGGGCTCTATCTCGATGATGCAGCGCAATTATACCTTGCAACGCGATGTGGACGCCCAGAGCCGCGATGCGCAGCTCGCTCAGCTCGAGGTGACAAATCTCCAGTACCAGCAAAATTACTACAAGAGTGATGAATACAAGGATCTCGCGGCGCGCGAACATCTCGGGCTCGCATCTCCAGGGGAGAAAGAGTTGATTTTACCGAAAAACAGCGCAGCGGCGATGAAAGATTCGACGATCGTGACCA
Organism: Saccharimonadales bacterium (SeqCode); assembly: GCA_038205065.1. Taxonomy (GTDB): domain Bacteria; phylum Patescibacteriota; class Saccharimonadia; order Saccharimonadales; family Saccharimonadaceae; genus Saccharimonas. The sequence goes on from JBBRCG010000001.1 coordinate 57,812, forward strand.
CCAGTGCGCCAGTTGTCGATGAGCCGAGTAATCTCGAGCAGTGGATGAGTTTCTTGTTTGGCGGCAATGCGGGCACGGTCTCCGGGTTGCAAAGTTAATCCGTATCTGTTAAGATGATACCTGTATCGCGGGATGAGCATCTAGTCAGCTCTCTCGACATGATAGCTCATAACCCTGGTTATGGGGTGGACAAGATGGCTAGGGTGTACACATGTATCGCGGGGTGGAGCAGTCTGGTTAGCTCGCTTGGCTCATAACCAAGAGGTCGTAGGTTCAAATCCTACCCCCGCAACCAAAGAAAGATGGCTACCGCTAGGTAGCCTTTTTTCTTTGGAGATTACGCTTTTGTTTGTATATCTATCAAATGTATTGATAATGAGGGAATATGACTATTGACTTACCGCCGCCCGTTAAAGATCCGGAGATGTCCGAAGCCGCAATGCTGGAGTTGCTCGCGGAATATGATATCCCAATTGAAACCTGGGGTAGGGAGGGTAAGAAAACAGTTTCAGACTTGCTGAAGGAAATTAATGAAGGCGAGACGGTGCTCAAAGTGCGTGAGGACGGTAGCCTCACGCGAAGAGTGTGCGTCGCCGGGCTGGATGTGCTTGCATGGGCTGACGGGCGATGGTATAAGCTCGTCGAGGATCGACAGGAGTTTGAGCTTGATGGGGCAGTGAAGCGGCGCAATATCTCGACGTCACTGGGTGAGAAGATCCATGGTGGCGAGAGCTCACTGAGCGCGATGACACGGGCGGTAGGAGAAGAGCTCGGTGTGGATATCCAGCAGGAAGACGTGTTGCTCGGCGGGATCGAGCGTCATGAGTATGACTCTAGTACGTATCCAGGCCTTGTCACGTATCAGGAACTCACTCTTGGCGTGACGGTTTTATCTTCTGATAACTTTGCCAGAGAAGGGTATAGGGAAGTACAAGAGCCAAAAACGACGTATTTCGTTTGGCAAGAGGTCAAGGTTTAGCTGAGTTTGCCCGCGGCGACGCGGATGGCTTCGCTCCAGGAGAGGAAGGCATGCGGAGTTGTGGCGACTTGGTTGGCGGTGAGCTGATATTTCACGGCGAGGGCGAGCTCACCGATCATTTCGGCGGCATCTGGGGCGACGATGGTCGCTCCGAGGACGATGCCTTTCTTGTCGGCGACGATTTTCACGAATCCATCCCTAAAGTCACTGGTATTGCTGCGCGCTACGATATTCAGCGGGGCGAGCGCAATGTTGACTTTGAGGTCGCGGCGCAGACAGTCGTCCTCTGTGAGTCCTACGGTGGCGATCGCGGGGCTAGTGAAGGTGACACGAGGCGTCGCAGTATAATCTGGCGACGTGGCTTTCTTGTGCATGATATTGTGAATGGCTACGCGACTTTCGAGCAGCGCGGTGTGGGTCGAGCGAGCTTTGCCGAGGACGTCACCGGCGGCGTAGATGTGATGAGCGGTTGTCTGGAGCGCGTCATTGACGGTGATGCCAGCTGGCGTATATTCGACGCTCGCGTTTTCGAGTCCGAGGTCGACTGACGGAACGCGCTCAGTGGCGACAACCACTTTGTCGACGCGGACGGTTTTTTCGACACCGCCACGGCTATAGGTCACGCGCACACCGAGACCATCTTTGACGACGGCGGTCGTGCGGGTCTGCGTGAGTGAGGTGATTCCACGGCGTTCTTGCAGATAACGCTCCATGAGCTGCCCGACCTCCTCGTCTTCTTCAGGGAGAATCCGTCCAGCAATCTCAGAAACATATACCTTGGTACCGAAAATTGCCATGATCTCGGCGATCTCAATACCAACTGATCCGCCACCGACAACGTAGAGGCTCTTCGGCGGGCGTAGCTCTTCGAGAAGGGTGCGTGGCGTGAGGTACTCGATGTCGGCGATACCCGGGATCGACGGTGTCTCCCAGTGCGAACCGGTCGCGATCAGGAATGAAGCGGCAGAGAGATGACGGCGATTGACGCTGATCTCATTTGGCGAGAGGAAGCGGGCATGACCAACGTAGGCGTCGATACCGTGTGATTCATAAAACTTGCGATTATTTGCCGTGCCAGTTCGTTCGATGGCGAGGTTTTTCCAGGCGCGGAGGCTCGGATAGTTGTAGCCGATAGTCAGCGTGCGGAGCCCAAATCGAGCGCCATGACGGGCCTCGTAGTAGAGGTGAGCAGCCTGCGAAAGGGCACTTTGCGGGATGTCGCTCCAGTTTGGCGAATCGCCCCCGAAAGTATCGGATTCGATGATCGCAACTTTGCGCCCTTCACGTGCGGCGATGGTTGCGGCCGCGCTACCGCCAGCGCCGCTTCCGATGACGATGAGGTCGTAGTCAAATAGTGATTTTTTTGCCATGACGGGTGACTCCTTACATGATAACTTTGTGGTGTTTATAGAGGTAGGCCGCATCGGGATGAAGCTGCTCGAGTGCGCCCGACGCGCGAAGCCTGATGTCGTATGACGTGACTTCACTGTGCTCGGCGAGCCATTGCTCGACGATATCCGTGACGCGTTTGGCGGTATCTTCGGCCTGTCCATCAGGGGCGCGAACCGAGAGAAGTGCCGCACGGATACTGCGTTCAAGCTTACTTCGTTCGAAGCTTTCAGATGGACGCTCGCCACCACGCTTGACGACATCAACGGCGAGCATCAGAGCGTCACCCCGGGAGCGATGATGCTCGGCGCGACTACCGCGTTCACGTAAAGGAAGAATCCGAGTACGAATAGGGCTCCTCCAGCGATGAATTGGAGGAATCGTCGGTCGTCCTCGCGCCAACGTTGGATGTGGCTGAGGCTGTGCCCGCCACCGATGAGCATGACGACGATAAATAGCGGTAGCGACGCGATGACGGTGTAGATCAGGATACCGGCGATCTGGTACGGGGCGGGAAGTAGCACGAGGCAGAGGGCCGATGCGGCTAGCGGCGCGATGATGAACAATACTTCTCCGGCTACGCTTGTCAGTCCGAGACTAAAGGCTTCTGCGCTGTGTTTCGTGGCTTTGCTACGCTCCATTAGGAATCGCGCCATTGAGCGCGGGATCCATAGGCTCGTGCCGTGTGTGCGGCGGTAATAAAATATCCAGACCGCTAGGCCGATGCCGAGCATGAGTCCACAGACGACCGCCCAGACGAGCGGGTGAATAGTCGAACCGAAGAGATTGGCTGCCAGATAGGCCAGGAATGATAGGAGTAGGATCGTCATCGCCATCGCACCGAGCGTGAAGGAGCTCGCGAGACTAATCGTCCGCTTGTGAGACGTCTTCGTACCGAGCGCGTGACCAGATAAGATCGTGAGCATACTTACACTTAACTGAAAGCTCGCATGAATAAGCGCGGCCAGGCCGATCGTTGCTAACAGAGTGAAAGTGTTCATGTTGATTTTTTTATTCCTCTTATGTCTAGTTATAGCATAAGCGGTAGGGAATAGTCAAAAGGCCTCATCTCGAGGAAAAGATTGGACACAATACTATTGACAATTCATCACGCTTGTGCTAGTATAAAGCTATAAGATAATTAAAAACAAAAAGGTACAAAAAATGGAAAACATCGACACTATCGACAGCTGGAATCACAAAGAACTTGATTCAAATTTGCTCGGTAAATTTGCCGCTCGACTAGAAGCGCTCAGCGACGTCGAACTGTAATACGCTCACCTCTCGTGTGATAAATATCCACCCCTAAAGAAAAACGACCACGGCTCGTGATCGTCATTCTTTGGTAGCACCAGGTGGGCTCGAACCACCGACCTCAGGCTTATGAGTCCTGCGCTCTAACCAGCTGAGCTATGGTGCCGTACGCTAGAAACTCCCTAGGGAAGATTCCCTGCAATTGTACCAGACGCAGGGCTTATTTGCTAGCGCGCGACAGGTCAAAAGAGAATAATTTCACAGGTCCGAACGAATACCCGTTGCAAACCCAATGAGTAGTCGTAAAATTATAGTATAAGTGCGTGATAAGGAGGAGACTATGCAGTACGTCGATTCAGTAGCAAACACAACCGCAAAATGGATGAAGGATGTACCACATCTTCCAAAAGGGCTTACGAAGTGGCTCGCAGAAAACTCATGGTGGCTCACGATCATCGGTGTCGCTCTCTCGGCATTCGGAATCCTTGGCTTACTCACTGCGATGATGGCCGGATCGGTAGCGCTGGCTGCAGTAGGGGCGGTAGGGCTCGGTGGCATGTTCTTTATTAGCTCACTCGTTAGCCTTGTCGGTATCGGTGTTTCGGTTGTCGTCGAGGCAATGGCGATCGCCCCACTCAAGGAAATGAAAAAGCGTGGCTGGGAACTTATGTTCTTTGCGCTGCTCGTTTCGGTAGCTATCGGCATCGTCGGTAGCCTATTGAGCGTCAATATCGCCGGTATTCTGATCGGCCTTATCGGTGCTGCGATCGGTGTATACATCGCGCTTGAGCTCAAGCCGTACTTCGTAAAGTAAGTAATAATCATCATAAAAACTCGTCGCTCGGGATGTTCCTGCGCGACGAGTTTTGTTATAATAGAACCATTCCAGGTGATACTCACTACCCCTTATCCGGGCAAGCGTCCCTCATCAACGGATCATCATTTCATCGTCTTCGGATCATTCGCTACAGAACGGGCGGAAGAGACGGGCGAACACCTATAAGAAACGTTCTCTAAATTAACTTTTGGAGATTTATAACGATGGATGATGAACTTTTCTTGAATGAACGAGTAGATGTAATTGCGATTTTCGGTGAAGGACTAAACCCCTGCCGGCCAGTACGATTTCGGCGGGCAAGTGGTCGGGAAGTCGAGGTGACAGAAATTGGCCTCAGACATCCTACCTACCCTGGGCGCCGAACGGTTCATGCGTTTGACGTGACAGATGGGAGCGCCGATTACCGGCTGGAACTCGATAGCGAGCGGCTGACGTGGTGTCTAACGAGAGAGGGCGATCGCGGTGTCGTCTAGCAGCTCGTATAATGACGCTCGACCGTTGGTCATGCATATTGACCTCAATAGCTGTTTTGCGACGGTTGAACAGCAAGCCAGGCCGATGCTTCGCGGGAAACCAATCGGAATCGTCAATCGACGAACCGATCAGACGGCGGTCGTGACAGCCAGCTATGAAGCAAAGGCGTACGGCGTGAAGGTCGGGATGAAACTTGCCGAGGCGCAGCGGCTGTGCCCGGGGCTTATCGGCATCGAGAGCGATCCGTCGAAGTATCGGTATGTCTACCACAAACTCATGGAGATTATGAGCGATTATTCGCCGGCGTTTACGATGAAGAGTATCGATGAGGGGGTGATCGACTTCACTCAGAGTAGTGAGCAGATTCGATCTCGAGACATGGAGGATATCGGACGGGAAATCAAGCAGCGGCTGAAAGATGAGATCGGCTGTGCGATGCGCTGCAACGTCGGGATTGCGACCAATCGGTTTCTCGCCAAGATGGCGGCCGGGCTTCATAAACCGGATGGGATGGATGTTTTAACGTCGCACAATATTAGAGAGGTATTTGAAACACTTGAATTGACCGACCTCACTGGCATTGCGTCGCGCAATGAACAGCGGTTAAATTCCGTGGGTATCTATACCCCACTGCAGTTTCTCGATGCCGACCCCGAGCCGCTACGGCGAGTCGTATTCAAGAGCATCTGCGGCGATCAGTGGCATCAGCGACTGAGGGGTTGGGAGGTTGACGACGTGGCGTATGACCTCAAAACCTGCGGGCGGCAGTACGTGCTCGAAGATAGGAACTTAACCAAGGCGGAGATTTTGACGAGACTTCATCATCTAGTTGAGGCAACGGGACATAAATTGCGTAGCCAAGGGAAAAGCGCGCGTGGGGTTGGGGTATATGCTCGGCTCTATGGGGTCGGGGGGCTAGGCGAGTCAAATGGGCGGTGGGGGCGCAAAGGGAATTATTGGCACGAAACATATCTTGCTCCCCTGCCCTTTTTCTCTGACCGGGCGATCTGGACGATCGCGAATCGACTTTTTATGAACGTGCCGGCCGGATCGATTCGAGAAATTGGTATTCATTGCTACCACCTGGAGGATGGGCTCAGCGACCAGCTGACGCTCTTTGGCGACGAACTCGCGCGCGAGCAGCAGGTGACGTCGGCGATCGATGAGATAAATCAACGCTATGGTGAGCGAACGATTCACGCGGCCGACACGCTTACTTCGGGTATGTTTGTCAAAACGAAGATTCCGTTTGGGAGCACGCGCTACCTATAATTGGTGGTATAGTAAGAGGGTGAATAAGCTTACGATTACTGTTTGTATGTCAATTGGCACGATTCTCGGAAGCATGGTACCGACATGGGTTGGCGGTGCGAGTCTACTCGGCGGTTGGTCGGTCTTCGGCGGAGTCGTCGGTGGAATTGTCGGAATCTGGGTCGGCGTAAAGTTAAGTAAATTATTATTTTAGTATTTAAGGAACGATTAAGAAAGCCTGCCTATACTACAGGGTAATGGAATTTCCATTGCACCTTACGACTGCATGCGACTGGTATAGCCAGGATGCATGAGTACCTCACTGCACAATTGTTGTCCGATGCTCCCCTTAAATCAGACAACCTAAGCTAAAAGAAAGCTGTCAGAATGTCTCCCTGGCAGCTTTCTTTGTACAATAGGAGTATGGCGAAAATTTTAGCAGCGGTAAGCGGCGGCGTAGACAGTGCGGTATTGCTCAATTTGCTCTCTAAAACGTCACATGAAGTAATCGTGGCGCACGTCGACCACGGTATACGAGAAGAGTCTGATGAGGATGCACGGTTTGTCGAAGCCCTAGCGACCCGCTACGGTTACCTGTTTGTAGCGACAAAATTATCTCTCGGGGAAGATGCGAGCGAACATCGGGCGAGGCAAGAGCGCTACGCATTTTTGAGGGCCGAAGCCATGAAGCATCAGGCGGTAATTTTGACCGCTCATCACGCTGATGATCTGATCGAAACGATTGCGATCAATCTCACGCGCGGCACGGGATGGCGTGGTCTCGCGGTTTTTGGCAATACAAACATCCATCGCCCACTCGTGGCCTACCGCAAGGCCGAACTCTATGATTATGCGCTCGCCCACCATCTTGAATGGGTAGAGGATCGGACGAACCGGGATCAACGGTACCTGAGGAATAAGCTCCGGGCGCGACTCGCAACTATGGGCGAGGCGATTGATCGTGAAAAGTTAGCAGAATTATGGGAGCAACAGCGTGCCCTCAAGCAGGAGATTGACCGCGAAGATCAGATACTCCTCGAAGAGTCGCGGATGCGACGACATTTCTTTACGCAGCTCGACGATGCGACGGCAAAAGAGTTGCTCGCGGCCGCAATTGTACGGGCGGGCGGAGTACGCCCGACCTGGCCACAAGTTGAGCGCGCAGTGATCGCACTAAAAACCGCGAAAGCTGGTACAACATCAGAGGTTGCGGCAGGTGTGCGGATCACGTTCACCTCTCGTCATTTCTCTGTTGAAGTGATATCATAGACGGGAGCATTTTTGTTACTGATAACTCATAAACGACGAGGTTAAATATGGCGAAGACACCCCCAAAGAAAAATATTGGCAATAGCATGCGGCTTGGCGCCTTCTGGGCGATCGTTCTATTAATAGGGCTTGGAATCTGGGCGACGATGATACCGCGCGGAGATATTCAGCAAAAGCCAATCTCTGAAGTGGTTCAAATGGCTAATGCCGGTGATATTTCAAAACTCCATATCGAGGGCAACGACGTGACCGCCACCCTAAAGGGAAAGAGTACGGCGACGATTCATGCCGTCAAAGAAGATGGCACGATCTACGACCAGGGACTGCAAAAAGATAAGACTACGGTTGAGGTGGCGGAATCTTCTAATACCGGCGGAATTATCCTCAGCGTCCTCGGCACCATCGTACTGCCGCTCCTTCTTATTGGAGGACTTTTCTTCTTTGTCATGCGCCAGGCCCAGGGGCAAAACAACCAAGCGATGGGTTTTGGCAAATCAAAAGCAAAGCTCTACGGGCTTGACAAGGAACGCGTGATGTTCTCCGACATTGCCGGCAATGAATCGTCGAAGCAGGATCTCGAAGAGGTTGTTGACTTCTTGAAGCATCCGAAAAAATACGAGAGTTTAGGCGCAAAGATTCCAAAAGGTATATTATTGGTCGGTCCTCCGGGAACCGGTAAGACCATGCTCTCTCGAGCGGTTGCCGGTGAAGCGAATGTGCCATTCTTTAGCATCTCAGGATCTGAATTTGTGGAGATGTTTGTCGGTGTGGGTGCGAGCCGAGTTCGTGATCTATTCCAAAAAGCCAAGAAAAATGCCCCGAGCATCATCTTTATCGATGAGATCGATGCCGTTGGTCGCAAGCGCGGCAGTGGTATGGGTGGTGGGCACGACGAGCGTGAACAGACACTCAACCAGATCCTTGTCGAGATGGACGGATTTGAAACAGGGACGAATGTCATCGTCGTAGCGGCCACGAACCGCGCTGACGTACTTGACCCGGCACTTCTTCGCCCGGGACGATTTGACCGACATACGACGATCACACTTCCGGAGCGCAAAGATCGAGAAGAAATTTTGAAAGTTCATTTCAAGAATAAACCGATTGATAACACTGTCGATCTTGATAAATTGGCCGCAAAGACCGCTGGTTCATCGGGTGCAGATCTCGCTAATATCGCGAACGAATCGGCGATTGTGGCGGCACGTCGCAACGCAAAGCACATCTCAAATAAGGACATGACTGAGGCCTTCGAGAAGGTTGCAATTGGTCCTGAGCGTAAAGCGAAGGTGATGAGCGAAAAAGAAAAAGAGCTGACCGCCTATCACGAAGCGGGCCATGCAATCGTCGGTCACGTCATGCCGGATAGCGATCCAGTGCATAAGATTACGATCATCCCTCGTGGCGGTACTGGTGGTGTGACATGGTTCTTGCCACCGGAAGACCGTAGCTACACGAGTGTCTATGAATTTAAAGATATACTTGCTCGCGCAATGGGTGGCCGCGTAGCGGAAAAAATTGTCTACGGTAACGATGGAATTACGACCGGCGCTGGTAGCGATCTTCGCAGCGCAACTGATATCGCTCGCGATATGGTTATCGAACAAGGAATGGGCACTGATCTGCGCGACCAGGTATTTCATGAAGATGGCGGCGGTATGATGTTCGAGCGAATGACTCACGACCGACCATATAGCGACGCGACTGCACAATTGATTGACCAAGAAGTAGCCGTGATCATTAAGGAAGCTGATCGCCGTGCCGAATTCGTACTCAGGGCAAACCGTGGTGTTCTCGATAAACTCAAAGACGAACTCCTCGCAAAGGAAACACTCGACGAAGATGAAGCGGCAGCGATCATGAAAGATACCGTGATGCCGAAGGAGGCCGCCCTCTACTAAAAGGGGGCGATAGCGCAAAAGGATGGCGACAAACGGGCGAGTCAAACAGGCACTGGCGGCGGTTAATGGTCGTCTGTCGATTCAAGCCTCAGCGGTACTCTTATCAAGCGCCACGCTAACGTCGAGCCTGCTTGGGTTCTACCGTGACCGATTACTTAATAGTATGTATCTCGAGAAGTATCCGATCGGGCTCTCAGCTTACACAGTTGCGTTTACGATTCCCGATTTCATGTATTTTCTCCTGGTCTCGGGTGCACTCAGCGTGTCCTTTATTCCGGTGTTCAATCAACGCCTCGCAAGCGGCAACAAGGAATCGGCTTGGCGGCTGAGCTCAAGCCTTATCAATTTCATGGCACTCGTGACGATGGTGGCGAGCGTCCTTATTATTATCTTTGCAGAGCCGCTCGTTCATCATGTCGTGGCACCAGGCCTTGACGAGTCGGGCCGCGCGCTGGCGGTGAGCCTTATGCGAGTGATCGCCGTCAACCCGTTCCTCTTTGCGATTGCGACAGTTATTGCGAGTATGCAGCAGGCCGTGGGACGATTCGTATTTTACGCAATGGCACCGATGATCTACAACATTGGTATTATCATCGGTGCGGTATTCTTCACTGATGGCATCACCCTGTTTGGATGGCGCGTATTTGACGGAGGCATCATGGGTGTAGCGCTCGGTGTTGTACTTGGTTCGATCATGCAGCTTATTGTGAGTGCGTGGGGGCTGAGAGGTCTCGGGTTTGACTATGAGTTTAAGATTCGCTGGAAACATAGAGGTTTTCGACAGGTGTTGCGACTACTCCCGGCTCGATCGCTCGACCAGAGTCTTGATTACATCAATAGTCTAGTTGAGATACGACTTGCTTCGTATATGCTCGATGGTACGATTCGCGCCTACCAGCAAGCGCTTACGATCACACTGCTTCCGGTTAATCTCATCGGAGTGAGTATCGCGAACGCTTATTTTCCGAAGATGACCGTCACCGTAGCCGAAGGTGATCGTCCGAAGCTCATACACGATTTGCGGTCGGTGATTCGTATGATCGTATGGATAATTCTGCCGATTGCAACCGTGACGTTCTTTGGGCGCGGCTACCTCGCTAACTTCCTCGATCGCCAGGGCAATATCATGATCGCGAATGTGATCGGTGCGCTTGTGATATCAATTGTATTTAGGACGGTCTATCATATCCTTGCCCGCGTTTTCTACGCGAACCAAGATACGAAGACACCGCTCTACGTGTCGATATTCTCAATCGGATTCAATATCATACTTGCCATGCTATTCACGATGTACTTCCATTTCGGCGTGTTTGGGCTGGCATGGGCACAGTCTATTATGGCCCTGGTCGAAGTGGCGATTCTTGTTGCTATCTTGACGCGTCGGATCAAGGGACTATTCGACTTCTCGTTCCTAAAGGGCGTTCTCGTCATGCTCAGCGCGAGTGGGGTGACGGCACTGGTGACGTACGCTTGTGTCCGAGTATTCCCGCTACTTAACAGTGACGAAAGCATATGGACGACATTCCCGAAGTTTGCGCTCGTGGCGCTCATCAGCGGCGCAGCATACGTACTGATTTCGAAGCTCTTCAAGATTGAAGAATCGGGACCGGTCATCCGTCGTATTGAAAAAATACTCTATGGGCGACTGGGAGTGAAGCACGATTAATGTCTAGTCCACAGATTCGTAATTTCTGCATTATTGCTCATATTGACCACGGCAAGTCAACGCTGGCCGATCGTATGATGGAACTCACTCATACTGTCGAAAAACGCGACATGAAGAGTCAGCTCCTTGATTCGATGGACCTCGAGAGAGAAAAGGGGATCACGATCAAACTTGCACCAGTACGAATGTCCTGGCACGATATTGACCTCAATCTTATCGATACACCGGGACATGTCGATTTCAGCTATGAAGTGAGTCGAAGTCTGGCGGCCTGTGAGGGGGCGGTTCTTGTGGTTGACGCCAGTCAAGGAGTTCAAGCGCAGACACTGGCCAACGTCTATCTCGCACTTGCGGCCAATCTCACGATTATTCCAGTTCTCAATAAAATCGATTTACCTGCCGCCGACGTTCCACGGGTGAGTGCCGAGATAATCAACCTTCTCGGATGCGATGAATCGGATATCTTGAAAATTAGCGCAAAAACCGGCGAAGGGGTGACTGATGTTCTCGATGCAGTAATAGAGAAGATTCCGGCACCTCGAGGTACGGTTGATGCGCCGACGCGTGCCCTTATTTTTGATAGTTACTACGATGATTATCGTGGCGTGATCCTGTATGTCCGTGTCGTTGACGGCAAATTAACGAAAAATGATACGATCACCATGCTCGCGACGAGTGCCAATGGTATCGCACTCGAAGTCGGGCATCTGTCGCCTTCGATGAAAGCCGATCCTGGGATTGCCAGTGGCGAAATTGGCTACATCGTCACTAACCTCAAGACAACCCGCGATGCACGCGTTGGTGACACAGTAACCACGAAGCAGGCTCATTCAGACACCGCGCTTCCTGGCTATAAGCACGTCCAGCCGTTTGTCTATGCGGGATTTTTCCCAGTAAGCAACGAAGACTACAATAACCTCAAAGAAGCAGTCGAAAAGCTTTCGTTGAGCGATTCAGCTCTCCAGTTTGAACTTGAAAACTCGCCCGTACTCGGCTTCGGAATTCGTATCGGTTTTCTCGGGCTTCTTCACATGGACATTATTCACGAACGATTGGAGCGCGAGTACGGTCTCGATCTCATCGTCACCAATCCTTCGACCGACTATCATGTGAAGCTTACGGCTGGGGATGAGCTCGATATCAAATCTGCGAGTGATTTACCTGATCGAAGCAAGGTCATCGAAATTGCTGAGCCGTGGATAAAGGGTGAGATTGTCGTTCCGCAAGATTACATCGGCGCGGTGATCCAGCTGATCGTCACAAAACGTGGCCTTCAAAATAACTTGAGTTATATTGATGAACGCGCGCTTATTAGCTTTGAGGCGCCACTCGCTAATCTCTTGACGGACTTTTATGATCAACTCAAGAGTGTCACGAGCGGCTACGGTAGCTTTAATTACGAGCTTGATGGCTATCGGATCGAAGATCTCGTACGTGTTGATTTCTATGTCGGTGGCGAGATGGTAGATGCGCTGAGTATCATGTGTCACCGATCAGAGTCGCTCGCACTCGGGCGAGATATCACAAAGAAGCTCAAAGAAGTTGTCCCACGCCAAAACTTTGAAGTCAGTTTACAGGCTGCCGTTGGCGGCAAGTTTATTGCGCGCGAGGATATCGGCGCCTATCGAAAAGACGTGACCGGCTACCTCTATGGCGGCGACGTCAGTCGAAAAAAGAAGCTCCTCGCCAAACAGGCGAAAGGTAAAAAGCGCATGAAGCGTTTCGGCAAGGTCGATATTCCTTCTGAGGCATTCACCGTGATGTTGAGGCGCGACTAGGGGCGGGACGCTATTTGCAATATTTGCCATTACCTTTATAATAGGGTACGAAAGACACGTAACAGTACGTGAGGAGAATGATCTATGCCGTTTGATGTTGGTTGGCCAGAACTAATTGTCATCTTAGTGATATTGCTATTACTCTTTGGCGCAAAGAAACTACCAGAGCTTGCACGTGGACTTGGCAAATCAGCCAAAGAATTTCGTAGCGCAATAAAGGATGATCCAAAAGAGAGTGAAAACAAAGACAAAAAAGACTAATGCTTCCGTGAGGCACGAACAGCCGGCCCAGCTCACATTTCTCGACCATGTTCGCGAATTGCAGGGTCGGCTTTTTGCTATAGTTATCGTCTTCCTGCTGATATCGGTGTCGGTTTTCCCATTTTTTGACAAAATTGTTGCCGTGATTGTCGCGCCGCTCGGCAAGCAAAATGAGCTTGTCTACTTGACGCCCGGGGGTGCGTTTACGTTTATGATGCAGGTGTGTCTCTACGTCGGTCTTATCGGGTCGCTACCTGTTATCATCTACCATCTTTACCGATTTATTATGCCTGCGGTCCAAAAGGTACGGCTCGGTAAGGTCGTCGCCTTCACTTTCGCGTCGCTACTACTCGCCGTTGTCGGTATCGTCTTTGCGTATACGGTGAGTCTTCCTGCTGCGATCCAGTTTTTGACTGGCTTTAACCTCGCGCATATCAATCCGATGCTGACGATCGATTCGTACCTATCTTTTGTAATGACATACCTGTTGGCCGGTGCACTCTTATTCCAACTACCTCTTATCATTTTGATTATTGACTCTATACGACCGCTTAAGCCGGGTCATATGATGAAGCAGCAGGGAAAGATCCTACTATTTTCCTATATTATCGCTGCGGTTATCACTCCAACGCCTGATGCCATAAACCAGACACTGGTCGCGTCTCCGATCGTTGTAATGTATCAAATCGGTATCGTTATGATCTGGTTCAAGCGTCACAGTCGTCGCTCCCGTAAGATTCGGTTCGCCCAGGAGAAGTTGGCGCCAGCCAGCACGCTTAGTCGGGATATTGCCACTGCTCCGTTAAGCGCATACGCGGCTCCTCGTGCCCAAGGACCGTTGCCGACTCACCCAATACGGTCATTGGCGCCGCAATCTGCTCATCGCACAGTTGACGGCATTATACGTCCGGTGAAATCGCCAACCATACGACCATCGCTGACGAGTCCCGGTGCTAGCCAGAACTCAAGTGCGATCGCAGCACCGCACCCGCGGGCTAATCGTCGTTCTGTCGACGGCGTCATACGGTATAATACGGGAACAGTTGCAGTGAGCGGTTCATTGAGTTAAAATATTACCATAAGCACTAAAAACTAACAGTTAGGCCAAAAAAAATCAATGAAAACTCCGCAGGTTATCGCCGATTTATTGGATAAACCGATGGATCGAAGAGATTTTCTCAAACACGTCGGCATTGGCATACTCTTCGTTTTTGGGTTTGGTACGATAATCAAATCAATAGGTGGTCTAGAGAAGCTCACCGGCTCTCGATCGAGTCAACAGTCGTACGGTTACGGAATGAGCGCCTATAGTGGGCGCGCACAGTAGCCTCACCGTCATCTCTATCTTTGGACTGGTATAATTAAGTTATGGCCGAATTAGTCAAAAAACACATCATCACGCTTACGGGCAAACCAGGAACGGGCAAATCCTCGACGCGTCGTGGTCTGTCGGAACGGCTGCATTATGAGAGCTACTCGTCGGGTGATTTTATGCGCCAACTGGCATCAGAGCGCGGGGTGGATATTACGACGAGCGCGATCATGAGCGAGCAAGATCGGACACTAGACGATATCGTTGATACGCGTCAGCGCGAGTATGGAGAGACGAAAGATTATTTTGTGATGGACGGGAGGATGGGCTGGTATGTCATACCACAGTCCTTCAAAGTCTACCTGAAAACTGATCTCGAAATAGCCGCACGTCGTGTCTATGAGGGTGAACGTGATAATGAGCGCCAGGCAACGGAGTTGATAGCTGAAACCTTCGAGGAGTACTTAGAGGACATGAAGCGACGACTTGAGAGTGAGGAGCGGCGCTACGTCCGCTATTACGAAGTCGATCCGTTTGACGAATCAAACTACGATCTTGTCATCGACACGGGGGCTCTTTCACCGAGTCAGGTGGTGGACCGTATTATCGAAGGTTTCACGGCTTGGTTCAATCAATAGGCCACGAGCGAGCGTATCTGATGAATCGGCGGGCATAAGCTGTTTGTGGGTTATAATAGTAAGACGAAGCTAATAATAGTAGAGAGCATAGGGAAATATGGCGAGATTGCCAATACCCGGTAGTGATGATGGGGCATGGGGGGCGATCCTCAATGACTACTTGTCGCAGTCACTCAACACTGACGGTACACTCAAATCGAACATTGTCGCGTCGACTAACTTGCAGAGCGCCTCTGTGCTCGCTTCATCTTTGAATACCCCAGCGGGGGCGAGTAATGGTCAAGCGCTGACGCTTGACTCGACTTCACCCGGTGGTTTCAAGTGGCAAACTGCGGCTAGTCCACCCGCGGCGACCACTTCATCTTTGGGGACAGTGCAGCTCGCGGGAGACTTATCAGGTGTTGCGACCGCTCCGGCTATCGCTGCTACGACTAACGTGCGCAGCGTCCATAAGCATATCGGTGTTAACGTGTTCAATATCAGCGATCCAAAGTACGGGACTGCTGGTTTGGGCAACGCAACCCAAGATACTGCCGCTCTTGCCGCCGCGGTAAGTGACGCCGTCAGCGCTGGCAGCGGCGTGGTCTATGCGCCCGCCGGCACTTACCTCATCAACTCATGGCCGAATTTTCTGTCAGTTGGTAACGGATTGCCGTATGCCTTGAGGGGTGACGGCAAAGGGCTAACGAAATTTATGTCGTATGCCACGAGCCTCAGCACCAGCCTCACTGCGTCTTGTCCTACCTACAATACTGGCGATCCGACTGAGTCGGCGACTGAATGGGGCGGCTTTACGATTGATGGGACAAATGCGAGCGGGAGTGCCTCTGGTATCCATTGGCAAAACATTAGCAGTGTCACGTTCAAAGATATTCTATTTCAGAACTTTACGACCGGTGATGGGATGTATTTCAACAACTATAATGGCTGGTGTGAGCGTGTCACGATCACTTCGGTTGAGACCCGCAATTGTCTTAACGCGATTCGCTACGACGTGCAGACGGGCGGCTACGGTAGCTTTGATTATTGGGATGTGACGGGGCTATATGTGAGTGCGGGTGCCGATCAAAATGCAGTCGTGTCTGAGGTACCGAAAAATACGGGGGGAGTGATTGACCGGACGGGCACGCGCTTTCGTCTCGTCGCGAACCTGGATGCAGGCTATGCGAGCAACAGCGGTAAACTCTTTTGGCTTAAAGGTCAGGATAAGTGGAGTGATGTCGCGTGGAATGTGAACGCTGAGCCGTCCGGTGGCAATACCTACAAGCATACGACCATCCAGATGGATAACGGATCTGCCTCTATGGAAGGTATCGGAATATTTACCGCGTATTACCTTGGGCCTTGTGTCTTTGCGGGTGGGGTGTATCAGTTCGCGGTAGCTGGCCACCTCGCGATTAACGGCCTCACCGGTGACGGTACTTTTTCGATCAAGACCGGCATGGAGCTCACTCGAGTTATTTTCAATAATCCATCTGGGTATGCGACCAGTGTCACGTCCGGTACCTCATGGCAGAATAATCTTATTGGCGACGTATTCGTAACGATCCCGATTACATTCACTTCATCGACAACGGCCGGAACGGCCAAGTGGAATGTCGATGTCTGGAGCGGCCTTCCGGCAGGTTCGGCGACGATTGCATCTGCAAAGCTCGGCGTGACTATTTCTATTACATTCGTACACTATGCCTCGCGCTGGGCACGCGTCGACGTGACGAACGCCACAATAGGTACGCCAATCGTGCGGTGGGTCTAGCAATTGATAGCCTCGGGTAGTATCACATAATGATGGCGCGGAAGATGTTGCTGGTTCTGTGTAGCGTAGCGCTATGCGCACTATACCCAACGACACCTGCGTTGGCGGCGATGACAATTGAGGTTGCGCCAGAATCGCGTGAGCTCAGCATTGATCAAGGTAAAAGTGCGACGACATCCGTTGACGTTGTCAACAAGGGCGATGCCGCATTCAGTTTCAATATCTACGTGACACCATACTGGGTGAAAGATGGCACATATGTACCAATTCTTACTCAGGTTGAGGGCAGGCAATCTGCCGATAGTTGGGTTCATTTATCAGACACGGCGGCAACAGTGCTCGCCCCGAACGCTACTCATAGGGTGGATGTTGATGTCACCGTGCCGGCGGGCACTGCGCCAGGCAGCTATTATGCAGCGATTTTAGCGGAAGCAACGCAAGACAACGCAACGGTACTTCATACAAATGCGCGCGTTGGCACAATTCTCTACGTCCATGTGACAGGGCCATCGGCACAGACTCGGC
Organism: Saccharimonadales bacterium (SeqCode); assembly: GCA_038205065.1. Classification (GTDB taxonomy): domain Bacteria; phylum Patescibacteriota; class Saccharimonadia; order Saccharimonadales; family Saccharimonadaceae; genus Saccharimonas. The sequence goes on from JBBRCG010000001.1 coordinate 75,103, forward strand.
TTGGGGATGTTTCCATAAATTATCCTTCATTTGCGATTACGACATCATTACCGTTTGATGTTGAGCTCAATAATCCCGGACAGGTTTACTATCGAGCGACAACAACACTTACTCTGCGAGACATATTTAATCGTGAATTTACGCCTCTCTCAACCGAGCGCTACGTATTACCGCAGACAACTCGCACTTTGCATGTTGACTGGGGGCTACCACTGCCGTTTGGTATCTACCATGGCACCCTCCGAACAGAAGCAAATGGTCAAGTTGTAACCAAAGATATCTCGTTTCTAGCCATTAGCCCAGCCGCACTGCTAATTACCGGTATTATTGTCGTGATTCTGCTCGCCTGGCTTGCGTATAACGTATCCCGTTATCGAAAGAAAAGAAAAAAAGGACTAAAATAATCTTATGAAGGTGTATAGTATCCGACCTATCGTACTCTCGTTGATTATCGCAATCGGTCTCACTCTTAGTTTGGCGGGGGTGACTAGCGCACTTACCTACGGCGCCGGGACGTACGGGACATGCCAGTATGGGTCATGCAGTATTTCGCTCAATATCGTTTCTCCCGTAAATCTTACGGTCACTCCATCGAGTACGACGACGTGCTCTGTCGCCCAGCAGAATGTTGAAGTCGGGACCAGCTCAAGCACGGGATTCACGCTGCAGCTCGAAAATCAAAGCGCAACCACCGCATCGATGAATGGGTCGGTACATGGGAGCTCGATCGCTGCCATATCGGGTACGCCAAGCGTGCCCGCAGCCCTCACCGCGGGTACGTGGGGCTACCGTGTCGATAGCCTATCGTCCTTCGGGGCGGGACCAACGTCAGGGGTGTCTTCGGGTGGCATACCTAGTGAATCATTTGCGGGCGTGCCGCTGAGCGGAAGCGCATTCACGCTCCGTCAATACACCTCAACGGCACCATCTAACCCCGACACAACTAGCGTCTGGTATGGCGCGTGTGCCGACCTCACTGTTCCCGCTGATGCGTACGCATCGACCGTGACTTACACCGCACTCATTAATTAATATTTGGCACTCATTGACTTTGAGTGCTAGTTCTCGCTATAATGAGCGGAGTATGACAGATCGTCAAGCGAAAATCCTCGGAGTAATCATTGAGCAATACGCAGAAATTGCTGTTCCTGTTGGGAGTGTCACGCTCGCGAAATTATTTGGCGTCAGTAGCGCAACTATTCGTAGCGAGATGGCCCGTCTCGAAGATATGGGGCTTATCATGGCTCCGCATACGAGTGCGGGGCGGATCCCGACCGATAAAGGCTATCGTCTCTACGTGAATAACATTACCGACGCCCAAATGACAGAATTGCCCAGTGGGACCGATCGTGGCGCGAGGGCGCTTGAGGCTCAGGTGAATGCGCAGGTTTCGCAAGCGGATCGAGCGATTCGATGCGCAGTGGATAGTCTCGTTGAGCTGACCGGCAATCTCGGATTTGCGACCATTGGCGATGAGCTCTATCTGAATGGTATCGGCAACCTCTTTAGCCAGCCTGAATTTCTGATCGGCGATCACGCACAGAAGGTTGCTCGTCTCCTCGACAACATAGAACCATGGCTTCGAGAAGTCGCACCAAATCAGCCACTCAATGTATTTATCGGAAGTGAAAATCCTATCGGTAAAGCGAGCGGTGCGACGCTTATCATCAGTAAATATCGCTCACCGTATAGTGACAAAAGCTACATTGGCGTAATTGGCCCGACTCGTCAAAATTACGCGCGCACAATGACGCTCGTTCGACGCACGGGAACGATGCTTGAGGGAGCTCTCTAGTATGGACATGAAGGCGAAATTTCGCTTGTCGCTTGCGATTTCGGCCGTTATTATCGTATGTCTTATCATATTTAGCGGGCGTGTGGCGTCGGGAGATCAAGGGGCTCTTCTCGGATTTATGATTAGTTTTCTCGCGTTTGGCATCTCTGGCCCCGTAACCGTTTACTATAATCAGCGTCGACGGGGCAATCATGCCTCATTTCGCGAGGCTCAATTCCTCGAAGATATCACTCGCTCACTAAGAAAGGAAGGTCATCATGACGAAGCCAAAAACTCAAAAACCTGATACTCGGGATCAAGACATCATTGATCTTACCGCAGATTTGCAGCGAACGCGTGCCGATTTCGAGAACTTTCGCAAACGAGTTGAGCCCGAAAAGCAGTCCGCCGAGCGACGCGGCGAAACGAGGGCAATCCTCAAACTGATCCCCGTCATCGACACGATTGAACGGGCGATTGCGCATGCGCCGCAAGACATTGCCGATCATCAGTGGGTTCAGGGGGTCACCGGACTCGTGAAATTACTCGAGAAAAGCCTGAGTGAGCTTCAGCTTACGCGTATCGATGCTACTCAAGGAGTAAAATTCGATCCAGAATTTCACCAAGCGATTCAATTTGACGAAGAGGCAAATGGCGAAGAAGAGGTAATTGACCAGGAGCTCCAGCCAGGATATCTTCTGAACGGCACGGTGATTCGCCCCGCGCTCGTCAAAGTGACGCGTAAATAATTACTACCAGAAATGCTAATGGGCCGGATCTCCTCTCGGGAATCCGGCCCATTTCGCACCTCATGCAGCCGCATTCACCGCACGCTCCTTCAGGGCAACCCGGAAGGTATGCCAGTACACGTAGAGCGAACTCAGGGAGACTGCCGCCGCACCCGCGAACAGTACCTCTGATATCTCTCCGCGGGTCGACATCCATGTTGCGGCGACGATTGCAGTACACTGAACCGCCATCTTGAACTTGCCGCCCGCATCGACGCTGAGATCAACGTCGAAGTACTTCTTGGCCAAGGGGCGACCTGCGAAGACGATCAGCTCGCGCGTGATAATGATGACCGTGATAGTCCATCCGATCGTCGCATTCTGGGCCACGTTGCCGGTCACTACGATGAAAACGATCGGCATGATCACAGCGAACTTGTCGATCGTCGTGTCGAGCATCGCTCCGAAGAAGCTTACGTAGATGGCTCGCGCAAGCTTGCCGTCGACGAAGTCGGTGACGTATGTGACGATGAGCATGACGGCAGCCACGCCGCTGTAGACGCCGCTCGTCATCGCCATCCATAGGAAGGGGAGGCTAGCCAGCACCAGGACGGCTCGCGCCCAAGATACAGCATCAGGCCACCACCAGTTGTAGGGGCGGACCTTGTTGAGCGTAACGTTGGTGTCCACTTTGGTCTCCTGGGTTGAGTGAGGTGCGAAATACCCACAAGGGGTAAACCGCACCTTGTGAATGTTGTGATTACCATACCATTTTCTACAAATTAGCGCAATCTACAGGGGTAATTTCACATATTAGCACTCTTGACAGGAGAGTGCTAACTCGTTACAATGAAGGCATAGTTGGCACTAACGTGGAGTGAGTGCTAGCATAAATCACGGATTCTGCACAAGTTAAGTTAGTAAAAAGGAGAAACATTCTATGGGTAAAATTATCGGAATTGACCTCGGTACGACCAACAGCGCTTTCGCGTATCTTGTCGCCGGCAAACCAGAGGTTATTACGAATGCCGAAGGTAATCGCACGACACCTAGCGTCGTCGCGGTCAACAAGGGTGGCGAACGTCTCGTCGGACAGGTCGCCCAACGTCAGCGCGTCACAAATGCCAAGAACACAATCTATGGCGTAAAGCGCCTCATTGGTCGCAAGTTTGACGACAAAGAAGTTCAAAAAGACATTGATATTATGCCGTTCAAGATCGTAAAGAAAGGTAGCGGCGTTGCCGTTGAAATGGGCGATAAGGCTTATACTCCTGAAGAAGTCAGCGCCATGATCCTCAGTAAGATTAAGGCTGACGCCGAGGCATTCCTTGGTGAGCCAGTAACCGAAGCGGTTATTACTGTTCCGGCCTACTTCGATGACTCTCAACGCCAGGCCACAAAAGACGCCGGCAAGATCGCTGGCCTCGAAGTGAAGCGCATCATAAACGAGCCAACTGCCGCCGCGCTTGCGTACGGTCTCGACCAGAAAAAAGAAGAAAAAATCGTCGTATTCGACCTCGGTGGTGGTACGTTTGACGTCTCGGTTCTCGAACTGGGCGACGGCGTATTTGAAGTCAAGTCGACCAATGGCGATACTCACCTCGGTGGCGAAGACTTCGACAACACAATCGTGAATTACTTCATCGATGAGTTCAAAAAGACTGACGGAATCGACCTTCGCAAGGATAACGCCGCAATGCAGCGCCTCAAGGACGAAGCCGAAAAAGCTAAAAAAGAGCTTTCGACCACTACTGAAACCGAGATCAACATTCCATTTATCACGGCTGATGCCGATGGTCCAAAGCACTTTGAGATCAAACTCACTCGCGCGAAGCTCGAAGATCTCGTCAAAGACCTCCTCGACCGCGTCAATGGTCCTGTCGAAAAAGCCCTCAAAGATGCTGGGCTCTCAAAGAACGAGATCAACGAAGTCGTGCTTGTCGGTGGTATGACCCGAATGCCGGCCGTTGTCGAGCGTGTCAAGAAGCTCTTCGGCAAAGACCCGATGCAGGGTGTGAATCCTGACGAAGTTGTTGCTGTCGGCGCCGCTATCCAAGGTGGCGTACTCTCAGGTGACGTCAAAGACGTACTTCTGCTCGACGTGAGCCCACTTTCCCTCGGTATCGAGACGATAGGTGGTGTGTCGACGAAGCTTATCGAGCGCAACACAACAGTTCCGACCAGCAAATCTGAGACATTTAGCACCGCCAGTGACAATCAGCCTCAGGTTGAGATCCATGTCCTTCAAGGCGAGCGCGAGTTTGCCGCTGACAACAAATCGCTTGGTCGATTTGTGCTTGACGGTATTCCATCAGCACCTCGTGGCGTGCCACAGATCGAAGTGACGTTCAACATCGACGCCAACGGTATTCTCAATGTGACCGCCAAAGATAAGGGTTCGGGCAAAGAGCAGTCGATTACCATCCAAAACTCTGGCAATATGAGTAAAGACGATATCGAAAAGGCTCAAAAAGAAGCTGAACTTCACGCTGACGACGACAAGAAAAAGCGTGAGGCGATCGATGCCAAGAATCAGCTCGAGAATGCCATTTACCAGGCAAAGAAGATGCCAGATGAGTTTAAAGACAAAATCTCTGACGATGACAAGAAAGTTATCGAAGAGGCGATTGCTGAAGCTGAAAAGCACAAAGAGGCAACCGACAAGGATGAGCTCGAGGCAGCCGTAAAGGCACTTAATGACGCCATCATGCCGATCGGTGCCAAGATGTACCAGCAAGCAAGCGAAGAGCCAAAAGAGGGCGACGCGGAAAAGAAGTCCGATAAATCCGAGCCCGTCGAAGGCGAAGTCGTCGACGAAAAGTAGGAGGCAAGAATTTCGGATAAAGCAGATGCCCCCGCACTCAGTACGGGGGCATTGCATGTCTACTTGTGGCCGACATGCCAGGCCCGGGAGCCGTCAGGGCAGTAGCATTTGAAGGCGCATCGGTACGCGTGCATACGCGAACCAGTTTCCTTCTCCAGCCTCTTTGCTCTTTGAATCGCCTCCCACTTGCTCAACTTGTCTTTACCGGAGCAACTTTGTGCTCGCTTTGGTCGACGAGGTCGCCGCACTGTGATCACCACCTCTCAGCGTTTGGGAAGAGCCTACGTACACCATACACTACAACATGATCTGTTGTAAATACAACTTTGAAAATAACGCAACTCGGTTCAGAATAGAAATATGAAAATTACCAATCTAGTATTTTGGGTGCAGGATGCGACGCTGAGCGTGAAATTCTATAAGAAGCTCGGATTCGATGTGGTCCGCGTGACCGATCGCGACGCGACAGTTGCGTGTGGCGGGTTTGAGATTATGCTCGTGACCATGCGCAATGAAGATGAGTTCAATGGCGATTCACTCGCGGCGGAAAAAGGCAGAGGCATGTATGTCTATATCAACGTCGATAATGTAGATACCGTGTATTCTGATCTATTGAGGCACGACATTACACCCAAAGTTGAACCTCGTGATTGGCTATGGGGAAATCGAGAATTTGTGGTCTCAGATCCTGACGGTTACAAGCTTTGTTTTTGGCAGAAGCTATAGGTCAACGTATAGCGCGGCCCAGATCATTCCCTCTGAGCTCTTGTAGATAAGAGACCTGTAGAGCGAACCATCTGGGTGGAGAAGCTCAGGGAATGTGTGGTGGCGTTCGATCATTGTAGCGAATGATCTTTCTTGAGTTTCGGTTTCGGGATGGTTCTGAGCTCGCAGTAACCGCAAATAGTATGCCCCGTGCCAGGTCCAGATCGTATCGCCTGCGTAATTGCGCATAATAGTTTTTGCCCATAGGCGATAGCGAAAACTCCGCGGTGTATCTGTATATTTCATCGGGTATGGGCTGGCCAGCTGATGATCACGGATATAGTCGAGTGTTTCTTTTAGCTTTTCGGCATCCTCAATTAGCCCAAGTGCGAACGGCATCAAGGCGCTCTCGGCGCTAAATGCCTGGTTCTTATAGTCAGCCGAAAAGTAGTGGCCATTCCAGTAATGTGTTTGAAGTACGCCCTGGTACACGGCGGAATCATGGGAGAATGCTTCGGTGAGCCCGAGCTGTTCGCAACACTTTGCCATACGCCCAACCAGCGCAACGGCGTAGGCGCTTCGATCGTAGAGGACACTATCGCGGAGTTCTGCGAAGCCGATTCGCGACAGCAAGTATCCAGTTGCAGGATCGATGAAATCTTCTTGGTATTCGCCAAGTTTACGAGTGAGAAATTCGTGTTCGTCGGAGCTCAACTCGTACTCGGCAGTTTGGATCGCATGGATGAGCCAGGGTAACGTATCGATGCCGCTAGTTGGCGCGTTAAATAGGCGGCCATACGGAGTAATGCAGAGCGTGACCGCGTCGCGATGCATGTAGTGTTCCAGCGCCCACTTTAGTGTTGCGGTCACACGGTCTCGATGTCCGAGCGCGCAAAGCGACTCTGCGACAGTGGCAAAATCCCTGATCCAGAAATAGGTAAAGTTACCGGTGCTGGTTTGATAAAACGTTCCATTCCAGCATTGCTCGATAACGGCCTCGCATATCTCGCGCGCGGTGCCTTCGATCCTCGTATGTTTTGATAAATACCGATAACCGATAATATGCCAAAGCTCGCTTAGCGGGGCATTAAAGGTGGGGCGTTTGGGGAATCGAACCATACCTATAAGTTTAGCAGACAAATAGATCTGGATGTTACCTAGAGGTCGACGTACAGCGCCGCCCAGACCATACCTGGGTCACCTTTGTAGATCGGTGCATTGTACCAAGAGCCGTCGGGGTTGAGCATCTCCGGCCAGGTGCCATGGCGTTCGATCATGCGGGCGAAACTTGCTTTCGTTTCCGCGTATTCTTCGTGGTTGTAGTGCTTCAAAAGGTGGAGGTAAAATACGCCATGCCAGCTCCAGATGCTTGTCCCCGCGTAGTTCGGCATAAACGGCCCCGTCATCCATGGGCGGTAATGGAATGCATCGGGCTTGTCGGTGTACTTGAGCGGATACGGCTCATCGAGTTTGTGGAGTTTGATATAGTGGACAGTTTGATCGAACATGTCCGAGTCGTCGACAATGCCCAGGTAAAACGGAAAGAGTGCGCACTCGGCGCTAAATGCATTGGTCGAGTAATCGGCTCGAAAGTATTTTCCGTTCCAGTAGTGATTGACGAGCTTTTCACGGTAGAGCGAGGTCGGGTAGGGGAAGTTGTACAGCCCGAGCTTTTCGGCGCAGCGACTCATCCGCGCGACGAGCGTGACTGCGTAGGCGCTTCGATCATAGATAACCGCATCGCGCATTTCGACGAAACGAACATCTTTTCGAATCATGCCCGTTTCCGGTTCGAGGAATTTTTTGCGATACTTTTTCAACATTCGCTCGAGAAATTCGCGTTCGGACTCATTGAGCGGATAGCGACTCACCCATAGGCTATGAAGAAGCCAGGGGAGTGAATCGATACTACGCAGATCCGGCGCGTTGAAGGTATTCCCGACACTGTCGATACAGGTCGTAACAGCGCCCGATTTTCGGTAGTGTCGAAGCGCCCATCTAAGCGTATGGTGGACGCGGTCTCGGTGGCCCATGCGGACGAGGGGGCCGCAAACAGTTCCAAAATCTCTCATCCAAAAGAAATCAAAATGTCCGAGACTGGTTCGGTAGAAGTTCTTATACCAAAGGTGCCCGACGACCTCATAGCAGATCTGACGAGCATCGCCGTCAAACCGTTGGATTTTCCCAAAATAGCGATTGGCGAGCTGACGGTATTCAGCGCGGATTGACCCCAGGATTCGCCCAACGACACGGAAGAAATATTGCATAGAAGAGACGCGACCTAGGCGGTTGCGGACACACAGGTGCCTGATACATTGCCGATATTAGTCACAGTCGTTGACAGAGTGCCTGCCAAGAAGTCAAAGTGAATAACTTTCACGCCCGCGCCTGCGCCGCAGAGTTCTACCTTTAGGGTATTCGTACCGTTTGAGCTGCTCGGTGTGCCGATAACGATACTATTCGCAGTTCCAAGAGACGAGTCTCGATAGGTCGCGAGAGTCGAGACGACCGTACTAGTATTTGAGGGGTATGACCCGACTAGTTGGTAGTAGGCGCTGACCTTTTTCGTAAATGTATGGCTCGTTGCCAGCGCGGCACTATTGCGCGCTCGAGTCTGGATACTATTAAGTGCGAATATTGTGATCGCGGCTAGTACGGCGATGATAACCACCACTACGAGGAGCTCAATGATAGTAAACCCTGAGTTGGCGGAACGAGATTTTTTCATAAGATAAGATGCCCTTCCTTTATCGATAGTGTAGCGCAATATGGTTACGCTTGCAACAGATGAGAGGCCGTTTTTTAAGCTAAGTATTTACGGTTAGCACTCTTGTGTTTTGAGTGCCAATCACGTACACTAGTAACAGATGGCAAAGCGTGATTATTATGAGATTTTAGGCGTTTCAAAAAACGCAAGTGATGACGAGATCAAAAAAGCATTTCGTAAGCTTGCCGTGCAACTACACCCCGACAAAGAGGGCGGTGACGAAGAGAAGTTTAAGGAGGCCAATGAAGCCTATGAGGTCCTTAAGGACAAACAGAAACGGCAGCGCTACGATCAGTTTGGCCATGCGGGCGTAGGCGGTGCATCGGGCGGTGGTGGTCAATATGGCGGATTCGACTTTAATAACGCGGGCGGCCAGGGGCAGAACTTCAACTTCGATTTTGGTGGCGGCCTCGGCGATATCTTCGGTCAGTTTTTTGGTGGTGGGTTCGGTTCCCAGCAATCGAGCGGGCCGGTACGGGGTCGCGATGTCGAGACAAATGTGACACTCAGCTTTGAGGAGGCAATATTCGGTAAAGAAATGAAGCTAAGCCTAAACCTCGAGGATACCTGTGTCCACTGTAAAGGAACGACCGCAGAGCCTGGCTATAGCCTCAAGACGTGCGACGACTGCAAAGGTGCGGGCTATCGTATCCGTACGATGAACTCGATGTTTGGTCCAATTCAACAGCAAGTTCAATGTTCGACCTGTCACGGTAAGGGCCAGATTCCAGAAAAAGTCTGTACTGTATGTAGGGGCGCGGGCGTCCAGCGAAGGGCCCGTGAGTTAAGCGTGAAGATTCCAGCTGGTATTGATGATGGCGCGACGATTCGTCTTCGCGAACAGGGCGAGGCGATCGCTAATGGCGCCAAAGGAGATCTCTATCTCCATATCCGCGTCAAACCTCACAAGAAATTCACGCGTGAAGGCGATCTCATTCTATCCGAGGAGCATATTGGTATGGTTGATGCCGCACTCGGCACTGAGATTGATATCGAGACGGTCGATGGCACTGTGACGATGAAAATCCCTGCCGGAACGCAAAGCGGTACCGACTTCAAGCTATCTGGCCATGGCGTACCGCATATGAATCGCGATTCTCGCGGTGCTCAGATTGTGAGTGTGGTTGTCGACACACCCACGAAGCTGACGAAGCGACAAAAAGAACTTTTGCAGAACGACTTCTAAGTGTCGCATAATGGGGACATGTTGTTAGACTCTGAATTACTTGATCTCGCAGAGCGTACGCCTGCGTATGGTAAAACGATGGAAACGGCTGCCGATGCCAGCTCTGGCGATGTGATGTTGACCGAACCGGGTCTCGGAAAGATTAAGCATATTGATCTGATGGGACTTATGCGAGATTGGGGTGACGTGCTTGATCGGGCTGAACAAAATGATACACCCGAATCTAGAGCGCTTGGCACACTTGCAACAAAACACCTCGAGACCCTGTCGCTCATGGAGTCAATTGCCCTGCAGAATGATTCTGGACGAGACGAATCGGCCATTGTTCGCGAGACCGAACGCGAAATATATAATCATTTCCAACCAGGTTTATATAAAAGTGCACTCTGGGCAGAGATAAACAAGATGCAAGCACTTGAGCTACCGTCCGAACTCGAACCAGCAAGAGCTCTCGTTCTTGACGAATTGTATGGTTATTATGACTCAATACCCGCAGAGCCGGTTTCGGTGGAGAAGCCGACGGAGCGAACACTCAAAGCAGTTAACCGCTGGATTGAGTCGCAGTATGAAGATATATTTGATGCAGCACCGGAATGTAATGATGGCGAGAAGCTCACTGATGAACAAGTAGCGGATCACTTCAGGATGGTTATCGCCTCGACGCCTGTGCTCAGAGAGCAAGGGTGGGTTGTAGAGATCATCGAGAGACCGAAAAAAGTAGTGTCGGTCTACGCAAGTGAACGTAGAATTGTCGTTACAAAAGGATATGAGGCCACACCTCAAAAGCTTATGAAGCTCGATGTACACGAAGTACTTGGGCACGCGCTCCGAGGTGGTGTTGCAAGTTCGCTCGGCAACGAAGTTGGCTCGATTGGCACTGCTACCTATTCCACATTTGAAGAATCATGCATGATAGTTATGGAGCAATGTGCCGATGGAAAGTACGATCCCTCAAGAGGCATCGATCATTACGTGGCTATCGGTATGTCCGTTGAGTCGGGCGCCTCGGCGCAGTCGATTGGAAGACTATTTACGTCGATAAGTCAACTTGAAAAAGCTAAGAATAAACCTATAGATTCAACGGTTATCACTGATTCTCGTAAGTCGGCAGACGGACAGTTGCGGCGTACATTTGCGGGCATGATGGATATGGACGATGGGGTCGCACATATGAAAGATATCGACTACCTTCACGGAGTTAATAATTCATGGAAACTACTCAACTATCTCGTTGATAACGACGCGCTTGATGAGGGCATGAAATGGCTACTCTCGGCGAAATTCAATCCTTATGACGTGGATGACCGCGCACTTACGAATCACTACGTGCCGATGCCAGCCTGTCTCGATGACTTCTTCGATGTTCCGGCTATAGCCGCTTAATATAACATCGCCGCGCGACGTCCGGTTTGTTTGGGCGTGGTTCGATGGAGCCGACTGGCAAGTAGCCACGCTTTTCGTGAATAATAATCGAACGTATATTGTCATCCTGAATTGCCGCACCGATGCCACGGTAGCCTCTGGCAGCGATATCACTCTCGATTTCATTAAGCAACATCGAGTATAGACCCATCCCACGGTACTCGGGAAGCATGAATGCTGAACTGATTTCTGGTAGATCTGAGAATGTTCGCGCAACATCGCTCACTGGTCCGCTCCACCGTACGAGGGTAGTCGCAACTAGTTTGCCGTCATCAAACAAGCCGTAGTAGCTATATTCGCCGTGCGCTTGTTTATCCAGGCGCTTTTCGTGGGACCCTGGCTTCGGCTCGCCAAAATACGACTCCAAATTGGCCAGGTCTTCATATGTCAGCATCCGTATGTCAACATGTTCCATGCACAATACGCTACCACCGGCACTATTTTTATGCAATAACTTACGCTAAAGTATTATGGTGATAATCGGTATAATGACCAGCAACCCTAGTAGTGATGATGTCACGCGCTACCGTGATGAAATAGCCCAGTCGGGTTGTGAACTTATAGTGCTTAATTACAACGATAGTGATAGCATTGAGCGCAGCGCACCAAACATCGATGCATGTATCGTGCGTGGGCGCCCCGCTGATACTGTTGCGGTTGCGTCCGCGATTGCCATCCTCGAATCTCATGACGTTACCGTTTCTGCGAGCAGTAAGGGCTGGATGGCCACCAGGGATAGAATGATTATGGCGGACGCATTTAAGAGGGGCGACATTCCTCATCCGAACACGTGGCGGCAAGACCTCGCGAGCATTCTGAATTCCCAAATTCCGTTTATCGTGAAGCAGAATGATAGCAATCAGGGGCGAGGTGTCCGGCTCATTCAGAATAGCCAAGACTTGAAGACCGCGCAGGAAGAAATGCACGGAGAACATAACTATATATTGCAAGAATTTATTCAGAATACTGAAGTGTATGATGATCGGTATTTCGTCGTAGGTAATGAGGTAGTTGCTGCGATGCGCCGGCATGCAAAAACCGGTGAGTTTCGCTCAAATTTAGCACAAGGAGGCAACGCCGTAGGGATTGAGCTCGATCCAGTTAAGGTGGATATTGCCCTGCAGTCTGCGGAGGTGGTCGGGTGCTTGGTAGCGGGCGTGGATATCATGGATTCTGAGGATGGTCCACGAGTCATTGAGGTTAATCCATCACCCGGGCTTGGAATTGAAAAAGTAACTAGCACTAACGTGGCTAGTAAAGTCATAGAATTTCTGAAAGGCCATAAACATGATTAGCATATCGTCGCGACTGATGATCGAAGAGGCTGGGCGACGAGGCTGGCATTACGAATTGCTGAACGAAAGTCATTCTAGTCTTGTATATATTCAACCACCAGGCAAAGCGGCAAAATTATTTAAGAGTTCGGTGACGATGAGAGATTCGGCGCTCGGGTATCGTCTGACGGATGATAAATACTTATCATATCTCGTACTCCAGTCGATTAATCAGCCCGTTCCCATCACAGCTGTCGTCGAGAGCGCGCAGGACGTGGGAGATTTTGTTGATACAAATGGACTGAGCGTTATTAAGCCGGCCACCGAAGACCATGGAATTGGCGTGACGGTCAACGTTGACGTTACGGCTGCCGAACGCGCATTTATGGTAGCTCGACAAGCTACTGGCGACGAGCGAATCATTGCGCAGAAAATGTTGAACGGCCAAGATCATCGTTTCTTGGTTGTTGGTGATCAAGTGTTCGTCGCGCAGCGACAAGCTCCTGTCGTAACTGGTGATGGGATAAAAACTCTTTCTGAATTGGTTGAAATTCTGAATGCTGACCCGATGCGCGGTGACGGACACGATGAAGCATTAACAAAAGTATTAATCGATGACGTCCTCGATTATACGCAAAAAAGCATGTCGTATGTTCCAGAGTTAGGTGAAGAAGTTAGGTTACTGGGAACTGCTAATCTGAGTCGTGGCGGCTGGGCAGAAGATCTTACCGATGTGGCGCATGAAAGCCTTAAGGATGTCGCGAGGCAGGCAGTTACAGAACTTGGCCTCTGCGTCTGCGGTGTAGATATTATCTGTGAGGATGTCACGAAGCCAGTCCACGAACAAGAAGTGGGGATTATTGAAATGAATGTTTCTCCGGGGATTCGTATGCACCATTTTCCGAGTAAAGGAACTTCGCACAACGTCGCGGGAGCAATTCTCGACGCGATTTTTGGGGAGGAGGCATAGGATGGACGCGAGCAAACTCCGAGTAACCACGAAGCTGATCTACGATGAGATGACACAAAGAGGAATTGATGTCGAGATTATTAGTGCCGAATCAAGCTTGCTTCGATTCAGAGATGGTGACAGATGGCGATTATTACGAAGTACATTAAGTGACAAAGAAAACGCACTGTCATTCATTATCGCAAGGAACAAGGAGATGACGGCCGATATATGTGAGCGTTTACATATACTCCACCCACACTCCCTGATCATAAAGAGAAGTGATAATATAACAGATTTTCTTCACGATTTCGGCCCCGTGGTCATTAAACCAGTCAACGGCGCGCACGGACACGGCGTCACGCTCGATGTTGAGACTGAGTCACAACTTTGGGCAGCATATGATCAAGCGGATAGCGAAGAGGTTATTATGCAACAGATGGTTGCGGGTAATGATTACCGCGTGCTGATGATAGGCGGGCGATGTGTCGCGGCGATAAAGCGGGTGCCGGCATCGGTCATTGGCGACGGCGTGAACACGATTCGAGAGTTGATTATTCAAGAGAATTTAAAGCCCGAGCGTGGCAAGAACTATACGACAGGAAAAGAAGAGATTCCACTTGAATTGGCTGAGCGTTATCTCGGCGATCGAATCAACCTCGAAGTACCAATGCGCGAGCAGTCAGTCCGGGTTATCGATGTCCCCAACCTCAGTGCCGGAGGAGACGCATATGACGTCACCGACGACATCTCTGATCAGATGATCGCTGAGGCGAAGAAAATTGTCACCGAACTAGACATGGGGATCTGTGGCGTAGATTTTGTCTGGGACGGAGTGAACGACCCATACCTAATTGAGATTAATGCCACGCCTGGAATAGACATGCATGACGACCCGAACTACGGCCGGCCGCGTGGTGCGATACACGCCTTCGTCGACTATTTGTTTGAGGAATGAGGTTCGGTTTCGACGGATACTTTAGTATTAAGAAAATGAAGGTCTGTATCGAATTGCCTACTATCTTCATTGTGAAGAATCACTACGGCACACATCTTGTGCCCGTCTCCGGCTTTGCCTACGGACGCACCGGGCTTTGCTTTGATACTCACATAGTTGCATGATGGGAGGCTACGTAGCATTTCCTCGTGTGCAATTCCGGTGAATATACCTGGTATTTTAGGGAAAAGTTCGAATACGCCTACCGCATCATTCTTTCTTGGCATTATATCGAGAGGTTCGTTGAGCGCTAAGGCAAGTGCATTGGCGGTAATGTCGATATCGTTCGCGAGCCAGTGCATGCGTTCACGATAGCCACCGTTACGTGCGCCGATCTCGACGATGCGCGGACCATCTTTCGTATAGATAATTTCAACATGCGCGGGGCTACTCGTCATACCGAGGGCTTCACACCCAACTGCTGCAGTGTGACGAATCGCCTGGATTTCTGATTCAGGCAGTGCGGAGGGTAGTATGCGCGAATAATGGAAGTTGTCCGCGTAGCCTATGTCGTAACCGGTCTGATAATCAACGACATTTTCGAGGACGTGCGGGATTCCGTTGGCGTCGTTAAATACGTCCACGGAATGAATGTGGCCGTCAAGGTATTCTTCGATAAGGAGCTTTGCCTTGCGACCGGGAGCATATTTCTTGTAGGTTGTGTCGATGAGATCAAGCGCTTTTTGGTAGTTATTGACCAGTTCTTCGAGCGTATCGCTTTTTGTCACGAGCAAGCTTTTGGACAGGTTTGCGGGCTTCAATATAAGTGGAAAACTATGAGCAGAGGCGAACTGGACCAGGTCTTCCTTTGAGTTAACTACCGCGAAATCGGGACTAATCTTTTCGGGAGCACGAGCGAATAATTCACGCATTAGCTCTTTGTCGGTACAGGCTTTAGCTGATTCTAAGCCGATGCCAGGCAGCCCGAGGTGTTTGGCGATAAGCGCACTTGTCACGACGTAGGCCTCATAAGTGACAAATGTTGCGTTAATTGGTTTTATCGCGTTAATTTCGTCAACTACTTTCAACATCTCTTGCTCATTAAACACATCGACGACGACTCGATTTTTGAACTTTTTGTCTGGGAACTTCGTCGCGCTCCGGTCTTGGAGTACGGTGAATTCATGGCCACGCGAAACAAGGTAGGCTTTTATGCCAGAGAATGATTTTCCAACAATCAGAACATGTGCCATGAATTCTCCTTAAGATATTTACAAAATGCTGATTTAGTAGTATAATAACATACATTACGAGACGTTGCATTAAAAAACTCGTAAACGTATAGTGCAAGTATGGCAAAGCGAAACGATTTCCACAAGTTGATCATCGGCCGTTCAGAACGGCTCGACTTCGTTGTGGAGCATGTCCATGGCATCCCCGCAAAGGTGGATACGGGTGCCTATCGATCTGCCGTCCACGCATCTGATATCGTTGAGAAAGACGGGGTGGTTTCATTTATGCTGCTCGGCGGTCATCCAGTCTGTGGTAATATGGCCAGCCACGTGTCGACGGACAAGTTTACGAAGGTTTGGGTGGCTAATTCATTCGGCCATCGCGAAGAGCGCTATGATGTACGTTTCCGAGTAAAGCTCGGGCCAAAGGTATTTATGGCGAAATTCACGCTTGCGGACCGATCTAAGAAAGTATATCCGATTCTCCTCGGGAGGACGATGCTCAATCGTCGTTTCCTCGTTGACACCAATGAGTCTGCGGTAGATCGCGTACAGCTCAAACGAGAATATAATATCGAATTTCCAAATGATGAGGAAGAGGGTAGGGACTAATGAGAATTGCAATTTTATCGAACGGTCCGGGCAACTATTCCACGAAGCGGCTCAAGGAAGTGGCGAGAGCTCGCGGTCACGAAGTAAGGGTGGTCAAGTACAAAGAGTGCTACGCTTCGATTGAGAAGAATAATCCAACGGTTTCATATAGGGGCGAAGATTTGTCTGATTTTGATGTGATCATTCCTCGAATCGCTACCTATATGACTCGCTACGGAACGGCTATTGTTCGCCAACTAGAAATGCAGGGTATCTATACGATTTCGAGTAGTATCGCGATTGCTCGTTCCAGGGATAAACTTCGCACGATGCAGCTCCTCGCCAAGGCCGGGGTTGATATTCCGAAGACAGTTTTCTCTCGCAACTCAGTTGATATCGACGGTCTTATCGAAAAGATTGGCGGCACGCCAGTGATAATCAAACTTGCTCGTGGCACACACGGCAACGGCGTGGTTCTCGCCGAGAGCAAGAAGGCCGCAAAGTCCGTATTGCAGGCATTCTATCTCCAAAACGAGGACGGCACGAACATCCTTGTCCAAGAGTATATTGAAGAATCAGCCGGAACCGATATCCGTGCCCTCGTCGTCGGTGGTCGCGTCGTAGCGAGCATGAAGCGTCAGAGTCTTGACGACGATTTCCGTAGCAATCTCCATAAAGGCGGAGAAGGTACGGCCATTAGACTTACCGAAGAAGAGCGAAAGATGGCGACAAAAGCCGCAAAGGCAATGGGCCTCAATGTCGCTGGTGTTGACATGATGCGTAGCAACCGCGGACCACTCGTCCTTGAGGTGAACGCCAGCCCTGGGTTTGGTATCGAAAAGGTGACGGGACGCGATGTTGCGACACCGATTATCGAATATATCGAGCAAAACGCGAAGCGCAAGCACAAAAAAGACCGTGTCGGCGCGTAAGCAAGCACTAGTGTTATAATCAAATTATGACATTCCTGATCGTACTGGGAATTTACTTCGCCGTACTTGCGTTGCTGGTATGGATGTCTCGTCGTATGCCAGGAGTTGCATCGCTGACCCTGTGCGCCGGTGCGGTACTTGCGCGCCTCTGGACTGATAGCTTGACGCCACTTGTGGCAAAGGCGGGGGTGATTATCGTGAGTCCGCCACTCTCGAGCTTGGTAGCTGTCGCATTGACGCTCCTGCCGGCTTTTTTGATACTCACACGCGGTCCAAAGGTCAGCAAGCATCACCATGGCTTTCTCGGCAGCTTGCTCTTTGCAGCGCTTGCAGTGATGCTCACGTACGGTGCCTTTAGCAATGCAGTCGTGCTCGACAGCGGCAGCCGTCATATCGTTGAGTTGATCATGGCGCAGGAGAAGTGGATCACGACGGGCGCAATCATTCTCGCCGTAATCGAAGTATTGATGTTTCATCGGCCACATGGGCTCGATGAGCGCAGTCGTTCACACAAGAGAGCCTAGTTCTCACTCTTGACACGGCTAGAGCGGCCCGGCATGGCTTCAAGCTAACCGAATATTCCAAATAAAATACCCATCGCGAGGATGGGAATTTTATTTGGAGGGCCCGATGAGGCTTGAACTCATGACACCCTGCTTAAAAGGCAGGTGCTCTAACCAGCTGAGCTACGGGCCCATAGAACAACTTTATAAACATACACCCAACAGAGGCAAAAGTCAATTCTGGCGTGGTATGATACGGATATGTATGCGCTGCGTCGAAGGGTTCACCCGACCTGGCTGTTTACCACTGCGTGTGTCGGTGTATTGATCGGCGTGACGTTGTCGCAATGGCTGGCGCTATTTTCTCACATCACGTGGCTCATAGTGGGGATCATTCTATTGGCGCTAACCCTGTGGCGCCCAAAACGATACATGATTGCCGCTGCGCTTGCCGGAGGCTTATTGATCGGCCTTTGGCGTGGCTCGATCGAACAGGCGCAATTGTCAAATTACCAATATATAATTGGAAAGCACATTGTCGTAACCGGGCAGATAACTGACGACACTGATACGAATGCTCGTGGTCAAAAAACAATCAGACTTAGCTCCTTATCGAGTAATGGTACGAAATTTGCTGGGTCATTTTGGGCGATATCGAGTACCGCGGCTGCGCTGCGGCGTGATGATTACGTCACTGTTGACGGAACACTAACGGCTGGATTTTCGGGATATGTTGGATCAATTTATAACGCGAGAGTCACTGACGTGCAGCGCACGCCGAGTTGGGCGCTCGATCTTCGGGATACGTTTTCTAGTGCGATCAAAACGAACATCGGAGAACCGATGGCGAGTCTCGGGGTGGGATTCCTCGTTGGTCAGAAGTCGGAATTACCAAAGGATTTTGTCGACGCACTGAAGATAGCGGGACTCACACACGTCGTTGTTGCGAGCGGCTATAATCTCACTATTCTCGTTCGGTTTGCGAGGAAATTATTTGAAAAAATATCAAAGTTTCAGGCCGCATTCGCGAGCGCGTCACTCGTGATCGGGTTCATGGCGATTACCGGATGGAGCGCAAGTATGACCCGCGCGGGACTCGTCTCGGGGCTAGGACTTCTCGCGTGGTATTATGGACGAAAATTTCATTCTGTCACACTACTGTCCATCGCGGCGGCGGCCACGGTACTCTGGTATCCGGCGTATGCATGGGGCAATATCGGATGGGAATTAAGTTTTGTGGCATTTGGCGGCGTGCTTGTCCTAGCGCCACTTCTGCATGCCTATTTCTATGGAGACGAGAAACCGAAATTTATCGCACGCACGCTGATCGAGACCACCTCGGCGCAGCTTGTGACACTTCCTATTATGTTGACGGCGTTTGGCCAGGGGTCCATCGTGGCACTTCTCAGCAATTTGCTCGTGCTACCACTAGTACCGCTCGCGATGCTACTCACATTTATCGCAGGACTTGGTCAGATGCTGTTCGCGCCAATCGCCGCGATTCTCGCCTGGCCCGCGTCGATGCTACTTTCCTACATGGTTGGCGTAGTCAAGTGGACGGCGAGCTTTCAGTGGGCGCAGATCACGTGGCAAATGCCGCCATGGGTCGCAGGAATTTGCTACCTTGTTATTATCACCCTATGCTTATATCTTGTGCGGGTGACGAAGTACGATTTAAGACAAGTGAACCCTGTAGAATAAGCCCCTCTCATCTGTTATAATAGGAGTAATTCTATACAACCCTAAACGGAGATATGAAATATGTCAGGTCATAGCAAATGGGCAACCACCCACCGTCAGAAGGCAATTGTCGATGCAAAACGTGGCGCGGCGTTCACGAAACTTGGTAACATGATCGCGCTTGCTGCGCGTAGTGGAACTGACCCGACTTTGAATACGACCCTGGCGATGGCCATGGAAAAAGCACGAGCTTCCAACATGCCGAAGGATAATATCCAACGCGCGATTGATCGGGCTGCAGACAAGAATGCGGCAACGCTTGAAGAAGCGACATACGAAGCCTACGGACCGGGTGGTATTGGTATCGTCGTTGAAATTGCGACTGACAATAAGAACCGCACCTATCCCGAAGTTCGCACGGCGCTCACGAAGCACGGAGCAACCATGGCAGATGGCGGAAGCGTGCTGTTCCAGTTTACCCGTAAGGGTGTGATTATCATCAAAGAAACAGGCGAGGACGCACTACTTGCGGTGCTCGATGCGGGGGCCGAGGACGCACTCGAAGAAGAGGGTGAAATCGTCGTCTATACCGACCATAAAGATCTCGCAAAAGTCCGTACTGCGATTATGGCTGCTGGTCTCACGGTCCTTGATGCCGAGCTTCGCCATGTACCAAATGCGACTATCGCTATTACTGATCCTGAAGTGGCTCGAAAGATCGAAAACATACTTGATGCAGTCGAAGCAATCGATGGAGTCGTCGGCGTGCATATCAATGCCGAATTCCAGGTTCCTGAAGAGGACTAGCCGTTTTTTTGCTAACTTCTATTGACAAGCATAAGTGTTGTGCGATATACCTTAAATAATATCGTCTAATGTTTCGTGATTCCAGGGGAGACTTATGCTGCAGAATATCACGCGCATCATACAAAATCTTATTATTATTTGTGCGCTTCTCGCCTCGTCATTTCCGACAAGCGCGCACGCGGATTCAACAAACACAACGACATCACCCCATATAGTGATTGGTTCCATTCAGGCGGGCGATTCAGCCAGTGCACGCAATGAAGTAATAGAGATCTGGAATATGTCCGATGCTCCGGTTGACATCACAGGATGGGCGATCGGGTACTTCTCAAGTACCGCTACGTTGGCATCAACTTCAGCGCAATTGGTCAAATTCTCAAGCGAAGACCTTGCAACCCACCTAATGCTAGAACCGAATAGCAGAGAGACGATTGTGTCAAAAGATTACGCTTCGGCCTACGGGATTGACGCGAGCGCATTTCAGTTCGCGTCGACGCTTACTTATGACAAGTCGGCGATTGAATTAGTCGATGCCAATGGTGCGACGGTCGACCTCGTCGGCTGGGGCACGAATGCGAGGTATGAAGGATCTCCCGCCAACATTATGACGGCAACGACAAACATCATCCGTCCATCGGAAGATACAAATAATAATGCAGCCGATTTCGATCTCGCTCAACAGCAAAGTTTGCAATATACTTATGGCCACATCTTCGAGATAGTGGACGTGTGTCTCAATATTCCTGATATTCAAGAGCTAGTACCGGATGGGATGGTCGCTAGTAACGGCAACTGCTCGGTACCCGACGTCTGTCCAAACATCGATGGTCCGCAGGCGATAATACCCGAAGGTGATGAGTTGCGGGGTGGAAAGTGTCTGCCGATATTCATCGCTCAGCCACTACAGATTACGGAACTCCTGCCAAATCCGGCGGGAGCTGACGGAGGACGCTAGTACGTCGAGATATACAACCCAACTGATACGCTAGTAGAACTCTCTGATTACTATTTGCAGTCTGGTGACGCCCAGTACTCGCTGCCCGACGGCTCTTCCATTGATGCGCATTCGTACTATTCGTTCGATCCGCTCGGCGTCGAACTCGTACTTCCGAACAGTGTCGGTAAAGAAATTTCTCTCGTCGGGGCAGACGGAGAGGTTGTGTCAAAAAGTCCCGCGTACGCGTCAGCGCCAATCGACGAGTCGTGGAGCCTCATCGCGGATAACTGGCAATATACTAACCAGCTTACGCCCGGTACCGAGAATATGCCCAGTATCCTAGACGAAGAGACGCCAGGGCTGGGCTCCATCATGGCGCCGTGTGCGGATGGCTGGTATCGCAGCGCAGACACGGGGAGATGCCGCAAGATCCAAGTTGCGGTTGCGGTAGCTCCCTGCAAAGAAGGCCAGTATCGCTCCGAGGAAACTGGTCGGTGTCGTTCAATTGCGACCGCCGCCGCCGCAGTACTGAAACCGTGTAATGATGATCAGTTTCGCAACCCTGAAACAGGTCGCTGCAAACAAATTGCCAGCACAGAAGACGTGGTGCAACCGTGCGACTCTGGCTATGAGCGGAACCCAGATACGAATCGTTGCCGAAAAGTCCTGACAGCAGCGATGCCACTTGCAGAATTTCCGGTCCAGCCGATCACTGAGGCACATGGCGATAGCGCCGGGACAATCGCGCTAGCGGCCGTAGCCACTATCGCGGTCGGATATATCGTATGGGAATGGCGCCGAGAGATCGCGCGAATTTTGAGAAATGCCGTTGGATTCCTCGCCCGAAGTAAGTAGGGTATCATAACAGTATGAGAGTTATCGGAATCGACCCCGGCACAGGCATACTCGGCTTCGGAGTTATCGATATTATTCGAGGCAAGGTGAAACTCGTCACGGCAGGGGTTATCTCGACACCCGCGCACACGCCAACGAGCGTACGGCTTGAGGAAATATATCGAGGGCTAGGAGAAATTATGGCCGAAACGAAACCAGACCGTATGTCCGTAGAGAAGCTGTTTTTTTCTCGTAATGTGACGACAGCGATGAGCGTTGCGGAGGCTCGAGGCGTGGCGATGCTTGTAGGCCAGCAGGCAGGCATCCCAATTGATGAATTTACCCCGATGCAGATAAAGCAAGCGATTACTGGTTACGGAAAGGCCGACAAGAAGCAGATGCAGGAGATGGTACGCGTCCAACTCGGTCTCACGACCGTCCCTAAGCCCGATGACGCCGCCGATGCGCTCGCGGCGGCGATTATGTGCGCATTTCAGTACCGTGCAAGCTAGAGGGTGTACGTAGTATAATAGGGCAGGTATGCCTAGCAAGAAACCACCGGTCCGATTAAGCCAATATGCAAATATTGGTCGAGTAAAACGCTTAAAAAAGAAGCCGTCGAGATCCAGACGGCGTCATTCGCGTCCCGTCGCGTGGTTTTTGCGACGAAGCTGGCCCAAGCGGATTGCCCTTGTGGCGGCATTTATGTTCATCGTGCTCATGGCGATCGCTGTGGCGACCTACTTTATATATGCGAATGACATCAAAGACCCTGAACGGTTGATGAATCGAAATAATACCGGAATTGTCATTACTGACATGAATGGCAAGCCGATTTATAGTGTTGGTCGGGCGGAGCATCGCAATCTCGTGAAGCTCGCCGATATCTCGCCAAATATGAAAAACGCGTTGATTGCGAGCGAGGATAAAGATTTCTACAAACACGGCGGCTTCAACCTACTCAGCACAATACGCGCACTAATCACTGGCGTTGGTGGCGGCTCTACCCTTACTCAACAGCTCGCCAAGAACACGATTCTCTCAGACCAGCACTCGCTCTTACGTAAATGGCAGGAACTCGCCGTGTCGGTCGCGATCGAGCAGACGTATAGCAAGGACCAGATTCTCGAATTCTACCTCAACTCCGTGTACTTCGGGGAGAACTCCTTCGGTATTGAGGATGCGGCTAGTACGTACTTTGGCAAAGCGCCAAAAGACCTGACGCTGGCCGAGAGCGCCATGCTAGTTGGCGTACTGCCGGCCCCGAGTGCGTATTCGCCGATTAGCGGAAACCCTGAATACGCCAAGGAGCGCCAAACCACCGTGCTTAGTCGTATGGTAACCAATGGCTATATCACCGAAGCAGACAAGACGGCGGCGCTCGCTGAGCAGCTCGTGTACCAGCCAAAGAAAGACCTACTCGGTACGGACGCCCCCCATTTCGCTCAAGCCGTGCTTAGCCAACTTATCAATAAATACGGCGAGGAGCAGGTGATGCGTTCAGGCTACCAGGTCACTTCAACCCTGAATCTCGATACGCAGGCAATCGTTCGCAACGCGGTTGCAGATAATATGAAAACAATTCAGGCGAATGGCGGGTCAAACGCCTCGGCGATCGTGATCGATCCAAAAACGGGCGAGATACGCGCCTATGTGGGCAGCGCCGACTGGAATAACGCTCAGTGGGGTAAGGTCGATATGGTGAATTCCGCGAGACAGCCTGGATCGAGCTTCAAGCCTATCTATTATTCGGCGGCACTCGCTGACGGAGTTATCACGCCAGCCTCGCAGTGGAAGGACGAGCTAACCGATTTTGGCGGAGGTTACATCCCCTATAACGCAGATCGACTTTGGCATGGCACCGTGACGACGCGCAGCGCAATCGACATGTCACTCAATATCCCGAGCATAAAGATCATGCAACAATACGGTATCGATAAATCAATTACTGCTGCAAGAAACCTCGGGATTACTACCCTGAGTGACTCGGGCAATTACGGCCTTTCGCTCGCGCTCGGGTCCGCCGAAGTCCCACTTATCCAGATGACAAATGCCTACTCTGCGTTTGCCGATCAGGGCCAGCAATTTAGCCCATCGTATATAATCTCGGTGAAAGATAAATTTGATAAAGTGATATATCATTCAACTCCCGTATCAAAGCAAGTGATAAATAAAGAAGGCGCGTATCTGATCTCAAATATTCTGAGTGACAATAACGCACGGGCGCCTATGTTCGGTTCGACGCTCACGATACCGGGCCATACGGTAGCCGTCAAGACAGGTACGACAAATGACAACCGCGACGCGTGGACGATCGGCTACACCCCGGACATGGTGATGGGGGTATGGGTCGGAAATAACGACAATACCGCAATGAAGAATGGAAGTGTCGTGATGGCTGGTCCGATATGGAAAAATTCGATGATAAAGATGCTCGCGGGTACGAAGAATGATGAATTTACACGTCCAGCGAATATCGTTGATCGCGAGGTCTGTCGATCAAATGGTGGACTCGCCTCTCGGACATCTTCCGCAACCTACAGTGAAGTCTTTATGGCGGGTGCTTTGCCAACAAATAGCTGTACAGTGGAAGTCGTGAAGATCAGCGTCTGCAATCTTGATACGAATAAAGTCGAGCAGATCGATGAGACTGCCTTTGACGCGGCGAAGTACTCCAAAGATCTCACGCAGTGCCAGGTGTCTGTCTGTGACGTCACGAGTGGGCAAGTGGTAACGATTGACAAGGCAACGTACAGCGCATCGGATGCGCAGTATTCGATGGACACGGCGAATTGCAAGAAGCAAGATACAACGCCCGTGACGGTGTGTGATCTTTCGACGACGCCAGCGACGAAAGTGACGATTACGCAGAGCCAGTCCACGCAGTCGCCAACGCGCTATTCGACCGATCTTACGAAATGTACCAGCGCAACAAACTAATCTGTGGCATAATAGGCATATGATCGCTCATGTTATCGGCAGGGTTGCTGAGAAATTTAATAATGCCGTCATCGTTGACGTCAACGGTGTGGGTTACGAAGTATCTGTGGCGATCGGGGATTATGAAAAAGCCCTACTCGATGCAGAAGTTAAATTCTACACGTATCATCATATTCGCGAGCAATCACAGGAGTTATTCGGCTTTTCAACGCTTGCGGCAAAGAAGTTATTTGAGATGCTGATTACCGTTCAAGGCGTCGGGCCGAAGGCGGCATTGGCGATTTTGAGTTTAGGTGAGTCTGAGCATGTGCGCAATGCGATTGCAAATTCGGATAGCGCCTACATCGTGAAAGCCTCGGGTGTTGGCAAGAAAACTGCTGAACGCGTCGTTGTCGACCTCAGCGACAAAGTCGGCATGCCAATCGTCTATAGGCAGGGCAATGTACAGACTGAGCTCGACACCTCCGACGAGGCCCTCGAGGCACTTATTGCACTCGGCTACACACTTGCCGACGCGAGCAAAGCACTCGAAGGAGTCGACCAGAAGTTGTCGACCGCCGAACGCGTGATGAAGGCGCTGAAGGCGAAGTAATCATGGCAATTGAACGAATAGTAGATACGCTCATCCATGATGACGATAACGACGAACAAGTGATCGAAGTGACTCTGCGACCACAGAGTTTCGATGAATATGTTGGGCAAGAGCGACTAAAGAAAAATCTCAAGCTGGCGATCGACGCAGCGAAAAAACGTGATGAACCAGTCGATCACGTGCTACTCTATGGCCCGCCGGGGGTTGGCAAAACGACGATGGCGACAGTTATCGCAAACGAGATGGGCAAGAACATTCGCGTCACATCTGGTCCAGCGATTGAGCGAGCCGGTGATCTCGCGAGTATCCTGACAAACCTTCAGGACGGCGATATATTGTTTATCGACGAGATTCATCGCCTCAACCGCGCCGTAGAGGAAGTGCTCTATGCGGCTATGGAAGACTTCAAGCTCGACATCGTCATCGGTAAGGGCCCCGCTGCCCGCAGTGTCCGTCTCGATCTACCGAAGTTCACATTGATCGGCGCAACTACTCGAACCGGTCGGCTCGCCGCACCCCTCCGCGATCGATTTGGTCATATTTTTCGGCTTGAGTTCTATACGCCCGATGAAATTGCACGAATCATCGCGCGTTCGGCTAATATCCTGAAGGCTGCGATTGACCCGACGTCAGCGGCGATGCTCTCCACTCGGGCGCGCCTGACACCAAGGATCGCAAACCGTTTGCTTAAACGTGTTCGTGATTATTCTGATGTGAATGGTGATGGTATTATTGATAGCGCCACGACACGATTAGCACTTGACCTGCTCGAGATCGATGAGCTCGGGCTCGACCCGGCTGACCGTAACCTGCTCAAGCTCATCATCGAAAATTACGGCGATAATCCCGTGGGACTCACCACTATTGCGGCACTCACGGGCGATGAGGCGACCACTGTCGAAGATTTCTATGAACCGTATTTGCTTCAGATTGGGTTTATCGAACGAACACCACGCGGTAGGCGAGTGACACCAAAAGCGCGCCGTCATCTCAACCTCTAATTGTCGTGATATAATATCCTCATGAACGAGCCTCAACCCGAAGCAGATTCTCTCGATAGACCCGTTGCTTATGATGCCGAAGGTCGACCGCTTTATGCGCGACCCGCTGAACCTTCTAGGCAATCAAATGACCAAATACCGGTAACCGAGCCGGCGTATACGACCGTGCATGTTGCACGGTTGCTTGATCCTGTTCCTGTTGAGATACCACCTGAAGTTCAGGCAAAACATGACCAATCGGAAAAAATGTATCCCCAACTTGATCTGAGCGAACACGAATATGTGGTCCTGAATGTTCACCGCCACCTTATCGGCCTTGCGGCTCCTCTCGCCGTGACGCTCACCCTACTGGTTCTTATCATATCTGCCATGGTATTGCTTCCTCAGATCACTCAAGGATTTTCGCTCTCTGCCGTCGCCTATGGTACGATACTTCTTCTCTGTATGCTTACGTCTATTCTGCTCGCGATCGGTATGTACGTGTTGTATTGGGTATATACCAATAACACATTCTTTCTTACGAACGAGAGTATTATCGAAAAAATCCAATTGTCGCTTTTTTCAAGCAACGTGAAGTCTGTGGGGTTAGGCGATGTTGTGGATGTCAGCTATCAGCAGGCGGGATTGATCCAAGAGCTATTCGCATACGGGACTGTCCAGGTCGGGACTAAAGACGATGAAGTGCCCTGCGTGTTTCATACCGTGCGCAATCCAAAGCAGCAAGCCTCGATCCTAAAAGAAGCAGTAGAAGCCTTCAAAAACGGCCGCCCGCTCGACGACCTCGTATAATCACTTGACACAGCAGTAGGGCGGGGGGGTGAGTAGCAACCGCTAATTAATGGGAGCGATTCGTCTTCACGTAGGTACCTTCACGCTCCATACTGGCCTGGAGGGTGTAGCCGGTACAATGACCGTCTGTTGTGCAACCGGTGGTCTCGTAGCGGTAATCGCTGCCACTTGCACCGAGCGCAATCCCATTCGGGTCGTTGAATAACTCAGGGTCAACCGAGCGCAGTGTTTTGCTGTCAATTGTCTGGGGATAGTAATGATTTTTGTCGTAAAATACTTCTTCGAGGCTGTAGTACATCGCATTGATCGCGACCTTGCGCTGACTGTCGCGCTGTACCGCCTGGACGGTCGCTTTCTCACTAAAGAACAGCCACGTACCAACCGCCAGGACGACGATAACAACGAGCAGTTCGATAACAGTAAAGCCGGAAGTCTTCTTCATTCAAGATTCATTGTAGCAAACGTAACCACTTCACGCTATAATAAGAGCAGTTAATAGGGGAGAATAATATGGCAAAAAAAGAAGAGAAGACAATGTCCGCTGTGCCCGATACGACTGATGCCAAATTGAAAGCACTCGGTTTAGCGATGGAACATATCACCAAGGCATTTGGTGACGGCTCAATCATGAAACTGGGCGACACGAAGCGCGCTGACGTGGAACTGATTTCTTCGGGATCACTGAGTCTCGATATCGCACTCGGTGGTGGATATCCGAGAGGTCGCATTATTGAAATTTACGGACCAGAGAGTTCCGGTAAGACAACACTGACACTGCATGCGATTGCTGAAGTCCAAAGACAAGGCGGCACGGCAGCATTTATCGATGCCGAGCACGCGCTTGACCCAAGTTACGCGAAACGAGTCGGTGTTGATACTGAGAATCTTCTCGTGAGCCAGCCGGACAATGGCGAACAAGCGCTCGAGATTGTCGAGACATTGGTGCGTTCAAACGCGGTAGACATCATTGTTATCGACTCCGTTGCGGCCCTGGTGCCACAGGCTGAGATCGATGGTGACATGGGTGATTCACATATGGGCCTGCAGGCTCGCCTCATGAGTCAGGCGCTCCGTAAGCTCACCGGTGTCATCAACAAGAGCAAGTCAACAGTTATCTTCATCAACCAGATTCGTATGAAGATTGGCGTGATGTTTGGCAATCCCGAGACAACGACAGGTGGAAATGCATTGAAGTTTTATGCATCAGTGCGTGCAGATATTCGACGTACTGGTCAGATCAAGGACGGTGAAGAGATCACCGGTAACCGAACGAAAGTAAAGATTGTCAAAAATAAGATCGCGCCTCCATTTAGGACAGCGGAATTCGACATCATGTACAACGAAGGAATCTCGCGCAGCGGTGACGTTGTCGACCTCGGCGTCCAATATGAGATCGTCGGCAAAGCTGGCGCATGGTTCGACTATAACGGTGAAAAAATTGGCCAGGGTCGAGAAGCAACAAAGAAATACCTACGCGACAACCCGAAGGTTATGGCAGAAATCGACAAAAAAGTTCGTGAAGCCGTCAAAAAATCACTAGAGGAATAGGTTTCGTGGCTAACCAGGGAGCACGTCTCTAACTATGAAGGTTACCGGAATCTCAGTCCAGGCAAGGAACCCCGACCGAGTGAATGTCTCGGTCGACGGGGTGTATCGATTTAGCCTTGATTTATTCCAGGTGGGCGAACTGGGGGTCAAAGTCGGCAAGGAATATTCCGACGAAGAACTATCAGAGCTTGAGAAGGAAAGTCTATTCGGAAAACTATATATGAGGGCACTCGAGTACTCGATGCTTCGTCCGCACAGTGTGCGCGAAGTGAAGGACTATCTGTACCGAAAGACACGGACCACGAAATACAAAAATAGGGCAGGCGAGATCAAAGAAAAAGAAGGTTACTCCCCTGCCCTGGCGGCGCGTGTGTTGGAAAAATTACAACAGAAGCATTATGTTGACGACGAAAAATTTGCCAGTTGGTGGATCGAGAATCGTAACCAGACCAAGGGCATTAGCCGCCGCAAGCTCCTCTCTGAGCTTCGCGCCAAAGGTGTTTCAAGCGAGATATTGGAGCAGGTAATGGGCGAGTCAGAGCGCAGTGACGAGGATGAACTCATGAAGATCGTGGCAAAGAAACGAAACCGCTATCCTGATGATCAGAAATTTATGCAGTATCTCGCTCGTCAGGGATTTAGCTACGATGATATCAAGGCTGCACTTCGTCTATAGTGTCCGCGATTGAACCGGGTTTTCGGAATGGATTGGCATATGCCCCGACAACTTCGGCCCGCTCTGGTTCGGGTGCCTTTGCTTGAGAGTGGACGACGATTGCTTTGTCGTTAATCTCAATAATTTGGGTGCGGTGGACGAGCAGCTCTGTGTCGGTGAGGCTATGTATTAATGGTCGACGAACTGTGAGTTGCTGAATATAGAAGCTTCCGGTATCGATAGTAAAGTCGATGACTTTGCCGAGGTTTGCGCCCTTCTCGTCACGAACCCTCATGTTATTGAGTGTAAATTGGAGACTCACGATCTCGTCGATTTTGATAACATCCCCTGGTGCTATGAATTCATCGATCGAATCGACGATGACGCCAATATCGCTCAGTTCTCGGATGTCAGCAATCCGAAGGTATGACGGGTGATGGGAGAGGAGTCGACCGGTAACGACGTACGCGACGATAGAGAGCGTCGCGGGATCGATGATGGCCGAGGAGAGCTGCGCTAACTCACTGCCGGTCTGGACTCCCATGACGGGGATGTTGTTGAGGGTTGATTCGAGAAGTATCATATTTTCATTGGCCTATTCCGTAAATGGATTTGAGCGTTGATTTGTGGGGAGCGAATAAGTGGTTTGAGAATCAGCAGGCTGCAGCTTTTTTAGCTGATCCATCGTAGTTTTATCGAAAGTGATTGTATTGCTCGTATCGCTCGCCGTGGGCGTGCTGTCTGACTGGACGACATGATATATAAGAAAGATGGCGATGGCGACGGCACCAACGGCTGGAACCAGAAATACAGTGAGACTATACTTCCACAGAAATATGCGGAGGGTGTTGTTGGCGGCGGTGAGGTTTATTGGTATTTTCATAGTTACCTTACGTAGGCCGATATAGTTAAGACGTCACAGGCTACCATTCCAGTACCGTTCTTGTCCTGTGGGCTTGCGGTGATACTCACTTTCGATATCTGCATCTTATTACTATTCTGCTCGATATAGTGAATAAATGCCATCAATTTGTCGTATTGCACGGGACTTTTAATCGAAACATCAACGGTCGTCTCTTTCACGCCTCCTGATAATGCAGTCGCTATCGGCGATGTCGCCGTGGCGGCGGGTGTTGTGCTGGAGCTAATCGGGAATTGCCAACCCGTCACTTCCACGCCCGCTCGTTCAGCGATACTCCCGATGTCGCTCGTTATCAGATTTTGGTACATGTAATTTTTACTATCAGAGGCGAGATTAGCCGCTTTCAACACTATGTCTTCATTCGCATTCATAATCGTTTGGGCATTCGTGAGCGACTGGACTCCTTCGTTGCTCGACGTGGCTTTTGCGGATACTGATGCTGTCTCACTCGCCTTTGCTGCAAGCAAATTACGAGAATAGATGAAGCCAACTACCCCGAGTCCAATAATAACAACTACGGCAAATGAGAGAATGATCGTGAGCTTTGACGGGGACATTGGCTTACTCATGGGTGACCGCGCCCTTATCAATTGTAGCCTGGAGCGTGACGGCCATTACGTATCCACTTGCATCATCGGTGTAGGTTATGGATTTGAACTGCACATCCTTAAAGATACTTGAAGATTCGAGGGAGTCCTTTAGGTTGTTTGCGGCTTCTCGTGAGCGTGCTTTTGCGCGTATTTCCATCGGTGTGCCAAATGTTTTTGCATCAAGACTTAGATTCTCAAGAACAACGCCACTCGGAATGTGCGCTGAAATATCGAGGATGATTGTTGAGTAGTTGGTCTGTCTAGACAGTATGGACTTGGCAATGGCGAGGTTGGCCTGAAAGGTCGTGGCGCGTATCTGGATTGGTGTATAGGAAGATGCTTTCTGCGCATTTTCTGCGATCTGAGATTCGGCTGACGACTGTATTCCCTGGAGGGTAAACATAGTAAACACAACGAAGGCCCCCAGGGATGCGATCGAAAGAATAAGGATCCAGATGTAGCGTACCAATATCACGTTGATTCGGCCTGCGTTGATATCTTTTTTCAAGGATGGTGGCAAGAGATTAATCATCATATACCTCGTCGCGGCCGACAATTGCAAGTCCAGCAGCTGTGATGTAGCGCGGCCTGAATTGTTTGTTCGGTTCCTGGAGGCCGCGGAAGTCTAGCTTCTGCCAAGGACTCGCCACGCGCGCAGGCATTACGAGAGCATTGGTAAAGTATTCACCGATACCCGGCACATTACTGCCACCACCGACAATGAGCACTTGTTCAATCTTGCGCTCTTCATTGAGGCGCTCATTGTAGTAACGAATTACCTTCCTCACTTCGCTCACGATGCGCTCAAGTGAGGGCTTAAGGGCGCTCGTAATCTTTACTTGTCTTGGGCCGGGCGAGAGACCATTAATAACTTTAAGCTGATGTGCATTCTCGAGAGTCGAACCTAGCTTACTCGCGATATCGAGAGTGAACGTATTGCCGCCGATACCGACACTTCCCGTCACGCGGATTACGCCACCGTCGAGAACGGCAATATCCGTGCTGGCGGGACCGATGTCGACAATAAGCGTCGAGAGGTGTCCTTCTTCGGCGCTCATAAGCACGCGGGCGACGGCGTTGATACTTGGCTCAACCATGACGGGGCTTAGTCCGGATGCTTTCACGGCCGCAAGACATGAGTCGACGAGGTTTTGGGGAACGGCCGCCATCACGGTAATGAGGTCATCCTTCGTTCGTTCGATAACTTCATAGTCAATATAAAGCGTGTTCATCGGAATCGGAACATATTGTTCGACCTCGATTTCGACCGCGCCCTTGAGGTTCGCCTCTTCCTTCGCGGGTAGGGTAAACGTGCGCGAGAATGTTCGTCCCGTAGGCACGCCCACGACGACGTGGTCGCTCTGGAGCGAGCCGATCACATGGTCGTGGAGGAGTGAGGCGATACTTTCGGTTAGATAGGTGTCGTCGGTGCTGTCGAGTGATTTCTGAACCTTCGAAGGGTCTAGGTCGAGCGAGCCGTAGCCGAGCACGTGCCATTTCTTGGAATCCACGGACATAACCTTAACACCGGTCAGACTTATATCAAGACCGATGATAGGTTTGCTTTTATAAAATAGTTTGCTCACTCTATTGTTGCCCACTTTTTTCTATCTATTAGTATACCACGAGCGGGATCACGAGGGCTAACTCTTAATCTGATTCGCAAGACCAGAAATTGGCAGCATGACACTGGCGGCGATCAGGCCCACCATGCCACCCATAATCACAATCATAACTGGCTCAATGAGGGCGCTTACTCCATCTATCGCGACATCAACCTCCTCTTCATAAAAATCAGCAACTTTCACGAGAATCGTCTCTGTTTGGCCCGTTTCCTCGCCAACCGCTAGCATCTGCGAGACAATTGGGGGAAATAGCTCGTTTTTTTCGATGATTGCAGAGAGATTTTTTCCATTTTTTACTTCATCGGCAGCCTCGACGAGCGCTTTCTCATAGACGCCGTTACCGACAGCGCGCGCCGTCACGTTGAGCGCTTCAATTACGGCGACACCCGCCCCCATGAGGGCTGAGAACGTGCGGGCAAACCGTGCGATTGCGAGTTTCATCACAATAACTTTGAGGCCAGGAATTTTGAGCACGAGTCTGTGAAACTGCATCTTTCCAGTTGGTGTTTTGATGTAGCGCATGATTAAGATGACACCGCCGATAATCCCAGGGATAATAAGCCACCAGTAATGGATAATAAACGAGCTGAGTCCGAGCATGAAAAGCGTAAGGGCGGGGAGTTGTGCATCTGGGCCGCCAAGCCCCTTCACGATGCCTCCGATTTGCGGAATGATGAATATCATAAGTCCAAAAAACGCGAGGACGGTGATGCTCATGAGCACGACTGGATACGCCATCGCACTCTTGACCTTCTTGCGAATCGCTGCATTTTTTTCTTGCTGGAGAGCGAGGCGTTTGAGAATTTCGTCAAGAATACCGGCCGCTTCGCCGGCACGGACCATGTTTACGTAGACGTCAGAAAATGAGTTGGGAGATTTAGCGAGCGCATCGGCAAGGGTGGAGCCATTCTCGATATCTTTCATTACCCCAGCGATGACGTTTTTTAATACCGCACTTTCCGTATGATCATGTTGTGATGTGAGGGCGCGCAGTATGGGCACTCCTGCACTCACCATTGCCGAGAGTTGCCGTGTAAACATGACGAGATCGTCGGCCTTCACTTTATTTTTGCCGAAGAAGTCTTCGAAACTAAACGAGTGCTTCTTACCGTCTGCCTCGTGAACGGCGATCGGCCTCAGGTTCTGATTACCGAGCGAACCGAGGGCGACACTTCGGTCGGCCGCATCAAGCGTGCCCTTGATGGTTTCGCCCTTTTGATTGGTCGCAATATATTCAAAGAGTGGCATCGTCTATTCCCGTGTCACCCTAAGCACTTCGTCGATTGTGGTCGCTCCGCGGAGAGCCTTCACGATGCCGTCGACCTGCATGGTCATCATCCCCTCGACCAGGGCCTGGTCTTGAATCTGATTGCTAGTTGCATTGGCGACGATCAACTTTTGGAGGGGTACCGTGTTGCCGAGTACTTCATAGATACCAATTCGACCCTTATATCCGGTGTGGTTGCACTCGTCGCAACCGCCAGGATGTACGTGCCATAACTTCGCGATCGTCGTCTCGGTCGTGCCAAATTCGGTTTCGCCACCGATCTTTTGTTCCATAGCCTGCTGCTCAAGCTGATGAATATGGGCAAAGTCCTGAGTGCCGAGTAGTTTGAGGGCCTCACCTATCTCTGTTTGCTCGGGAGCGTAGCTATCGCGGCAGAAGGTACATAAGCGACGCACGAGTCGTTGTCCAACTACGGCCCGAACAGTGCTCGCGATCAGGAATGGCTCGATATCCATATCGAGTAGTCGTGGGAGACATGTTGCTGCGTTGTTGGTGTGCAGGGTGCTAAACACGAGGTGGCCGGTAAGCGCAGCCTGGATGCCGAGGTTGGCCGTCTCTGAGTCGCGAATCTCTCCCACCATGATGATGTTCGGATCCTGACGCAATAGAGCGCGGAGGCCGTTGGCGAATGTCATGCCGGCCTTGACGTTGGTCTGCGTTTGGTTGACGCCGGGGATCTTGTACTCGACTGGGTCTTCGACAGTAGATATGTTGACCTCTGGTTTATTGAGCATCGTAAGAATGGAGAAGAGACTCGTGGATTTACCAGAGCCTGTCGGGCCGGTAATTAAAATCATCCCATTTGGCTGTTTCATGGCTTCGGAAATTACGTCAAGAGAATGGCCCCAATAGCCGAGGTCCTGCAGGGTCACGGCTTGGTTCGACTCGTCGAGAATACGCATCACGACCTTCTCGCCATCAGCGATAGGAAGGGTACTCACGCGGAGTGCGTACTGCTTGCCGGCGACCTTTATCTTGAAGCGGCCATCTTGAGGGACGCGTCGTTCATCGATCTTGAGGTTGGAAAGAATCTTGATGCGAGACACGAGCGCCCCTAGCACGTTGCGGGGGAGTCGATTGACCTCGCTGAGCACGCCGTCGATTCGATAGCGAATCTGGACGTAATCTTCGCGAGGCTCGATGTGAATATCTGAGGCTTGAGAGCGAATCGCGTACTCGAGGAGCAGGTTGACGGTTTGGGCAATTGGTGAGTCTTCGGCGACATCTTCTTCTGAGACTTGTTGAGCGGAGCCGTCATCTTCACGTTGAATATCGATAACTTCGTTGAGCTCTTTATTGACGTCGCCGCGGTACATTTCCAGGGCTTGGAGAATATTCTCTCGAGGAGCGACGTAGAGTTGAGTGTTTTCGCCAATCTCTTTTTGGATGAAGTCGACCGCCTGCACGTCATCGGGGTCGTCCATTGCGAGATGGATCAGGCCGGTGTCGTCGATCTTGAATATCACCGCGTTATATTGACGGGCGATTCGTTCGGGGATCTTTTGGAGAACGTCGGTGGGGATGTCTTCGGGCACGACTTCGACGTAGGGGATGTTGGCGTACTCGGCGAATAATTTTGTAAGCGATCGCTCGTCAATGAGTTTGGTCGTAATCGCGAGTTCTTGCAGGGGGCGCTCTGAACGAGCCCCATTTTCCTTGAGGGCGTTGATTTGCTCGGCAGTAGCCACACCACTGCGCTCGAGCAATTTTACGAGAGTGCTATCTGAAATACGCATACTGCTTATGCTCAAGTATACAGGAGAATCACGGTTCACGCTATCCTTTACGACGGTGGTATACTAGGGCTATTATGGAAGTTAAGGTCAATTCGGCAGATGAAATGATGGAGTTTGGCGCGCGCGTCGGCGCATTGCTCTCCGGCGGTGAGGTGATCGAGCTCATCGGTGATATTGGTGCAGGCAAGACGACCTTCACGAAAGGCGTTGCGCGCGGGCTTCAGGTTCACGATGACGTGCAGTCGCCAACGTTTACAATCAGCCGAGTCTATCAGGCTCGAGATGGGCTTGAGCTTGCACATTATGATTTTTATCGGCTGAGCGACCCGGGAATTCTCAAAATGGAGTTATCCGAGACGGCGCATGACCCACACATGATTACGGTGATCGAATGGGGCGAGGTAGTGAGTCGGGTGCTGCCTGAAGGCACGATAAAGATGCAATTTGTTTCGCCAAGTGAGTCTGAGCGCCTCGTGACGATAGATGATAACGGAAGACTAACTAATCAGCTGAGGGAGGGCGCGCATGATTCTGCTCGTTAATAGTTCCGAGATGATGGTACGGCTCGCGCTGATTGACGCTGACCACAGGCATGACTATGAATGGGAAGTGGGGCGGCAGTTTGCCCATAATTTTCTCGGTTATCTACGCGATCGCCTTGCGGAACAGGGTCGGACCCTAGAAGACATTTCAGGAATTGGCGTATTTCGCGGTCCCGGTAGTTATACGGGTCTTCGGATAGGTATGTCAGTACTCAACACCCTGGCTGATGCACTCGCGGTTCCGATCGTGGGCGCGACTGGTGAGAATTGGGCGGGTGAATGCGAGCAGCGCCTTCATAGGGGCGAAAATGATCGGGTTGTGCTGCCGGAATATGGTGGCGACGCTCACGTGACACAACCGCGCAAATAATTTTGGAATTATACTTGTCTGTTTTGGCGCACTCAGGCTACAATAGTACTAGTCTTTCAAATAAGACAACTATGATAACTTTGAACACTTCGATAGCATACTCGCAACCTTTCTGAATTCGTAATCAATATCGGGGCGATGTATCCTTTCGAGAAAGGAACCACATGATAGAGGCGATAATTGCCGCTGCAGTCGGAATCGTATTAGGTGTAGGTGGACATTTCACTTACGAGCGCAAACGTGTCAGCGACGGGAAGACAACAGCCGAGAAGGAGATAGCTTCTGCCCAGAAAAAGGCGAGCGACATCATTCTTCACGCAAAAGACGAAGCAGCCCAGCTCGAGAACGAGCGTCGTCGGGAATGGAAAAAGACCGAGGATCGTCTGGCTGACCGCGAGATCTCACTCGACCGGAAGCTTGATGAGCTCGATAAACGCTCGGAAAAATTACGAGCACAAGAGACTGAAGTTGAAAAACTAAAGGATGATATCCGGGATCTTCGGACCAAGCAGCAAGACAAGCTTGAGAAGATTGCAAAACTGACGAAAGCCGATGCGACCGAAAAACTAATGCAGATGACTGAGCGCGACATCAAAGAGGATCTCGTCGGGTTGGTTGCAAAACTCCAAAAAGATACCGAACTTGACGCCGAAGAGCGCGCCCAGACTATTCTCGTGACTGCGATGGAGCGAATGAGTAGTGAGGTCACGGCTGAACGTACAGTCACGGCCATTAAGCTCACGGACGAAGAGATGAAGGGCCGGATCATCGTCAAAGAAGGCCGCAATATTCAAGCACTTCAGCGTGCAACGGGTGTTGATATCCTAGTTGACGACACGCCGGGTATGGTTGTGCTCTCGAGCTTCGATCCGATTCGTAGGCAAGTTGCACGCGTGACGCTTGAGATGTTAATGAAGGATGGACGAATCCATCCGGGACGCATCGAAGAAGTTGTCGCCAAGGCCGAAAAGCAGATCGAAAAAGACGTAATTCGTGCCGGTGAAGATGCTGCACGAGAGGTCGGTGTCACTGGTATCCCACACGAACTCATCCAGTTACTTGGTGAGCTGAAGTTCCGCACGAGCTATGGCCAGAACGTTCTCATGCACAGCACCGAAATGGCGCATATTGCGGGAATGATTGCTGAAGAGATTGGCGCCGACGTACGCATCACAAAGACGGCGACACTCCTTCATGACATGGGTAAGGCAGTCTCGCACAAGATAGAAGGCAAACATCACCACATCGGTGCGGAACTCGCGCGCAAATATGGTATGGATGAGCGTATCGTTCATGCGATCGAGGCTCACCATGATGATATTGAAGCAACCACCCCAGAGGCTCTGATTGTCCGCGTATGTGACGCAGCCAGCGCGGCTCGTCCAGGCGCACGCAATATATCGGCTGAGAATTTCTCTGAACGTATGCGTGATCTTGAGAATATCGCGATTAGTTTCAAGGGAATCGACAAGGCCTATGCGATCAGTGCGGGTCGCGAGGTTCGGGTAATTGTTCGTCCTGAGTCGATCGATGATCTTTCGGCGATCAAGCTCGCCCGTGATATTGCGAACAAGATTGAAAGCACGATGCAATATCCTGGAACAATCAAGATTAACGTGATCCGTGAGACTCGCGCGATTGAGTTCGCTAAGTAATTAGATTAGCGCTTCAGAAAATGAGACGATCCATACATGGGACCGTCTCATTTTTCTTATGATTTACTGAGTTCGATTTCGCCGAGGCGTTTTCCCTGAAGGACGATACGTCCCGAGTCGGACCCACCGAGCTCACAGCCGTAGAGCGTCAACGTCGGGTCGTCCGTCCGTCGCTCGATCTCGACATCGGTAGGCTTCGCGTCAAATCGTTTCGTAATCTCATAGCCATAACGTTTGCCGTTATAGTCGACGACGATTTTATCACCAATCGCGAGTGAGTCGACACGATAAAACGGAGATTTTTCGATAGTTGATTGGGGCGTCGGTTGGATGCTGAATCGGTGAGCGGCAATCACAAAATTTCCACCATCGAGAGGGTTGCCGCTTGTTGGGGCTCGCCACTGAGCGCCTCGATCTAGTGCAGCCGCACCTTCGGCATACGGGATGTCTACTCCAATTTTTGGAATAATAATGCGATTATCATGGAGTGTCGGCGCGGGCAACTTAGCGATATCGATTGGTTTCATTGATATATAGGGTGCCGCAACAGGTGATAGTAAAAGCAGAAGCAGGTAGGCACCAGCAGCGCCAGCAAAAAGCGTAACGCATACGAGCAACATCCGTAAAATCCCCTGTCCCGATGATCGATTGAGCTTTAGCATATTTCGATCTTTACTATATGTGAGAAATAACGAGGAGACAAGTGATTACCAGACTAACGCGGGATCGAGTTTGAGTAGATTCGTGAGAAATGCTTGCAGTCCAAAGTAAAGCAGCGGCCAAAACGCGAGAAATACCAATATAACCCAGATGACATTTTGCGGGAGGGCGGAGACTTCAGGAAGAAAGAGCGTGAGCACAAGCGGTAGGGTAATCAGGACTACTTTGACGGCCACGATGAGACGGAAGGAGAGGCGTCGTAGCCGTGAGCGTGTGAGCTTTTTGTGACCAGTTAGGCGTGGAATAACAGCTTCGGCGCTTATGTGGGTGACGCGCGCGCCAGTCCGGCCGATTGATCCCGGGAGCTTGATAAGCGCGTAGATCGTTGCCGCGATACAGAGTGAGACGACGAGCCCCATGAGGACGATCGTAAATGGCGTTATCGCTATCGGCGCGGGTGGCGGCACTGGGATAGCGGGAGTATTTGGCATGAACCACGATAATTTCCCTTTTTCGGCGAGGGGATATACGAACACGAGCGCGACCCATGCCCACTCGATCAGTAATGACAGATAGCCAAGCGACCCGAGGATATTGACGGTAAGTAGTTTTCCGCTCTGTTTTTCCTGCATATGCTTATGATAGCACGGCAATTCGGTCGACAAAAAAAGACCGGCAATTCAGCCAGTCTCTTTAATTGGTCGACAGACGATGACGCACGTCGAACCTCCGCAATACTAGATGCACTCTACATAGTCCTTACGAATTACGACACTTTGAAATACAAAATAGTCAGGACAAACCTACTGTTACAGAACCTAGTTAAGCCCGACAGTATGGCAACCCTGAGTATCTTGCGATAAAATAGCTTTATGAGTGATACTAACGACGAAAAAGAAGTGGCGATTGTGCAAGAGCCTGTTGAGCTACCGCCACAACAATCTGCTACAGATACGACAAACTGGGATAACAAGGTATCGACCGACCCAAGTGGCGAGAAGTATATACGAACTGACGGCGACGAGACAGATAACGCTTAGTTTATATGGCTAGAAAACAGCATTGGTACAGATTGAACGTTCGATACCGATGCGATAATTCC
>JBBRCG010000002.1:0-96316 GCA_038205065.1 Saccharimonadales bacterium (SeqCode)
TAGGCACGCCGCCAGCGTTCATCCTGAGCCAGGATCAAACTCTCCATAAAAGAAATTCCGATTGCTCGGAATTCTACTAAAATATAGACTGACGATGATTATTGCACAACCTAATTGTTAAAAAACGCTCGCATCTGTTCAACTCCATCACTAGTTTATCGCTTACCCGCGACCAGACTGGAATCAACTATACTCGTTATAAGATACGGTGTCAACGGTTTTTCGTTATTTCATCGTCCAAAATGTGATTGTCGCAACGAAGGCACCAATCGCCGCACCCACGATCACTTCGGGCACGGTGTGCCCTTTCGCGATTTTCGGTCGAGCAATAGACGTCTTTAGGCGGCTGAGGATAGCAAGAATCGCCTCCCCCTGTTCACCGGATGAGTAGCGCACCATGACCGCATCGTACACGACGACCGCAGCCATGAGTAGTGCAACAGCAAACACCGGCGAATCAATTCCGAGCTTAAGCCCTAGAATAGTCGTGAGCGCCGTCACGGTCGCAGCATGCGCACTTGGCATACCGCCCGATGGGGCAAACGGCATCAGGACGTGCGCCGAGTCAGGTTGATCGATAATCTTCCTGCCTCTGTTATAACGCACGAAAAGATGTTTTGCTGCTTGCGCAATCGCCCAAGCGACGAGTGGAACGATGATATAGATGAGATTACTCATATCTATATAGTACTACGCCTGGGTCTCGGCGCTCTCCTCATTTTCTTCTTCAATAGTATCTTCCATCAATCCGATAGATGAAACTGTGTCACCATCGGCAAGCCGCATCACCCGCACGCCCTGAGTCGTACGACCGAGGGATGGAATGTCTTTGAGCGCCACTCGAATAGTCTGTCCGTTTGCGGAAATCATGATCGCCTCAGTCATAGCCTTATCTAGCGTCTGAACTGTGGTAATCGGTCCCGTCTTTGCGGTCACGACGGCGGCTTTGATGCCGACACCACCTCGCTTGTGACTTGGGAAATTTGCAACCTTTGTGATCTTGCCGTAGCCCTTTTTGCTAATCACAAGGAGCTTCTGATCATCAGCCGTCACTACGTCCATGCCCACGACGATATCATTCGGGCGAAGACGCACGCCACGCACGCCACGAGCTGTTCGACCCATTGGGCGAACACCGCTCTCATTAAAGCGCACGGCTTGTCCGGCGGATGTAGACACAATTACATCGCTCTCACCAGTAGTGTTCGCGATCCAACGCAGTTCGTCACCGTCATCGAGCTTGATCGCGATCAGGCCATTTGTCCGTATATTTGCGTAGTCGCTCAGAGGCGTCTTCTTGACCGTACCTTTTATGGTCGCCATGAAGAGATAGCCCTCACCGTTCGACTCCTTCGGCTGCTTGATAATCGACGTGATTTTCTCCTCAGGTTGGAGCTGTAGTAAGTTAACTACCGCCACGCCCTTCGCGGCTAAACCAGATGCTGGTACCTCATAGGCCTTCAGCCTGAACACGCGTCCACGATTAGTAAAGAACACCAGGTAGTCGTGCGTGCTAGCTGGAATCAGAAGATCAATCATATCTTCTTCTTTGGTCGTCATGCCCCGCTTGCCCTTACCGCCACGATTCTGCTTTCGATAGTCAGTCGCAAGCGTTCGCTTGATATAGTTCTCTGATGTGAGAAGTACCACGATATCTTCTTCAGGAATCAACTCCTCGTCGCTAAATTTATTAACCTCATTGTTGATTATTTTACTACGTCGCTCATCACCATACTTGTCTTTAAGTTCGAGCAACTCTTCTTTGATGATACGGAGGACTTCCTTCTCATCGGCAAGTACTTTTTCGAGGTATGCTATCTGTTTCATGAGCTCAGTAAGCTCATCTTCGATAGCTTGTCGCTCAAGGCCAGTGAGCCTACGGAGCTGCATCTCGAGGATCGCGCGTGCCTGGATTTGCGATAGTGCGAACTTCTTTATGAGGTTTACTTCCGCTTCATCGCGTGTTTTTGAGGCACGAATCGTTGCAATTACCTCATCGATATGATCAAGGGCGATCTTGTACCCTTCGAGAATATGAGCACGCTCTTTTGCTTTGCGTAGCTCATATTCAGTGCGACGACGCACGACATGCTGACGGTGTTTGATAAACTCAGCGAGAATATCATGAAGACCAAGCACCCGTGGCTGTATCCCATCAACCAGTGCGAGCATGTTGTAATGAAAGTTCGTCTGGAGAGAAGTGATCTTATAGAGCTGGTTGAGTACCTTCTTCGGATACGCATCTTTTTTAAGCTCGATGACGACCCTCACGTTGCCACGAGCTGACTCGTCACGTAGGTCACTAATTGTATTCAGCTTCTTCTCATGGACTAGGTCAGCTATCTTCTCGATCAAGGTCGCCTTGTTGACGCCATAAGGCATCTCAGTCACCACGATCTGATGGCGTCCACGCTTGGTCTCTTCAATCTCCGCAACGGCGCGGATTGTCACACTTCCCCTACCGCTCGCGTATGCTTGGCGCATAGGCTCGCCACCATAGACGGTTGCTCCGGTTGGAAAATCCGGACCCTTGACGTGCTTCATGAGATCATCAAGTGTTGCCTCGGGGTTATCGATCAATTCAACAGTCGCATCTACAACCTCTGAGAGGTTATGGGTCGGGATATTCGTCGCCATACCAACGGCAATACCCACTTGTCCATTCAGGAGAAGGTTGGGGAGCTTCGCAGGAAGAACCACTGGCTCTTGGCGCGTTCCGTCATAGGTGTCTCGGAAATCCACTGTCTCTTTTTCGATATCATCGAGGAGCGACTCGGCAATTCGAGTCATTTTAGCCTCGGTGTACCTCATGGCAGCGGGAGGATCTCCGTCCATCGAACCGAAGTTACCCTGGCCCTGGACGAGCGGATAGCGCTCAACCCAGTCTTGCGCGAGACGCACCATCGCATCATAGATCGA
Source organism: Saccharimonadales bacterium (SeqCode) (assembly GCA_038205065.1). GTDB lineage: Bacteria > Patescibacteriota > Saccharimonadia > Saccharimonadales > Saccharimonadaceae > Saccharimonas. Next base: position 2,920 of record JBBRCG010000002.1, read on the forward strand.
CGAGTCACCATGCGGGTGATACTTACCCATCACCTCACCGATGATCTGGGCGCTCTTCACTGTTCTTGATGCCGGACCAATCCCCATCTTTTCCATCACGTAGAGGATACGACGGTGGACGGGCTTCATGCCGTCACGTACGTCAGGCAATGCGCGATCAATAATGACCGACATCGAGTAACGGAAGAAATTATCTTCCATAACATCTTCGACGGTACGATGTTCGAGAACTTTCGAGTGAGTTTGAGCTTCTTCTTCGATAATCTCGCCTTCAAGTGGCGTGTCGTTTGGTTCTTGCGCGTCCATTGGTGTATTCAGTTCTTCCTCATCCATATTAAACATCCAAATCTTCCAAAGTATAATCTTTCGCGTGCGTCTGGATAAAGTTCTTTCGAACCTCAACTTCTTCGCCCATCAGTTTTGAGAAAATCTGATCGGCGTGCTCGGTATCCTCTATCCTCACCTGAACAAGTACGCGGTTATCGGGATTCATCGTCGTCTCCCACAATTGATCTGCGTCCATCTCTCCAAGACCTTTGTAGCGGCTAATGGAGGACTCCGTAAGCCCCGCCTGGCGCGCTGGCGTATCTGACGTGTCAATCTCTACGCCCTTTGCCTTTCGGTCAGCTATAAGACCCTGTATGCGAGTCTCGAGTGCCTCTTCGTTATATATGTACTCTTGCTTTGTGTTTGAGTACTTGATCCGGAACAGCGGAGGTTTCGCGAGATATATATGACCGCCTTCAACGACTTCCTGCATATAGCGAAAGAAAAATGTCATTAGCAATGTCGCAATGTGGCTACCGTCAACATCGGCGTCAGTCATGATGATAATGCGGCCATAGCGAAGCCCCGCAATATCAAATGTGTCGCCAATCCCTACGCCCAGACCTTTGATGAGGCTGAGAATCTCACGGTTCGCATACATCTTATCAAGTCGAGCGCGTTCAGTGTTGAGGACCTTGCCGCGAAGTGGAAGGATCGCTTGTGTGCGGCTATCTCGGCCCGTCTTCGCAGAGCCGCCGGCCGAATCACCCTCTACTATATATAGTTCACATTCTTTCGGATCCTTGCTCGAACAGTCGGCAAGCTTACCCGGTAGACTCGCGCCGTCGAGGGCGCCTTTGCGGATCACATTGTCTCGAGCCGCGCGAGCGGCTTTACGAGCACGGGCGGCAAGCGTCGCTTTACCGATAATCCCCTTTGCGGCAGCTGGATTCTCTTCGAGATAGTACGCGAAGTACTCATTCATTACCTGTTCGACATAGCGACGAACCTCTGGGTTGCCGAGCTTATTCTTTGTCTGACCCTCAAACTGTGGGTCTGGCAATTTGACGAGAATAACAGCCGTCAGGCCTTCTCGAATGTCGTCTCCCGAGAGATTCTCTTCCTTCTCTTTGATGAGACCATTTTTACGCGCATAGTCATTAATGACTCGCGTCATTGCGGCCCGGAATCCGATAAGATGCGTACCGCCATCTGGGGTAAGCACGTTATTGGCAAATGGACGGACCGTCTCCACGAACGAGTCGTTGTACTGGACCGCGACTTCGACTACGGAATCTTCAATCTGTTTTTCGACATAAAAGATATTGTCCGAGACGACATCTTTTCCTATATTGAGATTCTTGACATAGCTCTTGATGCCCCCGTCGAAGTAAAAGGCTTGTCTTTCATGCGTACGTTCGTCGTACACGGTCACGTGGACGCCCTTAGTGAGGTACGCTTGATGACGAAGGTAGTTGACTACCCATTTATAGTCGAATTCGATACCTTCCTTGAATATTTCTGGATCCGGATAGAACGTAATGAGCGTACCCGTTGGACGATCGGTCTTTCCAATCTTTTTGAGGGGCGCTTTTGTCTTGCCGCGTTCAAATTCGATGCGGTAGATATCACCGTCTTTGACTACTTCGGCAATTAGCAACGTCGAAAGCGCATTAACGACCGATGAGCCGACTCCGTGGAGGCCCGATGATACCTTATAGCCGCCGCCGCCGAACTTTCCCCCGGCGTGAAGTATCGTGAGCACCGTTTCGAGCGTACTAAACCCAGTTTTTGGGTGTTTATCAACGGGGATACCTCGCCCGTCATCGGTAATAGTAATGCCACCGTCAGCCTGAATGCGCACATCAACTCGTGATGCGTAACCTGCGATTGCTTCATCAATTGAGTTATCGGCAATTTCCTTGATTAGGTGGTGAATACCGTCGTACCCAGTACTACCAATATACATACCTGGTCGTTTGCGTACCGGCTCAAGCCCCTCTAGGACTTGGATTTGTGAGCCATCATAAGAACCATCGTCTTTTCTTTTAGCCATCTACCCCTCACTTTATGGTCATTTCTGCTATTTACAATACCCTTATTGTAGCATGAAAATAGTTGTTCGCGCCAGCCTATTGTGCTGAACATATTTCTTATGCTAAAATACTCAACAGAGGTATAACTAAAATAAAAAACCAGAGGCATTATAATGTTCAAAAAACTTGTTTCGAGTCTGCCATTTAGCCCGGCGCTTGTTGGGCAACTAGGGTTTTACGCCAAGCGGCTCAAGAAGGAAGAGGCTACCCGTAAGCTGGGCCTAATGTTCACAGTGCTAGCCCTCATTGTTCAGTCGTTCGCTATTTTGACTCCTCCGGAATCTGCAAATGCCTCAAATCCATCCAATATGGTACCTGGTGGCGTCACAAGCGCGGACAATATCGTCGCCAACTACGATGCAAATACTAATAACATAAAGGATCTCCTCTCAGCTCTCGGCATTACCCGAGCCGAGCTAGCCGCGACAAAGCTTGTCACGGTGAACTCAAAGCATGATGGTGTCCTTTCATGGGGTCTGACCTCGCGTTTTAGCGCCGCTCAGGGTGAAAAAACATACACCGCTCCAGTAGCTGGCGGTAGCCGAACGTGGTATTATCGCCCACTCGTTCTGTCGGACACACTATCATATACGATCGCGAACGGTTCTTCTTATCCAATGTACCAGGGATACTCCGCTAAGTTTGGCTGGTTTGCCATCATGAAGGCCTGCGGAAATTTGATTACAAAGACCGCACCAGCCCCTTACCCATGCCCAGCAAATACTCAGGGTACATATCCTAACTGTACGCCGATTCCTTGCCCGACAGGGACTACGGGGACCTACCCGAACTGCGTGAAACCGCCAGTTCCACCGAAACCATGCACGGTCAATCCCGCGCTAAGCGTCAACAGTCCAGATTGTCAGCCATGCCCAGACAGCCCATCATTATGGCTAAAGGACGTGAAGTGTAAACCAGAATTTGTGCGCACAAAGGTCGCAAAGAATATCACTCAAGGTAATGTAGACGCAACGACCGTTACGGCTCAAGCTTCTGACAAAATCACCTATAGCCTCACTATAGAGAATAAGGGTGCAACCTCAGCAGACGAAACAATCGTTGAGAAAATTGACGACGTTCTCGAATACGCACGAGTTATTGATAACGGTGGCGGAGCCCTCTCCAAGGATCCCACTACGGGCGTCTCGGTCCTGACATGGCCGACATTCACTGTAAAACCAGGCGAGAAAATCACGCGCATGTTTACAGTCCAGGTACTCGACACTATCCCAGCAATGGGCCAAGGAACCAGCGATCCGACGTCATACGACTGTAAGATGATAAACACCTACGGAAATTCTGTTCAGATAAACGTCCAGTGTCCTGTCGAGAAGCAAGTTATAGAGAATACCGTCGTCGCTCTTCCGCACACGGGACCGCGCGAGAACATGATCTTCGCAGCAACCGTGCTCGCCGTTGTTGTCTACTTCTACGCGAGGACGCGACAACTCAAGACTGAAGTACGGCTCATTCGCAGAGACTTCAACACGGGAACAATTTAACCCTAAAAGGTGGATAGGCTTATGAACAACGAACGACAACCAAACAGTCACGAACAAGCGCGCACGCCGGAACTTACACAAGATCACGAGCGACTACTTAGGGAAGATCTCGAACGTGAGGCGAAGCTAAGTCGCGAGAAGGAACAATCTCCAGATTCAGTACGACACGAAATAGAGCAGATCAAGGTTGAGCACGAGAAGCAACCCGAAAAAGAAGTCTCTCATTCGTCTCCAGAGCGACCAGCGAACACGAAGAGGTCACGCCAGAAGGCATATAAGACAATCGTGAAACAAACCCAGAGCGAACTTTCTGCGCCTTCGCGCGCATTTAGTAAGGTCATCCACAATCCTGCTGTTGAAAAAGCGAGCGAGATGTTCGGCGCCACCGTCGCACGACCGAACGCAGTGCTTGCGGGTGCAGCCTGCTCATTCTTCCTCACTCTCGGGGTCTACCTTGTCGCACGAATGAACGGATACCCACTCTCTGGAACTGAAACAATTGCCGCATTCATCGGCGGATGGGGGCTCGGCCTCATCTTCGACTTCTTTAAAGTCATGATCACTGGCAAACGCTAGACTATTTGCCAATTCAACAATAAGCCCCCTTGTTCGGGGGGCTTATTGTTTTGCGCCAGTCGCGGCACGCTTGAGTAACTAACGAACTTTGAAGGAGACTTCGTCAGGTGCCGAGGTATCTGCGCCACCACCTCTCAGTGAGAGATGCGTGGGATCACTGTCATGATCCAGGGCGTTAATGTCGCCCGTTGACACTACCGCACTGCTGACATCGTTGGGCCGGGGGGCTACTGCCACCGGTTGCCCAGCGGCCTGAGTTGAGGCAGCGAGACTAGCCGCTGACGGCCACGGCGTCACTCCGGTACTGGCAAGTGGCGTCACTGGAGGAGCCGAGATTACCGACGTGGCCGCTGAAGGCGCGGCTGCTGCACCATTCTGACCCTGGAGCTGTTTACGTTTTGCGAGCCACTCGTCAAGGAAAGACGATCCTGACGACGCTGCTGGTCCTTTCAGCGCGCCAGGCATAATCGCCTGTGCAGTAGCCGGCGCGACAGTCTCGGGCGGTCGCAAGCGCTTGAATATATCCGCCTCGACTTCCGCTCGTGGCCTGCCATACTTCGCCGCCGAGAGACGCTTAAGCGCATCGCTAAGTTGCTGATTCGGGTGACCCATCGGTGGGATCCAGGTCATACTAAATGGTGCGGATGGGACTCCTTGAATCTGCGCAACGACAACAGACTGATAGTTGGGTAATTTCGTTAGATCTTCAGCATCAAACACCGGCGTGTATCGCTTCACCATAATTTCTGCGTCGGTTATACCGATACGTCCAGTAATGGTAGTACCAACGTTACCGATGATAGCTTCTCTCAGTTCCTCCCTAAGCTGCGTCATGAACTGGTTACCAAGCACAAGGCTAAGGCGATACTTACGGGCTTCAGACAAAATAGTCTCAAAACTATCGGTTGCGAAGTTCTGGAACTCATCCACGTATAGCGTGAAGTCTTGTCGGTCACCTTCCAGCATACTTGCCCGTGCCATTGCGGCTGCCTGGAATTTCATGACGAAGATAATACCGAGCAATTTCGAGTTTAGGTCGCCCATCTTTCCTTTTGAGAGGTTTACGAGGAGTATCTTCTTGCCGTTTATGATGTCGGCGATATTGAAGCCGCTCTTCGTCTGGCCAATAATATTACGCATCGCATCGTTGCTGATGAAGGGGCCGAACTTCGAAACCACCCAGCTGATCACCTCACCCGCTTCGCTTGAACGCTGTGATGCGGGAAATTCTTTGGTCCAGAAATCAAGCACCTGCTGATCGGTTACGTATTTGAGCTTACTCTTCATATACTCCGGATCAATGAGTAGCTTTGGCACATCAATAAACGTCCCGCCCGCAGGATCACTCATGAGAAGCAACGCGCAGTTACGGAAGATATGCTCAAGCCGTGGCCCAACGATACCCGTGTGTCCAGGGTCATAGAGCCCGTACAGCATGCTGATCGCCTCCTGCACGAGGAAGTCCTTCTGATCTGGCTGATCAAATTCAAACATATTAAGACCGATTGGATTGGTCATGTCACTTGGGTTGAAGTACACGACGTCTTCGACGCGCTCCTTTGGCACCTTACTGAGCAACGCCTCGACCGAGTCACCGTGCGGGTCGACAAAGGCGAAGCCGCGGCCATCCATCATATCCTGGTAAGCTAAGTTTTCCTGCAAAACAGATTTACCCACACCAGTCTGACCGATGATGTGAACATGGCGCCGGCGATCTGAATCCCCGAGCCGAATTGGCTTTTTGACTCCACGGAATTCGTTATAGCCCAGTAATAGGCCGTCTTCCATAATCTGCGTTGGACCATCGACTTGTTTACTCATCTGGCGCTGAACTTGACTTGTCGGAATACTGTTCTGGTCTGGTAGATGAAAGAGTGTCGCAAGCTCTACGGTATTAAGAATGTCCCGATTGAGCTCGGGTGGGAAGAATCTGAATATGTATGACGTCGTGAGCTCTTCGATGTTTTTCGAGGGGGAGAATTTGAATCCATTGAAGCTCGGTGAGTCAAATAACGCAAAGGCTGAAACGACGTTCTGAAGAAGCGCTTGCGATCGTCCTGCCGTGTTGGATGACACGATAACTCGGACGAGGACTTCAAACCCAGGATAGCGAGTCTTTTCCTGAATCGCTTCGATCTTCGCCTGATCAACTGCGTTAAGTTGCTTATCCTCTGGCTTAACCTCGTCCTTCTCGGGCGGTTTCCATAAAGCCTCCATGATGTCTTTTGGAACCAAAAGGCCGGCAAGGCCACCTTTCTTAGCTCCCTTGTCCTTGGCTATCTTATCAGCTTCAAAAATCGACGACTTCGTCCAGCCTTCGCGCGCCGGCCGCAGTAGTATCTGTATGCCTACGCCATCTTCACGCGTAGCTGACGAAATAGCGTTAAGTAATGCACGCGACGCATCACGCTTTGATTCGACATAGGTAGAAATTGGATATATGAAACTCTTTTTTAGAGTAAACTCGCCGCCAATTGTGCCGCTCATCTTTCCCACTTCGCTGAATACGTTGTGCTCACTCACCTCTTCAAGGTGCGCCGATGGATACGCTGCGGCGATAGCCTGGGAGACCATATCGGTAAGAACCGTCGGCACGACCGCATAGTAATATACGAGACCTTCTCTTGCTACTATCTCAAAAGATAGGTGACGCTGGCCGTAGATTTTACTTTTGAAGCCCTTTGTCGCGGTTGAAGCGATGATATTATACATAACCTGCGCCTGCGACAATACTTCTTCAATCAGGTCGCGTTTGTCGCGACCATTTCCCTCAACGTCTTCGCTTGCTGGAGGAAGATGAATGAGAATGGGTACCATCTTGAGGCCGCGCTCGTAATTTTTTGCTTCGCGAAGCGTCTTGCGATACACAAAGAACACGATTGCCCCTGCCGTCCCAGCCAAGACCATGCCAACGAAGACCACAGCAAATACCGCGTTCATCTTAAGCTACTCCCCCGTGTCGCCGATATCACGACCATACCGTTTCTTAATATATTCACGTTGCAACTTACCCACCTCTTGCTCGCGACGGTACGGGTCATCCTTTGTTTCCTCAATGATATTCTTTGCCTTATCGACCCATTCTTTCTCGATCAGGTCATCATCAGCAGCGGCAATTGGCGTCGAGGCGTCCTGAGTGACCACTGGCTGCGCTGTAGCATCGTCTTGCATAACAATAGGCGCTGGCAACGCCGGTATTGTCACAGGTACCGCTGGAGCTCCCTCCGTAGGACGGGGCGCCTGTTCGGGTGACGGGCTCAGCCGCTCGGGACCACCGAAAACAGCGTGTTCGGGTACGCCAAAGGCCTCAGGCTGCCGTGGCGCTTGTTCGGGAGACATACCGAGTCCTGCCTGTCTTGGTTCCATATCTGTTAAATTATAGCATAACCGCGTACGATTGTGTACGCATTCATCGACGTTTGGAGATGTAAAAACATGCGATCGCTTCAAATATCAAAATCAACACCACATCCCACACGGTACCTCTGCCAATCGACCGCATGCCGACAAAAAGCACTGGCGCCAGTGCGATCACAGACGCGAAATAGTACGATCGCTGAAACGTAATCGCGTCGGACGATTGAACTTTCGCGTCAAATAGCTTAAGGAATCGTCCTATCCCAAAAATCAAAAAAGTTAGCACGCCAAGTGCTAACAGATAGAAGAGTACAAATATAACCAGAATACCTAAAGGATGAATAGTAGCTGGTGATGTGGATTGGATGAGCGTCGAGAGAAGCACGAACGCGACGAGAGTGATGAGCGCTAATATCTTGCTAAGCATAGTACTTATGATATCACCCTAAAGAGAATACTTGGAGCCTTAGAGCGGATGCGAATTTAGTTTGGCTGCACCCCGCAGGTATAAATAACTATTAGGGGGCGCCCGCATAATTCCGCTCTGGTAGGCTTCTGACCGCTCCGCAGGTGCGGGGCATAGTCGAGTGTGGCGGAAGTTGTCCGTCGCGCTTGGGGTTGTCGCTGCTATCCTATTTATTAAGATATCAAGGATTTACCAAGCGCGATGGACTACCTCAACGCCAAGGCTGGAGCATGGGTAGTACCATCCGATTTTTCTTTACAAAAGGTGCGTGTCTCGCGAAGCGAAACAGTGTGGTGGATGACGCTACCGGGTCTCCGCCCTATTCAGACGAGATGGTTTGCTTGCTAAATTGTTAAGGAATTTTGGCTTTGTTTGTGTTGTGTTAAAGCTTGTTATCACTCTAGCATGGAAACCTCCTTCGGTCAATATTTTGAATACATATTTCGTTGTGATATTTGCACGTAATATATACAACGTAGCATTTTATATCTTAACTACTGTGTTTTATGCTTCAATATTTAGTGTTGTAATTATTGCATGTACTCATCCACCGAGTCTCCATTTACGGCTAATGCCTGCCGTTCATCCACCCTAACTCAGCACTCACCGGGCGGATGAGCTGCCGTAAGACCGCTTGATAATCTCCCGATGCACGTGCGCCTTCAGCCACAATTCGTACGGCCACCCTCAGCCGCAAAGTTGGTCAAATTATGGGTTCATGTTTATACGTGTTGGCGCTCGCGCAAACTAATTACGCTACACCTGGAGCGCCCAGACTCGTATGCGCTTGGATCTAAAAGCTGTTTGGAGGCGAACGGGAAATTGCCATGCAGCTAACGATCGACATAGCAATATTAATGCGAACCTAAACCGCGGTTCGATCGATTTGTTGGTTCGACTATTCAGTAATCGACGTGTGCATATACCAATTCTTGTGTGCAGGCAAATGGCTAGCGCCATACGCAGGGATGCAATAACGTGCTTCGGCCCTAAGCCGGCCCAGCCCATGCGTCTCCACGATTCGTCCTCGCCGATACCGGGGAGCCGGACATTGGACGAGCTCACGCCCGCTAATCGCTGAACAACAATGTACGCCAAAGGATTCCTAGGCGGATCGCAGATACCATGCTCTGATTCCGCACATTATCTGTAGTATTTTTTACGAGACATTTATCAAAAATGTTATTGACACAAGCATTATCGGGAGATATTATAGGGGTAGCTTCTGAGTAAATAAATTGTGCAGGAGCCAAAAATAAACAAAATCGAAAAAACTCCACAATAAAACAACCGCTCCTCGCAGGCGGTTGTTTTTTATCGCATTGAGCACAAAGAAACGGCCCACGAGGGGCCTTTTTTCTATAATCTGTGGTGGAGCTGCCGGGTACTGCCCCCGGGTCCGTCAGGTAACCTATCGTCCGTCTACAAGCATAGTTTCATTCAGTTATTTAGCCACCCGATGGAACATGGATTGAAACAAAGAACCCATCTAAGTGGATGCCGAAGAGTTTGAGCGCTCATTGTCGGAAATAGCTATGAGTGCCGAGCCTGCTAAATATAATGCACTTGCGCCTTAGCGGGCGTCCAGGCAAGTACAACTGTCTAAATTAGGCAGTAACGAGCTGAGCCCGAACGTTGCCAAAGGCGCGGTTGAAAGCTGCAGCTACGCGTGTAGCAGGTTTGTCTGCAATTATTGATCTGATTACGTCAGAATTCGGCTTGCGAAACGATCTGTTAAATTCCCGGCGTCGAACGCTATATCAGCCCCGTCACCCATCTGTAGATTATACCACTAATTGCAAGAGATGGCCAGGTGTGATTTACTTTAGAGCATATGGGGAATGTTGCACGCGTAATTTCAGCTGCACCGATCGGTTTTGAGGGGCATATTGTTGAAGTTGAGAGCGACATGACCAGGGGTCTTCCGGGCCTTTCTATCGTCGGCCTCGGTAATAAAGCCATCGATGAGGCGAAGGAACGAGTCAAGAGTGCCGTCACCAACAGCCTCCTCGAGTGGCCAGCCAAGCGTATGACGGTAAACCTCGCCCCTGCTGAACTACCGAAAGATGGGACACGCTACGACCTCCCTATCGCGCTTGCAATTCTCGTGGCGAGCGGCCAATTACGGCAGGCTGAGGTCGAAAATGCCCTATTTGCCGGTGAGCTCGCCCTAGACGGGCGCCTTCGACCGGTACCAGGCATCGTCTCGATGGCGGAGACGGCCCGGCAGCACGGTATTGGAGTTGTTTACGTACCTACCGAGAATGTAGCCCAGGCGCGCCTCGTGGAGGGCCTGGACGTCTACGGTGTGGCTGACCTAAAGGCCCTCTACCTCCACCTCAAACATGAAGTGCCGCTCACTCCCGACCAACAAGAATACCAAGTAAGCCTCAAGCCTCGGGATTCAGCCCATATCCTAGATGATATCCGCGGCCAAGAGCAAGCAAAGCGCGCACTCCTGATCGCCGCCGCAGGCCATCACAATATCCTCTTGTCTGGGCCACCTGGCGCGGGAAAAACAATGCTCGCAAAGACGCTCGCCTCTCTTTTACCAGACCTCTCGAGCGAAGAACGCCTCGCGGTCACAAAGATCCATAGTCTCTCTGGTCTGGTAATCGACGATACCGTCTCGGTTCGCCCATTCCGAGCCCCACACCACACCGCTAGCCAGATAGCGGTCATCGGTGGTGGCGCAAAAGCCCATCCCGGCGAGGTGAGCCTCGCGCACCTCGGGGTATTGTTCCTCGATGAGATACCAGAGTACCCAAGAAGCGTCCTCGAAGCGCTTCGTCAGCCGCTTGAGGACGGATACGTGACTATCGCGCGAGCCAACGGGCGAGCTAAGTATCCTGCAGATTTCATGCTCGTGGCTACCATGAACCCATGCCCTTGCGGCTACTACGGTGATCCAACCCACGAATGTACCTGTACGACAATGCAATTACTCAACTATCAGAAGCATTTGTCGGGTCCCCTACTCGATCGAATCGACATGACCATTGCGGTATCCCGGGTGCCCAATGACCAGCTCCTTCACGTAAACTCGTCGTCATCGACACAACATTCGAATGCTCAAAATCTAATAATAAACGCCAAGGAACGGCAGCATTCTAGATACGGTAGTAGTATGAAAAACAACAGTTCACTCACTCATAATGAGCTTAAGCGCTATATAAAACTAAGCGACGAAGTTGAGCACATACTGAACCTTGCCGCCGAAAAGATGAAGTTATCAGCGCGCAGCTATTTCAAGGTCGTCAAAGTCGCGCGCACTATCGCCGACCTAGACGCTGCCGATGAAATACAGCCGAAGCATATAGCAGAAGCGCTGCAATACCGTCACACCTCTTGATTTCAGAGGTAAAGTCTGATAGAATTGCTTGAAGCAAACGCTAATGCAATGCACTCAGGTTAAGGAGAGTATATAGTCAACACATCAACCCGCATCAATGAAGCGATCCGCGCAAGCGAGCTTCGAGTTATCGGTACAAATGGTGAGCAACTTGGAATCCTGTCACGTACAGAGGCACTCAAGGTAGCAGAAGAGGCTGGAGTCGATTTGGTTGAGATTTCACCAAACGCCAGTCCACCTGTCGCTAAAGTCGTCGACTGGGGCAAGTACCAGTACCAAAAGATGAAAGAGCAACAAAAGAATCGTCGCTCGAACAAAGCGAGCGAACTGAAACAGATGCGGTTTGGTCTAAAGATTGGCGCGAACGATCTCGAAATCAAGCTCCGAAAGATCCGTGAATTCCTGGCCGACGGTCACAAAGTGAAGATTTTAATCTTCTACCGCGGGAGGGAAATGGCTCACAGGGAACTGGGATATGAGTTGATTGATCGCGTCGCTTCCCTACTGGAGGACATGGCGATTGTAGAACAGAAACCTCAGATGGCAGGACGCAATCTGAGTATAGTAGTAAGGAGTAAATAATGCCAAAAATGAAGACCCACAAGGGTACTGCCAAGCGCATCAAGCTCACCAGCACTGGCAAACTGACCCGTCGTCGTGCATTCGGTAATCACATGCTCTCGAAAAAGAGCAAAAGCCGAAAGCGCAATATCAACACCGCCGCTGTCATCACTGGCGGCATGAGGCGCAATGTAAAGCGCGCATTAGGAGTATAGAATCATGCGAATTAAACGAAGCGTCCCCGCACGCGCTAAGCACAAAAAGATCCTGAAAGCCGCCAAAGGTATGCAGCACTTCCGCACTCGTAGCTTCCGTCTCGCGAAGCAGGGTGTGATAAAAGCGCTCACGTATGCATACCGCGACCGCCGAACAAAGAAGCGGAATTTGCGAAGTCTCTGGATTACCCGCATCAACGCCGCTGCCCGCGAAAATGGCACAACCTATGGTAAACTGATCGCCGACCTCAAGGTCGCCGGCATCGAGCTCGACCGAAAAGTGCTAGCCGAAGTCGCCGTAAGCGACCCAAGCGCATTTACGGCAATCGTGAAAAAAGTCACCAAATAGGAAGCGCTTTCTTCCAAAGAAAATACCCGAGTAGGAGTACTCGGGTATTTTGTGTAGCAGTCTACCTGTAAGCCGGGTTCTGTCGGTGGATGATCATCTATCTAGCCTACTCGTTGCCGAGTAAATCAAGCGGATAAACGATTCTCACAAGCGGATAGCTTATAGTGTAAGAATCTCCTTGCAGCCGACAGGGTTTACCTCCTCCGCATGTTACCATGCGTCGCTGCGGGCTCTTACCCCGCTCCTTTCACCCTTACCGTCAGTCGCCCCGTAAAGGGTTTGAGACGGCGGTATCGTTTCTGTGGCACTTTCCCTAGGGTCGCCCCCGGCCGCCGTTAACGGCTGTCGTATCCTATGCTGCCCGGACTTTCCTCTCACGTTTTTTACGCGCGAGCGATCATCTAATAGACTGCTCGTACCATTATATCAAAATATCAGTTTCTCGTTGGTCGGGATGACAAGATTTGAACTTGCGGCCTCACGGCCCCCAGCCGTGCGCGCTACCAAACTGCGCCACATCCCGAAATCATAATGTCCCAGGAGGGTTCATAAGACGCACGATATTCCCCGCATAGATGCAAGGTGGATTCTCTCACGCTCATCCCACGGGACAAGACAAATGTTGAGACTCCAATCGTATGATGTTAGGAAAATCATACACGCCCGAGAACCTCTGGGACATCTCTTATTATAGCTGGTTATTCAGAGATTTATACCAAAAATGGTTCCGAATACCGCGATGATTGCCTGAGTTGCGGCCTGCATGAAGCGCGTGATTAAAGGGCTGGCGAGCATGACTACCGCGAAGACTACGATCGTACCGAACTCTTCTATCTTTTCCATACCCCGGCGCACAAAGTTTGGCGCGAGTGCATAAATTACTCGAGAACCATCGAGCGGTGGAATCGGTATGATATTAAAGACAAAAAATCCTAAGTTCACCATGACCGTCGTGGCCAGAATCGTCGCAAATCCACTGTGAATCCCGGGAGCTGTAACTGCAAATACCGCAAAGGCAATAAACGCTATGGCGAGATTTGTCAGCGGCCCCGCAACCGCCACTAGTGCTGACCCCCACTCGCCGAAACGTACTCTGCTCGGATTGAAGGGTACGGGTTTCGCCCCACCGAAGACGGGCGCGCCACTGATCGCCAAGATAAGCGGCAGGAGGATCGACATGAATGGATCGAGGTGTTTTATCGGATTGAACGTGAGCCTGCCAAGTGCTTTTGCGGTATCGTCGCCGAGCCAATAGGCCACAAACCCATGCATTGCTTCGTGGAGCGTCATTGAGAACAGGATCACTACCAGCACCGTGATCAAATAGGTGATATCCATAAGTACTATTATACCGCACATCCACCTCTTGACGAAATGTGCTAGATAGAGTAAAATTGAACGGATTGTAACACGATAAAAGTAAGGAAGATAAGTAATGACAGCACGATGCGAACTCACCGGCAAGGGCAAACAATTTGGCCACAACGTCAGCTTTTCTTTGCGTCGCACAAAGCGAGTCTTTAAGCCGAATCTTCAGAAGAAAACTTTCACTGTCGATGGCCAAAAGATAACGATGGTCCTCTCAACTCAGGCAATTCGTACGCTCAGAAAAAAAGGCATTCTCCAGCCAATCAAATAAAAAAATCCCCCGGTCCGGGGGATTTTTTTATTAGGTTCGTTTGATCGGTACCACCGTCAGGGTCGGCGGCAATGATGCCGAAGACTTCAATTTGAAGGGGCCCGCCTCTTGAACAGTGGCGGCAAATTCTTTCGTGAATGTCTCGAGTGTATCCTGGGGAACCTCGTAGCTGAGCGCAGGGTCAGCGTAATGGATAGGAATGACTACCTTTGGGCCGACCTGGCGAGCGACTGCGCTAGCGCTCGTCGCATCAAGCGTATAGCCTCCACCACCGACTGGCATGATTAATATATCAATCACCCCTAACAGCTCAAGCTGCTCATCGGTTAGTGGGCCCTTGATATTACCGACGAGACCGACTGCAATATCATCAGTTTCAATTCGATAGACTGTCGATAGCTTCTCGTCTGAGAGCATATCGATATGGCGGGTTGCCGCGATACCCTTAATAGTGAAGTCGCCGACCTCATATTCCCCGGGTGATCGGATAATAACTCTCGCCTCAGAGTTTTCGACAATGAAACGCTCCTCAGTCGCTAATTCTATCTCGTCCTTTGTCTTTAGGTCCCGTAGCCCGACCAAAGATAGGCGCGGATCCACGGCCAAGATTGTCTTCTTCGTGGACAGGACTACACTATTTCCACCTTTATATGCGATCTCAAACATCTCTTTCCTCCTACTGTTCTTTCAGAATGTTATCGGTATCCAGTAGCACGACGTGCTTATTGGTCAAAATTGATTGTATGAAGCGGTCTCGAACGCTCAGTCGGTAGTAGAACTCGTCATATCGAATTGTCGTAAAGCGAAGTTCCTTCCCGGCAATCTTTTCAGCTTCCTTTACGGCCTCATCGACGCGCTTTGATGACAGGTCGCCAACTAGCATGAGGTCAATCGGGCTCGCCGAGTTCTTCACGAGTATTCCTGCCGCAATTGCCACTCTTATTCCTGCGAGTTTGCGAACGATTGACTGCCAGGCTACTTCTTCGCCGTCTCGTGAGGCGATCGAGGTAGACGGTGTCTTCTCTGCCTTTGGGTCACCAAAAATTGTTCGAAACGGCAGATAGAACTCATATAATTGATTCACTTCGTAGTACAGCTTGTTGTCTGAACTCGCATTGGTAATAACCCCTACCTCGAGTAGATTGGACAGCTCTCGTCTGACGGAGTTGATCTGTTCGTCGACCAGCCGAGTAATCTCACGAACATAAAATGCTTTTCCTGGATTGTTCAGGAATAGATGAAGTAATTTTATCCGTGTTTTTGAACCAAATAGTGCGTCAATCATGTGTGGTAGTTTTGTTATTTCCTGTCTCATGGTACCACGAATTGTTCGGATGTGCGAGTACTTGAGTAAGTGTCGTATACGCCTCATCAAGTTCCAGCCAACGGATGAAATCTCTTCGCTTGAACCACGTCAACTGACGCTTCGCGAGGTGCCAGTCGGCTATCTTGAAGCCTTCGATTGCTGACTCGAGTGAGGTACGACCCTCGATATACTCACGAGCGTAGCGATACACATTTGCGCTCATTGCCTCACTGCCCCATCCATACATATCTCCCAGCATTCGTGCTTCATCAATAACCCCGTGTTGAAGAAACATGTCGTTCGCACGCTGTTCTATTCTCTGGCAAAGCACTTCGCGATTTGTAGTAATTCCGACTACGAGTGCGTCGCGCCTCGGAACGCTGCTTATCTTTGGGAGTTGTCCCCGCCTCAGAATCGCATTGATCACGTAGCGCTTATTTCGGGCATTTTCTGGCAAAACTATGTTGTGTTTCGCACAATGTTCATGGAGTTCAGCAATCGTCATTCCGTCGTATTCGGCTCGCGCGCCATTGTCCGTTTGGATGAACGAGAAGTCTAATAATACGCTATCGACGTAGAGACCCGTGCCGCCAACAATAAATGGGACATGCCCTCGCGCTCTAATTTCTTCTATTTTATTCTCGGCATAAGCCTTAAAGTCTGCTGCCGTAAACGTCTCTCCGGGGTTCACGAGATCGAGACCCCAGTGAGGGACACCCTCCTGCTCCTCCACCGTTGGTTTCGCGGTGCCAATATTCATGTGTCGATAGATTGCCCTCGAATCGGCCGATATAATTTCTCCGCCAAACTGTTTTGCTAACTTGATGGAAAGCCCCGTCTTGCCGCTGGCGGTTGGGCCCACAATCACAACCAGAGGATGCGTTACAGCGGTCGCCATCTTCGCTCCTCAAAATCAATTATCTTAAAGTCCTTACAGATGACGCCCTCGCCCCGAAGAAGCTCGGCTTGGGCTTCTCTCCCTCCCCAATACCCGCTCGCTAATCCACCGAACCGATTAACGAGTCGATGCCAAGGAAGTAGCGGATCGCCATAATGAGCAATCCCGCCGACTACCCGTGAAGCGGCGGGCTGACTGGCAAGGGCGGCAAGGTCGCCATAGGTAGTGACCTTTCCCTGCGGCACCAGCGCCATCAGTGCTTCAATTCGTGTACGAAAATTTCCGTCCATCTACTGCAGATTCGTGACGTACTGAGCGAGCTCATCAAGCGCCACTTTCTCTTCCCCGGACTGAGTACGCACGCTCACCTGTCGCGCCTCTACGTCCCTTGGCCCAACAATCAGCTGCAGCGGCACCTTGAGCGCCGTTGCTTCACGGATCTTCTTTCCGAGACTTTCATTGCGGTCATCACGCGTATAACGAAGTTCGTTGTAACGCACGGGCTGCATGAGCACCGTCGCATCGAGGATGGCTTCTATCTCTTTGACGTACTCATTCACCGTCTCATTAATAGTAAGGATGCGGATCTGTTCAGGTGCCACCCAGAACGGGAACCATCCACCAGTATGTTCGATAAAGACACTCAAAAACCGCTCAATTGATCCCAGTAGCGCGCAGTGGATCATCACTGGTCGACGCGATGAGCCGTCGCTGTCCGCATATTCAAGGCCAAATCGCTCAGGCTGTACAAAATCGAGCTGAATTGTTGCGACTTGATGCTCACGACCAAGCGCGTCGGTGGCCATGAAATCAATCTTTGGACCATAAAATGCCGCTTCGCCGTCCTGCTCGAAATAATCAAGCTTGTTTGCGATCACGGCGTTCTTTAGCTGCTCCTGTGCGCTCTTCCATAGTTCGATATCACCCAAGTAGCTGTCGCCGTCATCTCGGTAGCTCAAGCGAACCCGCAAGTTCATGCCAATTGTCTGATAGAGCTCCGTGGCAGCTGCCAGTAGTTGATGTATCTCAAGTTCGATCTGATCCGGTCGGGCGAATACGTGACTGTCGTCCTGAGTCAATGACCGAACTCGGTTAAGGCCGCCGAGCTCGCCGGTTTTTTCGTCGCGATAATCAGTGGTAGTCTCGAGATAACGAATCGGCATGTCACGATAGCTGCGCGGCTGCGAAGCAAAGATCTGGGTGTGATGCGGACAGTTCATCGGCTTAAGGACCATTTTGTCGCTCGTTTCCTGGCTCGTCACCAAGAAAAGTTCGTCACCAAACTTAGCCCAGTGCCCCGATGCCTCGTAGAGCTCCTTTTTTGTAATATGTGGCGTCCACACCTTCTTGAATCCATACCGCTGACGAAGCTGATTTGAATATTGGGCGACCACATCGCGAAGTACCGTACCTCGCGGCGTAAATAGTGGCAAACCAACGCCTACGAGCTGTGAAGTAGTATAAAGATCAAGCTCTTTGCCGAGCTTTCGGTGATCGCGCTGTTTCGCCTCTTCGAGCATCTTCAGATGAGCTTCAAGCTCCTCTTGGGTCGCAAAAGCGATACCGTAGAGTCGCTGCATCTGCGGATTAGTCTCTTTGCCGCGCCAATAGGCACCAGCAACGCGCATGAGTTTGAATGCCCCAACCCTACTGGTCCGTTCAGCGTGCGGGCCACGACAGAGGTCGGTAAAATCTCCGTCGGTATAGAATGACACCGTCTCAACCTTACTCGCATCGTCCGTCGAAAGGCCTAGCTCATTTGCATCCAGGTCGCGAGCCACAGTCGTTCCTGCACGTTTGAGGTCATTTAATAGCTCAAGCTTATAGGGCTGTGCTGCCTCGGAGGCCCAATTGATACCGTCATCGATTGCTTTTTCACTGCGCTCAAATGGGTAGTCTGCGGCGATCACCTTACGCATTTCGGCTTCGATTTTCGGAAAATCCTCTTCGGAGATCTTCGTCTCCCCGAGATCAATATCATAGTAGAACCCATTCTCAACAACTGGACCGACACCGAACTTTGCCTCTGGCCAGAGGTGTTGGACTGCCTGAGCGGTGATGTGCGCCAAGCTATGGCGCATTGCGTAAAGTTGATCTTCATTCATGGTCGCGTTCTCTCCTGTGTTTCGTTTACTAATCAAAAAACATGCGGTAAATAAGTTCATCTGATAAAAAACTTACATATCGCATGTCTCGGACCCTGGGTACCAGGGCGGTTCCACCGGACTTCCTGATGATTCAGGCACTCATAAAGCAACGTTCTCGCACGACGCTCCTTCCCGCGGGACTCCTGGGGTGGTTAGCCTCTGTCATCGTCCACATCAATAGTACGCTTCCGGGTCAAATATTGCAAACCCTCCCCTGTTCTGATAGTATTCTTAGGGTAACCCGTGGGTGTTTAGCTTCGGCTACATACGTAAGGGTGATTAGCTCATTTGGCTAGAGCGCCTCATTGACGTTGAGGAGGTGGTAGGTTCGAATCCTACATCGCCCACCATAAATAGATCCTCCCCCCAGTCGGGAGGTTTTATTTTTGCACAGACCTTCTGAAGTTTTCCACGGATATTTTGAGGTGAAAATGGTAACGGTATTCGTCTGGTGATATATGGCATTCACACCTCGGTTATTGACAAAACACAATGCTTGTGCTAATATGTGTTCATGAGTAACCGCCGCAACCAATCAGCTCTAGAAGAAATCGATCTCAAGTTTGAGTTTGATAAATCATGGAGCCAGGCAAAGAAAGACAGTAAACGCTACTCTCTGTAGCTCATCGAATACTTTTTGGGACCATACAAAAGGTAATATGCTCAGTCTATATCTATTAAGCACAGGACTTACTGTGCGTTTTTGCGTTCTTTGGCCAGCTCTCGTGCTTTCGCCTTTGACGCAAGTGTTGCCTTCTCGGTAACGTCAAACTTATCAAGATACTTTCCAAGCGCCAGATGCGTCTGCGCGTTGTATGCGGCGATTGAGTTGAACCCGATGGCCGTAAATGGCATCAGTAGCCACTGGAGGACCATACCAAGCGTACGCGTGCGCTTATAGCGTTCAGGACGCGGCGGGAGCATCCTGAGCATAAGGAGGATCGTTATGAAGAGCCCTATCATCGCAATCCTCTGAATCGTACTGACGACTTCTGGTAGTTGTTGCGCGAGGATACTCCTCGAGGCCTCTGCGTTCAGAAGCAGCGGCACCCAGCCGCCAAATGTGACCATAAGGGCAACGCATGCGAGGGTTACGTGGCCGTCAACGAGGCGAGTAAAGCGTGCGAGACCTTCGAAAAACGGAACTGTTCGCCTCCTAGTGAACAACCGTACGGCAACGTACGGGATATCGGAGACGCCGTATCCCCACCGGCGTAGCTGTTTAAACTGTGTGACAAATGTTTTTCGGAGCGTATCTGCCATCACCGCATCCTGATAGATGGGCACATGTATCGGAACCACGCTGTAATCGCCGTTGAAATGGAAATAGCTCCGCCAATACTGATGCCCGTCCTCGACAATGCTCCGTGTAGTCCAAAAATTCATCTCCACGAGCGCATCAAGTGGTTGCGAATGAGCCGCGAAATTGCGCAGCGTATGGGGTCGCATGCTTGAAATAATCGTCCAAAATGAGTTACCCGTTGCAATCACCCGCATTGCCGCCGGCGCATCCCAGATATTGCCAAAATACAGCGCAATCGGCTGGTAGGATAGATGCTTGCGATTAGCATGAGTGATGTATTCGTAGGCAACATAGTCAAAGTAGCTCGGGTATGGCTTGTTATCGCAGTCGAGGGTAGTCACGATAACATGTGAGTAGTCGATCCCCTTTTCGTCGCACCATTTCTGTAATTCGTGACCAGCAAAAGTAATGTTGCCACCCTTACCGACAACCTCACCCGGCAGATTGTCGGGATGCTTGACGATCTGGAAGCTAAAGAAGACGTCGCTATATTCGCGCTTAAGCCGCTTCACCGTCTCCTCAATACCCTTTCCGCCACGCTCTTCGTAGGCAATCATCAGGATAATTCTCTTCTTGTCACAGCTAGATGCGATCACTGACTCGACGGTAGGTTGAATCACCTCATAGGACTCGTTGTAGGTCGCAATAATAACTCCCTGATAGATATCCGAAGGCCTCGGGTACACCTCTGGTTCTGCCGCGATTTTGCGAAGATTTTCGAGGTGTTCCGCATAGCCGAATCCGGACGAGTGGTTACCGCGCAGCTTCGCGTAACTTTCCGCTGGGCTCTCAAGTGCAATAAGTCTTTGATTCCAGTCCACGCGCTGCGCCCCGACGAGCCGTCGATGCCCAAGTATTGTGTGATATGCGATCAGCACTGCTTTGACAAGGAGTGTGATAATCACCAACATTAAGTATAATGTCGCAACCACCGGATTGATAATAGAGAGAACTATCAGGAGAAGGATCGCTCCGTAGCTGAGGGTGGCAGGAAAGATTTCAAAAAAACGATAAAAACGTGTTCGTTTGCCTTGGGGCAACTCGAGATCTGTCATTACCTAAATGCCAGTCTCAGGATTGAAAATGAGTAAATACCCGCGATGAGCAAGATAAGGATAGCGAGCCATCCAAGAATAAGTGCCGTCTGGCGTCGCTGGAGGCCGTGGAGCTTGATCATAAGAATGCCATGCACGAATGTGACTAACACCCCAAAAAAGACGAATAGCAGCGTATATTGCCAGAGATTTTTATAAAAATGCGCCTGACCGAAACCCGTATAGTGAGTATAGACCTGGACGTCTCGTGGCTGAATCGTGAGCCCAACGACTAGGCAATAAATCAGGCATGCAACGAGCATACCAACAAGCAACGCTACGAATGAGCGATCGCCGATAACACGTAAGAGTGATTGTTTGATAGCATCTTTTGTCATATAGATCTGGAGCCACCTGCCGGAATCGAACCGGCGACCTTCTCGTTACGAATGAGATGCTCTACCAACTGAGCTAAGGTGGCGTTTTCCTTCTGGTATTATACCATATCAAATCTTTGTCGCCCCTGTTGATTTATGGGGTGATACTTGCTAAAATACTGAGGACTCAATATATGCGCCTGTAGTGAAGTTGGCCTATCACGCCTCCCTGTCACGGAGGAGATCGCCGGTTCGAATCCGGTCGGGCGCGCCAAGTAAAGTACTCACCCGTTGGTGAGTTTTTTACTTGTCAAGAATAGCTTAGTCCTCGCGACCTGAAGACTGCAGCCGCTCAGCAACAAAATCCCAGTCGACGACGCCCCACCACTCCTTTACGTAATCAGCGCGAACGTTTTGATGATCGAGATAGTAGGCGTGCTCCCAAACGTCGAGCCCGAGGATCGGCTCAGACTTCCCGAGCAGCATCGGCGTATCTTGATTGGGTGTGGTGACGAGTTCCATGTTAGGCAGCAACCATACCCAGCCGCTCCCGAAGACACCGAGAGCCTTCTCG
Source organism: Saccharimonadales bacterium (SeqCode) (assembly GCA_038205065.1). GTDB lineage: Bacteria > Patescibacteriota > Saccharimonadia > Saccharimonadales > Saccharimonadaceae > Saccharimonas. The sequence continues at coordinate 24,939 of JBBRCG010000002.1, forward strand.
CTGAACTGGTCAATGAGGCCCTGGAACGAACCGTAAGTCTGTTCAATCGCCGAAGCAAGCTCCCCTTTTGGTGCACCTCCACCATTTGGCTTCATCCATTTCCAAAAAAGTGAATGGTTATAATGACCGCCCCCGTTATTGCGTATAGCCGTCGGCAGATCATCGCGCGATAAAAGTTCCACGAGAGGCGTGTCGCGCAAATCGGGATTATCGTTTAAGGCAGCGTTCAGTTTCTCGACGTACGCCCGATGATGTCGATCGTGATGAACCCGCATCGTTTCAGCGCTGATATATGGATCGAGCGCACCATAATCGTAAGTGAGATCTGGTAATTGATACATAGTTTCCTCCTTAGTCTATTGTGGAACCTGCGCCGCCAACCGTCAGGCGTCAGGAATCTTGATAAATTCGTGAATCTGACCACTCGCTTTTAGCTCGGCAATCTGAGCCGAGAAAACCGTAAGTGGAATATGAATATATTGGAAATTAACCTGGGTGTCAGTCTTTTCAATCACCTTTATGAAGAAGTATCCGTCTCCAGTGATACTCTGCAGAGCACCTGACGGAACGTCCTTTTGAAACTTCGCGATGTCCGATACGTTGAGGCCGTTAAACGTACTACTCGTACTCACAAGCGTCGATACGCCAGCGGTAGCTCTTGCCTCGGTCTTATCTGTTTCGGCTGCGGCAATCTCGTCAAATGGCTTACCTGCCTTTACCTGCTCGCCAATCTTATCGGCCTTGGCCTTAGCCTGATCGTCAACCGCAAAGGCCACCTTTGCTCGGAGTAGGCTACGGCTGAAAGCTTGTCGATACTCGTCCTTGTCCCAGCCGTATATCATCATCGATGATGCGTCGTATGTCTCCTGGGAGATGCGCCCATTCGCCGTATTGAGCTGTTGCTCGATAACCGCATCAACGTCTTTGCTTGTGATGGTAATACCCTTCTGACGGGCAATCTTCGCGGCGTACGCCTCAGCAATCGCCTTATTGAGGGACTCACGTCGATAGTGGTCGAGCTGGGCTTTGCCGTCAGCACTATCCATCTTAATCTCATCGTACTTTGAAAGATAATGCTCGAGCCCACGATATTGCATGAGGTAGTCGCTATAGCGAACCGGCTCATTGGCAATCGTCGCCACTGGTACGGGAATAATTTGCGTGATTCGATACATGAACACTGACGAGTTCTGGGCAAGGTAGAGCTGTTGAAGGCCGATGAGCACAAGCAGGATAAATGAAATCGAGACGATAATCACAGCGTTGAATACGAGTTTATGCCGCGCATACTGGACGGGGTACTTGAAACGTCGGCCGCCGGCGATAATCTGCTCGCGATGTTCTGCGACAGTTTCATTCGTAATACGAGAGGGAGCGTCGAGCACCTTCTTCTTGATGAGCCGGGGGAATTTATGAATCGATATCTTTTTCATCAGTTTGAGCACCACTTGTGACGGCATGGTGAACCGCGTCTTGAAGCTTATTGTAGATCTCGGCTGGGTGTTCGACCTTGTGGATCACGAGATCACCGACAAACGTCTGGATCACGATCGTTCCGAACTTAAACACTTCGCCTGTAAACCCTGGTATATTATAGCTTATGTTTTGGATTTTCGACAACCGGAGCTCCACAACGTCTTTTCCAAATAGCCCACGCTGGGTCACCTGACGGAGGCGTTCGTCGGTCACGATATACAGTGTAAAGTACCACATGATGAAGTGGTAGCAAAAGATAAGGATGCCTATCAGGAGACCACCGACTGGCAACCAGAAAAGCTCGAGCTGGTCCTGCCAGATAAGCGGCGGAATCGATGATACCGCAAAAGGAACGAGAAGACCGTAAAATCCTTTGCGCATCGCGATGATGTGGCGACGAAACACAAAAAGCAGCTCTTCGCCGGGGCGCTGTCCCTCGAATACTAGTTCTTGCTGGTCATTTTCTTCTGTCATATTATTTCTTTGGTACCCCGGAAAGGAATCGAACCTGCATCTTCTCCTTAGGACGGAGCTGCTCTATCCGTTGAGCTACCGGGGCGTGCCTAGCTCTATGATAGCAGACGACCTCTCCAAAATCCTACTGCATGTGTTTCTGGTGAATCGTGTCGTACGCGAGGATCTCATTATCGCTGAACCAAAGATCGACCTCAAACGCCGCCTCCTCCGCGTTACCAGATGCATGGATCAGGTTTTTGATCGGACGATTCGCGGAATTTGCAAGATATGATGAGTCGAACGAATAGTCGCCGCGAATAGTGCCTGGCTGCGCCTTTTGTGGCAGAGTCGATCCAACGATCTTACGAACGACTTCGATGGCGTGCGGACCTTCAAGTACAAACGCGAATACCGGCCCTGACCTCATAAACTCAGTTAACCATCCCCTGACGGCCTCGCCGATGCGCGCTGCGTCAACACTACCAAATTGCTCGATTGGATCGAGGCCCATCTCTCGGTAGCTCTCAAGCGTTCTGCTGCCCAGGCCTTCAACGAACTCTTTTCGATCAGCTGGATAATGCTTATCGAGGAGTTCTTTGGGTGGAATGAACAGTTTCGAGGCAACGATCTTTAGGCCAACTCGCTCAAAGCGAGTGATAATATCGCCGACAATTCCTCTCTGTACCGCATCCGGTTTGAGTACGACGAGTGTTTTTTCCATTTCTTCTCCTTTTTATGCAATGCGTTGGTTACTTACAATAGTACGGCACGAGCTACTAGTACGGCAATAATCACACCGGCAAATCCTACCCGATACCATCCGAAAACCTTCAGATCATGGTTTTTAAGATATGCGAGGAGGAATCGGATGGCGATGAGCCCGACGATGAAAGCGGCGACGTTACTGATAAGCACCGCCGGCATGTGCGCGGCAAAATAAGCCCTATCACTCCCGGAAACCATCAGCTTCAACGTAACCGCTAACATGATCGGGATTGAAGCAAGAAAGCTGTAGTCCGCCGCCTGGGCTGGCCGAAGACCAAGGAGCCGACCGGTAATAATCGTCGAGCCAGAGCGAGATACGCCGGGGATCAGCGCAAACATCTGTGCGACGCCGATCATGAACGCTCGTTGCCATGAGAGATGCGCCCCATCTTGAACCTCCGAGGCTCGCGGTAGTTTCTCGAGCACGATCATGAGAATACCAACGATCGTGAGCGTCGTCAGGACTACGAAGATATTCGTAAAAAAAGAGCTATGGTCGATGAAGTCTGACAACGCCAACCCCACGAGACCCGCCGGAATTGAGGTGAGTAGAATATTGCGTAAAAGGGTAAAGTTACGCCCTACGATCACATCCTGCGCAATTTCTACTAGGCGGCGGCGATAATAGACGAGAAGTGCGATTAGCGTTCCGATATTCACAAACGTAAGAAACGTGTGGTCTGCCGTTCCGAATAGATGTTCGGCGATGACGAGGTGCCCGGAGCTGCTCACGGGAATAAACTCGGTCAGTCCTTGGATAGCACCGAGCACTAATGATACTACGTCATTCATGACCCTATTGTACCTTTTTGAAGGCGGTTACGCTATGCTAGAGACATGACCCAGCACTACATGTCCGAATTAATCCTCGATTTTGTCGAAAGCCTCGAAGTCGAGGGTGGTCGTAGCGCAAAAACGGCCGAGAACTATCGCCACTACCTCGAACGATTTATTGAGTATGCGAGCGATATTGCTGTTGAGGAAATTACATCAGAGATTTTACGAAAATATCGGCTATGGCTCAACCGTTATACAAATGACAACGGCGACGATTTAGCAACAATTACTCAGGCGTACCACCTTATCGCGCTCCGTGGGTTCCTCGGTTACCTCTCAAAGCGCGACATCGCGAGCCTACCTCCCGATAAGGTCGAGTTGCCGAAATTTGCCCGCAAACAAGTCACATTCCTCCACTATGATGAAGTGGAGCGAATGCTCGATGCAGTTCCTATTGAAGATACTGAACAAAATGCGCGTGATCGCGCCATACTCGAACTTCTGTTCTCCTCAGGTTTACGCGTTTCAGAGCTAGTCGGCCTTAACCGCGGTCACGTCAACACTGACCGCCGGGAGTTCATGGTCCGGGGTAAGGGCCAAAAAGACCGACCGATCTTTATTAGCAAACGAGCCGCCGACATGATTAAGGCCTACCTCGCTTACCGTCTCGATAATCTTCCTCCCCTTTTTCTGAGCTACAGCCGTAATAACGTTGTCTCAACAAGTGGCGATTACCGGAGGCTCACTCCGCGCAGCATCCAACGAATTATCGAGAAATACGCCAAACTCGCTGGCATCACGAAACACGTGTCTCCCCATACTATGCGCCATAGCTTTGCAACTGACCTCCTCATGAATGGTGCCGATATTCGCAGCGTTCAGGCTATGCTCGGCCATAGCAACATTGCTACCACTCAAGTCTATACCCACGTGACCGACGCCCACCTCAAAGAAGTGTACGAGAAATTCAACTCAGACCAGGCGTCTTAGGGCGCGGTACTACAGGGTTGGCTCGCGTTTGCCTCTGAATCAGTGACATAGAAGTTCTTGCATAGACTTCCTGATGTATCGAAGACGTTTTCAGGATACGGGAGATCCGTCGCTGCGCCCACTCGACTTGAGATGCGGCGAAAGATATTGCCAGCACGCCCTGTCGAGTCAACGATCGGCTGCACGCCATCAAATTGGACGACTGCGCTCGAGCGAATGAGGCTAATCCTATAGGAAGTATCCCGGTAGAGGCTCGTCAGTCTGATGAAGGCAACCTGCGAGTCCGCAGGCACAGTACTCGGAGCTAGTTGCAACGAAACCCGACAGGCATAGGTGCCATGCGTGAAGCGATAGTTCGAACACGTGACCGGTGTCGTATTGGTGGTTACGTTATCGTTCCCCGTGGCACGCGCCACACGAATTGGGACACTTTGTGGCGCGGAAGCCGATAGATCAGATGCGTTATCGGTTACGCCAGCCGGTCGCAAGAACGTCGTCGTTACATCACTCCCGTCAAGCTGATCGAGCGACACCGAGGCACCGCTTGGCACGATACTCTCAACCCTGAGAAGTGAGGCGGCGCTCTGATCCCAGTCACTTTTCTTTGGGAGAGACCCGAAATCACCCGACACCGGAGTCGCGAGCGTGTCGACGCGACCACCCGCATAGTTGGTGCCGGTTGACCCATTGTCTTTATGCATCCATTCAACCTGAATCGTATCAAACTCGCCGACTCCCTTGAGCGGGATCACAGCAGATTTGCCTTCGGTCAAATTGCCGATGTAGTCATCTGTCTTCTGCTCGATGGTCACGCAGGTGTAAGCCTGGTTGAGACTGCCGTCACTAGTCGTACCACTCTTGATCACCGTTTCGGTCTGCGACTGCATCGGCACGACTCCCGCATCCTGAATGGTCGTACATTGCTTCGCACTGATTGCCGTACAGGCCTTGTCTGAACCTTGCTGACATGCATGAAGCGCGCGCTTTGCATCTTCAACGCCCGAAACCGCTGAGTCATATGCACTCTGAGATAAGTCCTGATTGGTGGCCTGTTGTTGCTCCTGGATCATGATGCGCATAAACCCAACCGTCAGTACAGTCAGGAGGAGAGACGCGAACAGGACTACGAATAAAGACACTGCTCCCGATGCACGCGTACGATTTGTCATCCTACCCTCACGATCATTTCAAAGTTGTTTATCGAGCAGAAGTTGTAATTCTGGTTGGCGTCAGCCGGAGGATTACAAGAGAGATCGCCCGTATTGATTGTACCAGCATCATTCGTACCGATAGTGTAGCGAATATCGTAGAGCGCCTCACTTGGTACTGCAACTTCAGTCAGGGGTGGAACCCGGTCAAGCGTGAGGGAATGGAGCGCGAGATCGCCATTGTCGCTCGGAAGCATCTCGTTAGCTGTTTGCGACGATACATTGATCGGATATGTCTCACCTGTTTTCGTACAATAATTTCCGCCCGCGTCAATCACTCGAGCAAGGACAATCTTCTTTGCGGTATTATCACTATAGGTAACACCCGTAGTGCTTCCCTGTTGAAGCGCTTCTGGCTTATTCCAAAGATATGACACCCCCCCGAGGCAGAGCCTCCCTAGTCCGCCCGCTCCAGCGTCGTCGGGCTGGATAATAGGAGATTTGACAACACCCACGCTAGCCGCATCACGACGAATGCTGTCGCCGAGATCTCGCCCGGCTTGATTGACTGACTTGATCGCAAGACCTTTGCTATACATATGCATCACCTCGATCGTCGAAACAGCAATTGCTATCATCAAGATTGATATGAACGTCATGGCGAGCATGAGTTCAATGAGCGTAAAGCCTCTTGAATTAGTTCGCATCGAATAACCTCACCACTGTTCCTATCGTGAGCGGAACATTGACACCAACGCTGTCCCAACAAGCACGAACATTCAGATCATACGAGTGGTTTGTTGCGCTCCAGCCATCCGATTGAACGATACGCAAATAGAGTCCATAAGCCACGGGCGTGTGAGTGGGCGAGGTGCGCCCAAACACATCGACCATGCTGTAGGTTGTCGCCTTCTTGTAGTCCTGCTCAGACTGAATATGAACCACACTCGGTGCACTGCCGTCACTTGTTGTGGCAATAAAGAAGTCGCTCTTGTCGAGAATATCTTTCGCCTCAGGGCACTGAGTCCCTGCGCCAAATGCTCCAATATCAGGAACGACCAATGACTTGATCTGAGTCCACAATGTCGGGTTTGTCTGCTGAATGTGCTGAACCATAGCAACTTGACCGTCGATTTGCTGACGTACTAACGTGACTTCGAGCGAACGCTGAGCGGTCGCCACTCCTTTATTCATAATGCTAAACGCGCTCACGACGACAAGACTAAAGATGACGAAAGCGAACATAACTTCGATGATCGTATCGCCCCGGCTCGTGCGTATCAACATGAGCCCTCGGTTGCCGGCTTCACGCCACTGCTGTTGGTGGCATCCTTCACGACAAGGCTACCTCGTCGTGGAATCGCCGCCAGTCCACTCTGATCAACACAGAATAGTGCGTCTTGACGGTATTGGTCTTTCAGAAACTTAGCCGGGTCAGTTGTGCCATCCGTGGCGACAAACGTGCGGATCGCCCCACTCGATGGCGAACGCACGATAAGTAATCTCATAGACTGGAGTGGCGTATTTGATAATGGCACGACAAGTTTCGTGCCCCACTCAAGCGTGTAGGCTTCGGGTGATTCTGCCCCACTACTCAAGAACAGCGATGAGTTGACCAGGGCCGTTAAGTCATCGCCAGACTTAGAGCCATCGGTTCCCGCATAGACAGGCTGACTCTCAAGCGTTGTCCCATCATTCATCACGCTGATAAATCGACCGATTACCATGCACGTACTCGTACCGCGCGCTTGGTTGCCGTTCTCAGTAATTACGCCACCCGCACAGCCCAACTGGTTATTGCGATCATTTTGAACATTGATAGTTTTGTCATATTGGCCCTGGAGGTATGCGTCGAGTGATGTTGTTGAGTCTTTGTAGCGATTCACGTTTATAGAGACGCCAGCCCCCGCGATTACGCCCACTATCATAAGCCCGCTGATAGCCAGGAACAGCATTGATTCGATGATCGTAAATCCGGCACGGAAATCCCCACTCATATGATGTCAGTATAGCATAAGCGCGACCCTAGATGAACCGACCAGGAAGCATCAACCAGCTAATAAGCTGGCCTCCCCACCACCAGGCAATGAGTGTTCCGGCGATCAAAAGCGGTCCAAACGCGATCTTTGACTCACGCGTCAGATTCCGTCGCAGTAGCCCCGGGAGAACGATCACGCAACCGATAAGATTCGCAAAAAACAGAGCCACAAACGCCAGCCGCCAATCTACCAACATAAGGCCGAGGCTGATACTGAGTTTCACATCCCCAAATCCAATCCACGCACCCTTTGATACCGCGTAGAGCACACCGTAGAGACCAGCAAGCATACCAATCGATCCTATCGTCGAGGTGAGCGACACGTCGCCGACGACCGCTACACGGACAAAGACGAACACGAGACTGACAACGATTAGTGACACATTGATAACGTCAGGCAGGAGTTGCCAACGAATATCGTAGGCTGCGAGTAGGATCATCATGGAGAGAATTGCAAGCCAGAGGATGAAAAGGATTACCTGACCAGCCGACGCGATATTCCATGGCCACAACAGATAAGAGACAATGAATAACGTCATCGTCACAAGCTCCATTAACGGCTCAAATACACCGATCTTATGATGGCAATAGCGGCACTTACCCGCTGTCGAGGCCCAGCTTACAATCGGCACAAGGTCGTACCAACGCAGGCGATGACCGCACGTGAGACATCTCGAGAAATCGTCACGTTGACGGGTTGTACTGAGTGGCATCAGCCACAATAGTTCTTTTTTATCAAAGGGCTCGTGATTCTTTTTGTCAGCCACTAGTTGTCTCGCGCGTAACCGCCAGATTTGTGCACCGATAAAACTACCGATGCAAAGACCCAGGAGGGCCATCATTAAGATCCATATACTATTCATAAGCTTCATCATACCCTAGATGATGCGCAAATAAAAACACACCCCCGAAGGAGAGTGTGTTTTTGGTGCGCCAGTACTAGATAGACTGGCAAATAGCTGAAGCGCTTAGATCCGCGGTGTCTAGGCCGTTCTCCATGACTATGATCACTGCGGCGTTGCGCGCAGAGCCAGCGATAGCCTTTGAGCCGGTATCGTCACATTTCGCCCCGGTAATGACCTGGACGATGTTAGTATCGGCCTGATCGATGCCATCAGCCGTATATGTCGACAGGTGTAATATGTAGTTATTATCAATAAGCGTGTCCTTGGCGCCTGATTTGTAACTATTATGCTCGCCAGTGGCCGTTGCATCTGTTCCATCGACATAGCCTTTAAGGTCAGCGCCAGTTACTGGCTGCATGCTACGCTTATTTGACTGATATGTCGTCACTGCTGACGTTACTTTACCGAGAACTTCCTTTCGCGCCTGGTCACGCTGATTGCGCTGCAATGCGGGCAATGCGATAAAGACCATCAAGAAGATCAATGCTGCGATTGCGAGTACGAGAACTACCTCGATAATCGTAAAACCTCTTTGTTTCAATTGTTGTCTGCTCATAACCCCTATTTCTCCACCTTTCTTATGAACAATGTGCTAATGATTATATTACCCGATGATTTAATGATTGTCTACTGAATTCCGCCAACAAGACTGTAAATTGGGAATAGGATTGCGCCCACCATGCCGCCGGCAACAACCGCCAGTACAACCATGAGGACCGGTTCAATAGCCGTTGAGATCGCCTTTATCTCTTCGTCGAGTTCGTCTTCGTAGACTTGTGCTGTCCGGCCCATCATCTCATCGATCTTACCTGACTGCTCACCGATCTTGATCATCTGGGGTACCATCGGCAAAATATAATCCTCTGGTTGGAGAGCAACAGACAACGCCTTACCACCCTTCACCTTATCGGCCGCACGGTTAATACTCTCCTGAACAACTATGTTGTTCATTCCCTCACCGCTGATGCGGAGCATGTCGAGCATAGCCACCCCTGTCGCAAGTAGTGTTTGTCCCGTTCGCGAGAACCGCGCCATATAGAGCTTGCGGAACATCCCTCTGAATAGCGGCACGTTCAGCTTGAACAGATCGAAGAATCTCATACCGGAATCTGTCTTCATATATTGACGGAAGAAATAAATCGCAATAACAAGCCCGATAAGTACGAGCCACCAGAACTGGGTGATGAAGTTTGAGACGGCGATCATAACCTGTGTGAGCATTGGTAGCGTCTTCTTCATGTCATGGTAGAGTTTGGATACCTGAGGAACAACCGTGACGAGCATAAACACCATAACGCCCATAATCACGACTAGCACAATAATTGGATAGGTCATCGCGCCCTTGATCTTGGTGAGCATCGCAGCGTCTTTTTCTTGCTGTGCCGCCACACGCTTCAACGCTTCATCCAATGTGCCCGAAGCCTCACCGGCGCTCACGAGAGCCAGGAAGATTTTGTCAAATACATCCGGGTGCTTACCGAACGCATCAGAAAGTTGCTTACCGCCCTCGACGTCAGCGATAATCTCCTGAACGACTTGTTGCATTCGGCGATTTGGGGTTTGCTCCAATACCGTACTCATGCTCTGCGAAAGTGGCAGCCCCGCTCCGATGAGCGTCGCGAGCTGCCTCGTAAATACGATCTTATCTTTGGTAGTGATACGATCTTTGAGTCCTCGAAGGAAGCTCCCACCCTCAACCTGCTCCTTGATCTCGAGTGGAACAAAGCCCTGCTCGACGAGAGCCTTTGCCGCCGAAGATTCACTGTCTGCCTGGACAATAGATTCGACTACTTTTTCTGAGGATTTATCTCGTGCCTTGTAGGTGAACTTCTTCACTAATCTATCCTCTCATCAATCTCTCAAACTCAGTGAGATCGACTGCATATTCGCGTGCGCTATCGTAGGTAATCGTACCATTCTGAACGAGCCCGACAAGTGTGCGATCCATCGTCTGCATTCCCTGATCGGCGCTTGTCTGAATAATGGCGTCAAGCTGGTGAGCCTTGCCTTCTCGAATCACATTTCGAACCGCTGGATTGGCAACCAAAATTTCAGACGCAACGACACGACCTCCACCGATTGCCGGTATGAGGCGCTGTGAGCAGATTGCCATCAAGATATTTGAGAGCTGAGAACGAATTTGCGGTTGTTGGTGCGGAGGAAAGACGTCAATCATACGATCGATACTTTGTGAAGCAGAGTTCGTGTGCAAGGTCGCGAAGACTAAGTGACCGGTCTCGGCAATGGTAATCGCCGCAGAAATCGTCTCAAGGTCGCGAATCTCACCAATCAAGACTACATCAGGGTCCTGGCGCAGGCTCGATCGGAGCGCGGCTGAGAATGAATAGGTATCATAGTGTACTTCGCGTTGTACAATCACCGACTTCTTCGACTTATGAGTAAACTCGATTGGGTCTTCGATGGTAATAATGTGGTGGGCTTTTTCGGAATTGATCTTGTCGACAAGTGCGGCGAGCGTTGTAGACTTACCGGATCCAGTCGGTCCCGTCACTAGTACGAGCCCACGCGGATAGTCGGCGAATGTCATCACAACTGGGGGCATGCCAAGCTCGGTGACTGATTTAATTTCATTTGGGATGAGGCGCAAAGCCGCCGCGAGGTTACCGCGTTCATGAAAAGCATTAACGCGGAAGCGACCAAGTGTCCCAAACGCGAAAGAAAAGTCGAATTCTTTGTCTTTCATCAGGATCTGTTGCTGATCTTGATCGAGGATAGCAAATACTAAGGCCTCAACCTGTTGTTCGTCCAATGGACTGAATCCAGGAATCGGTGTAAGTGCACCATCGACGCGAAGCATCGGCGGCAAACCAACCTGAATATGTAGGTCGCTTGCGCGCCGCTTTACGACCTCTTCTAGTAGTACTTCGATTCTTAGTTCTTGTGGTTGCATACCCTCCCCTTCCTATGCCGTATCTGATGTTACTCGGTTAACTTCTTCAAGTGTTGTGATGCCCTGGAGGGCTTTGAGGTAGCCATCTTGCCTCATCGTGATCATTCCCTGTTCGATGGCTTTTGCCTGTATCTGCGAACTTGTCGCGTGGCTGACGATCAGCGCCTGGATCTCTAGCGTGACGTCCATCACTTCATAGAGTCCCGCACGCCCCGCATAACCCTTTGGCGTCGCTGGCGTGTCCTGACCCTTTACTAGAGTATAAGCGCTTTGCCCCGCAAGCGGCAAGTCTTTGTAGCCGAGATCCTCCGATACGCGCGCCACATCTTCCTTTGTCTTCGGAAGCAGGTGCCCGACGGTCTGGAGAATGCTCTGGGTCTCAATGGGGCTTGACCAGTACGCATCGCGTCGAGGCGACACACGACGGACCAAGCGCTGTCCGATAATCGTATTGACCGTACTCGCAATCAGAAATGGCTCAACATCGAGATCAAGTAGGCGCGGCAGCACGCCAGCGGCAGAGTTTGTGTGCAACGTACTAAACACGAGGTGACCAGTAAGCGCTGCCTGGACGCCCAGGTTGGCAGTTTCACTATCGCGCATCTCTCCCACCATTACGATATCTGGATCTTGGCGAAGAATTGACCGCAACCCGCTCGCGAAGGTTAACCCAACCTCTGAGTTCACCTGGATTTGGTTGACTCCATCCATCTTGTACTCGACTGGGTCCTCGAGGGTAACGATATTGATCGTGTCATCTTTGATCTCTTTGATCAGTGCGTAGAGGCTTGTCGATTTACCCGATCCTGTCGGTCCCGAGGTAAGGACCATTCCATTTGGTCGTTTGATGCCTTTACGAATCGTACGCAGCGCCCGTCCCGCGTAGCCCATATCTTCAAGATCAAATGAGTTTCCAGTCTTGTCGAGCAAACGAATAACTACCTGCTCACCCCATACTACGGGGCTGATCGCGATACGAAGATCGACTTCCTTGCCCGCTACCTTCACGGCGAACTGGCCATCTTGTGGCGTGCGGTGTTCATCAATTTTGAGATTGGATAAAATCTTTATTCGGCTCACGAGAGCCGGCTCAATGCTCTTTGGGAGCTGCATCACCTCTCTCAGCACACCATCGACTCTACAGCGAATCTTGAGAGCTTTTTCAAGTGGCTCGATGTGGATATCGCTCGCGCGACTCTTTACGGCATATTCCAAAATCGTACTGAGGGCTCGACTAATCGGAGAATCCTGCACAATTGTCTTGATATCGGCGGCCTCTTCTTGCGCTGCTTCAGCCTGCGAAGCTTCGGCGGCCACGTCGACACTCGAAAGGTCGGTCTTGTACTGATCAAGTATATGCCGAACTCCAGCTTCTGATGCCATAAAGACCTTGAGCGGGCGTTGGATGCGGTTTGCGAGGTAGTCGACCGCCTGGACGTTATTTGCGTCGATCATAGCCACAGCCAGACGATTTTGGACCTCCGCCAGTGGAACTGCCATAAATCGCTCAGCGATATCGCTCGGCAAAAGCGAGAGGATATTTTGTTCTACCATGCTATTCGTAAGGTTCACATAGGGTACGCCAGAAACCTGCGCAATACCATGCGTGAGCAGTTCGTCATCGATTATCCCGTCGCCAGCCAGAACGGTCAGAAGTGACTGATTTGCCTGGGTAGCCTTCTGTTGAGCGGTCTCAATAGCCGCCTTCGCAACAAGCCCCTCATCCTGCAGTAGCTGGAGGAGTTTACCCTGAATCTCGTCCGTCATCAATGCCATCGCGTCATATCCCCCTAGCGCGTTGGCGTCGTTCCACCGATTACTGTCTCGACTGTTGGATTAATTTTCGTTGAATTAAAGATCGTCACGTCTGGTTGGTCAACTGCCGATGTAATCTTTTCGATCGTCTTCACTTTTTCACCTTTGATCGACACCTGAAGCATTGGAATCGCGTTTGCGATGAAAAATGCGCTCATGACAGAGAGAGTGGCAATAAGAATCAGCATTGCAATGTCGCCTTTTTTCATTGTACCGCCTTTTGTGTAAGTGTAAGATCGCGCTCTGGCAGATAGTACGCATGAGCCTGGAGTGTCATCGTGACACGCGCGTCGGATTTTTCGATCTTGAGAGAATCGACATCGATAGTACGAATAGAGCTTTCGAGCTTTTTCTGCACGTCGCGAATGGCGTTAATGTCGGGCGACGAGACAACCGCAGTAAAGCCGATAGATTGCGCTGAACCCTGTGACGTAGACGTGGTATCGCCAGGTTGCTGCACAGAGAGAGATTCAATCTTCGCATTTGCCACACTACCGAAAAGCCTATTCTGGAGTGACGCTCCAAGTGCGAGCGTGTTCGCGTCGGCCGGGAGGGCGTCGAGTACTACCTGGAGGGCCCGTTCGTTGGGCTGCGCCTTAGCGGCATTGAGTGCAGGGTTCGTCTCGAGCACACGCACGTTGTCGATCAGGCCAGTGATGGCCTTGTTGTTGTTCTGAAGGACGGTAACAGTCTTGTCCTTCTCTGTGATTACTCTTTCTCGGAATAAAATCTGCTGAAATAGGAACCAGCCGATCACGACCGCAAAACCGACGACAACTGACGCAACCGCGACCCAAATAAACATTGCCCGACTTGAGCTTGCTATCTGTTGGCGCTTTCTGAGAGCCATATCGTTCGCCGCAACCATTAGTTTGTCCCTCCGCCCTTTACGTCAGTTGCTGGACTTGTGAATAAGCTATCTGGAACACGCGTCTTTGAGTCGGTGACGTCAATCGTTCCGGTCGGAGTCACCACGCTGACATTTGTCACTTTATTTGAGAAGAGTTGATCGGGATAAGCAAATGTCATCTTGAAGCGCAAAACCTTATTGCCTGTTGAATCTTCGCCGTAGCTCGTTTCGCCAAGTGTGACGTCACTAGTCAGCGGAGTAGTGGAGGTCGTGCCATCTTGCGTGTAAGAGATGGTCGCATTGAGAATGGTTTTCTTGAGCGCATCGGTAGCGGTGTAACTATTCGCAGCCGTGCCTTCGATCGAGATCGTCTTTGCCGTTGGATCAAGTACCACATTTGTCATCTTCACGGTATTTGGATCCTGGGGATTGATCGCCGAAAGTGCATCAAATAAGCGAGAGCTCATCGTCTTGTTCTGATCGAGAGTCGGAATATTTGCGAGCTGGTTTTGAATGGTCACCACATCGTTCAGGTCGGCGTTCGACTGCATCTTCTTGTATTCGCTCGTGATGGAACTATCGGCGACAGCATTTCGCACTGCTTCTGCACCGAGGACCCCTCCGAGGACAACAACGAGAACGATTGCCCCGAGCATTCCCAAGATCGAGCCCGAAATAACCTTCGCGCGCAATCGCTGAGCGTGAATAAACTCTTGTTTGACATCTGGGATGAGATTAATTTCGATCATAGCCAGTTACCCCGTTTCGCGAGGCCGATCGCTGTCGAAAATTCGGAGGCTACTGCCGCTAATTGCTGCTGGTCACTTTCGGATAAGCGCACACCCTGCCATGGATTGGCGACCGCCGCTCGAATTCCTACCTTTGCGGTCAGATAATCATTGAGTCGAGGAATAATCGCTCCAAATCCAGACAAAATCATGGCGTTGATCGGTACATTCGGGTAGCGTGTCTGGAAAAACTTCACAGACTTTGTTACTTCAGCCGCAAATCCATCGAGTACATTCTCGACCGCATGGAGGACTTGGCCCTCAAGACGATCTGGCGCGAGACCAAACTTCAGGATGAATTGTCTGGCCTGATCTTCTTGGACATTCAAATTTTGTGCGGCCGCCTTTACGAGAGAGCTCAGTCCAGTAGGAATCGTACGCACGAGGCGTGGCGCATCACCATAGGTGATCGCGAGATCAGTCGAAAGCTCACCGATATCGATCATGAGCATAGCAACATTCGTAGAGTTTGGCGGCACAAGGGCGCGGACCATGGCGATCGGATCTGGCTCGGCAGCGATCACATTGAGACCGAGAGCTTCCACCATCTCCATGCGCTCTTCGCTATAGGCCTTCGAGACGCTTGAAATAAGAACTTCCTGCTGATTCTGGATATGGAGTGACGGGCCAAGCAACGCCCAGTCAACCTTCGCATCATCGACAGCCATCGGAATATACTGGTCGATCTGATATTTCATCGTTGAGCGAAGTTCAGATTCTGAAACCGTCGGAACATCAATCACGGTCGTAAAGGTCTTCGATGATGGCAGTCCGAGCACGACATTTTTCGTCCGGATGCCACTCTGCCCTACGGCCGTCATGATTGTTTCGCTTAGTCGGCGACGCGACTCCGGTGAATCACTTACCGTCAAGGCGCTTTCAATTGGGACGTAGGCATGCGCCACTAAGCTCCACGACCCCTGGCCGGCCGGATTTAATTGAACAACACGAATAGCGTTCGTGCCAATATCGAGTGCAAAAAAATCGCCCAACCCTCTTTGCAATTTCATATTACCTCTTATTATACATAAGTGTTATCGATTAAATCAAGAGGTAGCGCCTAGAAACGTGGCGGTAACTCTGTAGTAAATATCGTATCGATGGAGCCATTGTTCGCTGCCTGCATCGTCCAGAGATAGGCATCAGCTCGCAAGTCGATCGTTTCAGCCGGCATGTTGTCGCCTTCTCCACCGAAAGTGCGTCGTAGCTGCACTTCTCGCCCCATCACCGGACCATTGATCCGAAGTGGTTTCTGATTACACGGGCTACCTGGAGCCGCGGTCAAGCCACTATAATATGGCGTCACAATCACATCGCACGTCGACACCACACCGCCGACGGTGCCGCCGTTAGTTGCGATCGCCACCAGCCACGCGTCGACCCGGTCGACGTCATGAGAGATAATGATGTTCTTTGCCTGGATAACCACTTGTGAGAGGTCCGCGAGTGAGCTATAGGAGTTTGTACCAAGAACGATATTACTATCGATCACCACTGTACCGGTCGGATAATTGAGCATCAGCGAACCACTGGGGAGCGTACCGCCGACATGCACTGTGCCGCTCGCGTTCGTGAGGGTCACCTTCCCCCTATTTGACAATGAGTTGAGCGAGATAGATCCGTCCGCAACGGCTCCACCATCTGGGAGGCCGAGACTATTTTCGAACGATGCGATGCTAGCTGGCGCCGACCAATTCCCTTTCGGTGTAGTCATGTTTGCAAACGAGAGGTGAGATACGTCAGTATCAGAAGCGGGTCCAGTGAATCCGTTACTCCCCGATAGCGCGCCCCCTGACGCGGATCGTATAATTCCATTTGTTGGCGCGAAGATTCCGTATTCAGCCCAGCTTCCGAGCGTCTTGCCGCCGATGAGATTGCTACTTGTATACGCATTTGACTGTAGACTCGTGGCCCCGCCAATACTATCACCGACTCTCACGTCACCTCCCCAGAATTGAACGTACGGTGTCTTTGCGACCCTCACGCAGGCTGGTAGCGACACGCGTCGCTCGGTGCTCGCGGTGTGGCTATAATCGTAATGATCCACCCAGAGCAGACGACAAATCAAATCCCCCGCCTTGAAACCACTGGCGTCGATCACCGACTGATCAACCGTGCTTGTTCCGCCGTTGAATATCGCCGAACCGCTCGCGACTTGACTCTTACAGGTCACGGTTCCCGGGTATTGAGGCAAGAGCCAATCTTTGCATATGTCAGCTACGCCTGGCGCAAGTGCAAATATCCGGCCATTCCCCTGGTCTTTAAACACCGTCGAAAGATCGATCGTTTTTCCAGCTTGTACCACGAAATCATACGACTGATAAGTCGAGCTAATGTCTGACTTCGATGCAGTATTCTCTACTGACGATTGCTGATCAGCGGCGCCTCCCACGACGACGACCCCGCTCGTCCCGCCGCCAACGGTAACGTGAGGATAAAGGTTATAGTCGGAGCGAACGCTCGCGCACGCTTCCGTACTGCTCGAACCCCCACTCACCGTCGGTGAGCTCGGGTTCCAATCAATTCGCTGGCAAAGATTCTTTCCCACATCTCCTGGCTGCACAGTATAAAGGGAATAGTCGCCGTTTGTTGTATTAACAAATTTGGTACCGACATCACCCTTCGCCGCTCCGCTAATCGCAGGCGTCTTCACTGTCGCCCCCCCGAAGCCCGCCGATAGAAAGCCACCATAGATCGGGACACTATAGTTTACATTTTGCAGCATGTTAGAGGGTCCGTTATTGGTAAGGGTGTGCGCCCATTTCACCTGTTGACCAGGAAGTGCGTCCACGGTGCCCTGTTTGTTACCCGTATTAGCTACATTGATATAACTCTGACCGTTTATAGTCCAGTTCTCGGAGTCGGGAAGACCAGCTGGAAAGCTGCCGCTTGGATTTCCGCAAGCTAATTCCAAGTAATAAAATTCGTGCTTGGAGCCGTCAGGATTAAGACTATAGAAGATAAGTGTGTCTTTTGTGCCACCATAGTAGCTATCCGTAAAGAACATGTCGGTTCTTTTGTTATTTTTGACATTTTCTAGCCCATAATATGAACTTATCGCCGGCGAACGAGGAGCAGTCATCATGAAGATATTTGGGTTGTTCAGTTTACTAGTGAGACCAGCCATCCCGCTTGAGTCTCCCTTGCCATTCATAGTATCGATGATGAATTGTCTCGCAAGATCCTGATGATAATTGCCATGACCACCCAGGCCATCAAGCCATGCTAGGAAGCCTGACTTACTTGTTGTTGCGCTCGTCGGCACAGAGTCAGCGCTCTTTGAACTCGTCCTACCCGGCACAACGTCGTTCCCCACGTTTGGATTGCTTGCACATTGTAGAGATGTGACCGGATAATTCGTACTGCACATTGTCGCGCCTGTATAATATCCAGCCCCGCTGATGGCCCCCACACTATGGGGAAAGAGTACTATTCCGACAAATACGACACAGCTACCCGCGAGGATGTAGCCGAGTTTCAGGTTCGCGCGCATCATACACTTCCCCCGAGCTCAATGATATTCGCAGCGTAGGTGTTATACGGGCTATTCTCTGTCGGATCTGTTGACTTTGGCACAAGTTCAAGAGCCTTCTTGAAGTAAGTTATCGCCGTCGTCTTGTCGTCAATCTTCACGTAATACGACGCCGCCGTAGCGTAGTTGTCTGAGGTAGGACTTAGCGCTGTTGCCTGTTTCGCGGATTCCGCGGCATCCTTATAATCGCCAGAGAATGCCTGACTCTGCGCAAGTTGGATATACAAGTCTGCCTTTTTTTTATCATCGCTAGATTGAGATATCTGCGACGCAAGCGCGTTAGGCGCTTGAACCACATTTTCATTTGTGGTGGCTGTCGTTTGGGTGGGCGATTCTGCTGGTTTGGGAGCCATGTACGTACGGTATACATAATACCCCCCAGCCAAGGCCGCAACCAACAATACTGAGATGATAAGTACTAGTAGTATTCGTTTTGATGCCCTTTTAGCCATTACCATTATCATAGCAAACTTTCCCCATAGATAGAAATCCAACCCCACATCTGTTAAAATACATCCCATGAGCTCACTTTCTATTGGCATTGTTGGCCTACCAAATGTCGGAAAATCGACGCTTTTTAATGCACTGACAAATAACGATATACTAGCGGCGAACTATCCCTTCGCGACCATCGACCCAAATACCGGTATCGTCCCCGTTCCAGACGAACGACTCGGCGTACTCGCCAAGATGTATGCGAGCGAGAAGATTATCCCCGCGACCGTTACCTTCGTCGATATTGCCGGACTCGTGGCTGGCGCGAGCAAAGGCGAAGGCCTCGGCAATAAATTTCTCGCCAACATCCGCCAGTGCGACGCCATCGTCCACATTGTCCGAGCGTTTGAAAACGACGACATCCTCCACGTCGAGCATAACGTCAATCCACAGCGCGACATCGAGACGATCACCACCGAGCTAATTCTTGCCGACCTCCAAACGATCGATACTCGGCTGGCTCGCCTGCAAAAGGAATCGAAAGCCGATCCCAAACAAAAAAGCGCCCTCGAAGCGCTCGAATTACTAAAAACAGACCTAAATAGCGGGATTCCCGCAAACGAAAGCTCGCATATCGATCCCACCCTGACGCACGACCTGCATTTACTCACCGAAAAACCGGTGATTTTCGTGTTCAATGTCAACGAAACAACTCTCACTGATGAAACCGAAAAGTCAGAACTCCGCGCCCTCACCGGCTCGCACACCGCCCTCTTCGTCTGCGCCAAACTCGAAGATGAGCTAAAAGGCCTCGCGCCGTCCGATGCTCTCGAACTTCTCGAAAGTTACGACGTCCACGAGCCCGGCCTCACTCAACTCATCCATGCCGCCTATGGGACCCTCGGCCTCCAGAGCTACCTGACCGCTGGGCAAAAAGAAGTCCGCGCTTGGACGATTCACAAGGGCTGGACCGCACCGCAAGCCGCTGGTGTTATCCATACCGACTTTGAACGTGGTTTTATCGCCGCCCAAGTGGTGAATTATGACGATCTCGTCGAATTTGGCTCCGAAGCTGCCGCCCGTGCCGCCGGCAAAATGGCCACCGTCGGCCGCGACTACGTCATGCAGCCAAATGATATCGTCGAATTCCGATTTAACGTCAGTAAATAAGTCCCTGAAGATATGAACTGGCCCCCGCACGAAGCGGGGGCCAGCCGGTCTGGTTTCAGGAAGGTGGTGGGATCCGATGTCCAGAGAACATCGTCTCTGTGGGGTGCGTGACACCATTCCAGTCAGAGCAGGTGAAGAACATGAGCTTCTCCTCCTGTACGTGGTGGATGTCGTAGAGGTCGTTGCCTGTGACAAACTTTGGGTAGTCCGCGTTCGAGACAGTCGCCTGCCAATCGATGCGGTAGTAATAGACACCCTTATCTGTCGTCAGCGCGACCACCATCCCAAGCTTGGTGAGCTGGGAGAACTTCACGCCACCATACGTCTCCTTAAAGACTGCGGAGTTGTCATGGTAGGTGTGTCCAGTGATGAGTACGGCACCCTTGCAGGCGCCAGGACTCACTCCCGGGAACAAGCTCTGCCAACCAAGTTTGGTCTTGTCGGTCGGGTCGCCCAGACCACCTGTTTTCGAGACATCTACAGTGAGAGTCACGATTTTGGTGTCGACGAGCCCAAGACCGGCAATCGTCACCGATACCGGCGTACCGACAACACCGTTACAGAGAGGCTCCGCAGACGGCGATTGCGTCGGTGTCGGACTCGGAGTTGCGGTTGTGGGCGTGGGTGACGACGGGGTCACAGATGGCGTTGGAGTTGCCGATTGAACGACAACTTCCGCGGCGATCGGACGGGTCTGCCAGATAAACCAGCCGAGCCCTCCCGCCCCGATCAGGGCGACGACCAATGACAATATCATTCCCAGGCGCACGAAAACACGTGCATACCTGTTGCGCATGCGACGCATGGTGCTCCTTCTGTTTTTCTTCCTGATTCACTCGCAGATATTTTACGTACCGCGAGGACGACCCAAGACGGGCATGGATCTATTGTAACACTTTTATCACATAAAATCAATCATATGAAGAAGACCCCGGAACCTGACGCGATGCGTCAGGCCCCGGGGCCGAATTGGACTACTCGGCTTCAGCCCAGGTAGTTACTTCTTGATCCGATTCATCTTCCTCCTTGCTCCGCCAGTGAGCGCGATGCCGCTCACGCCAACGAACGCCAGCACCGCGAAGATGCCCGCCGCACCAGAGATGTCGCCCGTGTCCGGCTTCGCAGCTGGGTAGGACGTCTCCGTTGTGGTGGTGGCAGCCGGTGAGCTTGCGCTCTGGGTTGGCGTGGTCGTAGCCTCGCACACCCCCGGCACCGTGAACGTCGCGGTGACGTCTACCCCATCAGCGCCGGTGGAGGTGAGGGTGTAGGCCGCACCCTGTACCACCTGGTTGACGGTGATGGGCAAGAGCTGCCCCGCCGTCATCGGCACCACATCATCGATGACGGTGTGGTCGCCCATCGTCGACGATGTGAACGAGACCACCACGTGGACATCCTGTGCCACGTTACCGTTGGTCACGTCACCAGTGAGGTCCGGAACCTCGCTGTCCGGCGAGACGAAACACTTCGTCTCGCCGGTCAGTTCGGCCTTGATGGGCGTCGGGGTGCTCGTTGAGCATCCCTGGGCGGCCGGGACCTGGAACGTGTACGTCACGTTCAGGTTCCCGTTCACGTAGACGTCGAGCTTCAGACTGAACGCGTCCGCCGGAACACCGGTGAACGTAGTCGTCCAGAAGCCCTTGTCATTGGCACCGTTAGTGCTGCTGAGCAGCGTGCCGTTGTACCACCCCTTGACCTCCACACCCGCCTCGCCAGCGGGGGTGCCGGACAGCAAGATGGTTGCCGAAAGGCAGGTCCGGCTGTCGTAGTTCGCGGCCTTCGGCGGGGCCTCGGTCGCGCACTGAGGCACGCTGATGAGGTCCGAAAGCTCGCTGTGCTTGTCCGCCACAATCGGCGGCCAAGTCAACACCCCGGTACCCGAAGCGCGATCAACGACCGCAGGCCAGGCATCCTTGGCAACGAGCCCCTCGTCCTGCTGGACGGCCCACCCCGGGCCACAGACTCCCTGAGGAAGATCTGCAACCGTGAGGCTGGTCGCCCAAGAGAAGCCGTCCCACGTCTTGACCAGGGTCTGTGATCCCGAGTTTGTCCAGCCCGCAGGCAGGTTCGGGTTCACCTTCTGGTACAAGTACAACGCGGTCGACTTCGGCTGAACGCTCGGTGACGGAGACGTCGTGGCGCACTGCACCACGAGCGTCCCTGTCTGATCCGCTGCACCCGCTACCTTCACGGTGTACGGGAAGGAGCCATCGGGGAGGTTGTAGCCCTCCGTGATGGGTGTCGGGTGCGTTCGCGTCTCGCCGTTCAGTATCACCGTGGCGAGCAACCCCGAGGGGTTGGACTCAACCAGCAGTGACCCGTTTGCTGCGGCTGTCGGATCGCAGTCGGTACCCGGAGTGACCGTGAAGGTCACAGCCGGAGCCGACGTCGCGGCCGTGTCGGTGGGCGCAGCGGTCGTCGGCGCAGCGGTCGTCTCGGCGGGTGCCGAGGTTGTGGCCGCGTCCGTAGGCGCTGCGGTCGTCGGAGCCGTTGTAGCATCCGTCGGAGCTGCAGACGTCGGGGTCGTCTCGGCGGGTGCCGAGGAGTGGCCGTGGCCGTGGCCGAGTTCCTGGACGGTGCCCTGGGTGGGGCCCTGGGTGGGCGATCCCCACGCTGAGTTGATGTTCAGCGCAGTGAATGTCGTCGTCACCAGGAACCCGACCGCCACAGCTGCTACAGCTGCGACATGCCGGTTGTTGGACATGGTTCTCCCTTGAACGTTTTGAGATGAATCGGATTGTCAACTAGGTGCTCGATCGAGAGCACTACTAGTAAAACCTAGCAAACAGCCCGAGAACACCTCTACCTACACCGATCAGGACTGACCGGTATCTTTGGAGAATATACCATACTTATCAGCTATTTGCAAGGATTGAGCAGATAGAATCGCTCACGATTTCCATTGGCGCCCGCAATTTCACTATCGGCTTTGTCGACGATCACGAAATATCGCTTCGTCCAGGTCTCGAAATCCTTCAAGATCTGACGTCGAATCGTATCGTTCTTCACCACTCCGCTGTTCCCTAGCTGTCGCCGATCGGCCTCAAACTGCGGCTTCACCATCGCGACCACCTGGGTTTTTGGCGTCACAATCGTCGCAATATGGGGCAAAATCTCCCTCAGACTGATAAACGACACGTCCATCACGACGATGTCGACTGATTCAGATGGTTTGAAGTTACGGATATCGGTTTTTTCGTGTAGCTCTATTCGATCATCACCCCTCAGGCTGGGATGCAACTGCTCAGTTCCCACGTCCACCGCATACACTTTGCGAGCACCATTCTGCAAGGCATAGTCAGTAAATCCGCCCGTGCTTGAGCCAACATCGAGCACTGTCGTGTCTTTGAAGTCAATATTTAGTGTACGCGCGACACTTGCGAGCTTCAGCCCCGCCCGACTCACATAGCGCTCCGGTGCATCGAGCACCACGCCGGCGTCATCCGCGACAAATTCACCAGCTTTTGCGACTACTTTTCCATTCACCTTCACGCGCCCGAGTCGAATCCAACTCTCTGCCTCAGATCGAGTCCGAGCTAGGCCACGCGCTGCCATTAACTTATCAAGTCGCTGTTTCATAATCCTCATTATACCTGTAGCCACGAGGAAAAAGAGTGGCCAGGCAAAAAGTCACGCCTTTTTGCCTGCGCGATGAGAAAAAACTTGTTTTGTCTCATTTCCCTTAGGGGTACATTATTCGCTCAATGTCGCGCGTCATCGCCGCGATCGCCGCGTATGACTGTCCTTCGGTCATAATCGTCATCACATATGTCCCCTTGGGGTGATGCACAATCGCCGTATCGTTGACATAATCAAACACAAATCCGACCTTGTCCCACACCTGGCCCTTGCTCCCAGTCGGAATACCGTAGCGATATGGATGGTGCGACAGCGAATAGAGCAATCGATCTCGATGGGCGCTGCTCATGAGTGTTCCCTGCTCGAGGCCGATCATATAGGTAGTGAGATCAAGCGCCGACGTGTGTGCAGCTTCGGGATTCGTGAAGGTCGTTGCCGTGCTAAACCCACGACTATACAGATACGAATTGACATTACTGCGCCCAAACTGCCTCAACCATTCTTCGGCACATGGATTCGTGCTCGGAATCGTCATCCGATCGAAACAGGTCGTTGTGTCAGTATCGAGAATCGGCGTACTCCAATCGCGCCCTCCCTCATCCATCTCTTTGAAAAGATATAATGCGACGTACAATTTGTACGTGCTACCGCTGACGACACTGTCGGTCGCATCAGCGTCCGCCGACCACTTCGCACCATCAAGCTGTCGAATTGATATCCATGCGCCATGTTTCGCCTTATCGGCAATATAGGCGCGAAGGCCCGCCTCGGTTGCGGTATAGGTGTGGTTATAGATAATTGTCGGCGGGACAGGGATAAGCTCGGCGATAAAGGGCGACACACCCTGACTATTAAATAGATAACCCTGGATGAGGTCAGCCAGCGGTTGATTATCAATCTTGGTGCCATTTGCGCCAATATCACGCCCAACTTCGCGACCATCCTGAATCGTGATATTCGTCATCCCAGCCAGTTTACCTACCTTGGCTGAAAGCCCATCGATATAGGCATTGAGCGCATCCGCATCGAGCGTGAGGGTCGTGGCTCCAGTGGTCGGATCGTCACCGAGCTGTAACCACGCTGCTTTGTCGGCACGTGACGGGGTAAACGACGAACCATTCGCCTGGATAATTAAAGACCTGTCGAGCGCCGTCTCGGCGGCGGCTCGCACATCTGCCAAATCTTTTGCCGTCTTCGTGGGGTTCACGGGGGTCGACGGAACAGCCAGCGATATAGTCTCACCGTAATGAATCGCTGACGTCTGGAGCGCCTGAGTGATCTGCTCTTTCGACGTTTGACCGCCTAGCGCATCATTAGTAGCCACGAGTTCACCGTCTTTTATCTCAAGTTTCGCGTTCACCGCGTCAAATGTGAGCATCTGACTCCGATCCGCCGCAAAATGATCGAGAGATGTCGCCGCATAATCAAGCCGCCAGGAGTTCACTGTCGGGCGTTGCCATAAAATCGAACCAGGGATAAATCGTTGCCAAAACGGGTAATTCAGTAACGTCGCGACCATCCCGGTCGTGTCGGGCTCAGCACCAGTCGTGACGAGGGCGACCTCGCCCGTTTTTTTACCACCAGCGGTGAGCGATATCTTCGCATCCTGGAACGCCGTGCCAATCGTCTCGGATAACTTCAATTCCGTCGTCCACCCAACAGCGCTGTTCCCGAGCCGCGCGAAAGGCGCCGCCCGGTTGAGCGGATACGCCATCTGGAGACCGATGACGGCAGCGACACTCAAAAACACCACCCATACGATCACGCGGTGGTGTTTTTTATTTGGCATAAGGGAGTAATAATGCCGGCTAAAAGTCTGCCTTATCCCCTGTTTTTTGTCTCGTTTTGTGTTCGGCTGCGACGATTTCGCCATGAACCGATTATATCACTTGTGCTATTTCTTGCGTTCGCGGTACTCGCCGGTAGTGGTATCGATACTCACGATATCACCAACTTTGATGAACGATGGCACCTTCATAGTTTTGCCCGTCTCGAGCGTCGCGTCTTTGAGAACGTTGCTCGTTGTGTCGCCCTTAACGACATCTTCGGCGTAGGTAACCTCGAGATAAACATTTTTTGGCAATTCGACGTTGATGACACGCGTATCAAAGAACTGGAGATTCAATAAATCACCTTCTTTGAGATAATCACCGGCATCTTCGACGATATCCGCTGCCAGTTCGAACTGTTCGAAACTGCTCGGGTCCATGAAGAAAAACGCCGTACCGTCGTTATAGAGATACTGCACTTCTCGGCTACTCACTTCGGCACGCTCGATCTTGTCTTGACCCTTAAACGTCTTCGGAATCACTGCCCCGTTGATCAAATTCTTGAGTTTCACATTGACAATCGAACCGCCTCGCCCCATGACTTTTTGGTTATAGTCGACGACGCGATACGGCTGGCCGTCGACCTGACAGACGACGCCTTTTTTCAAATCTGTTGGTTGGTACATAGACTAACCCTGTGCGACAAATGGCAAGAATGCGAGGTGGCGTGCGCGCTTGATCGCAGTTGCGAGTTGACGCTGCTGCTTCGCGCTAAGGCCTGTCTTTGAGATCGCCTCAATCTGACCATACATATTGATGTAACGTCCTAGTGTCTTTGCATCTTTATAGTCAAAAAACACTGGAGCATCTTTTTTAAATCGTTTCATATTTACTCCTTTAATTGTACGAATGTCCGTTTAGAATGGAATCTCTGACAAATCGATAGGTTTGTCGTCGATGTCCTCAATTACTACATCTTTGGATTTGCTGACGGGTCGCGCCGAAGCACCACCGCTGGCTGAAGAATCGTCTCCGCCGCCTCGATTGCCACCGATAAAGTTGAAATCTTCAACATTTACTTCGACAGTTGAGCGCTTCTGGCCAGAATCTTTGTCATCCCAGCTACGCTGGTCGAGACGACCGCTGACGAGCAGTGGATCACCTTTTTTGACATACTGAGCGATAATCTCGCCCGCTTTGCCCCAGGCAACACAGTTGATGAAACTCGTCTGCTCTTGTGTCTGACCGCTCTGGTCTTTCCAGCTACGGCTGACGGCAATACTAAAGTTTGCAACTGACTGTCCACTTGGTGTTGTCCGCATCTCGACGTCTCGCGTGAGATTTCCCATGAGGACGACTTTGTTAAATCCTTTTGCCATATATCCCCCGTTCCACCTATTAGATTAGATTATTCTTCTGATTCGTCGTCGTGATCACCGCGTTCTTTTGCATCTGCGAGAAGGGCGCGACCTTTGAGGTCGGCTTTCACGAGCAGGTAGCGCATGACGCCATCGGTGATATTGAGCGTGTTGCTGATCTTGAGCGGTGCATCTGACGGCAATTTGACGTCCATGTACTGATACAGCGCAAAATCTTGGCCCTTGATACGGTAGGCAAGCTTTTTCTTGCCCCATGCTTCTTCCGAGACAATCTCACCACCGTTGTCGGTGACAAGCTTACGCACAACTGTAAGTGGTGCGTCCAGGTCCGTCTCGAGGTCTGGATGAATAAGAACGGTGAGTTCATACTCGTTCATAAAGGGAACCTCCTTTGGAATCCTTATGGATGGTTACGTCATTAATTTGCGTAACCCTAGGTTGATAACAGAGCTATTATAGCGTAATTTTGAATCTTTGACTAGGGGTAATACTAGATTTCGTCGTCAGGAATGCTCGACGTCGCGTCGAGATCGGCCATGCTTGAGATCAGCACATCGCGAGGACGTGCCCCGTCGGCTGGCCCGATAATACCCTGCTCTTCCATCTCTTCGATAATGCGTGCCGCCCTGGCGTAGCCAACACGGAGTTTGCGCTGCAATAGACTCGTGCTAGCTTTGCGCGCCTCGACAACCACGCGGATGGCGTCATTATACATATCGTCACCACCTTCGTGGTCGAAGTCCATGACGACTCCACCCTTGCCGTTGAGCTGAACGGGCTGGCTAATAATCTCATCGTTATACTGCGGAGCTGACTGTTCGCGGAGAAAATCGGTCACTTTGACCACTTCCTCGTCCATCACCCAGGCACCCTGTACGCGCTTTGGTTTCGGCATCGTCGCCGTTTTTATCAGCATGTCTCCTTGGCCCAGTAGCTTCTCGGCGCCAATCTGATCAAGAATCGTACGCGAATCCACTTGCGAAGCTACCGTAAAGGCGATACGCGCCGGAATATTGGCTTTGATAAGGCCCGTGATCACGTCGACACTCGGTCGCTGCGTCGCAAGCACGAGGTGAATACCGACTGCGCGCGCTTTCTGAGCGATACGCACCACTAACGCCTCGACGTCGCGTGCTGCCATCATCATGAGATCGGCGAGCTCATCGATCACGATCACGATATATGGCATAGTGCCCTCATCGACTTGCTGCATGTTACCGTCTTGGTCTTCAACCGCGACATGTTGGCCGCGCTGGGTAATCTTCTGGTTGTAGCTCTTGATGTCGCGGACTTTTTCCTCAGCGAGAAGAGAATAGCGTCGCTCCATCTCGTTGGTCGCCCATTTGAGCGCCGAGATCGTCTTTTCTGGCTCGACAATCACTGGCGTGAGGAGGTGTGGAATATCAGCGTATGGTGCCATTTCGACTCGTTTAGGATCAACGAGAATAAGTTTCATTTCGCTTGGCGCATTACGATACAGCAGACTCGTCAGCAGTGTATTGATCATGACTGATTTACCGGAGCCAGTCTGACCGGCGATAAGAAGGTGTGGCATCTTATTGAGCTCACCCACCATGGGGTTACCAGAAATATCTTTACCAATCGCAAAAGTCAGCGGCTCATCGCTATGCTGCCATTCGGGGCTCTCGAGAATTCCGCGAATACGCACATCGGCGGCTTTTTTGTTCGGGACTTCGATACCGACGGCTTTTTGGCCGGGGATCGGTGCTTCAATACGTAGGCTCGAAGCTGCCAGGTTGAGCGCAATATTTGTCTCGAGCGCGGTGATACGGCTCAGTTTAATGCCAGCTGGTGGTTTGAGTGTGAACTGCGTCACCTTCGGACCGATATTGGCGCCTTCCATCTCGACGTCGATATTAAATTCTCGCAGCGTGTCTTGAATAATGTGGGCGTTGCCCTGAATGTCACCCGCGTCGGCTGGTGATTGTTTCTTTTCGAGCAGTTCAACTCCTGGTGTCTTCCAGTTCGGATCGCGCACTGAGAGCATCGCGGCCTTATCTTCGGCCTCTTTGTCCTGCGTCACGCTGTTTTTGAGACTCGAGAGACGCGCTTGCTTTTTGCGCTCCTCGGCCGTGAGTGTCGGAACACCGGCATTGAGCTTAAAGTCATGCATCGGCGCAGATTTCTCATCGACAGACGCGGCTCGCCGCATCACTTCGACATTTGCCTGCTGCTCAGTCCTATCGGCTCGGATCAAACTCCAAAGTTTTTGGATGACCGAGATCGGGGAAATCTTCACGATAAATAGTGTCGTCAGTAAAATCAATAATACATAGATGAAGGTCGCGACTGGCTGGTTCACAAGTGAGAGCACAAGACTATTAAGCGTATCGCCGATAACCCCGCCAGTCGAAGGCGCGCCATCAGCGCGAACCAGTCCGAAGAGGCCGGCGAACCACAAGATGACCAAGATCGAACCAAATTTCACGAGGCCAGAAAGTTTATTGTTCTCAACTCGGAATGTCTCGATACCTAAGTAAATGCAGAGAATCGGCAAGACGTAGAGCGCCATGCCAATCGTACGGTTGGCAATATCCTGAACGGTCGTAAAGAACGGCCCGCCGGCGCCGAACCATGACACCACCAAGAGTACGCCAAAGGCGATCGAGATCACCGCAAAAATCTGCGCCCAAAATCCGGACGGTAAACTGTGCTGTGGCGCCGGTGCGACGTTTCGCTTTTTGCTTTTCTTCCTTTTTGCCATAACTGTTTTTAATTATACTCTGTTGTTATCTGATATGTATAGCTAAATTGTAGCATAAAATACTACAAAATGCAAGAGGCTTGTGGTTACTTTGCGTGAACTGGAGCGGCGCGGAGGACACCGACGAGCCTACTGACGATCACGCGTACGTAGTGCGGGTAGCGGTAGTGCTCGATCAAGATGATAACCGTCAGATAATAGACGGCCCAGAGAAGTCCGGCTGCGACCCAAAGCAAGTCGCCTGACTGCACCATATATGGAACGGCGATGAGCTGCATCACGAACCACATGTCATAGGTCTGTATACTAATACCTTCGACGTTTTTCGTATGCAGAATCTGTACGACCTGCGGAATACACGCTGCAATAGAGCTGAGCGAGGCGACGGCGTAGATGAGGGCAAAGATATGATTCATAGATGTTTTGTTTGTGTTGATAGGGTTACATATACACATTAGCATAAACAGATTGAAAAGTCAATACACTCTGCCCCGCTGTTTATCCCTAAAGAAAAGAAGAGCCCCGTTGGTCGGGGCTTATTCTTATTTAGTAGCTAGTGTCGCGGCGGTTGAAATGTGGTTCAACAACTTCCGTGTCAGGGTACTGTCGTGGCGGATATTTGATATCTGTCGGGACTGGCGGCATCCCAGGCTGCTGCGATGGTCGCGGCATCTCAGGCGGCTGCTGTTGCGGCGCTGGTTGAGCGGGGCGCGTCATGGTCCCTATTTCGTTGACAACCGGAATGACGATCGGCGTGCGATGCGTCTGGTCATAGAGAATATGGGTGACTTCATCTTTGATCTCTTTTTTGACGACATCGAGATCGTATTTTCCGCTGAAACTACGAGCGGCTTTTTGCTTGATGTAGGCACGGATCATCCCCATGAGCTCTTCACTATCGCGAAGATAGATGAAGCCGCGGGAAATGATGTCCGGGCTGGTGAGCAGGCGGCCAGTGCCACGCTGAACCGTCAACATCACGATGAACATACCTTCTTGGCTCATGTGAATGCGGTCTTTGAGGACCACTTCGCTCACGACCGCGCCAGCGTCGTCGTACATCGTGCCACCCTTGTGGACGATACGACCGACTTTCTTGGCGCCTTCTGGTGTGAATTCGACGACGTCACCTGGGTCGCAGACAAAGATATTATCGCGAGGAATGCCGCACTCTTTTTCGGCTAGCTCGGCATTGTGGACGAGCATATGGAACTCACCGTGATTTGGGAGATAATATGTTGGGTTAACGGCCTTGATAACACGTATGTGGTCGTCGTAGTATCCGTGACCAGAAAGGTGGAGCGGTCCGATGCCCGTGAGGTGCGTCTTGCCGTTTTGAACAACTTCCGAGCCTTCGCGCATGAGGCCGTCGACGGTGCGAACGACATATTTCTCATTGCCAGGAATAGGGTTTGAACTAAAGATGACAACATCCGAATTTTTGATCTTGATGTATTTGTGTGAACCACTCGCCATACGGTTAAGGACGGCTGAGAATTCACCCTGAGATCCGGTACAAACGACGGTAACTTTGCTGTCGGGCATCTTGACGATATCTTCCATCTTGACGACGGTATCCTTCGGGACCTGAATCGTGTTAGTGCGTAGCGCGACTTCAAGATTCTGGATCATGCTGTAGCCCGCAAACGCAACCTTGCGGTCGTGCGCATGGGCTTCGTCAAGGATATTCTGTATGCGGTGAAGCTGTGACGAGAAACAACTAATCACGAGACGTCCGTCTGGGTATTTGTCCATCGCCTGCCCCATACTGTGTTGAATATCGAACTCACCATGGTGGTGCGTGCCTTCCGACTCACAGTTGGTACTTTCATTCAGGAAGAGGAGGAAGCCCTCCTTTTGCTGAATTTCTGTGATGCGATTGAAGTCAAACTTCTTTCCGTCCGTAGGATCTTCCTCGATACGCCAGTCACCACTAAATAGCAGGTTTCCGATTGGCGTGCGGACGACAACTGCGGCCGCATCGGGAATCGAGTGGTTGACGCGGATAAATTCGGCGCTGAAGCTATCACAAAGCTGCACTTGGTCGTGCTTCTCTGGGCTCATCTCGTGGTAGTCGGGCTCAATCGCATGGTCGCTCTCCTCATAAGTGCGTTGCAGCATGCCAACCGTGAATTTCGTGCCATAAACTGGCGCTGGAATCTGCGGAAAGAGATGGCGAAATGCGCCGATGTGGTCGAGGTGACCGTGCGTGAAGAGATGCGCTCGAATCTTGTGCTTGTTCTCGATAAGATACGTGATGTCCGGCGTAATGTAGTTGATGCCTGGGTAATCGGCTCCTGGGAACAAAAAGCCCATGTCGACGATGATAATATCGTTGTCGTACTCGATCGCTGTCATATTCTTGCCGATGCCCATCTCGCCGACACCGCCGATTGGGATGACCTTGAGGGTTGGACGTGGAGCACGCGATCGCTTCGGCTGCTCGGCCGCGCTAAATTGGTGCCCACCGTAGCCGTTATAAATGCTCTTGTTGACTGGAACGTTAATCACATGCTGGCTCGCCTGTGCATTCACGTTGTCACTGACACGGCGCTGCGCGCGAAAAACCTCACCTTTTCGGGTGGTTGTAGCGTTTAGTACCGTATTGGTTGATTTCTGTTTGGCCTGATTTGGCCGCCTTGATGTATCGTCCCGCTGGGGATTACTGAGTCTACGTTGACCCATATATATTATTTTTCCTTCCTTTTCATTGCTGAAAAAATTTTGTGTTGAATACCTAATGTCAGTGTTGAGAGGTTATCGGTCGGCTACTGTATTCCCTCTCTGAAGCTGGGTACAGTATAGCAAATTTCACATCGTTATGCAAGTGGGCGCACACGATACGGCAAATTAACCCTCTGGTGCATATTGTTTTGCATAGTCTGCGGCTTTTTGAAAATCGTCGATTAGGGTCTTGCGCATACCGCCATTATAGAGCGCGGCCGCTGGATGGTAGAGCGGGATTACGAGGAACTCCTTGTCGTGATAGGTGACCCGTCGCGGGTTGCCGTGGTCGGCTGAGATATGCAGATCGGGAATGAAATAACCACCGCTATGACGACCAAGCGTAATCACGATTTTCGGTTTTATAATTTCGAGTTGTCGAAGAAGGTACGGCCAAAATGCCTTTTTTTCATCGGGTTCTGGATCTCGATTATTTGGCGGACGATATTTGACGATATTAGTGATATAGACATCTGGGCGCTCCATGCCAGCCGCAACGAGCATCTCGCTCAGGAACTTCCCTGCCGCGCCGACAAATGGCACCCCTAGTTCATCTTCTTTTTTTCCCGGCGCTTCACCGATAAATACAATATCAGCATCGAGATCACCATCGCCCATCACGAGTTGCGTCGCCTGAGCAGCAAGTTCTGGGCATACTTTATTAGAGATAATCTCACCCCGAAGCTCGTCCATCTGTTGCTGTTTTGTCGCCATAAATATACGCTCCTGTATTTACTATATCAGGAGCGTATATGAATGCTGAAGCGCTACTGCAATTTTTTGCTTAAGATAGTGCTGAACGCGTTTCCGGTATCAGTAATCTTCTTGGTTAGATCGCTATCGTACTTAGTAAAGGCACTCTCCTGGGCGCTATAGCTGACATATTTACCAGCCAATGCGCCATCGACGTAGTCGGCCATCGCACTCGCGAGCGCCTTGACCGTACCTCCTGCGCTATCGTCTTTGACGGCACGGAGCTCTGTAACACAGGTCGACACCTGCGTCTTATCCGTTATCTTGCCGCAATCATTGCTCGCCTGGATGAAACTGGCGGCGGCTCGGGACACCGTGACCTGCTCCTGGACGTTAGGTAGCAACGCATCGTAGGCTTTTTTGAGATCTGTGTCTTTTTGAACTGCGCGGAGCGTACCCAGCTCTTTGACTTTGGCGTCGAGTTCGTCAACTTTGCTATTGATGTCACTCGCGGATACGTTCGATGAGGAAACTGCAGACCCCATACCGCTGAGTGAAGTATTGATGTCGTGAAGTTGAGTCCAGACGCTCGAGACCTGCTGGTAATCTGCTTTTGAGACGTAGAAATTCGTGAACCAGATGAATCCAGCTATGCCGACTAGCACTAGAAGGGCGACAAATCCGACAACGAGACCGATAATCAGTCCCGCGTGGCTCTTTTTCGCAACTGGAGCTTGGTCGGGGGCTGGAGTAGTCGAAAATACGGGTGGAACCGCGTCGACTTGGGGCGCAGCGGCAAAGGGTGGCGTCTCTGGTGCCGGTTCGGTGGATGCAGGCATCGCAACTGGCTCGGTTACCTCCGGGGTCGCAAACGGGTTAACTGGCGACTCCTCAACCTGCGGAGTAGGCTCCGCCACCGGTGACTCAGTCGTCTCGACGGGCGTCATGGCTGGTACTGAAAACTCTGGTTGTTGACTGACGTCAGAAACCGGCTGCACATCCGGCTGTGGTGCTTCTGGGGTTGGTTCTTGATCTTGATCCATGCTGTCTCCTAGCAAAGCTTAAGCATTTATTGTTACTTTCATACTAGCACAAGTAGGAGAGGCTTGTAGTGATCTATCGCTTTCGGGCTGCCCGTCGTTTCGCTCGATCCAAAATCCACCCGACCACGAACGGCGCTGCCCATAGGAGTGCCGTTCGGAGTTTTCGATTTTTTAACATCAAAGTGATACGTGCGACCACTGATGTTAGTCCTGCTTGACGCCCTTCATGGTGAGGCTCAGGCGGCCACGCTCGTCGATGCCATCGAGAAGCACATTTACTTCTTGTCCCTCCGTGAGGACGTCGGTGACGCGCTCAACGCGCTGGTCGGAGAGTTGCGAGATATGAAGCATACCGTCAGTCCCCGGCATGATGTTCACGAATGCACCAAAGTCTTTGATCGTGACGACTTTACCGCGGTAAATCTTGCCGACTTCTGGCTCTTCGGTCAGGCCCTTGATCCACTCGATTGCTCGAGCAATACTGGCACCATCTGGGCTCGAGACGGTCACGAGACCATCGTCCTTGATGTCGATCTCGGTACCGGTCTCAGAAGTGATCTTGTTGATCATTTCGCCACCCTTACCGATGATTGCACCGATCTTTTCAGGATTGATCTTGATCTTCTCAATACGTGGTGCGTATGGGCTCAAGTGGTCACGAGGAGCGGGCATTGTCGTGAGCATGTGCTCGAGGATGAAGATGCGTCCAGCCTTGCTCTGTTCGATCGCTTTTCGGAGAATCTCAACTGGCAAACCGTGAACTTTCATGTCCATCTGCATGGCCGTAACGCCCTTTTCGGTACCAGTTACCTTGAAGTCCATGTCACCGGCGAAGTCTTCAGCGTCAGCGATGTCTGAGAGCACATACGGCGTACCGTTATCCATCATAAGACCCATCGCGATACCACTGACTGGTCGCGTAATTGGGACACCGGCATCCATCAATGCGAGACAGCTTGAGCAGGTTGCGGCCATCGATGTTGAACCGTTTTGGCTCATGATTTCGGTGACGCTACGAATCGCATATGGGAAGTCTTCGATACTTGGCAGAACGGCCATAAGGGCGCGCTCAGCGAGGTAGCCATGTCCGATCTCGCGGCGGCCTGGGCTACCGAGACGACCGACTTCACCGACGGTAAACGGTGCGGCGTTGTAGTGGTGCATGTAGCGACGTTCGTAGTCGGTGCGCTCCATCGTGTCGACCATCTGAGCATAGCTCAGTGGTGCGAGCGTGACGATATTCATACCCTGAGTGACGCCACGCGTAAAGAGGCTTGATCCATGAGCGCGCGGCAAGAGGCCGACTTCGCTACTGAGCGGTCGAACTTCTTCAAGTTTACGGCCATCAGGACGAGTTCCGTCCTTAACGATACCGTTTCGCACATCTTTATGGACGGCCATCGTGAAGGCTTCGTCATATTCGTCACGAAGCGGCTTATACTCGACTTCACCACCGTGCTTCGCGGCCATTTCAATATGATAGGCTTGGCGAATTTCGTTGATCATCTCGTTTCGCTCTGGGTATGGCTTCTGAATCTTTTCACCGATCTTGCCCTCTACCCATGCGAATGCCTCAGCTTGGATGTCTGCGCCTGGCAGTACGAGTGTAAATTGCTGTTCTTTTGGTGCAACTTTTTTCTTCAGTTCTTGCTGAAGCTTGATCGCTGGCTGGAGGGCGTCAAATGCCCAGGCCATTGCGTCAAGGATGACTTCTTCGGGAACTTCTTCGGCCCCAGCTTCAACCATCGTGATGCCAGATTCGATACCAGCGACGACGAGGTCGAGATCGCTTGCTTCGGCTTCTTCGGGTGTGAGGAATGCCTTGAACTCACCATTTACTCGGCCGACACGAAGTCCAGCAACTGGACCATCAAATGGCACACCTGCGAGATTCAATGCGGCGCTTGCGGCGATCATGGCGACCATGTCAGGACGGAAGTTCGGGTCCATCGAAAGGACGCTTGAGACGACCTGGACTTCTTGGCGATAACCCTTTGGAAAGAGTGGGCGAATCGGGCGGTCGATGATACGACCGATGAGGATTGCATCGTCAGATGGGCGACCTTCGCGCTTGATAAAGCGACTGCCGCTGATCTTGCCAGCTGCATAAAATTTTTCTTCGTAATCGATGCTGAGTGGGAAATAGTCGAGCACGACTGGTCGCGTTCCGACCGTCACGCTACCGAGTACGACGGTATCGCCATAGCTGACGAGGACACTGCCGGTTGCACGAAAACCTACACGATTAACTTCGAGTGTCAGAGTTTTTCCGCACAGTTCAGTGGATACGCTAAAGATATCCTTGCCACTAGGGTTGATGGTTTTGCTCATAAAAAGCCTCCTTTAAATTAGTTCTCACTCGCCTTCTCTTAGCGAATAAGTAACGGGTAGAAAGATTCTTTTTCAAGAAAAACGATTCTATCCACCACTTACTCGGTGTGCGGGTGACGGCTTTATTATAGCGCGTTTACGACAGATTGTCTCTAGGGTCGCTGCGAGATACGTCTACTATATCGCTTGGTCGTCTGGTAATCTAAGAACATGGATGACAAATATACCCTCGTCGCATCAGCAGAAGTAGTAGACGCTCACGTGCAAACAATCGCCCAGCGGTTGCTTGATCATTACCCCGAAGCGCCATTATTCGTTGCTTTGCTACGTGGTGCGGCGCCGTTCGCGAGCAAGCTCATGTTTGCAATCGCGGAGCTTGCACCAAACTATCACCCCGATCTCGACTACATGATGATCAGTACCTATGGAAATGATCACAACGCGAAGCAGCCCGTCATCGTGACGGATCTCGCGCCGACAACTGAAGTGAATAATCGAGCGGTGGTAATCATCGACGACGTGATCGACCAGGGTGTCACCAGTGATTTTGTGCGCGATCTCATGCTGAGCCGCGGTGCATCGAGCGTTGAGCTGGCTACTCTCGCCACAAAAGACGTGCCAGAACGAAAATCTCAAGCAGATTATTCAGGCTTTGACGCTGGCGATCGCTGGCTTGTTGGAATGGGCCTCGACGACGCAAATGACGGCCACGAACATTACCGCTGGACCGATAGTATCTGGGAAATTAAACGCTAAAGTAGCTCGACGTTTTGCTCAGCCCACTGTAGAGCCTCAAGTGTCTGCGCGCGCGCCTCTATGGCTTTACGAGTCGGGCGATCATTTCCCCACCATTGTCGCCATGCCCAGTCTTCTGGATTCAGGCACTCAAACCATCCCATATGACGTAATCCGCCATTAGTAAATAGCTCATTCCGTTCAGTGTATACATAAATATAGCCTGTTTTTTCAAGCGCTCGCTTACTGGCGACATTACCGACTACAACCGCTGACTTAACGCGGTGTAAGCCCATGCGCTTAAATGCGTAGTACGTGCGAGCCTTGTGCGCTGCAGATGCTATCCCCTTGCCCCAAAACAACTTATCGACAATGATCGATGCGCTCGTCGCTTGGTAGATATGTTTTTGACTTATACCAACAAGAGCCGTGTTGCCGATGAGTTTACGCACGCCATCTACTGTGACCCAAATGCCCCACACTAAACGGCTATCGTCCTTAATCACCTTGTCATACCACTCCTGTTCAGTTTCGGCAGTTTGGGCATGACCGGCATTGAGGTACTGAGTGATGGACTCCTTCGAAAAACCCTCGACGAAGTCAAGAGCATCTGTCCGCGTGAATGGTGCCAGCTCGATCGCTAGACCATGATCAGTTTTGAATCTCATGATGGGTCCCATTGACATATTTGCGCTCCTGATTAATGTATATGTGTCATTATACGACACATATATGTATTTTTGCTACACAGGCAATTATTGATAGTTAAAAGTATTTTTTGGAGCACTAACTAAAAACTCCCCTTTCGGGGAGTTTTTCGGTGGCTACTTGCGGAGTCCGAGTTTGTCGAGCACTGCTTTGTAGGTGTCGAAGTCGTTTGCTTCGAGATATTTGAGAAGTTTTTTGCGCTTCCCAACCATCTGAATCAGCCCGCGGCGCGCCATATTGTCGTGCTTGTTGAGCTTGAGGTGTTCAGTCACCTCTTTGATACGAGCCGTCAAAATCGATACCTGCGCAGGAGCGCTTCCAACATCGTTCTTGTCGACCTGAGTCAAAGCAATTGCCTTAGCTTTGTTATCTTTTGTAATCATAACTTGTGATTATAACAGAGATGACAGATTGATGCAAGATACGACCGAAGCCGTTTTTTCTTCGAGCGGACGGGTTGAATCAATGTGCAGCGCGCCGTACCGACGCTCCAGCTGATCGATGGCGGGCTGGGTATCCCGCGCATGCGTCGCGAGCCGCTCAATGGCGTTTTCCGGCACACCGGCAAGCTCTCGTGCACGATCATGCATCCGCTCAATTGCGAACTGATCAGTTCCGTCGAGGATTACGAGCTTCACGAGATTAATCTCGCCCCTTTCCACCGCCCCTATGAAACCCGGAGCAAGCCGTCGATACCTTGGGTAGCCGTCGATCACCATGAGCACCGCGCTACTGGAGTCAAGTGCCTCCTGAACGATTCCATGGACCAATTTAGGATCATCGAGCGTCCCGTGATGAGCGAGTAAATCTCTGTAGGCGAGAAGTTGTTCCGAAAAAGCAGACGCAATCTCTCGATCGCTAATGGCGCGAAGCTGTTCCCCAAGGCTCATTCGCTCAGCCATGACGCCTTGCCCACATAGCGCTATGACGACACTCTTCGCAAGTGTCGACTTGCCGAGCCCTGGCTTACTCTGAATTAATAAAACGTTACGCGTCATCTAGTCTACTATCCCGAAGTCTTCAAGTTTCATTGCATCGGCGATATCATAATCGGCAATTCGTGTCCGCCTGAGCTCGACACAGTACGCGCCTGTTCCAAGCATCTCACC
This sequence comes from Saccharimonadales bacterium (SeqCode), assembly GCA_038205065.1. Classification (GTDB taxonomy): domain Bacteria; phylum Patescibacteriota; class Saccharimonadia; order Saccharimonadales; family Saccharimonadaceae; genus Saccharimonas. The sequence goes on from JBBRCG010000002.1 coordinate 63,790, forward strand.
GATATCGACGGCGAGTGAACGAATATATGTGCCACTCGACACGCGTGCTTTCACTTTCAATTCGGGGTAGGCATACTCCACAAGATCTAATGAGTAGACGGTGACCGTGCGCTCTGGCATTTCAATTTCTTTGCCTTCACGTGCGAGGTCATACGCGCGTCGTCCGGCGATCTTAATCGCACTGAATATCGGCGGTCGCTGTCGAATCTCGCCAGTAAATTGCGCTAGCACGGTCCGAATTTGATCAAGCGTAGGCTTAGGAGCCGATTCAGGCCGGAAGTAATCTGTAATCTCCCCCTCTGGATCACCAGTCGTACTCGCCTTTCCGAGTTGAAATGTTGCTTCATACACTTTGTCGTGCTTGGTATAGATACCCGCATTCCGACACTCTGTACCAGTGACAAGAATCATGAGACCGGTCGCAAAGGGATCAAGCGTGCCCGTGTGGCCCACTTTCACTCTCTTGCCAATTTGCCGAGTCAATACACGTCGAATTCGCGCCACGACGCCAAAGCTCGTCATATTTGCGGGCTTATCAATGAGAATTATTCCATTCAGTTCAGACATATCCTTATTGTAACAGAGGAACAGCCCTAGGATTGGCCGGGAATCTGAAACTGTGCCGGATCAGATTTTTCTGGATCACTCGTTGGAGCTGGTGGCAAAATCGAACCAAGCGGCTGGCCACCCACTGAATCCACTGGGGTTATCGACTGTGACGTATCATTCGGAAGCGGAGGAAGCGTTGAGAAATCAGGCATCGGTGGCGGTGGTGGAAGCGGCGGCAGTCCACCAGTAGGATCGTGGCCCCTATTCTGATCATCAATTTGTGCAAGAGTCGGTCCAGAGCCCGAGAGCGGCTGCATCACTGGGATACTCTGTTGCGCTGGTGCTGGTGAAGGATCGAGCCCAGAATCAACCGCAGGAAGTTCTGGCTGCGTAGGGTTCGGACCGAATACATCTGGGAGAGCCACATCCTCGCTCTGTGCAGGATCAACGGCTGCCGACATCGGCGCCTGGAACGACGGCTGATCGCTGAGATAATGTCCACTGTCATGACTAAGTATCGTGCGGTTTCGATCATCGAGAGATTCGCGCAATTTTTCATCTGCCGCCTCCTCTGTAGTTGCATTGAGAGTACCGCCGAGTGAGGGCTCAGGCGCCTTCCACTGATTCATGCTCACCGCGCCACGAAGGGGTGTTTCTTCGAAGCCCATACCGGGAGGACTTACGGTTGGGAGTTGCGTCGTATCAGCGAGATGTTGTGCGAGTTCGGTTTGAGTTTTCTGGGCCAGATCTTGACCGTCAGCTACGGCGCCCGTCGTCCGTTGTGTCAGCTCTTCAGCTGCCCTAGCAGCTTCAGCTTGATTTTCCTCGGCAGTCTGAGCGGCAACGGCATCAAGATTTCCTTCTTTTTCGTGGGAGATCGCAAGTGCGCCTGCGGCATCCGGTACATTTTCGGGTGCTGGTAGAGCGGTATCTCGTACCGACATTTCAGTTCCATCAGTCACCGGTGGGGCTGACTGCGGCGGAATCGCCGCTCCCTTTTCGAGCTGAGTCGCAATCAACTGCTGGTTGGCTCCCGCACCCATCAGTGTGGCAGCGGTCGTCATGACACGTGAACTTGTCTTTGAATTCGAGAATCGCTCAGTGGCCGCAACAATTCCAGTGAGATAGGCTGTGGCGATCTGCTCATCAAGCAAATCGGTATCTCCCCTCAACGCATCGGTAAGGCTCGCGAGCATTTCACTGTAGCTAGAGGCATTTTTATCATTCCAATTAATTGAACCGAGGCTTGAGTCTTCCTCGGCACTAATCGCGACGACCGTCGCTTCATCGAGAATCGCCCCATGCGCCTCAAGCGCGCGATCGAGGTTTTCTTTGCTCGTGACACCGATCGCGAGCACAAAGTCGACATTGTAGTCACCCTGCGAAAACTCGAGGTCCTTGTCGGAAATCGTCGTTCGATACGGCGTGATGAATATCTTGACCATATCATCGACTACTTTGTAGCGAAGATGGTCGGCCTTTTCCTTGTCGAGCGCTATAATAAAGTCACGAAGGCTGTCGACGTTCTGTTCAAATGTCTTTTCTGGCTCCAGGAACTCGATAGCTGGCGGAATTGCGCCACTAAAGATAGCCGTGGCGTGCTTGCCCTTTTTGTTGAGACTGAGCGTGATGCCAAGCGCTGACGATAACTCGTCAACGGACGGGTTGGAATTAAGCGCAACGAGTACTGTGCTCGCGTCGTTTAGTTTATCGACAATCTGCTGTTTGATCTTTGTATCGTTCACCGTGATGGCCTTTTTTATTTTTGATCAGACAATATACGGTCACTATACCATAAGCACCTTGGCGGCGTCAATATATAGCCTTCTCTTTACAGCCCCTGTCTTTTTCTGTATAATGTTTCTTTGATTGCAATAACAAAAGTAAGAGGTACGAGTAACACAATGCCAATCATCAAATCAGCCATCAAACGCATGAAACAGACCGCCGTTCGCCGCGAGCGAAACGTCGGTACTAAGCGTGATATCAAAACAGCCGTCAAGGCGTTCATGGCTAAGCCAAGCGCGAGTGCGCTTTCAAAAGCACAGAGCGAATACGACACTGCGGTCAAGAAAGGCCTGCTCAAAAAAACAACTGTTGCCCGCCGCAAAGCTGGTCTCTCGAAAATCGCAAAAGCCGCTGGCGTGAAGCTCGCTGCTGCTCCTAAAAAACCCGCAGCCGTTGCGAAGAAACCTGTCGCTGCCGCCAAGCCTGCAGCGAAAAAGGCTGCTGTCGCAAAAACAGCCGCTCCTGCAGCCGCAAAGAAGGCCCCAGTGAAAAAAGCCGTCGCCAAGAAGCCTGTAGCCAAAAAAGCTCCCGTGAAAAAAGCTGCGAAGTAATCACTCTTTGCCTATCAAAAACCCGCTCATCTCGAGCGGGTTTTTTGTTTAGCGTGATGCAACAGCCATAAGCCAGTTAGTGAGCCCATCCCACGGATCAGTTGCGGTTGTCTTGAGGTTATTATCGAGCGTCGCCAGCTGATGAGTGAGCTTCGTCACATCAGCTAGCTTGATATGGCGACTATCTGTCCAGAGATTTTGTATCACGAACGGATGCGCACCGATTGCTGGCGCAATTTCGCTTGCCGGTCTGTTCGTGAGCGCGATCGAAACTAGCTGCGACCATTGGCTCATCACAAAACCGAGCGTCATGTATGGATCGCTCGAGGCGCGAAGATTGGTGATCAGCGGCATGAGATGTTGTGCGTCACCCGAGATGGCCGTGTGAAGAATTGAGAATACCGTATCCTGCGTCGCCTCGGGAAGTACCGCCTCAATCATGTCGTCCGTCACGAGATCTGATCCGGCTAGCGCATCAGTCGCACTCGCGAGCATCTGCTGACTTATGATAAACGCACCGGGCCTTTGCGATGGGAGCGTCGCTCGCATTACCATCTTTGACACCTGCTCATTTTGCAGCGTCACATGCATCGAAGCGGCGTAATCATGTAGCCACTTCTCGGCCCTCGCTCGCTCGCGATCCGTCCATTCATTTGCCTCGTAAACCGTCGCGATTTTTTGCAACGCCTTGTAAGTTTTCGTGCGCTTATCGGGCTTGTTCTCTATCAAGATCAGCTCGCTTGCAATGCCCTTCTCAGCCCATTCACCGAGGGCGTCCCAGACGGGTTTATTTTCACTCGCGCCTTTGATGATCACAATTCGTTCGCTACTAAATAATGTCGTTCCGAGCAACAAATCAGGCAAATTTTCCGGACCAATCTCACTTCCATCAATATGCTCGACTTCACCGTTAAAATCCGCGCTCAACTCCCGGAGTCGTCGCTCAATCTCAAATGAATTCTCTCCTAACAGTAGGTGTATCACTGGGGTCTATTGTAGCACCGCTACGAACCAGGCACTCCAGGCCCATGTCGCAGTCCATCACTCATCATTTTGAATGCATCCTCAAGTCCCGCAATTCGATCGTCGAGTCGAGCGGGTGGATTTGGGTCGATGCCACTAAGAATTCTAATCGCTGTGACGATGGCCTCCCGGTTAGACTCTAGATCGATGTAGCTGAGCTCACTGAGGAGTTCGAAGAATTTACGGAGCATTTCTGAATCTCTCTGTGTGCCGCTCTCGCACATTGTCCTGCCGACGTCCATCGTATACTCACATAATAGCCTCTGAGCATCCTCTGCGATAAGCCGCGCCTGTTCGCCTAGGTCTGCCAATGGCTCCATCAATAAACTTCTGCTTATCGTCGCATTTTCTATCACTGCCTCTCTAGCATCCATCGCACCCCTTGGCGCTTCTTTAATAAGACCCTGTGCACGCACTCGAGCGGCCGCTTGTCTAGACATATACTCAACTAGGGATAAGCCCACCGTATCTGTAGTAGCGCCAATTAATCCCGCCTCTCCCATCCTTTGAACGTTAGCCGCTTTATCCCACGCACCCTGATGCTCGCCTGGTTCTTGCCCTTGTATTGATCCGTCTGTAGGTTTCTGCTCGCCACCTTCATGTCCTGTTGCCTGAGTCATATGATCCCCCCTTCTCGCACCATACGCGCCCATTAACTAACCTGAAACGGCAAATATCTTAAGTACTATTATACTATTTGACAGTTTGGGCAGATATGGGTACCTCGCCCTGCTGTACGGATTTTCACAATTTCGGTCCCACAACGCGGACACGGATGCCCTTCGAGACGGAAAACATTTGCAAATTTCAGATAACTTCCTTTGTTACCCTCAGCATCGACATAATTTTTATCGGTGCTGCCACCTTTTTCGATCGAGAGTGTGAGGACATTTTTTATCTCACCGAGGAGTAATTCCAGCCGCCCATCGTCGACATCGCGAACACGTGTCGCTGGATGAATCCGTGCAGCCCAGAGCGACTCATCAGCATAGATATTCCCCACGCCAGCGAGCACGGACTGGTCAAGAATCGCCGCCTTGACGCTCGTTCCGTTCCGTCGGCGCATGCGTGGGATAAATTCTGTATGCGTGAACGAATCATCAAGTGGCTCAGGACCGACACGCTTCATAAAATTATTGTTCATCACCTCGCTCGTCGGTACGAGCGTCATGTAGCCAAATTTTCGAAGATCGTTGAAATACAACCGCGTGCCATCTTTAAATTCGATGTGTTCACGAGTGGTATTGTCTGGCAATGCACCAACAAGCGAATCGTTCGGATGCCCGCCACCCCAGTGGTCGGTACCGCGCACTACAACCAATTGTCCCGTCATCTTGAGATGGACCATAAGAGTATAGTCGCTTGATAGATCGATGAGCAACATCTTTGCGCGTCGCTTTACGTCGACAATCGATGCACCAATCAAAAATTGTTCGGTATCGTCTGCCGAATTCGGAAAGCTTTTCGGACTGTTGTAATTATGAGCCGCCGAAATAGTCTTTCCGACGATCAGACGTCCGAGCCCTCGTCGAATTGTTTCTACTTCTGGTAATTCCGGCATAGTATCAGTATAACGCTAGCCCGTGCTATTCATCGCCTCGCCGAGCGTTCAAAAGACAGATTATTACTGCTTGGACTCCATGGCTTTCGTAACCTTGCTATCATCGCGCAGATTCTGCCAAAAGTCGACCTGAGACGACTTAATCGCGATGCTGTCCTCTGGACCGTATACTTGATCAGTCACCTTCAGGATCGTCGCCTGCGCAGCGCTTGCGCTTGAAGTGGCTGTATTATCGGTACTCGCAACACTTTGGGCGATATATGGTGACTTGATCACGAGAAAATCGCCACTGCTGTTTTGCAGTTTGCCAAAATACGCCTGGCCGTTCGTAAGATATACGACTTGGTACTTGCCACTATCTATCTGCTGCGTTGGCAATGATTTCATCACGAGTACCGCCACAAGTGCGCCAGTGAGTATGAACGCGAGCCCGCCCATCAATGCACCAAATTTGATGAGTCGCGATTTTGTTTTCATAATTCCAGGTTGTTGAATATGTTCAGTCATAGACGTATTATACCTCCTATTTACCGTAGTCTTCGCCAACAATGAATGTGACATTGGCTAGCGAATTGCTCATACCCTCTGGGGTAATTCCTTTCTTGATACCCAAACCTTCGGAGAGTTGCTCTGCTAGACTATTATTAGCTGACGGGCTGTATATGATCGTAGTTGGAAAGATCCGCGGGGCTGAATCTTTTACAATAAGTCTGATATTCGGATATTTCTCATATAGTGATGTGATAAACGCCTTGAGGGCGTCTTCGCTACCTGATCCGTTAAAAATGGCGACCGTAACATTGACGCTCGCGTTCGCCTGCGTGCCCGTCAGAATAGGCTGGACTGTGACGATCTTGTCGATGGATGGGCGATAAACAATGACGCTACCCGCCTTGCTATACACCAGGACTATATCGTTCGTTTGGGCGACTTTTTTGAGTGAACTCTGCAATTTCGAACTATCTTCGACGACAGCGAGCGTCGGCGTCTCGCCCGAAGGCAAAATCATATGTCGACCGACCTTCTCTAGCGTTGAGTTCAATTGAACATTATGTTGAGATAACGACCACCAGGTAACTATAGCAACTGACAAGACGAGTATGACACCTCCAATCGCGAGAGCAAGATGCCGCCTTGGGCGAAAGTGGAATTTAGCGATCAGTTTCGACATACATCCTCTGGAAACGGTAATGGATCGCAGTAGTACTAAGCGGGGCAAGAGCGACACCGGCGCGCATGCCCGTTGCGGCGGCAGGAAGATTGCTCGTGGTATTACCCTCAGTCGAGGTGCCATCCGTCAGGTTGTCGATTCTCCAATAGGCGGTCGTACCGCCTGGCGCGCAGTACGTGTAGAAGTCGTATGTCTTACTCACTGCGAGTGCCACTCCCGTATCGACGACATTCTGGGTTGTTCCGTCTTTCGTGATGAAGCGGAAATTACCATTAGTGTCTCGGACGGCGGAGTATTGAATCCCCGCATAACTACCGCTTGGGTTATCGGAGGCAGTCATCGATGAGGTACCTTGGATATTGATCGATGCAACTCCAGCATAAAATCGCGCACCAGTAGTCGTGTTGTTATAGTTCGTGAGTGCCATCGCGGTATTACCCGAGAAGTTTACGCGTGAAGCGTAGAAGAATCCATCAGCGTTATTGCCACCCGTGCCGCGGAAGTATTGGAGGTTAACCGTCTGAAAGCCTGCGCCTGTATTCGCCGTTGTACCAGAGGCTATGTTGCTCATCGAGCCCATTGCGTCAGTAATGCCAGTTGCCGAAGCGAGGGTTCCGCTCACGGTCAATGAGCCACCGGTGCTTGAATACGTTGTCGCGGTTGCGCCATTCCCTGGCGTCACGAGCACGATGCTCTGCTGGAAGAGGCTCGGCTGATAGGCGTAGTCTACTCCGCTTGGCCCGAGCCCTTTGAGGAGTATACGTCCCGCCACTGTTTTCGCATAAACTCGTATATCTCCCGCGGCAGGCGTGGCCGGATCACTCTGTGATGCGAGCTGCAATCCACCAGAGTTAAGATCAAGACCAATATCCCAACCCGTACCGATGTATACGCCCGTCTCCGTACCCGCACCAGCTGAGGTCGGTCCATCAACTTTAATACCATTCTCAGAGACACCGCTTGCTGCACCCGTTGGATTTGCCACAATGCGCATACCGCTCCAGGTTCCACCGCTCGTCGTGCCCGGAGTTAGGTCAACGCGCACGCCAGAAGACTCAACCGCTGCAGCACCGCCAACATAGTTCACTCCGATACCGTTGACGCCGGCCGTCGTCACAGCCTGACCACTGTTGTCAACTGAAAACAGGTCTGCCGTCGGGACTGTTCCAGCGGCAATTTTGACGCCCTTACCAGCCGCAGTCGTCGTGATCGTCACGGGTGAGGACGAGTTGTCGTAAACGTTCTGGAGCGTCGGTGAAGATACGCAATCAGCCCAGGTTCCGCCCTGTGAACAGCGCATTTTGCCAGAATTCGAGTTATAGTACATGCCGCCAGCAACCGCCGTCGGATCGCCAGCACTCGTCTTTGTGTCGAGCACGAGCACCGCGGCAGTGGTGTCACTTGCACCAATTGTCACCGTCGATGCTGACGTGTCAACGTTAAAGAGATTTGTCGAACCATTCTTTACTTGAAACGCGTTCGCCGACGAGACACTGATGTTCTGGGCAGCGGCCCAGCTATTTGCGACACCAAGCTGCCCAAACGCAGTCGAGTCGAGACCGTCAAGTGTGTCACTGTTAAATGCATAAGCACTGGTGGCGAGTTGTGTGCGAGGGGTCATGGGGCTATCCGCCCCTACCGTCACCTCAAAGTACAATGTCGGATTAGCCGCAATGACGGCATTAAGCTGCGTTGACGGAGCGATTGACGTACCTTCTCCAAGTTTGAGGCTAAACAATCCATTCGTCACGGTCACTGTATTGGCATTTGCAGCCGTGCGCGTCTCCGCCCACTTCAGCGCACCAGAGGTCGCGGCGTCATAAAGCCTAAACTGCATGTCGACAGTCCCATTGAGGGGATTCCCGGAAGCATCGGTCAGACGTCCCTGAAAATTCATCTTGTTTGTCAATGTCATTGCGGCGTGCAAAGGTGTTGTGAAAAATACAATAGAAAACAGACCCACTACCAACCCTAGTAGGAGATACCCTAATCCACGTCGAAACGACTCGGAATTCACCCGATAGTTACCTCTGTTTTTTATAAAATTTTAGTCTCTGCCCGCGCTGGTTCATCTCTTGACTCACCGCTCAAGCTATGTTAAATTTTATGATTTTTTCGGAAAAAAAGCAAGAGCGGTATAGGCATTCTTGAGGTGTTAGTGGCTGCGTTTGAGGACCCTGCGAAGGCGGTGCCTGAAGCCATATCCCATTATTGTGAGGGCTACTACGCAAATCACGATAAGCTGCCACAACGATGCAACAAAAACCCATGCTCCGCGCTTACTGCTACCGAACTGGGCTTCAACATAGTAGAACCCAAACCGATTGGTCGACATGCTAAATTGATTTTGCCGTTCAACCCCAGGAAAAACCAGTGATGACTCAACCGTCGTCGATTGATCTAGGGGCGATAGTTGAACTTGTACATCAGGAAAGAATCCCCCGCCCCTGGAGTCGCTCGTATTTTTGATGCTATACGTGCCCTTGACCTTACCTTCCAGCTGGAAGAACGGCACTGACAGTTTTGTGAGTTCCGCCTGCCGTGCGCCTGCTTTGCCATTGACTATGCTGAGTAGCGTGCCGACTCTGACCTCGGGCGTCACGCCACTGACCTCACCCGAGGTTGTCGTGAAGAAGATAGCTGCCGATATATCGCCCGCTGGCAATTTCGTGCCATCAAGCACGTAGTACATACGAAATGTCTCGTGGGGCTCAAGACTAATTGTGGTCTCATCGAGCAGTATGCCCGCGGCTACTTTCTCGTTATCGAAAAACTGCAGATCACCCTTATCATTGATTTGTCGAAAGGCCTGCACGGATGTTTCTACCGTCAACGCCTCAGCGCCGGAATTGGCGATGTCGAGATAACCTTTTTGGCGTTCACTCTTGCCGATTGTCGTTTTTATGTGAAGTGGCTGCACTTGAAGCGAAAGCGCACTCGCGGAAGATGAGGCGCCGACTACTCCCATAAGTGTTGCTAGTAGCCCGAAGAATAACCAATGCCTCACGGCGTAATGGTCCCGGTCACCGTCACGATATTCGAGTAATTACCTGTCGGCTGCGTCGAGGCGACGTCGGTACGTAGACTAACCGCTACGGTGTCTTTAACAATTGCGCCTCCGTTTATTCGATTATAAAATGTCGTGCTAGTTCCAGGCAGTGCGGCATAGTTAGCGCCACTCCCCCATTTGCCATCAAGACTTGGCCCGCTCGTGAGCGTAAAGCCTAGTCCCTTTGTGGCCCCTTCCGTCCACGCAGCGGGCGACGAGATGTTCGCGGAAACCGCTGGGATCGTATAGCTGCCGGTCTTGAGGTCATTGTTTTGATTTATTGACAGACTATAGCTCCCGGTATCGGCCTGCACCACCACGTCTGCAGACGCAGTATTCGACACGCCCGGAGTGACCGCCCCAAGCGAGAGGCCGCTCGGCACGCCCGCAGCCCCGGCCGCATATTCCGCGGAGATCTCATCTGTCTTGAGAGCGCGGCTAAATATCTTTACCTCATCGAGAGTGCCAGCCAAAAGGTTCAGGTTTGCATAGTCTGCGGCTATCTTAAGGGTCCCGCCAACTCCTGGGTCAGATGCAGGAATTGTATTCGCACTCGCAACCGACTGACCATCAATGTAGAGCCTGAGGGTCGACGTCGCTCGGTCTATCGTCATCGCCGCGTGATGCCAGGTGTTATCTACATATGAACTAGGCGAATCTACTGAGGTATAGGTGGCCGACCCACAGTCAGTTGGGCTCGTCGCAAACTGTGCGTGAATTTGGCCACTCGTCGTAATCTTTAGCTGCCACCCCTTACAGCCACCCTCGCGCGAGATGAGAAATTGGTCGCTCGCGGTCGCAGAGGGAGACTTGAACCAGAGTTCTATCGTTCCCGCCGTGCTGGATACGTTGTTATAGTTTGCATCATCCGAAGGGCTATCATCGACATATTGGTTCGTACCATTAAATTGAAGTGCGCTTCCTACCTTGCCCGCTACTGATGTAGCGCCGCCAGTTGAATGGAGGGTTGTGATCGCACTATTGGCAGCATTAAATATTGGAGACTGATCGGTCACGTTACTGTCGAGCGGTAGATATGCAACAGATCCGCTCGGTTGTAGCGAAAGAGACAAACTTCTGTTGAGTTGTGCGATATATCCCGCATCAAGTTTGTAGCTTCCACCCGAACCTTGCCCGACGATTGACTCGCCCGACGTGCTCACAAGTTTATAGGTCGCCGATGATGTTGATTCCCCACCCGAAGAAGCACCGATCTCACCGTTAATCCTGTAGCTCGTGCTGCTATAGCTTTCCGCGGATACATACGAGCCTATCGCCAGAAGTGCGAACGCCATGCTAACGATTATGAATATCCCCCGGACCATATAGGAACATTATAGCAAAGGCGGCCCTAATCGTGTCACTTGAGATGCTCTTCAATCTGAATGATCGCGTCATCGGCGCCCGCGAACCACACACCGGGCATGCCAGCGGCATCTGCGCCTTCAATATTCGTCTCAGTGTCATCCACCATCACACATTCGTCGGTCGCCAGACCGAGCTTCTCGGCGATAAACAAAAAAGCGCCTGGATGAGGTTTCACGAGACGCATTTGGCTTGAGACAAGATATGCATCAAACATTCCCTTGAGCTCCTGCGCACTGAAAAGCGCGCCCGGCATGTCCCTTCCGGCATTTGTCAGCAGCGCTGTTTTGAAACCGCGAATGCGGAGCTCTTTGACGTACTCAAACATGCGTTGGTTGCGAACGTGTTTTTGAGCAAAAATTGATTTCACTTCATCGGCTGTTCGACCGACGAGATTTGCGACACCCGCTGCGTAGTCGTCGGCATCGAGGTAGCCGTAGTCATTCTCTTTATTGAGATCGATGAGGTCTTGTTGGTTCTCAACAGGACACATGTCGAGCAGTATCGAAAAACTGCCCCCATAGAGGACTCCAAAGCAGTCAAAAATAACCCCTTTAATCATGCCTTTAGTATACAGGAAAAGCCTAGAAAAGCGTCGTGGCGCCCTGAACTGGTGCGAGATATTGGACGTTGAAATCGGGTATTTGATTGACGAATAATGCGCGAATCTTTGCAACATCTGCGGCCATCGTGCCCTTTGATTGCGCACAAGTCGATGTCCACAAACTGTGTGTTGCGGTACCGCTATTGACTGTCTCAAAGAGATAGACGCGACCATTAGTCGCGCATACACCGCGAATATCATCATTGCCCTGAGCGTCGCGCACGCTACTCACGGCAGCCTTGTCGAGTGCATAGACAAATTCCTCATAGGCGCGCGTGTTGTTCGAGTACTGTTTGGTCTCAACCACCTCAGCGAGGTAGCCCTTGTAGGTAGTGTAGATGCGTGATGTAGGCGTCACATAGATCTGGTATGATTTGAAGTTTTCATCCGCCACGATCGATCCTCGTTCAGTAAACCGCACCGCGCGGCCATCAGCCGTGTTGAGCAGGTCGCTACGGATCTGGTCCGACACATTCGCCTGTTGATTCTGCGAAGTCGATGACGTGTTGTTGGCAAGTAGCATACGCCCAAGCGATACGAGCGCAGCGATAATAAGCGCGATGACGACGATCGCGATAAGCAAAGGAACTATCCGTGGTCTTGCTCCCTTATACATAGGCATTATATTACCACACCTAGGGGTAAAAGTCAATTAAATCATACGTTAGGCAACGTAGATGCCATAGTGGCCATCGGAGAGGCCATACTCGCGGATCAAGTAGTTGAGCATTTCGCGCATTGGGTCGGAATTTAGCAAGCGAAAATCGCCAAATTTACCAAATTTGTCTGGTAACAGACACAAGACGATCACTTCGACCGCCCGATCGCCGTGACCGTTATGTTCAATTGCATAACTTTTTTGGTCAGCTTCGAGTAACTCAGTCTCGCTCAAACGGCCCTGCTCCTCAAGCTCCTCAAGTCTGCGCCGGAACGACGACGGCGTCTTTACGTCAATATTCACGTAGCGTTGACTTTCGGGATCCCGGACCTGGATATCAATTCCCATGGCATCGGCGGTACGATTCGGTAACACTGCGTCAAATCCCCTATCGCGAGCCGCCTGGTATACGGCAATTTCACGAGTCAGCCCGCGTACGATCGCCGTCCATTGTTCGTCAGAAAACAGCACGCTATGCGCCTGTGAACAAATCCGATCGAGACCCTGCTTGGCCCGTATGGCGAACTGCGAGCGATCATACTCGTTCATCGCGAGAATAGTCGATACGAATGTGTCATTGAAGTCGATGAGTTCAAAGACTCGCGCCTCTTTATCGTGATAACCGTGCGGATGTTGATCCATTTGTTGCTGCGCGTCTGCCGCCTGCGGTCCCTGGATATAGAGGGCCGCGAGCCAATCTTCGGCTCGGCCGCTCGACTCGGCTCGACTACGTAACTCCTTCACGAGAGACTTGAGTCGTCCGGGCTTTGGGCGCCGATGAGGCACTCGTCGTGCGACATAGTCGGCGACATCACGAAAAATATCGTCCTGAATCGTTGGGTGGCTCGGGATTCCCTTGATTTTATCGACAATCCGACGAGGTCGAAATCGCCGCCAATGCCGATACCAGTTTGCGCTGTTTGTTTGAGTCATTTCTGGCTCAATTATAGCATGAGCGGTTAGCCCTTGAGGTGATTCTGATACTCTTTGATACCCGTGAGCCAGCCACCTTCGAAATAATCATCGGGCTTAAATATACGCAAATCTACCCATTCGTATTTGTCATGGTGCTTGCCTAACTCCACCTCACCACCCAAATATCGTGCCTCGTAACCGACCGCAAAAATACGGACCGTTGATTGCGTTGAATGTTCTAGGCGCTCAACCCTGAAGAACACCTTCGGATCTCCTAGCTCGTACTTTACGTCTTCCCCGATCTCTTCGATCATCTTGCGCGCAATGACATCGTCGAGAGCAGCTTCAAACTCATGTTTTTGAATCCGTCCGCCCGGAATATCCCACTGGCCGAAGATATCGTGGGTGATAAGCAATTTGTCACCATCCCGAAGCAGCACCTTCATCGCTACAAAATATAGGTCACGCGGCTCGTTCATAGTACTTCATCCACCCTTTTCTTTAATTCTTCAAAATTCGTATATTGCATCGCCTGCATCCCAATAGCCCGCGCACCATCACAGTAGCGCTCTTTGTCGTCTATAAACAAGCACTCACCCGCTAAGACATTCAGTCTCTCGGTTGCCTTCAAGTAGAGCCGCTCATCTGGCTTAACGATCCCTTCGGCAAACGACAATATCTCGGCATCAAACAACGAGCGATTTTCGCGCCCCATGAGATCATCTAGCATGTCGTACGCCATATTCGATAGAATACCGATCTTATAGGCCGGGTTTAGTCGGTCACGTATATAGTCAAAGAGTTCTTGGTTGCATGTGTGCTTATCAAGTTCTTTCGCAACCTCCTGTTCCGTCAAGCCGCTCTTTGCGCCCAGCCAGGTGAAAAACTCGGACACTGTCATCTTGCCCTTATTTACTAAATCGTCATATTCCCATAACTGCACGGTCGTTTCTGCGTCATCCGCAAAATATTTCGTTGCAAAGTCTGGCAACACATCGCCAACCAACACTCCAAAGCAATCAAATATTATCGCTTTAATCATACCGACCCTGCCCTAAAATTCTCCCATTCACTTCTAGGGAATGTGTTTTTCCATGTTGCCCACTCGACACGATAGCGATTAAACTCTTCGGTGTCGGCGAGATCGACTCTGTGCAGCCGCCATGGCTCATCTTCGGGCACACGGTCGATGCATCGAATACCGTCGAGATGATCGATCTCGTGCTGCACGATTCGCGCAGTAAAACCCTCCAGCTCAAGTGAAATAGGCTTTCCGTCACGGTCCAGCGCTTCAACGACGATTCGGCCCGCTCTCGGAACATTTGCGCAATATGAACCGCACGACCAACAGCCTTCGCGGCCATCCACCGCATCGTCCGCCATCTCAATAATCCGTGGGTTTATTAGCGCCCGCATCTGCTGCTCTTCGCGCATGCCCGTGGCATTAATGTCGACGATTGCGATGCGCTTGCTGACGCCGATCTGTGGAGCCGCAAGCCCCACCATTTGCGCGCCACCCTCCCCGTCTTTGCCGGCCGCGATTCGAAACATCTCATCAATTACATGTTGTGTTTCCAGAAGTGAAATTTCTTCGGCCGAAACTTCTTTGGCTACCGCATTCAATAGCTCCGCAGATTCAACTGGATCGACCAGATGTAGACTCTCTGGTTCATGCAAGCGTCTCTCGCTGTCGAATTTTACGACCACTACACTTCTCCCCAATTGTCTCCCACGTGCACATCAACCTGGAGGCGAACGCCGAGATCAGGGGCGATATTTTCCATGGTACTCTGGAGGATTTCGGAAACTTTATCAGCGTCTTCCTTTTTGCATTCAACTAAGATCGAGTCGTGAACCTGCAAGAGTTGCTCACCGATCGGCTCGTTAACGCACAGCTTCTCATCAACTAGCACCATCGCTTTCTTCATGAGGTCGGCCTCGGTGCCCTGAATCGGCATATTCGCCGCGGCGCGCTCTGCCGCTTGTCGCACGATAAAGTTGCTGCTCTGCACGTCTGGAGTGGGGCGTCGACGTCCATACATCGTTTCGACAAACCCATCATCATGCGCCTTTTTAATCACACTTTTCGTATAATCTACAAGCTTCACGCGAACTCGATTGTACTCGTCGATGAACAACTTCGCTTCAGGAAATGTCATGTTGGCGGCGGCCATCAAGCCATGAATACTCATGCCGTACAGTACGCCGAAGTTCACCACTTTTGCGGCACTACGTTGCGCTTTTGTCACGGCGTCGAGTGGCACTTTGTAGACTTCCGCCGCGGTCTTGGCATGGATATCGGTTCCGGCGTTGAAATCGTTGATCATCTTTTCGTCACCAGCGAGAACCGCCGCAAGGCGAAGTTCGAATTGACTATAGTCCGCGTTCACAAACACGTTCCCCTTTTCGGGTACAAATGCATCACGAATCTTGCGACCCATGTCGGTACGTACGGGAATGTTCTGAAGGTTCGGATCGGTGCTACTCAAACGCCCAGTTGCCGCCACGTCTTGGTTGTAGGTCGTGTGAATTCGGCCATGTTCGTCGACGAGTTTTGGCAATGCCGTGACATAGGTATTTTGGAGCTTCGCCAGCTCACGATACCGTTCGATTAATTCGATGATCGGATGGCTTCCGCGGAGCTTATCGAGCTCACTTTGGCCGGTACTAAAGCCTGTCTTGCCGCGCTTGATTCCAGCCGTCGGCAACTGCAGTTTTGTAAACAATACCTCGGCGAGTTGGCTCGGGCTCGCAATGTTGAAATCGTAGCCAACCATCTCGTGCATTTGCGATTCTACCCCTGTAAGTTCTTGAGTAATTTCTGTGTTCATTTTGTCGAGCTGGCCGACATCCAGACGGATACCCCGATACTCCATTTGGGCCAGGACTGGGATGAGTGGAAAGTCGATAGTTCGCGCTACGCTCGCAAGACTTGGTAGCGCATCGAGGGCTTTTGTCTGCTCCTCGTAGAGTGTCCATAGTGCGCTAATCGCGAACTCGGGACCAGTGATTTCCGTGCCGATAAGGTCGCTCAATTCGCGCGATTTTCTCAGTGGATTGAGCAGAAATGAACCTTGCGCAATATCGTGGTGAATCTCAGGTAAGTGCGTCTCCCCTGCGGCCAGTAATTGCTTCAAAAATACCTTCGCATCATGCGCAATAATCGGCACATGCGCGACCAGCGCAGCTGTTTCTTTGAGTGTCAATTTCGCGGCCTTACCACGCTCGTGCGAAACCCAAATCGTGTCACCGTCAGGATAGACTAAAAGCTCACGCGCCATCATGAGCACGGCGCTCGCCTCGCTCTCGGTTAGTTGTTGCGCGGGATCGAGAGAGGTATCACGCACCACTTCGTCGTTACTGACTTGCATACCTGCGGGCAGTTTATTCAAAAGACTCCGAAACTCGAGCCGCACCAAAATATCGCGTAGCTTCGCAGTATCGAGATCATTGATATCCATCGCCGGTAGGTCGAGTGTCATCGGCACGTCAAACATCAGCTCTGCGACACGCTTACTAAGCTCCGCCGATTCTTGCCCAACCTCCAACTTGCGCCGAACCGCATCCTTTACCTGCCATAAGTTCTCGTAGATTCCTTCCAGCGTTTCATACTGCTGCAGGAGTTGCGTGGCCGTCTTTTCGCCGATACCCGGAACACCGGGAATATTATCCGATGAGTCGCCCTTGAGCGCTTTGAGATCGAGAAATTGATCAACGCGAATACCATATTTCTCTTCGAACATTTCTGTATCAAATCGTTCGATGTTCGTCAGCCCTTTTTTCATCGCATACACATGCGTCAGCGGATCGATTGCCTGAAGTGCGTCGAGATCACTCGTAATGAGACACGTCTCGATGCCACGGGCGCTCGCCTGACGCGCGAGAGTCGCCATAATATCATCGGCTTCGTAATCGTCGAGTTCATAAAATGGCCAACTAAGCGCTTCAAGTAGCTCTTGGAGGATCGGGATTTGCGCATAAAAATCAGCTGGCGCAGGCTTGCGGCCAGCCTTATACTCAGGATACATCTCAAGGCGCTTGCGGATGTTTGTCTTTGGCTTGTCCCATGCGACGCAGACATAATCTGGCTTTAATTTGCGAATCAGTTCGAGGCTGAGGGCCGCAAATCCATATACGCCGCCCGTCGGTGTTCCATCGGCCGTAGAAAGATTCGGCATCGCGTAATAGCCGCGATAAAACACACTCTTGCCATCAATAATCACCAACCTCTTTGTCATGTCTCTAGTATACCTCAGGACTGGCGCTTTTTGAGCCTACCGCACTAAGGGCGTGGCGATGCGCCGTAGACGCCAAACCGCCTATCGGCCTCAAGCTCATACGCGAAGCACTCGCCTTCCCGCAAACATAGCCGACACAGAGCTCTTGCGGGACTTTTTAGCCTACCCATTTCCGGGGGAAGCATTGATGAATCTACCCGTGCGCACATTGCCGTGTCCCAATCTACCCCATCCGTCCCGTCAGGCATAGCGAGATCATCTGCAGGTGCTTGTAGGGCCTCGACCAGCGCCGCCCCCATGGCTCGTTGCGTGCTTGACTTGCTTGATCTTGATCCACCCAGTCGTTCGCCTGTCATATGAAAGCCATTTCAGGCAACCAACTCCTAAAAATAAAGTGGGGTCGCAAATAATGTGTTGTTATTTTCACCATACACACTAATAGATCTAGCGTATGCTACACTATGCTTATGGTTTCTCAATCTGACGTTAGGCTCGTGGGCGTAGTTGGCATGCCCGGCGCGGGCAAAACCGAAGCGGTCGAATATATCACCGCCAAAGGCTGGCCGAAAGTATATTTCGGCGGGTTTATGTACGGTGAAATGACCAATCGCGGCATCGAAATTACGCCAGAAAGTTCGCAATTATTTCGCGAGGATTTCCGCGCTCGCGAAGGAAACGATGTGTTTGCGCGACGTGCCATCGAAGAAATTAGTCGCCTCACGGCCGCAGGACAGCACCATATCGTACTCGATGGACTCTACTCGTGGAGCGAATATCGCGCACTCAAACATACGTACCACGCTTCGCTTGAAGTGATTGCGATCGTCGCGCCTCGGCATCTCCGTCATCACCGCCTCGCCAACCGTCCCAACCGACCATTCACCGAAGAAGAAGCAACCATGCGCGACTACACCGAGATTGAAAATATCGAAAAAGGCGGCCCGATCGCCATCGCCGATCACTACATTATTAATGACGGCGATCTCGAAGAGTTACACAAAAAAATTGACGATGTCCTCGCCGGTGCATTCGCGGAATAGCCAAATTAAAAGAATCCGAGTTTTCTTCGGATTCTTTCTGTAGCCCCCAGGAAGAGCAACCGGTCCGGACGAATTTACTTCGTCCCACCGCGTGATGAGAAACCCGTTCGCGGGTGTCTCATTTACTGTAGATATTCGTATAGTTTCTTCGCATCTTTGTGCTTGCGGAGTTTTGCGAGGGCTTTTGCCTCGATCTGACGGATACGCTCACGAGTAACTGCAAACTCCTGGCCTACTTCTTCGAGCGTGTGGCTCTTGCCATTGTCGAGTCCAAATCGCATACGAATGATCTTTTGTTCGCGGTCAGAAAGTGTCGAGAGAACCGCCTGCACCTGCTCTTTGAGAAGCTGATTCGCAGCTGATTCTTCCGGCGTCGTGCCATCTTCGTCTTCGATAAAGTCACCAAGAACACTATCTTCGTCGTCACCATCACGACCAACACCAGCGTCGAGCGAGCTGATATCTTGTTTGATCTTCATGACGTACTCAACTTTTTCCGGCTCCATCTCGAGCTCTTTCGCGAGCTCTTCGATCGACGGTTCACGGTTCAGTTCCTGTGTCATGCGTCGCTGGGTACGAAGTAATTTATTGATCGTTTCTACCATGTGAACTGGAATACGAATTGTGCGCGCCTGATCGGCAATGGCGCGAGTAATCGCCTGGCGAATCCACCATGTCGCGTAGGTCGAAAATTTAAATCCCTTGTCTGGGTCGAATTTTTCAACGGCACGCAAAAGCCCGGTGTGGCCTTCCTGAATCAGGTCGAGAAAATCGAGTCCGCGACCGCTGTAGCGTTTCGCAATACTGACGACGAGGCGCATGTTTGCCTCGGCCATCTTGTCTTTAGCTTTCTTGTCGCCTGCGACAACGCGCTGCGCAAGTTCGAGCTCTTCAGACGCGGAAAGTAGCGGAATCTTACCAATTTCACGAAGATGCAGACGAACTGAGTCGTCCGAAATATCATCAAAATACTGGCCGCTATTGAGGATTTCCTCTGGCGTATCCAGTTCTTCTTCCTCGAGCTCGTCGGGTCCCGGCTCTTCAAATTCCGATACCACTACTTCTTCGATAATGGCGCCATCGGCTTCATCATCAACTAGCGTCTTGTCATCTGGGTCATCTGCCACGCGCAATCTCCTTTATGAGTTTGTTGAGCTCCTGGCGCAGTTCGTCTGCCCTTTCATCATCATGGGCAGCCTCGGTATCGCGAAGCTCGTTGGTTAACTGGTCTCTTTTGTGTTTCTTATATTCATTTTCTATCTGCCGGATAAGGCGGGCTGTCTCGTAAAAACGATCTTGGTCACTCCAATCAGCGTACCGCGCTTCGGCTCTTAACAATACTATTTTTACATACTCATCGTATTCTTGCAACTCATCGGGGGTATCTGACAATGCCGTTCCTGGATTGCGGGCAAAGTAGCGTCCGAGGGATTGTCGCGCTGGTCCCTCAAGTATCTCTAGATTCATCTGTCCGAAGAGCTCCTGGCTCGACGCATCAACCGCCGCGACCGCGAGCGCATTATCCTGTGTCACGAAGTCTTTTTCTGTTGTGGGGCTCTCAGATGAGGTCTGAACGGTTCGCAGCGAGGCTGGTTCGGAACTATTTTGTTTCATTTTTTCGAGAATTGCCTCAAGCGTCGAGCCAGTCATCTTGGCAATAATCCGCTCGTAATGTTCTCGTTCTACCGGGTCGTGAAGTAGAGCTACGAGACCAAGCCCAGCGCTCGTAAAGGTACGCTTCCCTACCGCCGACTTCATATCGACACGGCCGCTATACTGATCGAGAATCCAGTCGACCGCTGGCCGGGCCTCATCGATCGCGCGCTGCCAAGCCGACGCATCTTTTTGAATCAATTCATCTGGATCCTTCGCGCCGTCTGGCAAACTAATAATTGTGAGCTCTATGCCAAGTTGTGACGCGATCGCGATCGCCCGCTCAGTCGCAGCAAGCCCCGCGCTATCGCCATCGTAAGCCAATCTGACGTCTGCGCTAAGGCGCTTCAAGGCCTTGAGATGATGCTCGGTCATCGCCGTCCCGGCCGTCGCGACAGTCTGACCCACTCCCGCCTGGTGGCTACTCACCACATCGAGATTTCCCTCGACCACCACCACATACCCGCGACTACGAATCGCCTCCTTCGCCTGGGCGAGCGCGAACACGTGTCGGCCCTTGTCGTAGAGCATCGTCTGTGGCGTATTCAAGTATTTTGGCGCATTCTCAACGTCGCCGATGATCCGCCCGGTGAAGCCAATCGGCTGGCCCGATCCATCCATCAAAGGAATCATCATTCGGCCACGAAAAAGATCGCTGCCATAACGATTACAGAGACCGGCTTCGGCTAGCTCCTGCTTCGTAAATCCACGCTTTTCCAAGAAGCTCGTGAGGGCCGAACCAGTATCTGGCGCATAACCGATCCGGAATAATTGCGCTACATCTCGGCTCAAGTGCCGCTGTTGCACTACATAGTCAAGCGCGCCACGATTGCGCACCAAACTGTGCTGATAGTAAGACACCGCGAGTTCGGTCGCTTCGATAAGCCGTCGTTTTCGACGAGCCAGGTCTTGTGAAGATTTGTTTTCATATAACGATAGATCGACGCCGGCCTTTCGCGCTAAATGCTCGAGCGCTTGTCGAAAATCCATTCCCTCCGCTTCCATGACGAAAGTAAATAGATCGCCGCCCTTGTTCGAGCTAAAATCATGCCAAATATTTTTATCAGGGCTCACAAAGAAGCTTGGCGTTTTTTCGCCGCTAAATGGGCTAAGACCTTTGAAGTTCCGGCCAGCACGCTTGAGCTGCATGTATTCACCGATGACATCTTCAATATTGAGCCGAGCTCGCACCTCTTCTTTTGCGTCGCCTTGCATAAAGTCTAGTATAGCACTATTTACCTCTGTTATTGTTTATGCTTAAATAGATCTGATGAATCCTGAGCAGCCAAACCAGCCGAATCCACAATACCAGCCAAACCCGGCCATCGCGCCGGCCGCACCTCCCGTGCAGCCGTTATCACAATTCCCGGCACCTGCTCCGATGCCTGCGCCAAATCAATTTTCCGTCGATTATCTCAACCAGATCGCGGCGCCTGCCCCGGCAAAGAAGATCAGCCCGATCGTTCTTTTCGGTGGAATTAGCGCATTCCTCATACTCGCTATCGGCGCCCTGATGCTCATCGTAAACCTCTCGAGTCCACCAAATTTCACGGCTCAAGCCCGCACCATCCAGGCACGTCTCGCGACGCTGGAAACCGTCACCGATCAACAGCAAAAACGCCTTCAGCAAAATCAACTCTCGAGCATGAACACGACACTCAAGACGTCGCTTCTTTCGATGGACTCAGATCTCTCGACCATCCTGACCGCCCGCGGGCTTAAGACTACCGATACGGCGTTAACTGCCGCCAAGAAGACTGAGCAGCCGTATCTCACCGATCTCACGAGCAAGCTAAACGACGCCTACCTCACTGGTACGCTTGATCGCAGCTACGCCACTCAAATGGCCTACGAATTGACGATATTGAAGAGCAAGCTCCAGTCGCTCAAAGTCAGCGCCAATTCGACCTCAGTCACGAATTTTTATGATACCAACATCGGCACGATCGATACAGCGATCGACGCCTTCTCCACGTTCACTAGCTCAAAATAAATTTATTGTCAGTCACGAGATTGTAGCTAAGTCGTGCGAGATCTCGGATCTCGTCATCGGTTAGTTGACCGGAGCAGATCACCGTCAACCAATGTTTTTTATTCAGGTGGTAGCCTGGTAAGACCGATTCGTAGCGCTCCTGCAGCGTTTTGTTCAAAATAGGATCAGTCTTGAAGCTCACGCGAAGTGGCTTCGAATCTTCACTCACGAGTGCAAACATCTTCTCATTTGGCCCCGGCACGCCCTTATGGCCGATTTTGTAAACGGCCGTTCCTTCGCCGAATGGATAGTCTAGCCACGCACCCGGCATCGAGAGCAGATACTCTTCGATCTCCTTATGCGTCATACTTTCACCTTTTTGAGATAGTACTGCAGCTCTTCGATGCTACCGCGGATGTCATCGAGCGCGCGATGCGCTTCGGGCTTCGCGAATTTCTTGCGATACTTCCCGTCGAATACAACCTTCCAGGCACTCACGTCGAGCATGCGATAGTGCAAACGCGCGTCAAGGCGCTTCCATTCATTGACGATAAATCGTCGGTCTTGGTGAATCGAGTTTCCAGCAAGTAATACTGGCGTATCAGCTGGGAAATGTTCGTCAACAAATGCGAGTAATTCATCCTCAACCATTTGGCTACTTTTGCCTCCCTCATTTTGGGCCATCAACGCGTCGCGAACGGTCGAGAAAGTATCCCAAAACGGAATCGCCATGCGCTTTTTCATAAGCGTTGGACTAACTTTTTTTACGCCTTCATATGTGGCAATTTCTTTGAAATTCCAATCCGTCACGATTGCCGCCACTTCAAGTATTCGATCCTCAATTGGGTCGAGTCCGGTCATTTCGAGATCCATCCAAAGAATCTTTCCGGCTGGTTTCGCTGTTTTCGTATTTTCTTGCGCGTTCATTGCTCTCATTATACCAGGGTTTGCCCTATTTGTTGCATTCTTTGCGATACATGATAGAATATACAAATCCGACACCCCGCCGGAAATCATGACGAAAGGGACGCTTCGTGTCCGACTCGTGCCTCTACCACCCGGAACCCAAGATCAAGCGTGGAGTGGAGGTGACACTCGCTATTGTCATCGCTCAGCGCCACGGCATCTACGGATGGGCCGGGTACAAACCCGAGAAGTACGCCGAATTCATATGGAAGAAGGTGCATGAGAACATCCGCCCCGAGCTGGGACGGGACAAGGACGGGCAGATCACGACCATCACGCGCTGCATCAAGCTCATGGTGGCCGAGGGACTTCTGAGGTACGACAACGTGACCAAGAAGCTCCTCTACACGAAGCAGGGCAGAGACGCTCGTGGAGCGCGCCTTCGGGCTCGCAATGAGCAGCAACGTGCCCAGGGTCGCAAGCCCACCTGCTGTCGTCGACAGAAGTCTCGTCGTCGAAAGCTCGCCGCCGCCTGACGTCGTGAGGGCGCACCGCGTGGAGTTATCTCCCCGCGGTGCGCCCCACCAACCATATTTTGACCAAATACCAAGAGGTCGCCCAGATGGACGACCTCGTTTTACGAGTTAACGACGATTACTCTTTGCTCTTGTCTAGCTTATCGAGCTTGAACGCATGGATGATCAGGTAGATCACAAACGCAGTTGCGATGAGCGTAATCGACGAGCTAACGAAAGCTCCCCACTTGAAGTCAGCCGTTCGTCCCCAGAATGCAACATGCCAGGTTGCGGCTTCGAGGCCAGAGGTTGAACCTACAATAAACTGAACAATCGGCGTGATAAAGCCTTCGACGAGCGTCTTGACCGTCGCACCAGCTGCGGTGCCGATCGCGAGACCGACAGCGAGGCCGATCACACCCTGTTCGCGGATGAAGTTCATAAACCCATTACTCCCGCGAGCAAATTGTTTTAGCTTTGCGACACGTGCAATTTTCGCATCTTCGTTATTGCGGGCAGCCGCTTCCTTTTTCGTACTTGTTGCCATAGGGATATAGCTCCTTATTACCTCAGTTAGTCTCTTAAATTATAGATGAGTCACCACAAAAGACAAGGCAAGCCTCGCCTACATCTTCTCTGGCGCCACGATGCCGAGCACACCCAGCCCTGCCGCGAGCGTACGCCTGTAGTGATCGACGAGTGATAACCGGACCCGCTGGCGTCCGTCCCCGAGGATCGGACACTGCTCATAGAAGCGGTTAAACTCTTGCGCGAGCTCAAAGAGATACGTACAAATATGATGCGGCGCCAGTTCGATCGTCGCCCGTTCCACCACTTCGCTATATTCACCGATTTTCCGTATAAGTGAGCGTTCGTGCTCATCGTATTGCGGGATATCACCCCTTGCTACGCCTAAGAAATTATCCCCGACTTTACCCAAAATCGAACATGCCCGCGCGTGCGCGTACTGCAAATATGGTCCACTATTTCCCTGTATACTCACTGATTCATTGACGTCGAAAACGACATCTCCGCCAACGCGCTGTTTCAAAAATGCATAACGAAGCGCCCCCGCCATGACGTCCTCTGTCGGTTCGCCGCCACGGGCTTTTATGGCCTCGGCAACTTGGTCAAACAACCACGCTATCTCAATAACGTCACCGTCACGTGAGCTCATTTTGCCAGTCGTGAGCTTCACGGTGCCGGTCGAAATATTGACCGTCACATCTGTTAATTCTGGCATAGCGAGTCTCGCTGCGGCTAGAACGCCCTTGAAATAATCTTTCTGTTCCTCGGCGGTCACGATGTAGCTTTTGTCCGGATGATATTTCTCATTTTTTAGCAGCATGAGACCGAGATCTCGCGCGCCATAAAGCCCTTGCCCGTTTCTATTCACGAACACGTTATCAAATGCACCGTATTCGCTCCCGCGGAATATCAACGCTCCGTCACTCTCCTGAAACACATTCGGCACGTTGTCTTTGACGACCTTCACGCCGCGGACATCCGCCTCGCTTTCCAGAAATGGTGGCTTATCAGTCGGCTTATTGCCAAGTCGCGCGACGATAGTGTCGATCTGCTCGAAACTCCAGCCAAATACCGTATCATAAACTGCGGCATACAACGCATCCTCGCGAGCAAACGACTGCTTGGAAAGTTCGTCTATCCCTGTTTTTGCCGTTTCGTCTTCCTTGTAAGCCCTTGCGCCCTCGGCGTACATTTGGCTCATGAAGCTATTGTGCTCGCCCTCTGGCACATCCCGCAAGCGCTCGGCGTCACCATCGACGTAGCGTAGTAATGCCCACATACTTTTGCCGACGTGCAGTCCGACATCGCCGTGATAACTCACACGGTGCGTGCGTGCGCCACTTGTCTCGAGTAGGTTCGCTATAGTATCAGCAATAATTGCGTTGAACGCATGGCCGATATGCATGGCCTTGAACGGATTCGGATTGTTTGTTTCGATCACTACCGTCATATCGTCACGAGACTTTTTCGGGATGGTATCAGCAAGCGCCCGTAGCGCACCATCGCTAATTTTCAGATTGATAAATCCTGGTCCCGCGACACTCACTTCCGAATAATTTCCACTTTCGCGCAGATGCGCGGCGATTTGCTCAGCAATCTCCCGCGGGGCACGACCGAGTTGCGCTGCGAGCTGCATCGCGACATTAGTCGCCCAATCCCCAAACTTTGCTTCGGGTCGCGAAACCTGCGGTATGATTTCTATACCAAATAATTCCCTGATGCTCTCACTAATACGCTGTTCCATGGTGTTTAGTATATCAGAGGTTAGGCTGCAAATTCATCTTCGACGACGAGCGGGGTTGAGACGGGGCTAATACCCTGCACATTCTCGAGTACATACTCAAGCGCCGAGACAGAATCACTGTCGAGTTCGGTTTGTTCTATGTTTTTTTCTTCGGACATATTTGTGTTGTTATCCTATAACTCTATATTATCACACTTATGCTTTATTGTCAATCGCCGCCCTGAGCAGTCCTACGAACAACGGATGCGCGCGCATTGGGCGGGAGCGAAATTCGGGATGAGCCTGGGTGGCGACGAAATAGTCACAGTCGGGTGCTTCGATGTATTCAACAAGGCGCTTATCGGGTGATGTGCCGGTTACAACGATTCCACCCTTTTCGATCTGTTTCAAATACTTCTGATTTACCTCATAGCGATGGCGATGGCGTTCGACGACATGCGTCTCGCCATAAACTTCAGCGGCTCGACTGCCTTTTTTGAGCGTCGCGGGATAGTTACCAAGTCGCAGCGTGCCCCCGGTCGATTCCTTCCCTTCTTGACCCGGCATGATATACACCACATCATGCGGAGTTTTCGGATCGAATTCAGTACTATTCGCGTCGGTGAGTCCCACCTTGCGTGCGGCCGCAATGATAGCCACCTGAAGGCCGAGACAGATGCCGAGGTATGGCTTGTTGTGCTCCAGCGCGTAGCGCGCTGCAGCGATTTTGCCCTCGATACCACGCGAGCCAAATCCGCCTGGCACCAAGAGCCCGTCAACCTCAGCGAAATCTTTGTCAGTGGCTTTCTCGGCATCGATCCAGCGGATATCCACATCACTTTTGTTGGCCCACCCCGCACTTTTGAGCGCTTCGATAACGCTGAGATAGGTATCGGTATTATCCATGTATTTCGCCACCAGGCCGATCGTCACCGTGTGCGCATAGCCCTCGGTGTCGCGGTCCACGAGCTGGCGCCAGGCATGGAGATCGGGCTTCTTTTTGATGCCCGAGAATACCGTGAGTTTTGCATCGAGATCTCGCGCCACCGTGAGGGGCACCTCATAGACGGTTTTGCAATTCGGCATCATCATGACACTGTCGCGCGTCACGCCACCAAACCGACTGATCTTGTCCGCGATCGCCTCTGGCGCTGATACTGGACCATCGAAGCGTACACCGACGACATCGGGGACGATGCCATAGCCACGCAGATCATTGAGGGCGTTTTGGGCAGGTTTACTCTTGAATTCGTGGCTCGTCCCGAGATACGGTACGTACACTACGTGAACGTAGAGACATCGATCGCGACCGACTTTCACGCCAAATTCGCGGATCGCTTCGAGGAAAGAGAGTCCCTCGTAGTCGCCGACTGTCCCGCCGATCTCGACGATATGAAAATTACTCCCCTGGCCCGCGACGACGATCGACTGCATGATGGCGTTCGTGAGGTGAGGCACGAGTTGCAGCGTCTGACCGCCGAATTTTCCGGCGCGCTCATCATCGATGAGTTGCTTCATCAGTCGGCCCTGGAGGGTGGCATTCTTTTGCGTCAGTTCGATATCCAGGAACCGCTCATAATGTCCGAGATCGAGGTCGGTTTCGGCACCATCTTTGGTCACGAAACACTCCCCATGTTCTTTCGGATTCAAAAGACCCGCGTCCACATTGAGATACGGGTCACATTTTTGAACACTGACACTAGCCCCCTTGGCTTGCAAAACGGCGCCTATACTCGCCGCCGTTATTCCCTTGCCGACGCCTGATAGTACGCCGCCGGTTACAAAGATATATTTCGTGTTTGTTGCCATGTGTGTCTTCACCTCCATGGATCTTTAGTATAGCAGATCTAGCGCAGGATACGCTATAGGTAGCGTGTTGTAATAATTATATAGCGCTATTTACGCTGCAAGATCTTGTTCCGGAAAAGGTGCGGACGCGTTATATCCTGATTTTCCTAAAATGCTCACTACCGCCCGTAAATCCTCAGGGTTCCTACGTAGACGGAGCCGATCAGCATCCTCAAGGTTTGCAAGCCAATAGCCGAGAAGTATTCGATCACGTGGATCCTCAATCCCGTCCAGACCATGCGTCTGCCAAAGTTGGGGAGATATTTCTGTTGGTGAAGGCAAGACACGCTCAAGCTCATCCTCGGGCAGTAACTGGCGAAGAATCTCCCTCATATTAGTACTGCCCTCCAAGTTCTGCCGCATCAATAGCCGCGAGCTTCTCCTCGAGTGTCATATCATTTGAAATAATTGCTCCCATATACCCCTCCTCTATGCACACAGAGAAAGAACACCGCACCCCACGGGCGGTCTTCTGTTATTCCCCTGTTATATTAATGTTTGTTTGAACCCTACACCCCCTAGATTCGCGTAGTGTCTACATAGAACTATAAGCACTAGGCGAATAGTTTTCAAGACGAAAATGCGTGTGCTTTTTACTACACGGTTTCTATTGGCAGCCTTCGCACATCGTAAGATCGGCTGGGTCCAGAGGTGCGAATACGTCGCCATTTTGCGCCGCTTGCTGCTCGGCCTGCGCGTTTGCAGTTGTCATCGCCTGGTCGATCGCGGCAAGTTTTTCTTCTAGTGTCATCTCATCTGAAATAATTTGTGATGCATTCATGTGATAGCCCCCTATTGTGCGCTGTTTACTTCATAACTAGTGTTGGTACTCTCAAAGAAATTGACGAGCTCGAGTGTGTCATTTGCCGCCGCCAACCACTTGGCGGGATTGCTGACGTTGTATTCGGGCTCAAATCCGAGCTCCTGCAGGCGCCGGTCGGTCATGAACTGGACGTATTGGTTGACGTAGTCGGCATTGAGGCCCAGGATCCCGTGAGGCAACATATCGTTATTGTAGGCCACCTCGAGTCGTACCGCTTCGAGGATGAGATTGCGAATTTCTTCGGCAAATTCTGCGGTCTGAAGGTCAGGGTTTTCATCGAGGATCGTCAGGAGCAAGTTGATCCCAAACGTCAGGTGGAGATTCTCGTCACGGGTGATCCAGTCGAGTAGCGAGCCGACATTGCGCAGCAGATTGCGCTGGCGGAAGCTCATGCCGACCATGAAACCACTGTAAAACCAGATACCTTCGAGCACGATATTGTAGGCGACGAGGCTGCGGACGAAATCCTTTTTTCCTTCGATCGTATCGATATCGATGTGGCCATTGAGGATGCGGCCGAGGTATTTATTCTGGAACTCAGCCTTGTCGGCGAGTGACTTTTTGCCAAATCCGGCAGCGTAAATTTCGTCACGATCAAACGGAAATGTCTCGATGATATATTCGAACGTCATGAAGTGATTCGCTTCTTCCCACATCTGCTTACTGAGGTAAATATGCGCCTCAGCGGCATTGACGTAGGGGTAAATACCAAAGGCAAGCGACTTATTGATGAGTAGCTCGTTCGGGTTCAAGTAACTAATCACGGTTTTGAGCGCATGCTTTTCCTCGTCCGTTAATTTCTCAAAATCCGCCAGATCTTGCACGAGCTGCACTTCGTTCGGAAACCACGTATTGGCCACCGCTTGGTCGTAGAGATCCTTCGCCCACTGATAGCGGATCGGTTTGAGCTGCAAGCCATCGCGTAGGCCCGAACCGAGGATTCCGAATGGCTTTTCGTACGCTTCGGTCGTTGTTTTTTTATTGTCTGTCATAATGCCTCCTTGGCGGCTTCGTTAGTTTTGCGGCTAAATCCAAATCCTATGCTGCGGCCGCTCGTCGTGACACGAACTTTGTTTTCATTCGGCAACACGGTTGTCTGTTCGGACTGGTGGCGCGGCTTTACGTGCAAATAGTAAGTTGTCTTGAGGCCGCGTTTCCAGGCTTCGAGATAAATCTTTTCGTACTCATCAATATCGCGTGTTTCGAGGTACATGTTGCGGGAGATCGCTTGATCAACCCATTTCTGTGCCCGGGCGGCGACTTCGATAAAGGCGTACGGACTCAGCTGGAAGCTCGTTTTGTAGATCGCTTTGATGTCGTTCGGAATCGCCGCAATGTTCTGGATGTCGCCCTGGTTAATGAGCAGGTCATCCTTTACCTCATCCCAGATGCCGAGGCGCTTGAGGTCAGCGAAGAGGTTCGCATTTACTTCGAGAAACTTACCGTTCAGTGTTGATCGACTAAAGATCTGGCTAAATTGTGGATCGATCCCCGGTGTTGTGCCGGCGATATGGCCGATGTTTGCCGTCGGTGCAATCGCCATGAGCGTCGAATTGCGCATGCCTTTGGTGGTTTTTTTGCGAAGCTTCTCCCAGTCGAGATGCTTCTTGCGCGTCACGTCGACAGAGACATTCCGGTCGATTTCGAGGAGGTCGATGGTGTCGATAGGTAACATCCCCTTGCTCCATCCGCTCCCCTCAAATGCTGGGTACGATCCGAGTTTCTGGGCAAGTTCCGCCGATTCGTCGATCGCGTGGTAGCTGATAAATTCGATCAGTTGGTCCATCAGGTCGTAGGCTTCTTCTGACTCATAACTACGGCCGAGTCGCTCGAGAATATCCGTAAATCCCATCACGCCGAGACCAAGTGCGCGCGTCTGATCGATCGAGTGCATCGCTTCTGGCACTGGCAATTTCGTGATATCGACGAGATTATCGAGCTGACGAATCGCACTCCTGGTGCTCGCTTCGAGCCGGGCCCAGTCCCACGACTTATCGCCATTGAGATGCGCTGAGAGATTGATACTCACGAGATTACACACCGAGATATTATCCTTGTCCTGTGGCAACGTGATCTCCGTGCAGAGGTTCGACAGGTGTATCGTCCCCGTATTGTTGTTGAGCGCACGTGTGTTGATCGTGTCTTTCCAGGTCAACCATGGGTGGCTCGTCGCCTGGAGCTGAATCAATATCTGACGATACTGCTCGCGGGCCGGTAATTTTTTGAACGTTCGCAGTTTGCCCTCTTCGGCCATCTTCGCGTAGTGTCGATAGCGCGTCGAAAAAGCCTCGCCGTATAGCTCCGTAAGATCGGCGACATCGGCCGGGTCGAACAAGTACCAGTCATCGCCACTCTCTACTCGCTTCATGAATTCGTCACTAATAAACACCGCCGTGTTGGCAAATCGAGTGCGCAAATACGGGTCTCCTGAGTTTTGCTTGAGATCGAGAAATTGTGGGAAGTTGAGATGCCAGTTTTCCATGTAGAGGGCGGCGGCACCGGCTTTTTTACCCTTACGACTGACCGCAAAGAGCGCCGTATCGACCATCTTCATAAATGGAATCGGGCCCGTACTCTCGGTATTCGTCGTCTTGACTGGGCTCCCCGCAGCGCGAAGTTTCGTAAATCCGATTCCGATACCGCCCGTTCCCTTGGCGATCCACATCGTGTCTCGAATCCCCTTCGCGATCGACTCCATATCGTCGTCAACGTTGATGAGGAAACAGTTCGAAAGTTGCGGATACGCACCACCAGCGTTGACCCGTGTCGATCCGCCCGGTACGTAGCTGAGATTGCTCATGTGTTCGTAAAAATCGAGTGCGCACTCGGTCGGATTCGGGGCATTGTAACTGAGCCCCATCGCGATACGCATGTGGGTAAACTGCGGTACTTCGATCGGCTCGCCGCTGCCCTTCCGTAGCGCGTAGCGATTTTTGTTGGTGATGACACCGAGATATTTCGACAAATCATCTTTTGCGGGATCGAGTGCCACGGCTAATTTCTTGAGGTCAAATGTTGTTCCATCCGCCATGCGAGGATCGAGCAAACCGCTCTTCACTGCTTCTTTGAGATATTCTATAAATTCGGTTTCATGTAGCTTCTTTAGCTCTTTTGCCGTATCGTAATCACCGAGCACTCCTTTATAGATCGTCTTGAGCAGCAGCCGCGCCGCGATCTTGTCATAGTCCGGATCGTCCTTCACGTTCTGCAGAGTCGTCTGGATCACTGCTTCGTCGAGCTGCTGGCTGGTGATGCCATCAAATAATGTCAATTGGAGCTGGCTGGCTACTTCAACTACCTTACTGATCTGGTCAGGTAAGCCTTCGCTCGCCTTCACGAGGGCAAGGTTGATCTTGTTGGCGTCATATGGCTCCCGTGAGCCGTCGCGTTTTACAACTTGAATATTCATAAATCCTATCCTTTGATCTGTTATGAGGCATAGAAAACAGATCGTCCACGCTCGCACGATGGGCGATATTTTTGTTTTACACGTCCTTGTCTATTTGGTGCCAACGCTACATATATAGTGTCTTGTAGCTATAGTATGACACTAGGTTTTTGAACACAAGCGTTTTGATCATGTATTTTTTACAATTCTATGCCCACATCTGTGGTATTGTGAAATATTTCACACGCTATAGGTAGCGTTATAGGTTTGAATCGATAAATTGCTTTAAAGCAACAAGATCTTCTTTTGTATGATCATAGAAATACGTTATGATGCCGATAGACTCTGCAGTACTCGCAGCTTGCGCATTGTGTTCAAAATAGATCACATCTTCTGGTTGCAGATTATACGCATCGAGTAGGATGCGGAAATACTGTGGGTCAGTTTTTTCAGGATTATGCTTAAGTGTGAAGACATCATAGGGTGACTCGCTAAGATTAAATTTCTGGAATTGCTCGTCGTTTGCACCGGTCAGGACAATCTTCCTATTTGGATACTGCTCAAACATCTCATACATGGCTCGAAAGACTGTCCCGTTTTCCAGGATCAATCCGTTAATCGCGTCAACCAGAATAGTTTTCATAATTTCTCCTAATGTT
>JBBRCG010000003.1:0-72494 GCA_038205065.1 Saccharimonadales bacterium (SeqCode)
CCATGGCGACGAGGAAATACCTGTTCCCATTCCGAACACAGAAGTCAAGCTCGTCAGCGGCGATTATACTGCCACAAGTGGGAAACTAGCACGGCGCCGAATTATATGAAAGCCATCCGAACAGGGTGGCTTTTATCTTTGACGATTATTTTCTAGGAGAATATTGGTTTGTCTATCAACGATAATTTCTTGAACGAGCTTTCGACGCTCAATAACAGATAGACCATTAGCCCACTTCCACGCACGCGACGTACCGTCGCTGCCGGTATATCCAGTTCCGGGGATGTTGTCTATTAGTTGACGGCACTGATCAGGATTTAATGCTCGCGCTAGGCTATCGATAAGAAAGATAAAGAGCAGTTTATGCTGGTAGTAATGCCACGTATCCTCATCGGGGAAGCTATTACTATCAAATTCTATCCCGTGCTGATCGAGCAGTCGATGGCCGAGCTCATGCGCCAAGACCCAGATTACGGCTTCGTCGTAAAGTGCAAATGCATTTCGAGGGAGCGATATCGTTATGGCTTTTTTGCCAGTGCGACCAGCGCTACCCTCCCACCAGTCTGGATTCTCACAAAACTGCACTCTTGCGCTTACTGAACGGGTAAATTGGATACCAGAATCATCCTGGAGGGCGCGGATGATACTATCGCCATGCTCAGCCCATATGCGCTTAACACGCCCCAGTAAAAAAATATGAGGCAGATCCCTGGTCTTCACTTTGAATATAAGACGCATCTATCGTTTATTATACTGCCACAAGTGGGAAACTGGCACGGCGCCGAACTATCGGCTCATGTTTTCAGATGACTTAAGACGGCACGCCGATAGGGCTATTGCGTCGGATGATATACAAACTATGCAAAAGATATTAGATGCAACTCAAGCTAGGCTTCGAGCCTCTATGTCTACCCTGGGATCCCCGAGTGTCGAAAGCACCGAATGGAGCTGGCGCTACGTTGTACAAGATCTTAAGAGGGCCTTGGGTATTAGAGGGGTCGAGTAGGCGACATCTCTTGAATAGAGTAATCTAAAAACGGACCCATCTATGGATGGGTCCGTTTTGTGGTGAATTCTCGGATCTCGCAGGAAACGGGAATCGTATGTTGTGGTGAACCTCGTAGTTTTTCAAGATTCAAGCAGGTGCAGAACTATAATATCGCACGGTATGCATAAGTGCAATACTTGTAAAACCATAAAAATGTGCAGTGTAAGCATTGACATTATGTACTGTTTGTGCTAAGATTAATTCATACACATATCATATGTGAGGTAAAGCGAGGGTTTCAGGTCCATCTATAGAGGTGAATCGAAACCCTTTTAATATTATTTCGTCCCCAGGAGTGGGGAGAAGGAGAAAAAATATGGCTGGTACAATCGCTGGTGGCAAGAAAGCTGCTGCAAAGAATCTCGCAAAGGATCCAAACTTCTACGCGAAGATTGGCTCAACCGGTGGCAAACATGGTCACACTGGTGGCTTCGCTGCCAATCCAGAGCTCGCTCGTATCGCGGGCGCTCGTGGCGGACGTGTTTCACGTCGCGGCAAAGCAAAACCTGTCACTGAGTAATTCAGGGTAGGGTTTCAAGAGACCGCGAAAAAAATAACCCCTCGAGAGGGGTTATTTTGTTTTGTAGCGACGAAGCTCGCAGGAGCGCGCCTCATTGACCTGCCACTTCTGGTGGCAAGATGGACAGGTATAGGTCCTCGACGCCACCTGGAGGCCCGTGGATGCGCAAGAAGGGCATAGTGAGCGAGAGTGCAGCCAGTCGCGGTAGGTGTCGAGGGTGTCTTCTATGAGGTCAGGGTCAATCATAATACCGTATTCTTTGCTCATAAGTTCGGCTTTATCCCAGGCTTGGCGTTCAATCACGAGAAGTTCAATATCGCGCCCGTACTGGGAGTGACCGAGGAGGGCGTGACCTATTTCGTGAAGAAGTAGGCTTGTCGCATCTGGAAGAGTGGGATCGTACGAGACGGTGGCGCTGTCTGGATTCCATCCGAACTGATCCGATTCGCTGATAGTGACCGGTGTTCCCGAGGGGGTGGTAAGTTTAGCGTCGGTGAGCTGGGTGCTCAGCGAGGTAATCGATACCATAGTAGTAACATCCATAAACGACTGCTTCTTCGGGGTGTTTGGCCTGCAAGAGTTTCGGGCAGGGGATATGGGGCGGGAGATGAGTGCGCAGAATCTCTTCGAGATAGGCGCCGTAGCGTTCATAGTAGGTACCGACGCTGCCACCAAAGATGATGACGTCGGGCTGAGTGATAGGGATGTAGACTAGTAGCCCGCGGCTGATGCGGTCGGCGATCTGTCTCCAGGTGCGCTTACTCTTGATCTCGCGAGCGTATTTTCGATAGACTTTTACGATAGCGCGCCCAGAGGCGAAATCTTCCCAGGCGCGGATGCGTCCATCGTATTCGATGCGCATGTGGCCGGCTTCGCTTTTGCGGAGGCCCTGGTCAATCTTGCCGTTGGTGATAATACCGGCGCCAATGCCCGTACTGACACTGAGGTATGTCACTCCGGCTGGAATAGGCTTGAGAAGGCGAGCTTCGGCGAGGCCAGCGAGTTTGACGTCGTTCTCGATGAGAAGCGGTACGCCCGGCAACAGGTCTTTGATGAGCTCGTAGATCGGGACATTAACCCATCCCTTACCGACGTTCGGCGCCCACCTGGCGATACCGTCGACGATCGCGCTCGGAAAGGCGACGACAACCATGTCGACTTTTTTGTCACCATATCGCTCACGAACGACTGACTTTAGTGTTTTGACATATTCACGGGGCTCACCAGGGGTGGGGAACTTGATCGATTCACCCATTTTGCCATCGCGCCCAAACGATGTCACAAGGGTCTTTGTCCCACCAGTATCGATAGTTACTAACATACACTCAGTTTAGCACAGAAATGGGGTTGCTTTATCTGGTATAAAAATGGTATAATAATCTAGAACATTTTGAGAGGTACAACACTTATGAGTCAACGACAACGCGGTTCGGTGCTGAGTTACGCCCTTGTGGCCGTGCTTTTAGCTATTCTTCTGATCGGTGGTATCGTTTATTTCAAGAGTAGTAGCTCAAAAATCTCAGGCACTTCAACGCCATTCCAGCCGACGACCGAAGGCTCGACGAGCCAAGACAACGGTAGCCGTACGGCTGAAAATGACGCCGCATTGAAGCAACAGTCGGATACGCAGAACTCAAATTCGTCTTCATCTAGCTCGTCAACATCGACGAGCACGGACTCGAACAGTTCGATGCCGACAACGTCGACCGTTACGTCCACTTCATCGTTGCCAACAACTGGCCCCGAGGGGATCATCATGCCGCTTCTGGGTACATCACTCCTGACGGGATTCGCGGTTGCATACCGTCGATCACGCCAGGCTATCTAGACACATCTGTTGGACTAGTGTAGAATAAATGAGAGTCTGTTGGCGTGTTTAACGCGCCCGTAGAATATATTAACTTTAAGATAGGAGTTACATTATGGCAAAAAACGCCACTGTAACCATGGATGACCTGCTCGCTGGTGACAACGTTAAGCAGTTAGTCGCAGGCGAAGTAGTGATTGGCAAGGTCCTTTCAGTACGCAAACACGAAGTATTAATTGATCTTGGAGCTCAGGGTGTTGGTTTCGTACCACGCCGTGAAGTCGGACACTCACGCGCACTCAATGAGGGTGACGAAGTGACGGCCAGCGTCGTTGACGCTGAGCTTGATAACGGATATTCACTCCTCAGCCTTCGCAAGGCCGTAAAAGACCGCGGCTGGGAAGAAGTCCAGGCAAAGATGGACGAAGCAGTTGTGATCGAAGTCCAGCCATACGACGCAAACCGCGGCGGTATGTTAATTGAATACGAAGGCGTACGCGGTTTCCTACCGGTAAGCCAACTTTCTGCCGAACACTATCCACGTGTTGGTAGCGCCGATAAAGATGAAATCTTGCAGCGCCTCAATGGCCTCGTCGGACAGACGCTTCGCGTTCGGATTCTCGACTGTGATCGCAAGACAAACAAGCTCATTTTCTCTGAAAAAGAAGCCGTGAAAGATGGTCTCGCAGCGCGATTTGAGAAACTGGCTGTTGGCGACACCGTTAAGGGTGTCGTGACTGGCGTCGTCGACTTCGGTGTCTTCGTTAACGTCGATGGTATCGAAGGTCTCGTACACATTTCTGAAATTTCATGGGAGCGTGTTAATAATCCAGCTGACTATGTAAAGGTCGGTGATACGATCGAGGCAAAGATTATCTCGATCGACAAAGATCGCCTAAGCCTCAGCATGAAGCAGCTTACCAAAGATCCATGGCTCGATGAAGTCGAGAAGTTTAAGAAGGGTGAAAAGACCGAAGGTACCGTGACGCGCATTACGCCATTTGGCGCATTTGTGCAGATCAGCCCTGCGGTTGAGGCGCTTGTCCACATCTCCGAACTTGGAAGCGGTAGCGATGTTGATCCTGAGAAGGTCTTCACGCTTAACGAGCGCAAGGAATTCTTCGTGCTCGAAATCGACAAAGATAATCGCAAAATCTCACTCAGCCTGGCTGATAAGAAAAAGAAGTAGAATGACACAAATTAACTAGTTCGCCGCTCACTTTATACACTAAAGGGGTGACGGGCAGAAAGGGGCCGTCAGATGGCAGAACCGGACAAAAAAATCCTCACTATTGCGGATTCAATTACCGTGGGAGAGCTCGCTGAAACGCTCAACCTTCCCGTCACCCAACTAGTTGGCGAACTATTCAAAAATGGTATCGTTGCAACGATAAATCAGCGAATTGATTTCGAAACAGCCGAGATTATTGTCGAAGAGCTGGGAATTTTAGTTGAGTTGAAGAAAAAAGAGGCGTCGACAACGTCTGAGCGTAAAGTCCACGTACTGTCAGACAAAGCGGTCGAGCGACCGCCTATTGTTGCGGTGATGGGTCACGTTGACCATGGCAAGACTACGCTCCTCGATGCGATTCTCGATACCAAAGTTGTTGAAGGCGAAGCTGGTGGCATCACACAGCACATTAGCGCGTATCAAACCACGCGTAAGAATCGCGTAATCACGCTTCTCGATACGCCAGGACACGAGGCATTTGCAGCTCTTCGCCAGCACGGCGCAGCGCTTACGGATGTCGTCGTTATTGTCGTTGCCGCTGATGATGGCGTGAAGCCGCAAACGATCGAAGCGATTCGTTTCGCTAGGTCGGCAAACGCGAAAATCGTCGTTGCGATCAACAAGATTGACAAGGAAGCCGCCAATCCCGAGATGGTGAAGGCGCAGCTCGCCAGTGAGCACGGCCTCAACCCCGAAGAATGGGGCGGCGATACGGTCATGGTGCCGGTGAGCGCCAAGCGCGGCGATGGCATCGAGCAGTTGCTCGACATGGTTCTACTCGTCGCTGACATGGAAGAGCTTCGGGCTGATATCGATACGCCAGGCGAGGGCCTCGTCATTGAGTCCCATATGGAAACTGGCCGTGGTTCAGTCGTATCGCTACTCATCGAGCAGGGCATGTTGAAACCGGGGCACTTCATGGTTGCGGGCACGACCTACGGCAAAGTTCGAACGATGCTCGACTATGCGGGCCGCACAATCAGAGAGGCTGGTCCATCGACACCCGTAACCGTAACTGGATTTAAAGAATTACCACAATTTGGTGATGTTTTTGCGGTAGTAAAAAATGAAAAAGAGGCTCGACTCGCAACAGAGCGGGCAAAGATTGAACGCGAGCGCAATGCCGCAACGACTAATATGACAGGAGCGGATCTCCTGAAAATGATGACCCAAAAGCACGATACGCAGGACTTTAATGTTGTCGTGAAAGCCGATGTGCAAGGTTCGCTTACGTCTGTCGTCGATAGCCTTAAGCTAATCGACACGAGCGGTGATATTATGCTGCACATCATTCAAACTGGCGTGAGCGACATCAAAGAGAGCGACATCAGCTCAGCTCATGCGGCTGGAGCGGTTGTGTATGGATTTAATGTCGGTATGTCGCCAGCGGTGAAACGCCTCGCGATGCGCGATAAGGTGGAGGTCCGTCTGTTCCGTGTGATCTACGAACTACTCGACGATGCGCGAACGAGTATGGAAACGATGCTCGCGCCAGAGGTTGTCGAGACTGAAATCGGCGCACTGACGATCAAGGGTATATTCCGTACCATGCGTGACGAGGTGATTTGCGGCGGGGAAGTCACTCGCGGCAAAGTAACCTCAAGTCTGATCGCGCGCCTCAAGCGTGGCGATGAACAGCTCGCTGAGGTTGAAGTAACTGGCGTCCAGCGCCAGCAGATCGAAGCCAAGGAAGTCTTTGAGGGTGAAATGTGCGGCCTAAGCCTCAAGACAACGAAGAAGATTCAGGTTGAAGTCGGGGATAAACTCGAGTTCTTCACGCGTGAGCTAGTGAAGCGAACCCTGAAGTAAAACTATTCGTTGCGGCTCCCCGCAACTCCTCATCCCGAAACGGCTTCGCGCCATGTCACCTAGGGTGACTTGGGCTGCAGACTGTTTCAGGAAAAGGAGATTGTGGGGAACTCGCGACACGCAAAATACCCGGAATTCATTCCGGGTATTTTTTTGCATATACGAGAGCGGTCAGCTACTTGTTATTTACGTTTTGCTTTGAGTGAAGCCATGAATGCATGACCACCGTAGCTGAGGGCGCCTGCGCCCATGAGACTACCGAGGATTTCTCCTGCACCAGTAGTCGGAAGCTTTGTGACTGTTGAACTACAGTCGCCCGAGTCCTTGGAGTACTTGGAACTGTCGAACTCACTAGCTTTGATAGTGACAGGGTAAACCTTGTCGCTCAAGCGGCAAACAGTGATGTTACAATCGTCAGCGTTCTTCGAATACTTTGAGCTGTCAAATTCGCTCTCTTTGATAGTGACTGGGTAGGTACTATCGCTGAGGCGACAAACTTGGATCGTCGTTTCACACTGCTTGGTGATCGTGACGGTCGCGTTATCTTCCTTGTAGCCGGCACTTGTGGTTGCGCGTGCAATATTGTTGAGAGTATTGACGCCACATACGAGTGCATCGGCGCTAGGGAGTTTGGCGCTGAACTTGAAGTAAGCGTTTCCCTGAGGCTGGTAAGAGCCTGAGTTGTAACCGTTTGTGGCGATGCCATCCGCGGTTGACTGATACTTACCATTGGTCACGGAGTTGGCGATAAGTGAGCTACCGGCGACATAACTGACGCCAGTTGGTAGCATATCGCGCAGAACGACATTATCGAGTTGCGTCGTGCCGGTGTTTTGGAAGACGACTCGGTATTGAATCGTGCTACCAGGTGTCGCAGTAGCTGATTTTACCCAGTTTGTGCCATCGACACTTACTTGTTTCTGGACGGTGAAGTTCGGCTGATCAACGCGAACCTTGAAGGTTACGTAGCCAGCGTACTGATTACAGCCAGGTATGACGCCATTGAGACTGTCGTAACCGAGTGGCGTACCGGTTGTGAAAAGGTTGTCGGGGAGCTTGGCGCCGTTGACGGCTCCATTGCTCGTGACGACAGCTGAGCCGGCAACGTAGCGAAGAGCGACGTCACTGCTTGTTGCATTCTTGCCGTACGCCTCATCCCAGACTGTGCCGGGAGTAGCGTTGATTGCGCTGATTGAGCCAGTGAAGGCTGCGTTCACGCCAGATTTCACGACGCCGGGCATTTCCATTTTCAGGGTAACACCCTTTGCGATACCGGCGCCACTTGCGTTGAGGCTAGTGGCGGCGTTGTTGTGGTAATAAACCATGACTTGGTAAACTTTACCCGGCTCAAGGTTGGTAGAGTCCTGGTAGGTTGATGTGGTTGTATCCTCTTTGATTCGGACAAAGTTGCGTTCATCGCCAACGCTCGGGTTGTCGGTGATCGAGTCAAATGTTACGTGGTCTGAGGGGTTTGCAAATGTGTAGGTTTGGCGGTCACTTGGGCCCCATGCATGTATCGTTGCGGGTAGCGCAATGACTGCCGTGAGTATTGCGAGTGCTACGGTCGTGCGCTTTGGCGCGCGTCGCAGTATCGACAGAAACTTGTTCATTGGAGATTCTCCTTACTATTAGTGCTGTGTGCTCTTTTGGGGCACACCATAAGATTAATGAGTGGATGTCGTAAATTAGATGTGGAGATAAAACGTCTCCTAGATTGTTAAGCGTCTCACGAAGTCAGATTGTAACAGTGCGCGTAAAAGCGATGCCGAGGGAGCCGATGTCAAATGAATGACAATCAGCTCCCTCGAACATGCGCAACTAGTAGGTATGGAGCGAGGATTCCTGGTTGAGTTCCGAAGATCTCAAACAGGAAGGGGGCTTACGGGTTGGCGTCGGGATCGACGATTACCGTTACGCCACTGGTGCCACCTGGGTCATTGCTGACCTGGGCGCCACCGTTGGTCGCGGTCGCTACGCTGTCGCCACCCGGGGAGGCCCCTGGGGCAGTGATAGTCGTGCCGCTACCAGACGAACCGAGATCCGTTGTTGTGGTGCCAGCTCCTGTGTTGGCTGCGACCGTCTTGTCTGTCACGTTGCCAGCGGTTTGACCCGCTGCCTTCTGCGCCACGGACTGGTTGGTCTTTGTGATCGGCCCGGTACCCAACTGCGTCGTCCCCTGGGGGGCTCCGACATTATCCTTCGGGTCCTTGGCATTGTCGGTCGTCCCGTGAGGGTAGGTACCCGGCGAGGGAAGCACGACGTTGCCGCATCGCCGCAACAGAACCAACACGACGTTGCCGTTCTGATCGACGAACTTCACGGCGCGGGTATTGCCGTTGATGACGCCGCTGGTGTCGACGACGACCTGGCCATTGCTGATACCGGTATTGTAACCGGTGCTCGCAGTGGTATCAGATGCCGTCAGCATCGCGAAGGCGCCCTCGAACTTGGTCATCAGTGCCTGTCCGGTGTCCGAAAGGCAGGTGCCCGTGGCGTCGATCAGCGTTTTGTCGTTGATCGATGTCTTGAACATCGTGTCGCCGATGGCGACCATGTAGAGGTGGCTATGCCCGAGGGCGTCCAGCACCTCCTTGTTCAGGTCGCCAGGCAGACCCTTGAGACCACCCTCGATGAACCGGTTCAAGACCGGGTTAGGGGTGACCGTCTGCACGTAGGCGGTGGGACACGCGGCGGGCGTGGGCTCGGCCGATGCAGTTGCCGACGTGTCGACAGGGAGAGTGGTCGGTGCGGGTTCGGTTGGCACGGACGCTGCGGCAGTTGCGCTGCAGGCGCCCAGTGCGAACATTCCCGCGACCGCCAGGACGGCGAAAAAACGGTTACGCTTCATTTGTTCCTCCTTCAGGAACGAAAGGGGCGGCGCCCC
Organism: Saccharimonadales bacterium (SeqCode); assembly: GCA_038205065.1. Classification (GTDB taxonomy): domain Bacteria; phylum Patescibacteriota; class Saccharimonadia; order Saccharimonadales; family Saccharimonadaceae; genus Saccharimonas. The sequence goes on from JBBRCG010000003.1 coordinate 9,300, forward strand.
CATGTTGGGGCGATCCCTCTGCTTGTCCCGGCGGGCGGGAAGCAGTCTACGGGTCCCTAGAGGGGCCGATAGATTGCTTCCCGAACAGGGGAGGAGGTGAACTTACTAGTTACACATATACGGTGCATATCGACAGATTTAAAACCCATCAAAGACATGCACTGTTACAATCTGACTTGTTAATGCACCTCTCCCAGATGCAGCTCTCACACTACACCCAAACGATGATTGTAGTTTATCACAATAAGATCAAAATGTCAATGATTTATACACTAAAATCAAATAAACACAAGCGATTTGTGTAGTATTTGGAGGATAGTATCAAATCGTGTTAGTTCATATGGGTTACCGGAGGCAACTGTCAGGCGAATCAACAAGTGACTCAGCGAAATGACAGTTGCCTCGGTAGGCGTGGTAAATGGTTTTTTGCGAGCTTCACCTCGGGACCCGTGAGGGTCCCGAGGTGAACGAGGTTCACTTCAGCCAGACGATGCCGGCCAGAAGTGTGTACGGACTTTCGCTCGCATCCTCCTGTGAGATCACGACGCCCGAACTGGGCACCGACTTGCCGTTGACGATGCGGGGTAGAATGACCTTCACTCCGCTGTCGCCGGACAGGTTGATGCGAGCTTCGCCCGCGACCTGTACTGAACCTTCAGCCTGTACCACGCTGACGCTCGCGAGAGAGCCTCCGCCAATCTTCTTGGCGGCGACACTTCGTGTTGCATCATCAGTGGGGCGGGCTTCTTTGAGCTTGCTGTCGAACGCCACGATGACGCGGCAGTCGACATTGAGCTTGGTCCATCCCACGACATCAGCGGAGCTGAAGTCGAGCTGGTCCTTGGCATCGTCGATTCTCTTGAGGAGAGCCGACCAGTCATCTCCACTGAGGCGCTTCTGAAGCGTTCCCCAGCAGTAGATCGGAGTGGCCGTGGCGCTCGCCGAAGCGGGCGTCGCGGTCGTTGGTGCAGTGGATGGGGACGCCGATAGCGTTGAAATCGGTGCTGCCGGCGCCTTCTTGACGGACTCCGCGTTGCACGCGTCCCTCTTCGTGTTGAACTCGGTCAGGGCGGCGTTGTAAGCCTCCTCGCTCGAGATCTTCCACTTGGCGGCAAGCTCACTGTGAAGCGGGCTGCCGTCGGGAGCGTCATGCGCGAGCTCAAATGCATTACGAACCTCTGTGAGCTTCGCGCAGTCGACCTTCTGGATGTTCGCCGCGGTTGCGGGGAACGACACATCGGTGTAACCTGCACAGCCCGAGAGGGCCAGGGCGGCAACCGCGGCGAATGCCACGGCTACCCGTGCGAGCCTTCTCATGAGCCCTCCTTACGGGGTCGGGATACCTGTGCTCGTGGCGGCCGGAGCCGGCGGTGGTACAGGGGCTGCGGCAGCGGATGCTGCTGCAGGTGCGGCGGGTGCCGGTGTGCTGGTCGTCGGGGTGACGGGTGTGTTGCGGACGATGCTGTAGCCGCCGAACCGTCCGCTGAACCATCCCTTGAGAGAGGGGTGGCTACTACGGAAGACTTCGGCAGTACCGACGAAGAGAGCGCCGGCCGCCAGTACGCCAAGGAAGCCGAAGCCACCTGACAGGCTGACAATCCCAGCGCCGACCAACGCAAGTACGATGGCGACGATGGTCACCATCGCAATGGCAACGCCGTGTGACCCTGGCTTGTTCCCGAGCTTGCCGTTGATGACGACAGTTGCAACGAGGACGAGGACGACGAAGAAACTTGCCACAGAACTCACGACGCCTCCGAAGAGGTACGAGCTCGCCTTGGCGAGACCCGCTCCGATGCCATCAGGCGACTGAGCGTACGACAAGGCGAAGAGTCCGTAGAACGCAACCAGGCAGTAGATGCTGTCGACGACCCAGTGACCAAGAAGCTTGCGCATGATTATCTCCTCTCTCCCGCGTTGGGAGAAATTGCTGTCGCGAGAATCTCTCACGCCAGGACCCCCCATGCGGTTGGAGGTCAGAATCAAACGACTATAATCTTAATCGACTGATTCTGACCTCCCGAAAAAGGAGATATCATATAAAAAACCATTTACTTCACGTGCTGGCGGAGAGGAAAACTCTCTAACGCGCAGCACTTTACGCTCAAAAGATTGAGCCCAAAGTGCTACGCGCATGCGACAGAAATATGAAATAGCATGATGTGATACATAATTTGTTAATGTTCGCATCGTATGAGAGGGGACGGGGTGCTTAGCCCACTTTTCACACTCCCATGTGACAGATCGATATTAGCATAAATGATAAGAAAAGTCAATACTTTAGAACATCTATCGAATACTATCTCAACTAGCACACTAGGCCTGGGCAGTAGCCTCTCATCCCAAGAGGGAAAATTTACCCAGTATTTTGCTTGTGGTATATTAATAGCAAGAAAGCTACCAAAAATACATAAAACAAAAAAAGGCGATGCATTGTGTCGACAGAGACGATTGAAAAAGCTCCGGTAACTGACGGAGCCCCCGATTACCAGTTTGCAGAGAATTACCTTATGGAGGGGCACCTCGTTGTCACGATTGATGGTATAACGGGAACTGGAAGTGGAGCAATCATAGATTACACGGTAGGATCGTGGTTAGATTCCACATCGTTGACGAAAAAGCGGATGACGGCCGAGGAGTTTAGTGAATACATAAAAGATGCTGAGAATCTCGGGGGCATCCCCAGGGCGCAGGAGTTTAGACCCAGCCTAGAGCGCGGTGATAAGCCAACGCCTACTCCTGCCGACGAAACAGAACCTATATCAACACCCGGGGCCGAGCCCGAAGTAGGGGTACCGCTCGAAACACATGATAAGCCAGCCGACAAAGAGTCGGCGGCCGACATAGAGCGTGAACTGGGCGCATTAGACGCGCATTATAGAGATCTATTGAAGCAATATGGTGAGATGAGCGCGGATAACGACACAAAAAGTCCCCTCATGAGGAAAATGCTCGGCGGAAAGAAGCGGGAACGCGTGCGTGAAGCGCTTTATGATGAGCTGGCAGCGGCAAAAAGCGCCTGCGCCATGAAGTTTGTGAGTTTCTGTGCAAAAATGGGTGTATACGAGGGCGAAGGCACTCAGGTCGAACAGCGGATGTCAGATGACGTACTTGATACGATTCGTGAGCTCGATTCGGAAATTCGAGCTCAAACGAGCGAAGTTTTGCTCAGGCGCGAAGGTGAACATAATTTATATCAGAAGGCAGCGACACACCTGGGGCGCTTCCTCAACTGGGGCGATACGAGCCTGAAGCGTCACGCCAAGAATGCGGGCGCTGGCGCCGTCGTAGGAGTAGTCAAAGGCGCGGCGCTAGCCCTCTTTAGCGGTAGCTTTCCCGTGAGCGTAACGGTTGCGGGTGTTGTAATGACCGGAGTAAGTGCGACTGCCCGATATGGCTCAACACTTAAGTACCAGGAAGAGGCGTTGAGGTCGCACGTCGACGATGACGGCAAAGTGATTCCGCGGCTTACGAATGAGCAATTCGAGGCACTGCGCGATTCGATAAAGTCAGAGGGTACCGACGACATCGAGGAGATGGGCAATCGGCTTGCACGAGAAATCCTAAGCGGGGCACGCGAGGCGGGGCTTGCCGAGAATAAAGCCGCTCGCAGGAAAGCTTCGAAGAATATGGCGGGGCTTGGCATTGGAATGGCACTTGGTGGGATTATGGGTGGGTTTGGCAGTCGCGCGATTCATGATGCGTGGGTGTCTGCACGCCAACACGCTCGAATTCCGGGCATAGTCATCGAGGGCACACCAGAAAAGCCATATGTGCCGAGTATGACACCGATGCCGCCCGAGCATCCGCCTGACGTCCTACCTAGCGCTGAGATTCCGAAGAGTCCAGATCTGCTGGCAAATAACTTTACAGTTGAACACGGCAGCAGCTTTACTCAAGAATGGGAGCAATGGGCAAGCGCGAATGGCCACCCGATAGAGCCGGACACCGCAGGTGCACTACAACAGGCGCTTTTGAAGAAGTTTGGCCCGCAGGGAATAATCGATCTTGATAAGGTGGCTGATGCCTCGAAAGAAGTCTATGCCCAGGGTGGCGATATTCGGATTTCGGCGGCCGGAAGTGCTCATTGGCGAGCGGGTGTCGCCGAATACGCGCAACAATGGCTACAACAGCAGGGTAATTGGTAAAGGGGGCATATGTTTGAGATTAATAACGAGTTTCTCGCGGGTGCTGGTTACGACGTAGCTGGCCTCAGTGAAGAGCGAAAAGCGCAGTATATAAAAGAGTTTTCGGCAGAGTTTACCGAACGGTTACAAGAGAGAATCGCGGGCGAACTCGACGAGGAGCAGGTTAAAGATTGGGATAGGATGCAATCGAGCGTTGATAATGCTCGCGCATGGCTCGACGAGTTTCACTGGGGCTATCATGACCGAGAGGACTTCAAGCAAGTAATTCCACTACTGGATAGCGAGGATGAGGCGGTGCTATTTTACTCTTCTGCGCTCTGGCTTCGCGATGCCGTGCCGAGTTATCATGACCTGATGCAGGAGGAGCTGAACGCATACCATCAAGATTTGGTCGAGAAGAGGCGAAAAGCCAACGAATTACTTACGGGTATCGGCTAGCGTGCCTTTTTCTCGGGAGACGAATGTATTATACTGAGAGTAAATAAGAGGAGAAGCGTGCATGTTTCAGATAGACGATAAGTTTTTGCAGGATGTAGGACTCGGTGATCTGCCAGATGAGCAGAAGCAGGCATTTCTCGGGTATTTTCGAGAGCAGCTGGAGCTTCGAGTCGGTACAAAGCTGAGTGACGGGCTAAGCGATGCTCAATTAGCTGAGTTTGAAGGGTTTATTGATCGCGATATGGACGCAACGCGCCAATGGATTTCCGCACACGCGGCTGACTACGAAAACGACCAAGTCTACCAGAAATTGAAAGCTGGCGCACCTGCGACGGTATCGGCTGATGATATTTTGGCTGAATACGCCTCACTTCGCTGGTTGAGCCTCAATCGACCGGATTACCGTGACGTCGTTGCGGCTACAATGGAAGAGTTACGCCAGGAAGTAATGAAGAATCGCGACGCAATCCTCGGGGAAGGTCCTCAGGCCGCGTAACCGCGCAAGAATGCGTCGGCTGGCATTTTCTTGCCCGATGGCGCGATCACTTCGTCGATAGAGAGAATAGAACCATCACTACACGTCACATCAAGTGGCGTGTGTTTTGTATCAGAGACATGAGCTTTGGTGACAATGAGTGACCAGTCGCCGATCTGGGCATGGCATTTTGGCCATGGCTGGAAGGCGCGAATTTTACGCTCGATTACGTCCGCTGGCTCGTTCCAGTCGAGCGCGCCATCTTCTTTCGTGAGCTTTCGCGAATAGGTGACGCGGTCAGGATGTGGTTGATTTTTCGGCTTGAGGTCACCGGTGATGTAGCGAGGGACGTATTCCTCGATCAGCTGGTCACTAAGCTCAATGAGTCGATCAGTCAACGTGATCGAGGTCTCTCCTTCATCGATATGTAATGAACGTGAGGTGAGTAATTTGCCAGTATCCATGCCTTCATCAATGAGCATGAGGCTCACGCCGGACTTCTCGTCGCCGCTGAGAACCGCGAATGTGATCGGATCGGCACCGCGCCAGAGGGGAAGAAGCGAGAAGTGACTATTGACGATGCCGAGCGGAAAGGCATCGATGACCCGACGACTCACGATAATGCCAAAATCAATGAGAATGGCGATACGACTCTCGAATTGGTGCGATTGAATAAGCGCGTTGAGTTCTTTGCGGTCACTCGCGAGCAGCACAGGCAGGCTGTGGCGCTCACATGCGCTCAGGACGGGGACATCGTATTTGTGGTGGGGCGGTCGAGGCTTGGTGATCACCGCTTCGATTTCAAATTTTGGGATCAATAATTCAAGACTGCGCGCCGCGACGGGCCCGCTTCCGAAAAATACAATCTTAGTCTTCCCAGAGTGTGCCATTATCTTTGACCTGCTTATCGTAATTAAGTGGGCGGAGTTTTCCCTCAGAGTCAAGGCGATAAAATGCGTCGTGCTGGTCGCGAATGTGGTCGATGAATAGCGTGCCATTACAGTGGTCGACTTCATGCTGGATGACGCGTGCGAGGAACCCTTCGGCCTTGAAGCGCACTTCATTGCCGGTGATATCGAGGGCCTTGAGACGGATTTTTGTATGGCGCGGCACCTTCCCATAGATATCGCTCACGCTGAGGCACCCTTCGAAATCGGTGGTAATTTCACCTTCGTACTTCACGATCTCGGGATTTATTAGGGCCGTGAAGCTATTGTCTGCCTTGTCGTCAAAATCATTGCGAATGATCACGACTCGTCGTAGTTCGTCGACCTGAATCGCCGCTAGCGCTGCACTAATCTCATGTGGTCGTGAATTCTCCCAATCGATACTGGCGCTGGTCATGTCGTCAACGAGCTTGATCACCGTGTCGTCAACGCCAAAAATCCGACTCGATTTTTGTCGTAAATGTGGGTTGGGCAAGGTGATGATAGACTCTTTTTTCACTGGTATCAGTATAACAGATGAGAAAACTATAATAAACTGGTCGGATCGAGGTCAAATTGCCATTGCGCGGGCAGGGACTTCGCAATCGTGACGAGGGTGCTGCGTGTCGATGACTTTATGACAAGCTGCCAACGATAAGTATCGCGCTGGCGCTCATAAAACGCCGGCGTAGGGCCGAGAACGGCGACGTTAGGGCAATCGCTCTTGATCCTAAGTGCGAGCTGCTGAGCGTTACGAATGGCAGCGGCTTCGGTTTTGTACGCGCAGGTCAACTTCAAGAGGTAGGTGAAGGGTGGATAGTGCCCGTGCTCACGATCGGCGATTGCCTGGGTGTAAAATGACGTGTAATCTTGCGCGATTCCCATTTGTACGGCGGCGGCTTTCGGCTGGAAACTTTGGACAACGATAGAACTTGAATGAGAAGAGCGGCCGACTCGGCCAACGACCTGGGCCAGGAGCTGGAACGTCCGCTCAGCGGCGCTGTAGTCGGGCAATGCGAGGCCGGCATCTGCCTGTACGACACCGACAGCGCGTAGTTTTGGCAGGTCGAGACCTTTGGCGATAACCTGAGTGCCAATAATGAGGTCAATCGAGCCATCGTAGAGCTCCTGGTATCTGTTTTCGACAGTCTCGTCGTTTGCGCTGTCGCCATCGAATCGCGCGATCGTTTTGTCAGGGAAGAGCTTTCGGAGTTCCGATTCGATCAATTTTGTGCCGATACCCTTATGAATGATATTCGTTGAATGACAGTCTGGGCATGATGTGGGGACTTTCTCGTGGCTCCCGCAGATATGACAGCGCAGGGTAAATGTATCGGCGTGAAGGGTGAAGGGGACAAAGCATCGAGGGCAGATCGCCGACCACCCGCAATGTTCGCAGAGCGTCGTACTGGCACTACCGCGACGGTTGTGAAAAATAAGCGCTTGGTTACCGCGACTGAATGCCTCACGAAGTGCCGCGAGTAAATCGTTAGAGAATAGTCGATGTTCAGTAAAGTGCCCCCGCTTCGTCATATCGACGAGAGACACGCTCGGGTCTGCGGAGTCCGATCGGGCTTTTTTTGTCATTGCAATGACGGGCCGCTTGGCGTGTTGGGCGAGATAATATTCGCTGATGAGCGGTGTCGCGGAACCCTGAACTACCTTCGCATTGTGGGCGCGCGCCAGTATGGAAGCGACCCGTAGCGCCGAATAACGAGGGGATTGATCTTGTTTATAGCTCGGCTCATGTGCTTCGTCAATAACGATAAGACCAAGGGTCCTTACCGGGAGAAAGAGGGCAGATCGAGGTCCGATTACGAGGCGAGGCTTATCACTCGTAAGGGCGTCGAGCCAGGCGGCGTGGCGTTCGGCTTCGGTTTGACGAGAGTGGGTCAGGATAATATCGGGGAAGTGCTGGGTAAATTCGGCGACAAGTTGAGAGGTGAGAGATATCTCGGGAACCAATATCATCGCCGATCGGCCGTCTTTTAGCGCCTGCTTTGCGAGCTCAATGTAGACTGCCGTTTTGCCACTTCCGGTGATACCGTGCAGGATAGCCGTACCAGGAGTCATACCCGTAATCGTATCAATAGCGGCCTGCTGCTCGGGATTGAACACAATAGTTGTTCGATCTCGATTCGCCCCTCTGTTACTCGGCTTCCTTTGGCGCCGCGTGCGCGTGATACCCCGGGGAAGAATCGTCTGGAACACGAGCGCGAGATGGGTCGCATAATAGTCCGCCATCCAGAGGCTCGTATCAACGAGCTGGCTGGGAATTGGCGGGCAATCGATCACTTCAGTGACTGGTTTTGTTGCGTATTCGGGCTTATTTACTTTACGTACGACGACGCCGATGAGCACCTTTGCCCCGACGGATATCTTCACGATAGTGCCCACCGAGAGCTCAGTCTCATGAGAATACGTAAAAACAGCGCTAGTGGCGCGGATGATGGCGGTAGGCGCTATCTCGTAGTAGTGCATAGGTCCAGTATACTCTGTGCGCCCTTCTCAAAAACTGTTACTATTAGCATATGTATTTTGATAATCGTGCACAGGCTGGGCAATTGCTCGCTGCGCAGTTAATTGAGAAATATCGTTATGAGAACTGCGCGGTTGTCGCGTTGTCGAACGGTGGAGTACTTGTTGGCGAGCAGATTGCGGCGCAACTCCATTGTCCGCTTATGATGCTCGTGACTGAAGATATCGATGTACCGGGCGAGAATAGCGTGTTTGGCTCGGTGAGCGAGAACGGCAATTTCACCTATAATGACGCATTCTCGGCGGGCGAGATCGATGAATATACGACTGAATTCCATGGGTATCTCGATGACAAAAAGCGGGAAGCGTTTAGCCGAATTAACCGACTCGTCGGTGATGGTGGCGTGATCGATGAACGGTTGCTACAGGATCGCATGGTGGTTCTAGTCTCTGATGGGTTTGAGAATACCAGCTCAATTGGCGTTGCCGTCGACTATTTGAAGCCGATGCGGACTCGTCGGCTTATTATCGCGGCTCCGGTCGCGACCGTCGCGGTGGTGGATGCGCTGCATATGACGGCGGACGAGCTTCACATCCTCGACGTGAAGGCAAATTTCCTCGGTGTCGACCATTACTACACCGAGAATACAGTTCCGAGCCAGGACGAAGCGATCGCCAAGATCAACCAGATCGTGCTTAATTGGCGTTAAAATTATTTAGATCAAGTGTTGCAAAATAGTGACGAGAAAGTGTAGAATAAAAAGCAACAACTTGTAGAGCAATGGAATGAAGGGAGCTATGTTAGACGTTTTTATTACATCTCGTGTCCGACGAAAAATTGTAGTCGTCTATGCGAAGTATCCTGATTTTCATACTCACGTTCGTGGCCTCGCTAAGCTTATCAAAGAGGACCCGGGTAATATTCAGCGGGAACTTAAGAAACTTGAAAAAGTTGGTTTCCTCACCTCGGAGAAGCAGGGTAACACGAAGATTTATGCCACTAACAAGCAATTTCCTATCTTTAAAGAGCTTCAGAGTATCGTGATCAAATCGCAACAGCAGGCAAACGCCGGACGTCCGAAGCGCACTAGCACCGACAATCTCTAAGATGACATTATTTGAACAAATTCTCACCGCCCGGGGGCTCATCGGTGCGGCACGCGACGCGTTTTTGAAACCGGGCTACGCAGATGGTCATGATCCTTTCCGGTTGCCAGATATGCAAAAAGCCGTAGATCGGCTCGTCGAAGCGCGCGAGAAACAGCACCGAATCATGATATATGGCGATTACGACATCGATGGCCTGACGGCAACCACCGTGCTTTTGGATAGCCTTGAGGCTTTTGGGTTTCACTCGGTTGACGCCCTCATCCCGAACCGATTTGTTGAGGGGTACGGGCTGACCGTCGATGCAGTCGAGCGGATCGCGGAGTCGGGCACTCAGCTGATCGTGACGGTCGATTGCGGCAGTCTCAGCACAAAGGAAATCACGCGTGCGAACGAACTGGGTATGGACGTGATCGTAACCGACCATCATAATGTCCAGAAAATTCAACCTCCTGCGGTTGCCGTGATCAACCCAAAACGTCATCTCGACGAGCATCCGGAGCTATACGATAATTATGTGCTCAGCGATCCGAGCGCGCATCCCGACCTGTATCCTTTTTTGGATTTACCAGGGGTCGGCGTGGCGTTCAAATTAGTTCAGGCACTGCAGACGCGACTTGATGGTTTGTCGATTGGTCATGAGAAATGGCTATTGGATCTCGTAGGGCTCGGTACGGTATGTGATGTCGTGACGCTGCGGGACGAGAATCGTATGCACGTCTACTATGGACTTGAAGTGATGAAAAAGACTCGTCGCCTCGGGCTCAAAGCACTCATGGCGATTGCCGGCGTTGAACCAGAAAAAGTGAATGCACGCAGTTTTGGCTTTCAGCTTGGCCCCCGTATGAACGCATCTGGAAGACTCGAGACAGCACTGCATGCGCTTGAAATGTTGCGCGCGAAAGACGGGATGGTGGCGCTCGATAAGGCGCAGCGGCTCGATGTATTCAATATTGAGCGTCGTAAAGAGCAGGCTAAAATCTTGGAAGGCGCGATCATCCAGGCTGAAAGTTACGAGAAAGACCCGGTTCTTGTCGTCAGCGCAAAGGGTTGGAACCACGGCATCGTCGGCATCGTAGCGGCAAAATTGCTCGAAAAGTACAAAAAGCCGACCTATGTGCTCGAGGAGATGGGCGAAGAGGCGAAGGGGAGTGCGAGGAGCTATGGTGATTTCAGTGCGGCCGATGCGATTCGCGCCTGCGACGATCTAATTACAAAAGGTGGTGGCCATAAGCTTGCCGCGGGAGTGACATTACCGACGAAAAATATCGCCGCCTTTCGCAAACGAATCAACGAATATTATCGATCACTGAACCTTGTTGGCCAAGAAGCGAAACTTCTCCCACGAGCCGACGTGACGATAGCCGATCTATCAGAAGTAAACGAAGAGCTCGTGACGATGCTCGGGCAGCTCGAGCCGTTTGGTAATGGGAACCCAGAGCCGATTCTTCGCCTTGAAGATGTCCTCGTGATGAATGTCCGCCGTATGGGGACGGAAAACCAACACCTGAAGTTGCGCGTGCAAGACCAGAAGGGGAAGTCGATTGAACTTCTCGCATTTTCCGCTCCAGCGACATGGTTCCTCGAGCCCGGCGATCGCGTGAGCGTATGGTTTGAGCCGACGATAAACGAATGGAACGGGCGAGTGAGTGTCGAGGGTAGGCTTCTTCATCTCGATTTGGTTGCATAACTCCATCTGATCTGTTACAATACGACCGATATGGTACAAGTTACACGAAAAGACGAACGCGAAGCTAACGAAAACATCATTCGTCGCTTCAACCGTAAGGTATTGCAGAGCGGTGTACTCGCAGAGGCGAAGGCTTCTATGCGATTCGCTAAACCTCTTAGCAAGACTGAGCGACGCCAGAAGGCAATTATTCGCAAGGAACGAAAAGCGGATAAAGTGAATAAGATGCGACTCGGAGTACGCTAGTCGTGGCGCTCAAAGAGCGCATTCAATCTGAAATGAAAGCCGCTCTCTTGGGCGGCGATCGTTTTGTGGGCGAAACGCTACGCAACCTCAAGGCGGCTCTGCTCGACGTAGAGGTTTCTGAGGGTAAACGCGAATCCGGTCTTTCCGATGAAGAAATCGAAAAGGTTGTCGCTCGTGAGATCAAGAAGCGCACCGAGAGCGCGCGTATCTACCGCGAGAATAATCGCGACGACCTCGCCGATCCCGAAGAGCGAGAGATTGAGATTTTGAGCCAGTATCTTCCGACACAAATGGGTGAAGATGAGCTAAAAAAACTGATTGCCGCAAAAATTACGGAACTCGGCGCGGCTGGTCCGCAGATGATGGGTCAAGTGATCGGCGCGGTCAAAAAGGAAGCCGGGAACACGGCTGATGGGTCGCTCGTCGCTCGACTCGTGAAAGATGCATTGCAACAATAAGAAACAAAAAGGATAGAGTATGATCTTATTTTTCGGTCCAACAGGTGCGGGTAAAAGTGTGCAAGGCCAGATGATAGCCGTGCGACATGGGTGGAAATGGCTCAGTACGGGGCAGATGCTACGCGAGAGCCAGGAACCGGCGATTCGTGAGCTATTAAAGGCTGGCGAACTGGTGAGTGATGAGCAGACGTATGAGGTGTTCGATCAGGCGATTCGCGATTCAGAGGAGAAACATTTTTCTCAGATCATCGTCGATGGATTCCCGCGTACATACGCTCAGGCTGAATGGCTTGGTGGCTACATGTCGGAGCATAGTCAGAAAATCGACCTGGTCGTGGTATTCGAGGTTCCAGAGACTGAAATTATGAAACGTCTCGATCTTCGTCAACGTGAAGAAGATACGCCAGAAGTGATTGAGAAGCGTATGAATATCTATCGTCAAAAAATGTATCCAGTGCTTGGCGTCTTTGCCGAACAAAATATCCGAATTGTTCATATCGATGGAACTGGAACGGTTGGACAGGTGCATGACCGGATTGAAACGGAGCTCGAGGCGTGGCAACTCGGCTAATTACTGGCGAAAAAACGCTCGAGCAAATCGAAGCGATGCGCGAAGGCGGGCAGATTATCGCTCGTATCTTCTCTGATATTCGCAGTTTTGTTCATGCTGGCATGACCGAAAAGGATGTGGACCAATTCGTTGCGAAAAAAATCAAAGAATACGGCGCGTTCGCGACCTATACGACCGATGAAGTTAATTTTCCGGGCGCGATATGCATCAGCACAAATGAAGAGATTGTGCATGGTATCCCGACGGACTACGTACTCGAACAGGGTGATATTGTGAGTTTTGACCTCGTCATCACATACAAGGAGATGAAGACCGACTCAGCGTTTACGATGATAGTAGATGATGAACCGAAGGGTGCAATTAAATTATTACTCAGGGCGACCGAGCAGAGTCTTTATGCTGGTATCGATGCGATCAAGGGCCCTGTCTACACGGGTGATATCGGTGCCGCTGTCGAAAAGGTGCTCCGTCGGGCGCATGTTGGTATCGTACGTGACCTTGTCGGCCACGGGGTAGGCCTTAAGATGCATATGCCGCCAGATGTGCCAAACTATGGACGCAAGGGGACTGGCGCGTTGCTCAAACCGGGTGATACGATCGCGATCGAACCGATGGCGACGCTTGGCAGTGGAGATATCGCGTATATCGGGGGTGATGACGAGTGGACGATTATCACGCGCGACGGCAGCCTGTCCGCACACTTTGAGCACACGGTCCTCATCACCGAAAACGGTGCCGAAATTTTGACACAAGCATAACCGTAGTTCTCCGGCTTAAACGGTGTTATAATACAACCCATGCAAGAATCTTCTCGATACGCAGTTGGTATTGATATCGGTACGACAACGGTACGTACGGTAGTGGGCCATATCGATCCGGCGACCGGTACTCCGACGATTGTCGGTGTCGGACAGGCTCCGAATAGTGGAATGCGCAAAGGCGTAGTAACGAACCTCAATGGCCCAGGGCATGCGATCGACGCAGCGCTTGGCGAGGCGGAACGCATGAGCGGCTACGAAGTGAACGAAGCGACTGTGAGTATCAATGGGTCGCATATTTTGAGCACAAAAGCCGATGGTATGATCGCGGTTGGCATGGCTAATCACGAAGTAAACCAAGATGATCTCGCGCGGGTAGAAGAAGTAGCGACAGTCGGAAAAATCCCGGCAAATCGAGAGGTACTCGAAGTCGTTCCACATAGCTTTATCCTCGACGGTCAGGGTGGTATCAAAGAGCCGCTCGGCATGAGCGGAACACGACTTGAGGTCGATGCGAATGTTATTTCAGCATTGACCCCCTACGTACAGAATGTTGAAAAAGCTGCAGAGATGGCGACAGTGAAGGTGAATAACTTAATTGTCGCGGGCCTCGCGGCAGCAAAAGCAGTCCTAAGCGAATCGCAGATCGAGAGCGGCGTGGCCGTTATCGACCTCGGCGGAAGCACGACTTCGGTCGCGGTTTTCGAAGAAGGTGACCTCCAGTATGTCGGAGTAATCCCGATTGGTGGCACGCACATCACCAATGACCTCGCGATCGGGCTCAAGACAGATCCCGAGATCGCCGAAGAGGTGAAACTCAAGCACGCGGTCGCCACGGGTCGCGATGAACAGTCTGGCGTGAGCGTGGGCAAAGACGGTGAAACGTATTCATTTATGACAAGCGATATTGATGAGATCGTCGAAGCGCGTCTCGAGGAAATCTTCGAGGGCGTCCAAAAAGAACTTCAAGCAGCCGGACGAGCCGGTAGACTGCCAAGTGGCGTCGTACTTACTGGTGGCACGGCGAACCTCAAGGGTATCGCTGATTTTGCCAAAAAACAGCTGGGGCTTGCGGCAAGAGTAGGTAAATCGACAGGATTTGCAGGGGTGGCTGACAATATTTCAAACCCTGAACTTGCGACGGCGATAGGACTGATGCTCATCGATGCAGAGGCAGCGCCGAAGCAAAATCGTTCTGCAAAAAAAGGTAATAGCGCCAAAAGCATTACCTCGCAGGCGAGTGGCAAGCTTTCAAATTTTCTCAAGCGTTTCAAAGCTTAACTTTTCACACCTAGTACGCTATACTAGTGCAAGATAATTGTTCAATATTTATAGGGAGAATGACACGACATGCCCGAAGTAAAACCAAGTGAAATACAGACGTTCGCCAGCATAAAGGTGGTTGGAGTTGGTGGTGCGGGTGGATCAGCAGTCAATCGCATGAAAGATGCGGGCCTCGTTGGCGTGCAGTTCATCGCGATGAACACTGACGCCCAGGCGCTTCATAACTCGAGAGCTGACGTAAAGCTCCATCTCGGACACAATACGACCAATGGGTTGGGCGCCGGAGCGGATCCAAGTGTTGGTGAAGCAGCTGCGCGCGAATCAGTTGATGAGATCAGGGATGCGCTTGAGGGCGCCGACATGGTCTTCGTGACGATTGGTGCCGGTGGTGGTACTGGTTCTGGAGCGGGTCATGTAGTTGCCGGTATTGCGCGTGATCTGGGTATCTTGTGTGTCGGTGTCGCGACCAAACCGTTTAGCTTCGAAGGCGAAAAGCGCCGCGCGAATGCCGAATGGGCGATTGCACAACTTGGCAAACAAGTCGATACGTTGATCACCATTCCAAACGACCGACTTTTACAGACGATTGATCGTCGTACGCCACTACTCGAGACATTCAAAATCGCTGACGATGTACTTCGCCAAGGTGTTCAGGGTATTTCCGAACTTATCACCGAACACGGATTGATCAACCTCGACTTCGCTGACGTGAAGGCCATCATGAGCAACGCTGGAAGCGCACTCATGGGTATTGGTCGCGCCAGTGGCGAGAACAGGGCAACCCAGGCAGCGCAACAGGCAATCGAATCGCCACTTATCGAAGTCTCGATCGATGGCGCCAAGGGCGTACTCTTCAATGTGACGGGTGGCTACGATATGTCGATGTCCGAGATCCAAGAAGCGGCCGAGATTATCACGAGCGCCGTATCTCCAGACGCCAACATCATCTTTGGTGCCACGCTCAAGCCTGAGCTTGATGATGAGCTAATCATCACTGTGATCGCGACCGGATTTGATAGTCAGTACTTCAAGGAAGAAGCCGATAAACTTGCGCAGCCAGGTAATGTCGAGAGCTCGGTGAGCCTCGAAAATGCCATCGATAGCGTCAATGTTGACGCGGATCGTTCCGAGGTTGCTGCAGATTTCGCCCAAGAACCAAAGGAAAATATCTGGGATAAACCAGAAGATGACGAAGACGACACGCCCGCATTCCTTCGCCGCCGAAAAAAGAACAAGCAGGGGGAATAGGAAGTGGTCTCGATGCGCACGATAAAGATTGGTGACAGTCGCGTACTTGAATCTCGCGAGTCGGCAGACGGCATTACGATCCGTCGTCGTCGCGAAGCATCCGACGGTCAGCGATTTACGACCTATGAGCGAATTGAGTACCCAAATCTCGCCGTCATCAAAAAAGATGGTACACGCGAGCTATTCGATCGTGAGAAGCTTGCCGCTTCCACGCACAAATCAGTTGGAAAATTCTTCAAAAGCGAGATTGAAGTCGACGAGATCATCAATAATGTCGAGGCAGGGCTTTACGAGCTCGGCGAAAATGAGATTCCGTCAAAAAAGATCGGTGGGCTTGTGCTCGACCAGCTCGCACAGAAGAACGAAGTCGCCTACGTGCGATTTGCGAGTGTATTTTATGAATTTGAAACGCTCGATGATTTTGTGAAGATTCTCGACAAGCGCCGTAAGAAGGCGAAGGAGTAACTTGGCCGTGCGGGTGGTTGTATTGTCACGACCAGCTACCGATTATGCGCGCTTAGTTGACATGTTTGTCACAGACTTTTTACGTCAGACAGGTAAACAACTCGAGACGCTTGACCCCGACTCTCCAGAGGGCGATGCCCTCTCTCGTGCCTATGATATTGTTGAGTACCCGACGATCATCGCTATGAGCGATGACGGCAGCATGCAAAACATGTGGACCGGGGAAATGTTGCCAACTATAAGCGAGGTTAGCTACTATGTTCAGTAATTTTTTTAGTAAACACCAACATCGATCAGTTTTTGCGGTTATGTGTATCGGTGCAGTTGTCGGTCTTCTAGCATCGTTTGTGCTCTCTACTGAGGCGATCACGCTGGCGAAGGATTCACATACTGTGCTCGCGTGCGATATCAGCTCCGCCATTAGCTGCGGAGCGGTCGGCCGCCATCCGAGTGCCTCGATATTCGGATTTCCCAATGCGTTTATTGGCATGATTAGCTTTAGCGTGCTTCTTGCCGTCTCCGTCGCTGGCTTAATGGGCACGAAGCTACCGAAGCTCTACATGTATCTCGCGTGGCTGGGAGGCGTGGCTGGGTTTATATTCGCAGCTTGGATGTTCGGCATGAGCTATTTCGTCATTGGTGCCTTGTGTCCGTGGTGTCTAACTACTGATGCGGCGACGCTGCTGCTACTCTGGGCTCTCACGCGATACAACATCACCGAAAACAATCTCTACCTCAGGGGGCGCGCCGCAAAGACCGCCGAAGCAGGGGTCAAAAAGGGAATGGACACAGTATTCTTCGTCGCCATCGCCGTGCTCGCGCTACTCGCTATCGTGCTCAAATTCGGCAATCAACTGTTTTAAATGCCCTCTCAGCGCTAGTATTTTCTCCACAATGGGGCTATAATTTACCGTGAACGACGATCGGGTAACCGATAAGCGACTATCACTCGCGATGTCAGTGGAAAGAACGGCACTAGCCAAGTAGAATTCACCGCGAACGCTGCGAAAAAGCGACAATAGAGTGCGAAATTGGAAATGAATCCCTTTTTCGAAACTGGATGGTACCACCCGCCCGCGGGTTCCAGTGGCGAAAAAGGGATTTTAATTTGGAGAAAATATGGAACGTGAGCAGGTGTCACAATTCACGATAGAGGTTATGCGACTCGAGGATATCGAGGAGGCGACCGCCGTGCGTCTTCAGTCATGGCTCGACACCTACGTAAATGATGAGGCTGGTGTGACGCGCGAATGGATCGAAGCTCGCAACCACTTTCAGAAGTCGCCAGAGAAACAGGCCTCGCGTCGCGAAAGATTTTCGAGAGGTGCCGCAAATGGCACATTTTGCGCGTGGGTCGCATGTGATGAGCAGGGGGCTATTATCGGTTCGACGGCTCCATTTGTTGATGAGGAGGGCATTCAGCATGTCGGTTCGCTGTATATCGACAAGAGCTGGCATGGTAGGGGAGTTGGCAAAGCACTCATGCAAGAAGTGATGGATTGGTTTGACCTGACAGAGCCGATTGAGCTAGGTGTCGTCACTTACAACGAGCGTGCCAAAGCCTTTTACCGTAAGTGGGGATTTGTAGAAATTCCTGGCTCTGAGACTTTGTTCGATGACAAGATGCCCGAGATTAAGATGATACGAAAAGGAGACAACTAGGATGAAATTTAAAAGTGGTACACGCCGACGAGCACTCGAGTATGAAAAAGACTGGGTCGCCAGGTGGAAGGCAGATGGAACGTTCGAGAAATCTGTTGAGAAAAACCCGAAAAGCGAGAGCTATGTCTTTTACGACGGCCCCCCATTTATCTCTGGCGTACCTCATCATGGGACACTGCTAAGTAGTATCGTCAAAGATGCTATTCCTCGCTATCAAACGATGAAGGGCAAGCGTGTTGAGCGAGTCTGGGGCTGGGATTGCCATGGTCTGCCCGCAGAGCGTTATAGCGAGAAGAAGCTGGGTCTCAAGAGCCGACAAGACGTCCTCGACTATGGTATTGAGAAATATATCGTTGCCACACGCGACTACATGAACCAAACCGCCGCCGATTGGGAGCAGGTGGTTGATCGAATTGGTCGCTGGGTTGACTTCAAGGGTGCCTATAAAACCATGGACAAAGACTACATGGAATCAGTCTGGTGGGCTTTCAAGACGCTCTACGACAAGGGCAATATCTATGAGGGTGAAAAGGTGCTGATGTACTGTACGTTGGACGGCACGCCGCTCTCGAAGGCCGAGGTCACCATGGACTCAGGCGCTTATCAAGATGTGACCGATCCGAGCGTATACGTAAAGTTCAAACTAGTTGACGGAGGCACGTTACTTGCATGGACGACGACGCCATGGACGTTGCCGGCCAATACGGCGGTAGCGGTGAACGAAGGGCTTGATTATGTTGAGGTAAAAGTTAGCGACGAGAAATTTATTCTTGCCAAACTACTCGTTGAAAAAGTGCTCCAAGACGAAAAGCATCAGCCACTCCCATACGATATTGTGCGCGAGATGAAAGGCTCTGATCTCGTCGGTAAATCATACGAGCCACTACTCGGAGTGGATCGCGGCGAAGGTGCGCACAAAGTCTGGTCGGCGCCCTATGTCAGCCATGAAGACGGCACGGGTATTGTTCATATCGCCCCAGCGTATGGCGAAGAGGACTTCATTTTGGCCAAAGAGAAGAGGATACCTGTTGTCCACGCGATTGACGAGAATGGCTATTTTACCGAAAGCGAGTGGAAGGGTCAGAACGTTTGGGAGATTAATAAACAGATCGCTAAGGACCTGCACGCGCGTGGCGTCGTATGGAAAATCGACTATATCCAGCACAGTTATCCGCACTGCCATCGTTGTGGCACGAGGTTAATGTACCGTGCGCTCCCGAGTTGGTTTGTGAACATCGATACTCAGCGCGAGCAGATGCTTGAGCAGAACCAGAATATCTACTGGTTCCCCGAGCATGTCAAAAACGGTCGGTTTGCGAAGAATATTGAACAGGCTCCGGACTGGAATATTAATCGCGACCGATTTTGGGCGACAGCACTACCTGTATGGAAGAGCCCAAGCGGAAAAGTTCGCGTCGTCGGTAGTTACGCCGAGCTCAAAGAATTGAGTGGGGTTGAACTCGAGGATTACCATCGTCCATGGATCGATAATGTGAAATTCACGATTGATGGAGAGGAATATACGCGCATCGAAAAGGTGATGGACAGTTGGTTCGAGGCGGCCAGTATGCCATTTGCCCAATTTCACTATCCGTTCGAGAGCAAAGAGAAATTCGAAGCGAATTTCCCGGGTGATTTCATCGTCGAATACATCGGCCAAGTGCGCGCGTGGTTTTACTATATGCACGCCATGAGTGTGGCGTTATTCGGTGAAAATAGTTTCAAGAACGTCATTGTTACGGGTACGCTCGCTGGTAGCGACGGCCGTAAAATGAGTAAAAGCTACGGTAATTACACTGACCCTAATGAGCTTATGGATAAGTTTTCGGCTGATAGCTATCGCTATCTATTGCTCAGCTCGCCGCTGCTAAGTGGCGAAGACTTTAGTCTGCAAGACAAGGAAGTGGGCGATGTGGCGCGTAAGCTCAGTATGATCTGGAATATGTACGATTTCTTCACGATGTACGCTGAAGTTGACGACTGGGAATTCGATTCTGAAAAACCATTTACACTCATGCCCGATGACCTGACTAATCCGCTCGATAAATGGATTGTTTCGCGCGTGCACCAGCTAAATCAGCACGTTACTAAATATATGGACGACTACAACTTGCCCGAGGCAATGAGTGACATTCTGCCGTTTATCGACGATGCGAGTAACTGGTTTGTTCGTCGCTCACGACGACGTTTTTGGAAAAGTGTCGACGATAGCGATAAGGCGGATGCATATCGCACGTTGCACTATGTCCTTCTGAAACTTTCGGTTATTCTGGCACCATTTACGCCATTCCTTGCCGAAGAGTTGTACCAAAAACTCGGTGGCGGTAATGAATCAGTTCATTTACTCGATTGGCCCACGAATTTCACCGTTGATGAGGACGTATTGCATGAGATGCGCGCAGTTCGCGAGTATGTCAATGAAGGGCTCAGCCTCCGCGCCAAAGCGGGGCTCAAGGTGCGACAGCCGCTCGCGAGTGTGACAATTCCTAGCCGGCACGACCACATCGATACCGAGGCCATCCTCATGGAAGAGCTCAATGTGAAAGCGGTCTTGATCGGTGACGTATTCCAGCTTGATGGAACGATGACACTCGAACTGAAGCGCGAAGGGTTGATGCGCGAAGTAATTCGCTATGTCCAAAATGCGCGCAAAAATGCTGGGCTCAACATTGATGATCGTATCGCGCTCAGCCTCGAGACCTCGAGCGACGAGCTTGCGGCCGCGATCGAGACGCACAAGGACGAGATCAAAGCCGAAACACTTGCGGTCGACATGGGCGCCGTAGCCGACGGTCACGAAGAAGATGTGAAGATCGACGACGACGCGCTTCATATTGCCCTTCGAAAAGCTTAGCCCTGAGGTCGGGGAGGGTGGGCGTCTATTGACTTTTGTTCTTGCTTGTGCTAATATATAGGTGTACAACAAATAAAAATACACATATGCTCAAGATATCGAACAAACCATTCAACGCCACTCAAGACTCCGGTATGCACCTGAGCGCCGTTCCTGATGAGGAAGATGAATTGATCCAAGCCATCAATAATACTACTTCCGATGACACGATCGTCCTTAGTAATGACCCCGATGTTATGGCTATCGATACCTACTGGAGCGGTGTCCAAAAAGACCTCAAGAGCGACCCGACCTGGACTAATTTTGCTGAAGAATAATCCTCTAATCTTCGGATGAACCGGTCCGATCAATAGCGTGGTCATTTGATTCACGTTGCAGCGGACGAGATAAAATTACGTTTTGTCGAATACCCAATTTGTTTTGGCTTTTATTTGTACCCGAGTAATTATTTGAGCTGATTATGAAGCGCGCTCTTTGGTCCGAAATTGCGTATCATCGCGGGCTCAGCCGCATAGGTATGCATAAGCTACATCTGTTGGAACTCTCTGAATAGGGGGAGCGCTTGCTTGTAACCCATCTGGTATAGTGCTACAGTGAAAAAGAATACAAAAGTGTAGTTGTATAAACTTTGTGCAGAATATTTAATCAACCAGAGGTGGATGGTTATAAAGAGGAGAAGTTTAATGAGGTCAACCGTAGGGAAGCTGTTCCAACGTGCTAATTTATTAGTACTCTCGTTTGTATTGGCAACTAGTGGAATGAGTGCGGCTGTGCCGCTATTTTTGTCTAAAACGGCAAGTGCGGTAGGTGGAGTAGTTAACTCTTCAGACATGAACGGCTGGATTATTAGTAATCAAGATACGGGCACTGTTTCAGGGTCATTTGTGAGTGGACCATCTGGTGCTGGCTCTCTTGGTAACGGTAGTTACAATATAAATAGCCCTGCAGGGAAGAAGATGATTGTCTACAATCCAAGTACACTTGGAGATAAATTAAGTACTCTTTCGCAGTTAAAATACTCCACATACGTTACTAATCGTGACGCTGGTACAAAAGTTGCCCCAGCAATTGATATAAACGCAATAGTGAGTGGTAAGTGGACAACACTTGTCTACGAGCCAACATATAGCGGAGATAATACAACGACTGGTCAATGGCAGACATGGGACGCACTAAATGGAAAGTGGTGGTCAACTAAAGACCTTAAAGACAACAGCACTGGTGCAGTTGTCGTACATGCATTTAACGACTTTGTGCCATGGTCAACAATTACTGGCCTAGACTCTAATGCCGTTGTCTCTAGTGATGGAGTGGTTGGTGGAGTGCAGGTCGTCGTGGGTCAAAATAGCGGTGGATCACCATGGAGTAACTTTAATGGTAGTTTCGACGCCGTTAATATAAACGGTACAACATATAATTTTGAGCCAACTCCGCCTGCCGCACCAAGTAGTCTGTACTTCACGAAAAATGGTTCGACAGCCGATCTTACTTGTGGTGCAGTTGTTAATAGTTCTGCCGGTATGACCTTGCATTGGGTTGCACCAAATGGCGCTTTGAACCAATACGCTATTACGCCTAACTATCCTAATAACAGCGGTGAATATACATATTACCCTGGAGGAACGAGTACATCTACTTGGATTGGTGATAATTTTGGACAACATGGACAGGGTACGTATTCTTACTCAATTAAAGCACAAGATGCTAATGGTCAATGGGGTGCTGTCGCAACCTGCAACATTATTTATGATACTGTCGCACCGGTTGTCACAGTTACGCCTGTAGCTGGAAGCTTACTTCACGGTACAGAAACGTTTAACATTACGGTGACTGACGATAACCTTAATTCATCCGCACCGAACACTTGGGTGTATCTATACAACTCAGGAGCTCCTTACAAGAGTAAGGGTGCAAGCGTGAACCTATCAAGTGGCCACGGAACGTTTACGGTTGATACTACCCTGCTCAACGATGGCGACGCTTGGCTTGACGTAGGTAAGTTGTATGACACAGCTGGCAACGCATCTGGAGTTACCGATACTTACTTTGCTCACTATACAATCGATAATACAGCGCCAACTGTAAACTTCGTCAGCCCTACACCTGCCGAGAATGATTATGTACGCGGTACTGTTACGGCACACGTGCAGGCTACTGATAATAACGGCATGGGCAGCTACTACATTCGCGTTTGGAAGGGTGCCTTTGAATCCGGAAGCTCAAACTTGGTCTACAACAGCTGCTCTAGTGCACCTGGCGCTATAGCACTTGGTATATCGCAGGATATTTCCTGTTCTATTGATACGAGTGGCTGGAGCGATGGTACTTATGTCATATCTGCACAATTCCTCGATGGTGGCGCTAACTGGGGTACGGCATTTCGTACTATTCATGTAGATAACTCTGCTCCTGGTATTAGCTGGCAGCTTCAGCCGTTAACTATTTATGGCATTGGCGGTAGCTTCCACGTTCGCCCAATCACAAGTGAAGTTGGTACTACGAAGTCGGTGTATATAGATTTTGTAGATGCGTCTCACTTGGTATGGACAGCGACAAATACACAGAAAAATTTCGATACCACAAATATTAATAATCAAGCGCTCTGGGATAGCCTAAGCGAAGGAACGCATAAGTTTATCGCCGTATTCTCTGACTATGCAGGCAATTCAACTACAAAAGATAGTAGTAACTTCGTTATCGATCACACAGCTCCAGTCGTAACTGTTAAGCCGGATTTTGTGGGTGACGAGACGGCAAAAATATTTAGTAATGTAAGCTTTGGCCTTTACGACGCTAACCAAGTTGATAAATATGTTATTAATGGTTACACGAGTGATTTTGGCAACAACAAGTGGAGTGATGCTAATTTTCAAAACACAAAGAGTCACCTCATTGAAGGTTTAAACACATTTACTCTTTATGACGTCGCAGGAAACAGTACGACGTACGAGTTTACGTATGACTCAATTGCACCAGTAGCTACGATCAACGCATTGGCAAATACCGCAAACAATAAACCGACCATTACTGGTACGATAGATGATCATACCGCAACGGTCAGTCTTGATATCGACGGTACGCCATTCGTTGCAACCAATAACGGCGATGGTACGTGGACATATACTGTGACGACTGCATTAGCTGACGGCGCGCATAGCCTAGTGGCAACGGGAACAGATACGGCCGGCAATACAACGGCCCCAGTAGCCACAGGTTCAATTCTCGTAGATACGACAATTCCAACGGCTACAACCGGAACGACACCTAGCGCGATTGTTGTGACACCACAGCCTGCTGCTGCGAACAACGCCTTCGGTGCGCAAGCAGTTCTGGGCACGCAGACTACCGATACGGCACAGATACCTGCCGCAGACGCGACCGGAACGCCTGAGGTCAAGGGCGCAAGCGACCAACTGGCCACAATAGCACCATCGCCAAGCTCAACAGGGCTTGCATGGTATTGGTGGGTACTGATCGCCGCTGCCGTTGTCTCATTTATCTTGTGGTTAATCGCACGATTACGCAATCGAGCAAACGAAGCTTAAACAAAAATAACCTAATTAAAAAAGCGGGGGGATTATCTATCCCTCGCTTTTTATGTGATAATTATTTATACTGTAAGCACAAGTGAAAACAAAACAAAGACCCAAGAAGCTAACGAAGCTCCACGGACAGATCAGACATCACGCGAAAATGGTGTTTATTCCACACAAGGGTAACCAGTACCGCCCGCATTTGATTAGGCGATACGGCATATTGACGGTGCTACTGTTAGTGATCGGTGTGCAAGCTGGGTATAATCTAGCTGTTACGGGTAGTGTTTTGGGTTCGCACGTTTCGGTGACTGATAATGCCTTGCTCGATACGACGAACGCTCAACGTATCGCGCAGCATCTGCCTGCACTCAAGCTTAACTCTCAACTGTCCGAGGCCGCCTATGAAAAGGCAAACGATATGTACAAACAGCAGTACTGGGCTCACGTCGCTCCGGACGGAACAACGCCATGGTCTTGGTTTAGTAGGGTCGGCTATAGCTACTCGTACGCGGGCGAAAATCTGGCAAAGAACTTCACGACGGCCGATGCTGCAACGACCGCCTGGATGGCTTCGCCTGAGCACCGCGCGAATATACTCGACTCGCACTATACGGATGTCGGATTTGCGGTTGTGAGCGGCACGCTCAATGGGGAGAATACACTGCTAATCGTCGCGCTCTACGGCGAGCCGACTGGCGTCGTAGCTGTGGCTGGGGCTCAGACGGGCGTCGTCACCGCCGCACCTACAACGGCGCAGCCTATCAGTGTGATAACGCGCGTCGGTATGTCACTACAATCGCTCACACCGGCCGCACTTGGCTCGATTGTGCTGTTGATTGCGATGGCCGGCGTGGCGTTTACGGCGCACTTGTATCGCGATAAGCTGCCAAAGGCCTTCAACCAATCATGGCGACGCCATCACGGCCTCATAAAAGCCACCGGTATGATTTCACTTGTCGTGATGCTGGTAGCACTATACGGCGGCGGACAAATCTAATCCTAGAGCCCAGAGGCGAGTTTGTATTTACAGGAAGAGCCATATCTGTTACAATGGGCAACTGATAGTTAATCAAAAGGAAATTTAGATGAAAGCAGTCGTGAAAATCGCTGGTAAGCAATATATTGCTAGCGAAAAAGAGACCCTCATGGTGGACCTCCTCCCTGAAGGAACAAAAGAGCTCGATCTCGACGCACTTCTCTTGATCGATGGTGACAAAACGACCATCGGTACACCGTTCGTAAAGGACGTAAAAGTGAAGGCGAAGGTTGTAGAGCCGAAAGTTGCGGGCGAAAAGCTCCGCGTAATTCGCTATAAGGCCAAAAAGCGCGTTCACAAGGAAATTGGCCACCGCCAAAAGTACACAAAGCTAGAGATCATCTCGATCAAATAGCCCCGAAGGTCCTCCGTGAAAACGGGGGATTTTTTGATATCTCTTATGGTATACTAGACTCATCCGTAAGTGAGGGAAATCAACACGTGACAACAGTGATCGCAGTGACGAATCAGAAGGGTGGTGTCGGTAAAACGACGACTGCTATTAATGTCGCCTACAATCTCGCGCACATGGGTCACAAGACGCTCTTACTCGATTTTGATCCGCAGGGAAATGCAACGAGCGGGCTGGGTGTCGATAAGCAAAACCTCCTCTCCGGCACCATGAAGGACGTCGTGCTAGGGCAGCGAAGCCTCGCTGACATCGTTCTCGACACCGGTCACAAAAATCTCTTTCTCGCCCCATCTACCCCTGAGCTTGCAAACGCCGAAGTCGAATTGGTGCAGGTGGAACATCGCTACACGCGCCTCAAAAGCGCGTTGCTCAATATGCCGGAATACGAGTACGTGATCATCGATAGTCCACCGAGCTTGAGCCTACTCACAGTCAACGGTCTCGTGGCTTCACGCTATGTGTTGCTGCCGGTACAGGCGGAATTTTATGCACTCGAAGGTCTCGGACAACTGCTCGAGACGATGAAATTGATCCGAAAAAGTCTCAATCCGACGCTTGATCTCATCGGAGTGCTGCCGACCATGGTCGACGCACGCACCTCGCTGTCGACACAAGTTCTCGCGGAGATTGCAAAGCATTTTCCTGCGAAGATTTTCTCAACCCACATACCTCGCAATGTGCGACTAGCCGAAGCGCCGAGTCATGGGCTGCCCGTCGGCGTCTACGACCGGTTTAGCAAGGGTTCACGGGCCTACAAGGCCGTTACAAAAGAAATTATTGGGCGTTTAGGATAAGAGGAGGAGACGTGAGTAAAAAAGGATTAGGCCGCGGATTTGATTCACTCATTCCAACTGAGTTACTAGATGAATCATTCGACCCAACAGCTGAGCAGGACGACCAGGTAAGTGACCTTAGGCAGATCAAGCTTTCAGAGATTCAGCCCGATCCCGACCAGCCACGACACGCGTTTGATGACGAACTACTCCAGGAGCTCGCGAAATCTATCGCGCAGCATGGCGTACTACAGCCGATCGTCGTGCGCCCACATAAGGGCGGCTATATGGTCGTAGCGGGTGAGCGCCGCTGGCGAGCGAGCATGATCGCTGGTCTCGATAAGATCCCGGCCCTCGTGCGTACCTTGACCAATCAGCACAAGCTCGAAATTTCGCTTATTGAGAACCTCCAGCGAGCTGATCTCAACCCGATCGAGACCGCGACGGCGTATATCAAATTGCGCGATCAGTTTAATCTCACACTCGACCAAGTGGGTGAGCGCCTGGGCGGTAAGTCCAAGAGTGCGATATCGAACACGATGCGCTTACTGCGCCTACCCGATTTCGTACGCCAAGAGATTCTCGCCGGCAAGCTCGGCGAAGGACAGGCGAGAACGCTCGTCGGACTTGACCCAGAACTTCTGAAAGAAATCGTACCACGTATCATCAAGGAATCATGGAGCGTGCATGCTGTCGAACAATACCTCGTGCAACTTAAGCGGGCACACAAGGACGGCGTTGGCGCGGTGAAGACCTCCAAAGACATTCAAGAGAAGCCATATGTGAGCGAAGCAGATCGAATTCATCGCCACTTTAAAGCGCCAGTAGAGATCAAAGCGAGCGCCCGAGGTAATGGCCAGATTATTATTCGTTTCAAGAACGAACGCGAGTTTCATCGCATCTTTACTCTTATTGATAAATAGATTAAATCCTAGAATGCAGTAATTGCCGTGAACGGCCAGATGCGATAGGCGACTGGTCCGACGATGTCAAATAGCGGGATCGTGCCAAGTCCAGTGCGTGAGTCGTAGGAGTTGCCGCCGATGCGGTTATCGCCCGAGACGAATACCGTTCCATCGGGTACGGTCGTATCGAGACCTTCGCCGCTCGAGGGGCTTTGAGGACCAACGCCATTCTTTTGGAATTCTGCATCAGGCTGATAGCCGTCAGGATGCGCGTCGTTGTAGACGATAAGTGTGCCATTGATGACTTTGACGCGCTCTCCCGCAAAGGCGATAACTCGCTTCACGAGATACTCATCGGCGCTACCCGCCACAAAACGGGGGTTTTTGAATACAATAATTTGACCGCGGTCAGGCGTGTATTGTCTGTTTTGTATCTGCGCAGCCGTAATCGGCAGGCGATTGACGATCAGGCGATCACCATCATGAAGAGTCTTCTCCATGCTATGGCCATCAACATTAAAACTGCGAAAGATAAATGTGTTAATAAGGACAGTGCCGACAACAATACAGACGACAAAAATAAAGAAGTTGAGTACGTCATGCGCCCTGGGGTGGCGTTCGAAAAAGCTTGCTTCCATCTCCTCTACTATACACGAGGGGTTCTTAAAAACACATAAAAAGCCTGTGGTTTTCGTTTTGAAAATACGCTTAAGTCGAGTATCATAAGGAAAGATTTATGGTAGATAGAAATAGCGTAGACGGTTTTATTTCACGCCGGCCCACTTCTCGATTGGGTGAGCACGACGGTGGTGCTCGCGTGGTTAAGCAGCAGGAGCCTGGCCCACGAGTGGTTTCTGGATACCAAGACGCACAGCCGACCGACGAGTCCACGCGGCTCGCCAGGAGCAACACCGACGGGCTGGGTCTCACGAGAAGTGATATCGATGAGTCGCTCGCGCAAATCGACACGGATGTCATCGATGAGGAGCCAAAACACAGGAAACGCGGTCGCAGGGCGCCACGCAAGCCTCGTAGCTGGAAGAAGATCGTTCTCCGGATTCTGATCCTTTTAGTCATTATTGCACTAGCTATTGGCGGATATTTCGTCTGGAAGGTCATGCGCGCCGGTGGCCAAGTCTTTACGGGTGATGTATTCGGTTTGCTGCAACAGAAAGAGCTAAAAATGGACAGCAATGGCCGTACCAATATCCTACTATTCGGTACATCCGAGGATGATCCAGGCCACCAGGGCGCGTATCTAACTGATTCGATACTGGTGCTCACGGTCAACCAGAAGACGAAAGACGCATATATGGTGAGTATTCCCCGAGACCTACGCGTGAAGTACGGGCCATATTGCACGAGCGCCGGAACGTACGGGAAGGTCAATGCTTACTACAACTGCGTCAGCGACGACTACACGTCTCCAGATGCTGAGAAGGAGCGACAGACGAGGATGCGAGAGTTTATGGGCAATATCGTCGGGATGGACATTCAGTACAGTGCGCACGTTAATTACAGTGTCGTGAGGGATGTCGTCAATGCGGTTGGTCCGATCACGGTGACAATCAAGGGAAGCAATGGTGATCCAGGAGTCATGGATAGCAACTTCGACTGGAAGTGTAAGGGCGGGAATGCATATGCGAGCCTCGCAGCAATGAAGAAGAACTGTCCGCCAAATGGACACTTCATCGACTACCCGAATGGACCGGCGACTCTCGATGCGGAGCACGCGCTCTATTTAGCGCAAGCACGTGGTGATTCCGCTCCCACCTATGGCCTTAGCCGCTCAAACTACGACCGTGAGCTCAACCAACAGAAGATCATCAAAGCGATTAAGGACAAAGCGGTCAGCGCTGGAACGCTAACTGATCTCGGTAAGGTGAATAATCTAATCGGGGCAATTGGCGATAACCTACGGACGAATTTTGATTCGAGCGAAGTCCAGACAATTGTTTCGCTCGCCAAAAATATTCCAAGTGATCAGATCAAGAGCATCAGTCTAATTGATGCGATCCCTGAGCTCTTCACTGGTGATGGTGAGAATAACGTGATTCCAGTCGCGGGCCCCTACGACTACAGTGACGTCC
Organism: Saccharimonadales bacterium (SeqCode); assembly: GCA_038205065.1. Taxonomy (GTDB): domain Bacteria; phylum Patescibacteriota; class Saccharimonadia; order Saccharimonadales; family Saccharimonadaceae; genus Saccharimonas. Next base: position 38,860 of record JBBRCG010000003.1, read on the forward strand.
AGGCATACATCAAGAAGCAGATCAGTTCCGATCCTGTCGTGAAAGAGGCGGCCAATGTGATCGTGTTGAATGGTTCAGGAGTTGGCGGTGTGGCAAAAACTGAGGGCGATAAACTGACTCCACTCGGAATGACAGTGGATCAAGTTGCGAATGCACCGTCAGGCTCATATCCGGCCAACATCGTTTACGATGTGACGAATAACAAGCCAAAGACCTCCGAGAAACTAGCCCAGCTCTACGGGGTGACGCCAGTGACTACTACGCCACCGATTACTGTTCCTGCTGGAGTTGATTTTGTAATTATCGTGGCGACACCGTCGGCTGCGCAGACGCCCACGACCACTCAATAAACAGAGACCGTTGTGGTAAAATAGAGGCTATGGATTTGGTGAAGTCTCATAAACGTCGTTCACGCCTAAGTAATGTGCTCTATATCGGGCTCAATATTGGGCTCGCGCTTGCGCTCCTCCTTATCGTCCGCTACGTGCAGTCGCCATGGCTTGCGATTCTTCTCATAGCGCTCAGCAAATGGCGTGCGCTTGCGGTGAAGCCGCGCTTTTGGTTTGCGAACTTAGTCGCCAACATGGTCGACTTAATTGTCGGGGTTAGCGTCGTGCTCCTTATGTACTCAGCCGCAGCCGAGCCGTGGACTCAGCTTATTTTGGCGTTACTGTATACAGGCTGGCTGCTAATGATAAAACCACGCTCAAGCCACAGGATGGTTTCAACCCAGGCCGGAATCGCTGTTTTTGCGGGCATAACCGCCCTCGCCACGATCTCATACTCTTGGGACGTAACTTTCTTCGTTCTCTTCATGTGGCTCATTGGCTATTCAGCCACCCGGCACACGCTCGGTAGTTACGAGGAGCCGATGACGACGATCTACAGTTTGATCGGCGGAGTTGTCTTCGCTGAATTTGGGTGGATCGGATTTCACTGGTTGTTTGCGTATACTCTTCCGCACATGGGTGATATCAAGATACCGCAACTCGCCATTCTCGTCGTGCTATATAGTTTTGTAGCCGAACGGGCTTATGCTAGTTTTAAGCAAAGGGGTGCTATAAAGAGAGCGGATATATTAATGCCGGTCATACTCGCGCTCGCAGTGACGATCGTCCTGCTCGTGTTCTATAATCGGATTTCGCTCGGTATCGCGCTGTAAAAAAAGGAGGATACTTTAATGCCGCAGGAGAAAGATACGCCAAAAGTTTCAAAGAATCACGCTGTTCGTAATGGGTTGATTATCCTGGGTGCTGTCGGTGTCGTGACACTGGCTGGTGCATTTGCCGTAAAGACATTCATCCCACAGATGGCGGCGAAAACAGTGAATGATTCGACATCATCACTCAATCCTGCATATGACGGGAATCAAACTAGGACTGCCCAGGAGCAGACCGTGAGTAGCGTAACGGAGAAGGTTTCGCCGAGCGTTGTGTCGATCTTAACGAACATTCGGACACAATCATACTTTGGCGCCTCGGACGCTCAGGCGGCAGGAACGGGCATTATCGTTAGTAAAGATGGCTATATCCTTACCAATAAACATGTCATTAGCGGTGCGAATAAGATACAGGCTATTACATCTGACGGGACGACCTACGATAATGTCAAAGTTGTTGGCACGGACCCCCTTAATGATGTGGCGTATCTTAAGATTCAAGGTGTCGATAATCTCACGCCTGCCGAACTAGGTGATTCGTCGACAGTTACAGTAGGGCAAAGTGTCGTGGCGATCGGTAATGCGCTAGGGCAGTATCAAAATACCGTCACAAGCGGTATTATTTCTGGCATGGGCCGACCGGTTGACGCGGTGAGCGACAGTACGAGCAACGCAGTCGAAAGCCTGACGGATCTCCTGCAGACCGATGCGGCGATCAATCCTGGAAATTCTGGCGGACCACTCCTCAATATGTCGGGGCAGGTGATTGGCCTCAATACGGCGATCGCACAGGGCGCACAGGGCATAGGCTTCTCTATCCCGATAAATGCGACCAAAGGTGCGCTAAAGGGCGTGCTTGCCGGTAAGGGAGTCCACCGAGCGTATATCGGATTGCGCTATACTGTCATCACTCCCGATATTGCGAAACAGGATAATCTACCCGTGAAATTTGGCGCTTATCTTCACGCTAGCAACGGCACACAGGCGGTTGTTGCCGGAGGTCCGGCCGCGAAGGCGGGGATCCAGGATGGTGATATTATCACAAAGATCAACGCACTTGTCGTCGGTAAGAACGGTGATGTCTCAAGTCTGATTGGCGCGTTTGCTCCCGGAGACTCGGTTCAGGTCACATTCCTAAGGGATGGAAAAGAGCAGACAGTCAACGTTACGCTCGGCACGTACTAGTCCATCTGGAGCGCGACGACATAGTCATTTCTAGTGACGACGGCGAGGTGATGCAGCGAGGCGAACCCACAGAGCGCGTCATGCTGCTCGGGATCGGCTTCGATTAGTAGTCGACCCGACGCGGTGAGGCTGCCTGGAGCCTCGCTGATTAACTTCTTGATGAGAGACATACCAGAATCTTTAGCGAAAAGCGCCTCAGCTGGTTCATGGTCGGTTTCAGGTGATCGCTCCCACGCCGTATCGACGTAGGGAAGGTTTGCGATGATAATATCGAAGCGCCCGACGATATGCTCCAGCAAGTCAGAATGAACCAGGGCGACATCTACGCCCAGATCTTCGGCATTGCTGCGTGCGACGCTGAGGGCGTGGGGGCTTATATCGGCTAGGGTGACGCGCAGGTGGGGAAACTCTAATTTCGCCGTGATACCGAGGCAACCCGAGCCCGTACCGACGTCGAGAAGCGTGGAGTCGGCGGCTGACACGGTTTTTTTCAATTGTTCGATGATTTCTTCGCTCTCTGGTCGTGGAATCAGTACGCTGGGATTGACGTGAAAGAGGCGTCCATAGAATTCTTTGTGGCCGACGATATAGGCGACGGGCACACGGTCTTTGCGTAGATCCAGTCGCGCGTCGGCAATCTCGAGCTTGCGAGGTTCAATTGGCTCATCGCCATGAGCATGAAGCCATGTGCGAGACTGGCGAAGCGTGTGTGCGAGGATAACCTCGGCATCGAGGAGGGCCGAGGAGATACCGCACAGTGCTAAGGCTTCTGCCGCGTCGCGTAACCAGGTACTGATGGCCGTGGGCATCTTATTCCTCGTTTGCGCCCTGGGCTTTTAGTTCGCGCTCGTAGGACTGCAGTTGGTCGACGAGGTCGTCGATGTTGCCGTTCATGGCAGCAGGGATGTTGCTACGCGAGTAGCCGATCCGGTGATCGGTGATGCGATCTTGCGGGAAATTATAAGTACGAATCTTTTCGCTGCGATCGCCTGATCCGATGAGGCCACGACGCTCAGCCGTGAGTTTGGCGTTTTCGGTGTCGATCTTGATCTGGAGGAGGCGTGAGCGCAGGATGCTCATCGCTTTTTCTTTGTTTTTGATCTGTGATTTCTCGTCTTGGTTGGTGACAATCATGCCAGTTGGCAGATAGGTGATGCGCACGGCTGAGTCGGTCGTGTTGACGCTCTGACCACCGTGACCACCGCTGCGGTAGACGTCGATCCTGAGATCGTTCGGATTGATTTCAATATCAGTTTCTACGGCTTCGGGTAACACGGCGACGGTGACGGTGCTAGTATGGATCCGCCCTTGGCTCTCGGTGACGGGGACGCGTTGCACGCGGTGCACACCTGATTCAAACTTGAGTTTACTATAGGGCATGTCGCCACGGATCATGAAGATGACTTCTTTGTAGCCGCCATTGTCGTTGGAGCTTTCGCTCATAAGTTCGGTTTTGAATCCATGCATTTCGCAGTAGCGAAGGTACATACGGTATAATTCGCCGGCAAATAAGCCAGCTTCGTCGCCACCTGCACCAGCGCGGATCTCAACAATGACGTTTTTCTCGTCATTTGGATCTTTGGGCGTCAGGAGGGTAAATAATTTGTCTTCGGTATCGGCGAGTTCTTTTTCGAGTATCGGCAACTCTTCTTTTGCGAGAGCGGCGAGCTCGTCGCCACCAGATGCTAGTTCATAGGCCTGCGCAATTTGGTCTTCGAGCTCAATTTTGTGCTTAGCAATAGCGATGAGTTCGTCGAGCTCGACGAGTCGACGGTTCTTCGAGGCGTAGTCAGGGTCGGAAAAGGCTTCGGGTCCCGCCAAAAAAGCCGACAAATCGGTTTTCTCGCGTTGCAGCGAAGTAATATCGAGGAGAATCTCTGACATAACTTCCATTAGTATACCAAAATGTATGGAAATATAACAGAGGTACGGGTTAAGGCTTACGCTTCACGAGGAGATATATTCCGAATCCTGCGCAAAGGACGCTGAGCACCATAATCGGGAGGATGAGGCTAGTCCACCACCCGACGAATTGGAAGTAGGGGCTCACTAGGTCTTCTTTAGTCATACTGTAAATAGGGCGCAAAAGGGCCATAGTCACAATGACTGCGACCAATGGGGCGCTGGTGAGGGCGATAGCAATAATCTTTGAGAGTTTCTTCATAGGCTTGAGCCCATTATTGCATACAAAAAGAGGCCACGTAAAGTGTGGTCCTTTTTTGCGATCTATCTCATCGTGGAACCTGGAGTATACAGGGTTAACAAACGAAAAGTGGCTGAATTATGGTTGGTGAGGAGAGGGTCTATTTTTGACGATCACAGCAACGATAAGTAATGCGACGCAAATAACAAACGGTATATCTTGAATAAGGTCGAGATTGATTGGACTGCCACCAAGGGCAGAAATAAATATAATAGGTAGAAGTAGCAGGCTAAGGAATGCCCAAAGTAGCAGTCCGGCCAATAAGATGCTGAGCGCGATGAGCGTAATGCTAGTTGCCTTTAGCTGAGAAGGCGCTATGGGGGTTTTGATGTCTGATGAAATATATTTTCTCGATGAAATCAGATAGATGCTAGACACGAGGGCGACGACGCAAAGAAACCAGGTGATAGTGTTATCTTGTTCTGGCATACTCATCGCGTAGAGCCTGTGCACGCCGTAGAGCACGATAGAAAGAGCCACGGTCAGCTCTGGCCACCCGGTAGAGGTGGGCTGGACTTCCTGTGGCTGGTGTGCGAAATTATTTTCATCCATATTTTCAGTATAAAGCGCCAACAAAAAATCACCTAGTTTCGCTAGGTGATTTTTAATGCATTTTTAAGTCTGCTACTTTTCGACTTTGACAGCTTTGCGGGCAGCGGTCTTTTTTGCCTTGCTGGCAAGTTCGGCTTGGCGCTGTTTAGCCGCTTCGGCACGTGCCTTGAAGCGGTCGACACGACCTTCTGTGTCGATGATTCTCTCTTCACCAGTGAAGAATGGGTGACTGGCCGAAGAAATGTGAACCTTTAGGAGGGGATATTCGTTTCCGTCCTCCCATTTGATAGTTTCGTCTGACTCAGCCGTTGACTTAGTCAAAAACGAAAAGCCTGCTTGTTCGTCGCTGAATACGACCAGGCGATAGTTTTGTGGGTGAATACTGCTTTTCATAACTCGGACAATTGTAGCCTAATAGAGTAGAAAAGTAAAGAGTGATCAGGAATGACATTGACAAAACTAGGAAAGTTTGTTACAATACACACACATTCAATAAAAACAAAGAACCGAAAAAAATGACCGAAATAGTGCAGGATACGCCAATCTACGAGATATACGACCCCAAGAGAGTTGGCGAGCTCCAGGATAAGCCCATCCGGCCTCGCTTTCTAGATGTAGCTACCATGACGTCTCCCGAGAGCGCACGAAGATTTATATATGATCATCGAAATATACGTGCTGACGTTGACGCATATAACGGAGTGCCAGACCAGCTGTTAGGCGTAGACGATATTGCACAGGGAGACACCGCAACTGCTCTCCAAATGCTTCGGGCGCAATCCCGGGCGCTTTGGGAGAAATTGGGTCAATCTATTCACGATGGATCGTATTTTTATGCTCAGACTGATGAAGCAGAAGCACAAACTAGTGCCATAAAAGCAACCCTAACGATGCTGGAGAAACATCCTGACGAAACGACGTTTGACTTGGATCAAATGTGTGATGAATCGCGATCGATCGTTGACCGTTTAGTGGAGCGCTACAACGATGATGCTCGGGACCGGTCTCGACAGGATTCGATGGCACTTCGAGGCACCGGTACCGCATGGCATAGTGACAAAGAGATAGAGGTCGCACAAAACAGGCGCGAGGGGAGGCTCGGCCGTGTGTTGCGCCGTTTGGCGCGCCATCCTGAAAATTAGGTAAGTTGTATTTCAAAATAATATCTCTGTCGGGACATTTTGTTTTTTGATAATTTGTGCTATAGTAACGGATGTAAAGTTACTTAATGAAACAACGCGTGCAGATATCCTGAATCAGGGCACGCGCGAAGGGAGAAGGATACAATGACCGTAGAGGTTGATATTAAAGAATTGTTCGAGGCCGGTGCGCATTTCGGACACAAAACAAGCCGTTGGCACCCTAAAATGGCGCCATTCATTCACAGCAAACGACAGGACAGCCATATCATTGATCTGGCCAAGACCGTCGAAGGATTTGAGAAGGCTCTGCCATTTCTCACGAAGGTAGCCGCAAGTGGTCGCCCGATCCTGTTTGTTGGCACGAAAAAGCAGCAGAAGGATATCGTTCGAGCCGCTGCTGAGAAGATCGAGATGCCATACGTGACTGAGCGATGGATTGGTGGCATGCTCACCAACGTTGCGACAGTTGGCTCACAGATCAAGAAGCTCAAAGATTACGAACGCCGCATGGCGTCAGGTGACTTCGAGAAGCGCTACAACAAGCTCGAGGTACAGCGTTACCAAGAAGAAATTGATGTACTGAATGAAAAGTACAGCGGTATCAAGGACATCAGTGGCCACCCAGCGGCCCTTATCGTGTTCGATACGATTGTTGACGACGGCGCAATCAAAGAAGCCAAGAACCTCAATATTCCTGTGGTCGCAATTTGCGACACAAACTCCGATCCAAGCATCGTTGAGTATCCAATTCCTGGAAATGACGACGCGATCAAAGCCATCGAAATGTATGTTTCGTACTTCGTCGCCGCAATCCAAGAAGGAAAAACTGCCGCAGGTAAGACCGAGGCGGCTCCAGTAAAAGAGGAGAAATAGGGATGGGAATCACCATTGAAGACATCAAGAAGCTAAAAGAGCTCACCGGTGTTGGCCTGACCGACGCCAAGCAAGCCCTTGTTGAAGCTGCTGGAGATTTCGACAAGGCACTCGAAGCGATGCGCAAAAAAGGCATCACCAAAGCTGAGAAAAAAGGCGACCGTGAGACCCGCGAAGGTATCATCGAGAGCTATGTTCACGGTAATCGCATCGGCGTTATCGTCGAAGTGAACTGCGAAACAGACTTTGTGGCGCGCCTTCCTGAATTTAAAGAATTCGCACACAAAATCGCCATGCAAATTGCAGCGATGAGCCCGAAATATTCGACCATGGAAGATATTCCAGCCGAAGACTACGCAGCAAAGAAGCAGGAGCTCCTCGCGAGCGATTCACTCAAGAGCAAACCAGCCGAGATGGCGGACAAGATCGTCGAAGGCCAGCTCAAGAAGTACTTCGCCGAGCAAGTCTTGTTCGAACAGGCGTTTGTACTCGACGATAGCCGAACTGTCGGCGATATTGTCAAAGAACAGATCGCAAAATGCGGAGAAAATGTCCGCGTGGCGCAGTTCAGGCGTATCGAACTCGGCGTAACTGAGTAGAGAACTCGCATCATATAAAATAAGCCTCGTTTGTCGAGGCTTATTTTAGTGTGATAATCTTTGCGCTGATCTTTAGCTCATCGCGCAAATCGGTCGCGGTGATGACCGTCTGGTACGGTTCGAGCGCGTGCATGAGGTGCCGTTCGCGTACGCTATCAAGCTCCGAGAAGACGTCATCCATGAGGATTAGCGGGTCTGTTCCATAGGCTTCCCGTTGCAATTCGACCTCGAGAAGTTTGTAGGCGAGCATGATAGTGCGCATCTCGCCACGACTCGCGATTTCGCTCGCGGCGTGGGCGTCGAGGGACACTGAGATATCGTCCCTGTGCGGGCCGACACTGGTAAAGCCACGTGACGCATCGCCGTGACGCCGTGACTCCAGCTGGGCGAGTAGGGCTTGAGAGTAGTTCTCTTGAGGAGTTGCGGTAACATATTCAGCTGTAATCTCATGAGGCGCCCCCGCCATCGACGAGTAGAGCCGAGAGAGGCGCTCGTTGCTGCTCGCGACAAACTCCCGTCGCAGTCGCACGATTGTCCCGGCGAGTTCAACAAAATTAACGTCCCACGCGAACAGATGGGCGTCCCACATGGCGGGGTCGATATCCTGTTGGCGCTTGAGGAGCTCATTTCGCTGGAGCAAAACCCGTGAATAGCGCGACAGGGCAGTGGCATAGGCGGGGTGTAGGCGACAGAGAATGTCGTCAAAAAATTGACGGCGGCGCTGCGGTGAGCTAGTAAGTAGCCTCAGCTCATCGGGCTCAAATAGGACGACGGGCAGCCGCGACTTGAGCGGCATCCTTAGGGATTGTCGGCTATCGAGAGAAAATGTCTTTTTGACTTTGTCGTCAGTGTCGACGGCAATACGGGCACGACGTTCAGCGCCACTTCCGTCAACCGTCACAATATCAGCGGAGGTCGCGTCATGGGCGATCATGTCGCGATCGCGCCCACGAAAACTGGTGCCTTGCATGAGGTAAAACAGTCCCTCCAGTAGGGTTGTTTTCCCCGTGCCATTCCGCCCAAGGATGAGTGTCACATGGGGATCGAGAGCCGTCGAATAGAGCTCGTAGGAACGAATGTTCTTGATGCGAATTTCCCGAATAGACATGCTCTTAGTATAGCTTACGACCCCCCAGAGATGGTATAATCGAGATACTAATTAGAGAGGAGACTCACATGTTCGACACTGATCCCTATGAGCTGAAGATTGTTGCCGCACTCGAGCATTTTGATGATGAACTGCGAAAGATTCGCACCGGCCGGGCCCATCCGGGTATGCTTGATGGAATTAAGGTTGAGGCCTACGGGGCTGAGATGCCCTTAAATCAAGTCGCAAATGTTACTGCCCCAGAGGCACAGTTACTCCAGGTGACGCCATTTGACCCGAGTACTATTCAGAAAATTGCTGCCGCAATTCGCAACGATCAAAGTCTCGGATTTAACCCGAGTGACGACGGGCGAGTGATTCGCATTGCCATTCCGTCTTTGACCGAAGAGCGACGCCACCAGCTGGCCAAACAGGCGAGCGAGAAAGTCGAAGAGACGCGAATTGTCCTTCGAACTATTCGTCAAGATGGCCTGAAGGACGCGAAGCACAAGAAGGACGCAAAAGAGCTCTCTGAGGATGATCTCAAGTTGGTCGAAAAAGAATTTGACCGATTAATGCAAGAGAATCAAACTAAGATTGACGAAACTTTCAGGTTGAAAGAGAAGGAAATTCTTACAATTTAATGAGCGGAAACGTACCGAAGCATATCGGCTTTATTGTCGATGGTAATCGTCGATGGGCGAAAGAACGTGGCCTCAAGCCTATTGAAGGTCACTATGCCGGTTACGATGTCTTACACGAAACTATGTCGCACCTCCTCGATCAAGGGGTCCAATATGCGACAATCTATGTGTTTAGCACTGAAAACTGGAAGCGTAGTCCTGTTGAAGTCAAGGGGCTTCTCGAGCTTCTTTATCGGCTAGTTACAGAGGATGTGCCGATCTTTGTCGAAAAAGGGGTACGCCTTCGTATATCAGGGGCTCGCGATGACGTACGATTACCGGCTAAGATGCGGAAAGCTTTCGATGAAGCTGAAGCGGCGACGGCGCAACTGACGAGCGGCACGCTTGTTGTGTGTATCAACTATGGTGGTAGACAAGAAATTGTTGATGCGTGCAAAAAAGTTGTTCAATCGGGCATTGCCCCGGAGGACATCACGGAGGAGGCGATACAACAGAATCTATACGTGCCGGATGTTCCGCCACTTGACCTCATCGTTCGAACCAGTGGCGAGCACCGACTGAGTAACTTTATGATCTGGGAAGGATCGTACGCCGAGTTGCTGTTTATGGATAAACCCTGGCCTGACCTGACAAAGGCCGACATTGACGCTATACTGGAAGAATATAAACAAAGAAACCGAAGGTTCGGGGGTTAAATGGATCTCATAATTGGTATTATTTTGGGCGTTATTGTTCTGACGCTGCTCGTTGCCGCTCATGAATTTGGGCACGGGGTTATTGCTCGCCGAAACGGCGTTAAGGTAGAGGAGTTCGGAATCGGTTTCCCGCCAAAGATTAAGGGCAAAAAAGTTGTAAAAAGTCCCCTCGGGGAACACGTACTCTTTACGATAAACGCGCTGCCTCTTGGTGGTTTCGTTCGGCTCAAAGGTGAGCATGATGATGCGCGCGACGATAACTCATATGGCTCGAAGACATTTTGGCAGAAAACAAAGATATTGCTCGCAGGCGTCGCGGTGAACTGGCTGATAGCTATTGTTCTCTTCACCGTTTTAGCACTCGTAGGGCTGCCAAAGATTATTCCGAATCAGTTTATGATCCCAGCCGATACGGCCGTCTCCGATGGTCATGTAGTCCTTTCGAACATTGTCGCGGGCCTACCGGCCGACCTAGCGGGGCTCAAGGTGGGTGATTCGATTATGCGATTTGATGGTTTGCCAGTTAATAGTACCGAGGACCTTACCCAGAAGGTAAAAGACGATCAAGGAAAGACGGCCGACGTGATCTATTCTCGGAACAATGTCGAGTCAAAGGTGTCGGTCAATATTCGCGCAGATAACAGTGATCACAAGGGCTATCTAGGCGCTGGTCTCAGCCAGCAGACGCTATATCGATCTACATGGTCGGCGCCTATTGTCGGCGTTGTGACGACGCTTCAGCTGACCGGTGTGACATTCCAGGGCCTTGGAGACACGCTTGCAAAGACGGCAACGGGGCTGGTCGGTCAGTTAAGTGCAGATCCCGCCGCACGCACCGCCGCAAACGATGATCTCGCAGTCGCCGGCCAGTCGGTGGCGGGCCCGATTGGTATCTTTGGCGTCATCTTCCCGGCCGCGGAGAAGGCGGGTATGCGGCAGGTCGTTCTCCTCACGGCCGTCATCTCGCTCACTCTTGCTGTGATGAATACTCTACCGATTCCGGGGCTTGACGGTGGGCGCTGGTTCTTGACTGCACTATTTCGTCTACTCAAACGTCCACTCACGGAACCGCTCGAGGCAAAGATTAATGGTATAGGCATGACAATCTTGATGGCACTTATTGTCGTGATCACTATCACGGATGTCGGAAAGCTCATGCGCTAGTCCTATGGATACGGTGGCACGAGAAGCACGGACCGGTTGGAGGTGGTGGATCGTGTGGTCACTCTGGGTCGCCGTGTGTTTTGTCGGCGCAGCATTGATCGGGGCCGTGGGGCTCGGAGCCCTAGGCGCCCTTGGGTTGAAATTGCCGGTGAGCACCACCCTCATGTTGCTTGGGGCCAGTACTGTTATCTACCTCCTGATGCTCGCGCTTGTGCTGAGTATCCCATATGCAAAGAAAATGATTTCGTGGGCTAGCCTTGGGTTTACGCGGCTATTGAATTGGTCAGACATCGGTCTCGCCCTCGCGGGCTATATCGTCTACTTCCTCGCCGCTTTGGGGGTAACGTTTGTTATCACCAAACTCATCCCAGGTTTTAACGCCAATCAATCCCAGGATCTGGGGTTTACGACGCTGTATGGCATCGAGCGTCTGCTCGGTTTTATCGTGCTCGTCGTGGTTGCGCCAATCGTCGAGGAAACGATCTTTCGCGGATTTCTATATGGGAAGCTGCGCGAATCTCGCATGCCAATGTGGCCAGCGATCCTGACCGTGAGTGCACTATTTGGCCTGGCTCACGGGCAGTGGAATGTGGGAATCGGTACATTCATTCTCAGTATCGTGCTTTGCTACTTACGGGAAGCGACCGGATCAGTGTGGGCGGGTATCCTCGTTCATATGCTCAATAACGCCATCGCATTCACTCTGTTGTTTATTACACAAGTACCACACTAAATGCTATAGTAAGGGGTAATATGAGACGTTCAGAATTATATATAAAGACGAGTAAGTCCGCACCGGCCGATGAGACGGCGAAAAATGCCCAGTTATTGATTCGCGCAGGGTTTGTATACAAAGTGATGGCGGGCGTATATGCCTATACGCCACTCGGCATACGAGTAATTGAAAAAATAAAGCAAATAGTGCGTGAAGAGATGAACGCAATCCATGGCCAAGAGCTGGTCATGTCCAGTTTGCAACGCAAGGAGACCTGGGAGGCGACGGGCCGCTGGGATGAGAAAGCGGTCGACATTTGGTTCAAATCGAAACTTCAGGATGGAACTGAGGTTGGTTTCGGCTGGTCTCACGAAGAGCCAATCGTTGAAATGATGCGCCAGTACATTCAGAGCTACAAAGATCTGCCATCCTCCGTGTATCAGTTCCAGACCAAGCTTCGCAACGAGGTGAGGGCGAGAAGTGGCATCATGCGAGGGCGAGAATTCGTCATGAAAGATATGTATTCGATGCATGCCTCACAAGAAGACATGGATCAGTACTATGATCAGGTCATTGAGGCCTACAAAAAGGTTTATGATCGTCTCGGTCTTGGCGATAGCACATTTGTGACATTCGCGAGCGGGGGTGCATTTACGAAGTTTAGCCACGAGTTCCAGACAATCTGTGAGGCGGGCGAAGATACGCTATACATGTCACCCGACCACTCGGTTGCGGTGAACGGTGAGGTGCTCGATGATGCAACAAGCGAGCTTGGCATCGACAAGAGTACGCTTCAGCCGGTTACAACAGCAGAGGTTGGTAATATATTCAAGTTTGGCACCGAAAAATCCGAGAAAATGGATTTTTACTATACGGGCGAAGATGGTCATCGACATCCGATATATCTCGCGTCGTATGGCATCGGAATCACTCGAGCGATGGGCGTGATCGTAGAGAAAACAGCGGACGACAAAGGCATCGTATGGCCGGCAACCGTCGCACCATTTGGCGTGTATCTAGTCTCGATTGGTGAGTCTGGTTCGCGTGTTGCGGATGAGATATATCAATATCTCGTCGACGCAGGTATCGAAGTGCTTTATGATGATCGCGATGAACGACCAGGAGCGAAATTTGCCGACGCCGAACTCATGGGTATACCGCATAGGGTGACGGTTAGCGATCGATTGGTTGAGCAAAATATGGTAGAACTAACCGTTCGCGCCACTAGTGAAACATCGGTATTGACGCGTGAAGATCTCCTTGCTACACTAAGGTAACTTCGAGAACTTTTTGAGGGGAAACAGCGCTAGTAATACAAGATTAAGGCTAGGCCCTCTAAAATGCTCAAAGTCACGAAAGCGAGGTATTAGATTATGAAAAAAGCATACCAGATTACAGCTCAGGGCCGAACCGAACTTGAGGCCGAACTTGCCGAACTTAAAGGCCGACGTAGCGAAATTGCCCTCAAAATTTCTGAGGCTCGCGATTATGGTGATTTGAGTGAGAATGCAGAGTACGACAGTGCGCGTGAAGAGCAGGGCGTTGTTGAGACTCGTGTCGCCGAGATCGAGGATATTTTGATGAATGCTGAAGAAATCACATCCAAGAGGGGCGGTAAAGTCCAGCTTGGGAGCAAAGTCGAGCTCAAAAATGGCAAGACCTTCAGCTATACAATTGTTGGCCCAGTCGAAGCTGACCCGGTTAGTGGCAAAATCAGTAACGAATCACCAATCGGCCTTGCCCTCATGGGCAAAAAGGAAGGTGAGAGTGTGATGATCGCGACACCAAGAGGTGCCACGACCTATAAAGTCGTCACGATTTCCTAAATGAAGTGCGAAAATAACAATACACGCTCACAAAGTAGCGTGTATTTTTGTGAAGAGAGAACTTTCGTATATAATTAACACTAGTTATGGCTACACTTAAAGATTATCGCGACGAACGACTGAGAAAATTGGACGATTTAAAGGCGCTTGGCATCAACCCATTCCCGGCGGATTCACACCGCACGCATCGAGCGGCAGAGGTGGCCGAAGGGTTCACGGAACTTGAGGGTCACGAAGTAACCGTCTCAGGACGGATTATGGCGATTCGTAAGTTTGGTAAGCTCGGCTTCGTGGTGGTGCGCGATTTTAGCGGGAGCATACAGCTTTTCCTGAGTGCGGACGACGTTTTGCCGCTAGACGCGGCAAGCGGATTGATCGGCATGGAACAGTTGCCGCTACTCGATACGGGTGACTTCGTCGAAGCCACGGGTAACGTAGTGCGCACAAAGACGGGTGAGCTATCGGTTGCGGTCAAACAGCTCCGGCTTTTGGCGAAAGCACTTCGCCCCATGCCAACCGAGTTGACCAGCAAGGAAGAGCGCCTGCGCCGTCGCTACGTGGATATGAATGTAAATGCCGGCGTGAGGGATCGATTTGTGCGCCGTAGTAGTTTCTGGCGAGCGACGCGAGAATTTCTGCAAAGTGAAGGTTTTATAGAGATAAACAATACTATCCTCGAGGCAACGGCGGGTGGGGCGGACGCGAGTCCCTTTGTGACGCATATGGATGCGCTCGACCAGGATTTTTATCTACGCATTAGCCATGAGCTGCCTCTGAAACGCCTGCTAGTTGCGGGTTTTGAGAAGGTATTTGATATTGGCGCACGGTTTAGGAACGAGAACTATACTGAGGAACATCTGCCGGAGCATAATGCGATGGAATGGTATTGGGCATATGCCGACTGGGAACAGGGGATGGAGCTCACCGAGCGCATGATTCGCTTTGTGTGTGATAAGACATGGGGTACGCGGCAATTTACACTCGCGAATGGCCAACAGGTTGATTTCGGTGAGGACGACGCGCATTTTTCCCGCGTGAGCTTCGTCGGCGTCCTTAAAGAGCAGTACGATATTGATGTATTTGAATCGCCAATGGAAGACATTCAGGCGAAACTGCGTGAGCACAATCTTGAGGTTGAAAAGGCCGACAATCGCATCCGTAGCCTCGACAAATTATGGAAACACTACCGAAAGACACTTGCTGGTCCGGTGTATCTCGTTGATATCCCAGTATTTATGCAGCCACTCGCGAAAGTCAGTCGTACGGATGAGCGCTTGACTGAGCAGTTTAATCTCGTATTCGGTGGGAGCGAGATGTGTAAAGCCTTTAGCGAGCTCAACGACCCAGTCGATCAACTCGGCCGCTTCGTCGGCCAGCAGGCGATGCGCGATGCGGGAGATGATGAGGCGCAAATGCTCGATATCGATTATGTTGAAGCGCTTGAATACGGCATGCCACCGGCCTGTGGGCTTGGCTACAGTGAGCGAATTTTTTGGAGTCTTGAAGGAATCAGTGCCCGCGAGGGGATTCCGTTCCCGCAGTTGCGTCATGAAATCGACGCGACGACAAGAGATCTCTACCCCGACATTCGGATTACGTAGTTTTATTAGCTAATTAGATATTTTTTCACGGTCTTCCGAGATTTCCCCGAGAAGAATATCAACTTCATCTTGTACGATCTCTTGAAGGTCTGTCACGTTATTAGCCAGCCATTGGTTGAGCTGCTCATCGTCACCCTCAAGAGCTGCAAGCTCAGCCGCCTGTTTGGGGGTCAGCTCGTCGACTATTTCCGCGATGACACGTTGGAACAGGGTTGTCTTGAAATGATCGGCAAGCGATAAGTATGACTGTTCATCGAGTGTTATTCCGATGGCTTGCAGGAATTCTTTATCTAATAATGGCATTATATTCTCCTATCTTATGTAATTGATCGATCAATAACTCTTTCGAGTGCTTCGTTGCGGGTAGTATAATGTGTGGTTTGTTGGTTTAGCTTCGCCTGGGCTTCAATACGCTGCCGTCTCTCTTCTGCAATCTTCACCTGGGTATGTACCGCTTTGGCGCGTAGTCTGATTGCGCGTTTCTTTTGTTGGTCTTGGCGCTGTCGCATTCCTAGTATCTGGCCATTGAGAAAAGCTTTTTCGTTGGCAAGTTCATCGAAGCGGTTCTTGGCAGCTAGGAGCTCAGGGTCCGAGGGGGGACGATTCTCATCGACTAGCGTCTGGTAGTCTTTACCGGCCTGTTCGATTGCCGCCGCAATAACGGGGAGATCCCTGGATTCTTTCTCGTCTGCCGCTAATTCGATATCCCGAGACCATTGCATAGCTTCCCGTGAGGTAGCTGATAGCTCGGTTGCTTGGTCGGTAAGCTTAATCTCGTCATGTTGATGTCCTCGTATTTCACTTTTTGTATTTGACATTGCATTTTCTGCAGCAGACTCAAGACAGCGCGCGCGTCCAATACGTTGAAGCTTTTCAGGTGGAAGGTGAGTGATAATTTTTTTTCTCTCGAAGTATCCGACATCTCTCGTCTTTAGCTCTTTGCGAAGGATTTTTCGAGCTTCTGCCGCTTGCCGTCTTTCCTGGAATGCTTCGTTACGGGCGAGATTCTTCTCCATGCCACTACGAGTGCGCCCCTCCATTTTATCTACATGCGCCTGGTATTTCGCGCTTCGGGGCTTGGCGGTCTCGTTCGTATATTTATCAACCTTTGCTTTGTAAGTTTCCGCTTTAGTCCTGCGATGATCGTTAATCATCCTACCTACACCAAGAAGACTTGGATCGTTTCGAACTCGCAATTGTTTTTTCTCGAGTTTTCTCTGCTTGCCAGCGAGTCGGCGATCGCTTACCCATTTAGTTATCCGATGCACAGCTTGCTCGGGTCTTGAGGCAGCGTTCTGGATCGCTCTGATGGATGTCTGCCAACCATTCGCGACTTTTCTCGCCGTATTATCTACTCGGGCAACAACATCCCTACTTGCAGAGAGAATCTCTTTATCGACTTCTCGATTTTGTCTATCAAATGGGTTGCTCTCGAGGGGATTCAGTTGAAGATCTTCGCGCTGTTGCTCATATTCTTCGAAACGTTTGCCGTAAAGTATATGCGCGAGGTCGGCAACCTGAGATGCAAAAATCTCTTTAGCTCCCTCTGGGGCGGGACTCTCTTGGTGCAGCTCGGCGAATTTCTCTTGCATCTTGACTTGAAAGTCACCAGGGTTTTCAATGTTGGCGACAATTAGGCTACCGAGATTTCCGGAAGGGTAGGCAACCGTATCCGTAAGAGCGGGTTTCTTTCTTACGTCATCTGGCATGTCGAGTATGGGTGTCTTCACGCCTTCAATTGCGTTATTTAGATCGCTCATATCTTCAGTGCGATGGTGTGGATTGTTGCCCACGAGAAGATCAGTGATATTTGAATCGAAATCGCGGCGTGCTTTGCTGAGGTTACGCCCTCTCAGACTCCTCCATTCGTCGATTGCGGTCGGCGCAGCGCGAATAATCTCGTGATCAAGTAAGCTCTCATCTCTCGAAGGGTGATTGGCGTAGGAAGATGGTAACGTTTCGCTCATTTTTTGTTTTTATTACCTTTGATTTGAGCATACCATGCTTATGGTTTTCTTGCAAGAGATTGTAAGGTGTTGCGGGTTGCATTATACTAAGGACAACCATAAAGGGAGGAAGCACGTGAGTGTAAAGAAATTACTGTTTGGAGTCAGTATGCTCGTTGGACTAGTGACGATTGTCGCGGTTGGTCAGGCGCCGAGTGTGAGCGCTGGGGCTTTATTCAATGCGGGCGATGCGAATTATGTTGCGAAAGACCAGACGATCGACGGAAACGCCTATCTCGCCGGGAACTCGGTGCGTGTCGAGGGAACGATTAACGGTGACCTCTACTGTGCTGCTTCGTCTGTCGTCGTGACGGGTACCGTGAATGGTGATATTCACTGCGCGGGACAGACTGTTGTCATTGGCGGCCAAGTTAACGGTAGTCTGCAAGTTGCTGGTCAAAACGTGACGGTCAAGGGCGTCGTCACCGGAGGCGCGACTGCTTACGGTACGACCGTGACGACTGAGACAATTTCAAAGATCGGTCGTGATCTGACGGTGGGCGGCCAGGATGTTGTTCTGAACGGCGTGGTTGGTCGCGACGTGACCGGGACCGCCTCTCAAATGACGATCAATGCAGCGGTCGGGCGTGATGTTCAGGGAGATTATCAAGATCTTGTCATCTCAAGCAACGGAAGCGTTGCGGGCATATTGAGCTACACCGCGCCGCAAGATGCGACAATCACAGGTAAGGTGGCGGGGCGCGTGCAGCGATACGAGTCGGCCGGCTACAGTGGTCAGCGAGCTGCGAACCCTATTCTCGGTATTATTACGGGAGCGCTTGCGATGGTTCTATGGACGATCATGATCGCACTGGCTCTGGCATTGGTTGCGCCGAAAAAGATGCACACGATTACGACACTTTCAGTACGCGATCTTATCATCGTATTTGCAATCGGCTTCCTGGCGCTCTTTGTTGCGCCGATATTTGGTATATTGCTGATGATTACTATCATCGGTCTCCCGCTTGCACTAATTGGGCTATTTGTATGGCTACTCCTGATGCTCGTGAGCAGTGGTATTACGAGCTACTATATTGGTCGCCATCTGATGAAGAACCTCCATCCAGTTGCCGCCACAAGCTTAACGGCTGGCCTCTTGGCACTAAGCTTCGCTATCCCCGTCATTAATATCATCACGATTATTGGCTCACTGGCCTTCGGCATGGGTGCGGCTCTCTATGCGATAAGAGGTGAATACCAGAAACCGTCGCACTCCGTCCGACTCGCCGGCAAAGCTAAGGAGGCTTAGCGGATGGCTAAAATTTCTGTTGCCAATGTCACGAAGACCTATGGAAAAAAGAAAAATGCGTTTCTCGCACTCAGTGATATAGATGTCGAGATTCCAGAAGGCGTGACAGTTGCGATTGTCGGCAAGTCCGGTAGTGGCAAATCAACTCTCATGCACGCGATGAGCGGACTTGACCAACCAGAAAAAGGTAAGGTGATTATCGATGGTGAGAATATTCTAGAACTCAAAGCGAAGCAAGTTGATGCCTTTCGATCAAAGAAAATGGCGTTTGTATTTCAGAGTTTCTTCGTTCAGGGAAATGATACGTGCTATAGCAATGTCAGTTTACCGCTCGAGATCGGGCGCGTTCCACTGAGGCGGCGCAAGACGCGTATTATGCGGGCGCTTACGTCAGTCGGTCTCGAGGAGAAAGCTCATAGTAAAGCGAAGAACTTATCTGGTGGAGAGAAGCAGCGACTCGCTATTGCTCGGGCGATCGTCACCGAGCCACGTGTATTGTTCGCCGATGAGCCGACAGGTAATCTCGATAGCGTGACGGGCGCAAAGATCGAAAAGCTCCTCTTTGACTATGCTCGCGAGAACCACGCGACGCTGATCGTCGTCACGCACGATCACGACCTCGCCTCTCGTTGCGACATGCAGGTCTACCTGAAAGATGGTAAGGTGGAACGAATCGAAAGACATGACGGTGCTCCCGTGTCTGAGCGAGTGCCAGAATCAGCAATAAAACGCCCATTGGGTGGTCCGAGAAAGGTGGCGGTACGATGAAACGATTTGATATTTTGCGCCGCGCTGCTCGTAATCTCAAGCAGGCAAAAGGCCGCACGTTCCTGACAAGTCTCGCGATTGGAGTCGGTGCGTTCACTCTCACGATGGCACTGGCGGCGGGTCAGGGGACGAGAGATTATGCCGACAAGCTTCTGAAAAATAATATCGATCCGCAGGCAATGTTTATCGTGAAAGATAAGTCGTTGTTTCAGCAAGGGGGAAAGATTGGCCTACGTGAGTATGACCCTGACGTGAGCGCGAATAGTTCTGGTCGTCCCGGCACCACAATTAAACTATTGAACGAGTCGGATATTAGCTATCTCGAGAGAAGGGGCGATCTGACTAATGTGATACCGGTGTATACTCTCAGTCCGAAATGGGTGCAATTTCAAGGTAACACCAAGAAATATATTGGTTCAGTTAGCTATTACGATGCGACGATTCTGAACGAAACAACGGCCGGAACGCTACCGGCACTCGGAACACAGATCGCCGACAACGAAGCCGTCATACCTCAGCAATATGCCGATACCCTCACGACCAATCCAGCGACGCTCATAGGCAAAACGGTATCGATCACATTTGTTCAGCAGGCGGCGACCGCTTCAGATGCGCAGATTCAGCAAGCGTTTCTATCCGGTGGCACCCCGGCAGTTCAAGATTTGCTCACGCCACAGGAGAAAACGTTTGACTTCACGATACGCGCGATCGAAAAGACGCCCACGATGTCGTTTAGCTCAACGCCACGTATCGCTATATCTGCGAATAGCGCCCGTATCGCGAACAACTATCAGACAGAGGGGACGGCGAACTTCGGCAAGTACACCGGTGCGTCTGCGATCGTCAAGAATGGTGTAAATCCCACAACAGTAAAGTCCGATCTTGAATCTCGGGGCTACGGTGCTCAAACCGCAAAGGATGCCCAAAGTGTATTGTTCACCATCGTGAACACGCTTCAGGGGATCGTCGCGGGCTTTGGTCTACTTGCGCTACTCGCGAGCCTGTTTGGAATCATCAACACCCAGTACATTAGCGTGCTTGAGCGCACGAGCCAGATTGGGCTTATGAAGGCGCTTGGTATGTCGAGGAAGGCAATCGCGAAGCTATTCCGTTATGAAGCAGCCTGGATTGGTCTACTCGGCGGTACGCTCGGCGCAGCGGTCGCCTATATCACTGGCATGTTAGCAAACCCAGCCATCAGCAAGGCGCTGGACATAGGTGATAACCAAATACTGGAGTTTGTCTGGTGGCAAATTGGCGCTATGATCGCCGCGCTCGTACTGATTGCGATCATTGCCGGATGGCTACCGAGCCGAAAGGCCGCGAAGCTTGATCCAATCGAAGCACTTCGGACCGAGTAGTTTTAAGAAGAGTATGTATAATAGGATCATATGTTAGATATTCGTTTTATTCGAGAAAATGCCGCGCTTGTTCAGGAGTCGGCTACCCGCAAGGGCTATAGCGTCGATATCCGCGAGTTGCTCAGGCTTGACGACGCTCGTCGGCAGCTCCAGCAGCAAGTAGACGCGCTCCGCACGAAGCGCAACGAGATTGCGACGAGCATGAAGGGCGGCAAGCCAGAGCAGGGTCTTATCGACCAAGGAAAACAGCTGAAGGTTGAGCTTGCCGAGCGGGAGCAATATTTGCTCGCGGCCGACAACGAGTTTTCAGATCTTCTCAAGAAAGTGCCGAATATTATCTTTGATGATGTGCCACTCGGCGGGGAAGAAGACAGCGAGGAGATACGAAAATGGGGTGATCAGAAGGTTGGCGCCAAGGACCACCTCGATTTTGCGCTGGCACGCGATTGGGTTGATTTTGAAAGAGGCGCGAAAGTTGCCGGCGCCAAGTTTTACTACCTAAAGGGTGACCTAGCTCTACTCGAAAATGCGATCACACAATTTGCACTCGATCTTGTTATCAAAAAAGGCTTTACCTACATGACCGTGCCGCACATGGTAAACGCGCGCGTTGCTGAAGGAGCTGGATTCGCCCCGAAGGGTGACGCAAGCGCCAATGAGTATTTCATCGAGGGCGAAGACCTTACGATGATCGGGACGGCTGAAGCGCCGCTCACTGGCTATCATGCCGATGAGATACTTGAAGAGAAGAATCTTCCACTCATGTATGCCGGTTACAGCCCGTGCTATCGCAAGGAAGCTGGGACTTATGGGAAATTTACCCGTGGCTTATTCCGCGTTCACCAGTTCAATAAGCTCGAAATGTACATATTTTGCTTGCCAGAGAAGTCGGCAGAGATGCATGAGCTAATTGTGCAAACCGAAGAAGAAATTTGGCAGTCGCTCGGAGTCCCATACCATGTAATCAATATCGCGGCGGGAGACTTGGGCGCGCCAGCTGCAAAGAAATACGATCTCGAGTATTGGTCGCCGGTAGACGAGAAGTATCGTGAGCTCACTAGCTGCTCGAACTGCACCGATTACCAGGCGCGCGGCGTGAACATCCGTGTCCGCCGTAGCGATGGCGCTCTTCAGTCCGTTCACACACTGAATGGCACGGCGGTCAGTCTCGCGCGTTCACTGATTGCAGTAATCGAGCACTACCAGAACGATGACGGTTCCTTGACCATTCCAGAGGTACTCCAGCCATATATGGGCGGCCGCGAGCGAATCTAACGTAGTATAATAGAAACAGATGACAGGACTAATCGCGTGGATCACACAAATTGCCTATGCGGACGTCGTTAAGCCGCTCGCATTTCGCAAGAAACCTGACGCCGTTCACGCGCAAATCATTCGTCTTGCGACGAAAGTCCAGAAATTACCACTCGTTCGCCAGCTACCAAAACTGTGGCGATATCGCAACGATGCCTACCTGAAGCAGACGATCTTCGGGGCTGAGTTTATAAATCCCGTGGGGCTATCAGCTGGATTCGATAAAGGAATCCAGGTGCCCTATGTCATGAAGTCGATCGGTCTCGGTTGGATGACGGGCGGCTCTGTCACGTGGGATGAGTGCGAGGGAAACGAGCGTCCGTGGTTTTATCGACTGCCGAAGAGCAGATCGCTCGTTGTCAACGCTGGCTTGCCGAGCGAGGGGACGGAGCGAGTGGCTGAGCGAACCGAAAGATTCGCATCATCTCTCTTTGCAGATTTTCCGCTCAGTGTTTCAGTGGCAAAGACGAATTCACACGATTCGGTTGGTGATGATGCGGGGGTGGATGACTATTGCCGAAGCCTTGCGGTTTTCGATGTGCTCGCCCAAGTTGAAATGCTCGAAGTCAATATTTCTTGTCCGAACACGTTTGGCGGCGAGCCATTTACGACTCCAGTGAGCCTCGAAAAACTCCTCACACGCGTCGATCAACTTCAGCTTACCAAGCCAGTTTTTATTAAAATGCCGATTGGTTTACTCGATGACGCCTTTGACGAATTACTCGAGGTTGCTCTTCGCCACCGCGTTACGGGTCTTGCCATAGGAAATCTTCTCAAAGACCGCAGCCAGGCCCATCTTGCAGATGATCTACCAGACGACATAAAAGGTAATATCAGCGGCCTCCCGACTCGCGAAATTACGACGCAGCTGATTGCGCGTGCCTACGCGAAGAGCAAGGGACGGCTGATCATTATCGGTATCGGTGGCATTATGAGCGCCGAAGATGCTTACGAGAAGATTCGGGCGGGTGCGAGCCTCGTTGCTCTTGTAACTGGCTTGATCTATGAAGGGCCACAGCTAGTTGGTCACATTAATCGCGGGCTGGTTCGGCTATTGAAGCGCGATGGACTTGCAAATATTTCCGAAGCGATTGGCATTAATACCAAGAAGGAGGGAAGATCATGATAACAAATGTAGAAATCTCAGGTGCGGGTGGCTATGAGCCAAATGAAAATGTCAGAAAATACGTCGGTAAACAAATAGGGCGCCTCGACCGTTTCGTTCCGCGCCACATGCGAAAAAGCATGCACGCACACGTCGTTGCCTCAGAGGTGAACCAGGCCAACGGCAACAAATATCTCGTAGAGGGAACGGTAGTTGTCCCGGATAAAACATTTCACGCGTCCGACTCGACAATTAACGTCCTTGCTGCCACTGATATCGTCGAGGCAAAGCTCTCGGCCCAACTACGTAAATACAAGCAAGAGAAGAAATCTTACGTCGGGCGACATCGCTTTCTCACAAAACTGAAGCGCGACACCAAGAACGCCGAATAAACTTCGCCGTTTTAGGCTTTTTTATCTCTATAAAACAGGGTATAATAGACGATAGTTTTCTAGCAGTGTCCAAAAATAGGAAGGGTTTTATCCATGGTATCTCAGCAAAAAGCGTTGACCAAGGTCTTCGGCGATCCGCAGAAGAAGATTTTGAAGCGTCTCCAGAAAAAAGTTGATCAGGTGAATGCGCTTGCGTCCAAATATAGCGCAATGGGCAAAAAAGAATTGCGAGAGCAGACGAGTGTCCTTAAAGAGCGGCTTACGAGAAAAGGTGTCACGCTTGATACCCTTTTACCAGATGCGTTTGCGCTTGTGCGTGAGACGGCGGAACGCGAGATTGGCGAGCGACACTATGATGTTCAGCTCATGGGAGCGATGGTGCTCCACGAGGGAAATGTTGCCGAGCTGAAGACTGGTGAAGGAAAGACCCTCATGTCGACGCTTGCCGCCTATCTCAACGCGCTCGACGGGAAAGGTGTCCATATTGTTACGGTCAATGATTATCTCGCGCAGCGCGATGCGGGTTGGATGGGCAAGATTTACGCCGCACTTGGCCTTGCGACTGGAGTAATCATCAATGAGGCCTCGTTTGTCTACGATGAGACGTTCGATAATGAGATTCATAGTGACCCCCGAATGAAGAAACTTCGCCCCGTGACGCGCAAAGAGGCGTATGCGGCCGACGTTATCTATGGCACGAACAATGAATTTGGATTTGACTACCTACGCGACAACATGGTCAATGAAATGGATCTGGTACGCCAGCGCGACCTACATTTCGCTATTGTTGACGAAGTTGACTCGATCCTCGTTGACGAGGCGAGGACGCCGCTGATTATCTCTGCACCCGCCGCTGAAAACCCAGACAGCTACTATCAGTTTGCCAAGATTGCCGCGCGTCTTGTTCCAGACGACTATATTCTTGATGAAAAGCGACGAACCGTGGCGTTGAGCGACGCGGGCGTCGAGAAGATCCAAAAAATGCTCGGTGTCAAAAACCTCTACACTCCTGACCATATTCGGAGTGTTTACCATATGGATCAGGCTCTGCGTGCGCAGACACTATTCAAGCGCGACAAAGACTACGTGGTAACCAACAGCGGTGAGGTTATCATCGTTGACGAGCACACTGGACGACTCAAGCAAGGAAATCGCTACAATGAGGGTCTCCACCAAGCTATCGAGGCCAAGGAAGGCGTGCCTGTACTCCAGGAGAGCATGACGCTCGCAACCATATCGTTCCAGAATTACTTCCGCCTGTACGACAAGCTTTCGGGTATGACTGGCACGGCGTTTACTGAAGCCGAAGAGTTCCAGCAGATCTACAGTCTTGATGTGATTCAAGTCCCGCCGAATAAAAAAATTATTCGCATAGACCACGAAGATTTGATCTATAAAACCGAAAAAGCGAAGATAAAAGCAGTCGCCGATGCTATTAAGGCCTATCACGAAGAGGGCCGCCCCGTGCTCGTGGGATCAGGTTCAATCTCTAAAAATGAGTTGATTGCTGAGTACCTCGACAAAGAGGGTATTACCTATGAACTCCTGAACGCCAAAAATAATGAACGTGAGGCAGCGATCGTCGAAAAAGCTGGTGAAAAGGGCGCGATCACACTCGCTACTAACATCGCTGGACGCGGAACCGACATCAAGCTCGGCAAGGGCGTGCGCGAACTGGGCGGTCTCGTCGTTGTTGGCTCAGAGCGTCATGAATCACGCCGTATCGACAATCAGCTCAGGGGCCGCGGTGGTCGCCAGGGCGATCCTGGCAGCACGCAGTTTTATGTATCGACTGAGGACGACCTCATGCGAATCTTCCAGGGCGAGCGTATCGCGATGCTTATGGACCGGCTGGGTGTGGATGAAGACACGCCGATTCAGAATCGTGCAATCAGCAAGACCCTCGAAGCGGCTCAAAAACGCGTTGAAGGCTATAACTTCGATACTCGCAAAAACGTGGTTCAGTATGACAACGTGATCAATCGTCACCGTAAGGTTGTCTACACGATCCGTCGCAGAATCCTCGAGGGTGATGTAATCCAGCCGGAAATTCAGTCATTGCTCGAAGACCAAGTTCGCATGATGACAGAATTGCCATCGAAAAATAATCCGAAATTTAGCGAACAGTTCCAGACGGTGATACCACTTTCAGATAATCGTCTCGAGACCATCGGTCGTGAGAAGAAAGATAAGCTGCGACAGGAACTCGCGATCAAGGAAGCGAAGAAACTCTACGTCGACAAAGAGAAGGAGCTCAGCTCCGAGATCATGCGAGGAATTGAGCGTGAAGTGTACCTCCAGGTGCTTGATACGCTTTGGATGCAGCATCTTGAGAACATGCAACATCTGCGTGAGGGAATTCACTGGCGTAGCGTCGGTCAGCGTGATCCGCTGGTCGAGTATCGCGTCGAGAGCCAGAAGCTATTCGATAGTCTCAATGCAACGCTTCGCGAAGAGGTTTTGCGTGCGCTATTCCATGTCCACCGCTCGGATGCAGTGACGCGTGAAGCGATCTCTGATGAGCACGAGACGGAATTGACAAGGCTCGCCGAGAACGCAGTTGAAAAGGGCGTCAATGAAGTCACTGGCGGTGAGCTAAACCGCGACAGTGAGTTTAATGGCAAGATCAAAAAGGGCGGGGTAAACGCCGAGACCAACCACCATCGTAACGTTGTACGTAAGAAAAAAAAGAGCGAACGCCAGAATCGAAAGCGGAAGCACTAGATGAAACACACCACCACAGAAGTGAGATTAAAGAACGGCGCTCGCGGGCTACTCATTGATATCCCGGGTGCGACAGTGATGAGTTTCCAGTTTCAGTTTCGCGCGGGCAACCGGTACGTCAAGAACACTGAGATTTACGAGACAGCGCATATCATGGAGCATATGGCGTTTGGTGCGAATGCCGCCTATGCGACCGAGCATGCCTATGAAGCTGATTTTACAAAAAATGGCGCCTATCACAACGCATTTACGAGCGACCTCTCGATGGTGTATCTGGCGGACTGCGCTGACTTTGAGTGGGACAGGATTCTTGAGCTGCAGCGCGTTGCGATTTGCCAACCGAAGTTTAATAACGCGGAGCTAGATGCTGAAAAGGGCAATGTCCGAAGCGAACTAACGGGCTATCTCAACAACCACAATCGACTACTGTGGCCAAAAGTACAACAGTTGCTGGGTGAGGATGTCTATAATTTTCGCCAGAGGCTTTTGACGATTCAAAACGTTAAGCTCAAAGATATCAAGGAGCATCACGCTCGTACGCACACAACTGATAACATGCGCTTTGTTGTCGCCGGCAAGCTTTATGGCCGCAAGACCAAGATCCTCGAAAATCTCGAAGCTTGGGATCTCTCGCGCGGTGAACGCTTCCCGGCACCAAAGGACGAACTGCACAAGGCCAATCCACACCTCATTCGCCGCAAAGAAGCGTCGAACCTGACATTCGCATTATCCATGACCGTGCCGCGCGAGCTAAATGACGAAGAGGCCGAGGCCATGGGATGCCTGGATCAGATCTTGACAGGAACTCTACATTCACGCATTTATGGAGCCGCCCGCAAAAAAGGCCTCGCCTACAATGTCTTTAGCGACACGAGTGTTGGTTTCCACGATAGTAGCTGGGATTTTGGTGGAGCGGTCAATTTCGATAAAGCTCACGAGCTCGTGTCGATTATTGTCCATGAAGTCAGAGCTGTCATCGAGGGTGATATTACTCAAGATGAACTCGATTCTGCAAAGTCGTACGCACTCGGCCGCCATCAGATGGGCGCGCAAACGGTGTCGCAAATCAGTAATTTCTACTCGAATCGTTACTTTGGAGACGAGGTCGTCAAGGATTACACCAAGGTCCCCGATGCGATCCGCCGCATCACTCTCGAGCGCATGAAGAAGACCGCTCAGGAGTTTATCCAGACAAACGTATGGGTTCTTGCCGCCGTATCGAATGGCGAAAAAGAAGAGCTCACCAAGCTTAATGATACATTGGAAGAATTGTTTCCTAAGGAAGGATAAAGCATGAAAGTCGCGATCTATTGGTACGGAGCCGAAGGACAGTCAAACTACCAATACTATGTCGCTAAAGGCGATGATGTGACGATTGTGACCACGGCTATCTCGGAAGATTATCCAATTCCCGAAGGCGCTAAATCGATCGTGCGCGAGGACGCCTATCACCATCTCGATGGATTTGACCTCGTCGTGCGTAGCGCAGGGATCCGCCCCGATAGCCTCGGGACTGACGGCAAGATTTGGTCGGCGACCAATGAATTTTTTGCGAACTGCAAAGCACCTATCATCGGTGTCACCGGCACTAAGGGCAAGGGGACGACTGCGAGTCTTATTGCATCAATTCTCAGGGCCGCTGGTAGAACCGTACATCTCGTTGGCAATATTGGAATTCCACCGCTTCAGCGGCTTGCCGAGATCGAGCCTGATCATTTTGTAGTGTTTGAGCTCTCAAGTTTTCAACTCTGGGATATCGAAATGAGTCCGCATATTGCAGTAGTACTTATGATTGAACCCGATCACTTAAATGTACACACCGACATGAGCGAGTATGTCGAAGCGAAGGCCGGCATAACCCGTCACCAGGCTGAAAATGATCTCGTTATCTATCATCCAACCAATACGCTCTCCGCCCATATTGCACAGGAAGGCGCAGGCAAGAAAATACGCTATGCGGTACCCGATGACAGGGCGGCGTATGTTCGGGATAATGCCTTCTATTATGGTAATGAACTGATTTGTTCGACTGATGTCCTGCAAATTCCCGGAGCGCACAATATCGAAAACGCCTGCGCAGCCATTACCGCTACGTTCGCGGTCCTCAATGATAACCAGTCGGTTGAAGCTGGTCTGCGATCGTTCACCGGTCTCCCGCATCGACTCAAGTTTGTACGCGAAGTGAACGGTATCAAGTACTACGATGACAGCATTGCAACGACCCCCGGCAGTGCGGTTGCCGCGATCAGGTCATTCGATCAGCCAAGGATTATCATTCTCGGAGGATCACAAAAGGGGAGTGAATACGGTGAGATCGTCACGATGTGTAAAAATACACAAACCCGCGTGATAGCTGTCGGCCAGACAGGACAGGCAATTGCCGAACTTTGTCGGCAACAGGGAGTTGTGGTTGAGCAAGTGGATGGTTCAATGAGTGACATAGTCGCCGCTGCTTCACGGGCCGCAAAGCAAGGAGATGTCGTAATACTTAGCCCGGCGAGCGCGAGTTTCGATATGTTCAAGAGTTACAGTGATCGTGGTGAGCAGTTCATCGCGGCCGTTTCTCGACTTTGAGTGAAACGATTCGGCGAGCGATCGCCTCGGTCGGCTCAAGGACGGTGACGCCAAGCGCTTCGAGCCGTGGCTGAAGTGCGATATAGTGTGTGCAACCGATAATAATACTATCGCTGCCATTTTTGACTGACTCTGCAA
Source organism: Saccharimonadales bacterium (SeqCode) (assembly GCA_038205065.1). GTDB lineage: Bacteria > Patescibacteriota > Saccharimonadia > Saccharimonadales > Saccharimonadaceae > Saccharimonas. Next base: position 67,936 of record JBBRCG010000003.1, read on the forward strand.
CCTCTGATATATTGATTGCGCCCGACTCTTTGCTATCGATTGCTTTCGCCCAACCTACCGTATCGGGAGTGTCTATGGTCATCGTTGGTGCAAATTGTTTAATCAGCTCTTCGGTACGTGGTGCGTGTGCGGTGGCATGAGTAGCTAACAATGTGAAGTGATGCGTTTGCGTCCATTCTGCGGCTGGTTTTATCATCGGCTCAAAACCGACGAACTCCGTAGCTGGATATTTTTCTCGTAGGAAGTTGATGGCAGCTACGGTCGCAGTATTGCAGGCGAGTACGATGAGCGAACAGGAAGCAAGAAGTGGTTGAATTGCGGCCTCTGTCAGTTGTCTAATTTCTTCATATGATCTTTCGCCATACGGCGCATGTGCGGGATCGCTAACCACGAGATAGTTGTACTCGGGGAGGAGGATCTCCAGCTTCTCTGCAACAAGCGTACCGCCGTGACCAGAGTCGAATATACCTATGTTCATATCATCATCTATTATACCTTGATATAATGAAGGACATGCAGCCACTTAAAAAACGCGCACGCGAACTAGGTAAGCTTATCGATGAAGCCTGTGGCTCGCTTCATATTGATGCGAAACAAGACGAACTCGTGGTTATTGATGAGCAACTAGCGGACGCGAATGTGTGGACAAACGTCGAACGAGCTCAGGCGCTTTCAAGGCAATCCTCACTCCTACGGGCTGAGATCGAACCCTGGCAGGTTCTCCGGGCACAGTCCAACGACATTATTGAGCTGATGGAGATCGGCGACGATTCGATGTGTGGGGAATTCTCCGCCCAGCTTTCCGCGCTGGACACCGAATACGAACGCCTCCACAAGGATCTCCTGTTCCAGGGTAGTTATGACGCGCACGCGGCCATCTTGAAATTGAGCGCTGGCGCCGGTGGTACCGATGCGCAAGATTGGTGCGAAATGCTTGAACGCATGTATCTGAGGTGGGCAGAGAAGGCGGGCATGAAAACTGAGCTGATCGAGCGTAATACCGGCGAAGAAGCGGGCATCAAATCCGCAATGTATACCATTACCGGTCCGTACGCTTACGGCAAATTGAGGAGCGAACATGGCGTCCATCGTCTCGTCCGACTTAGTCCCTATAACTCCGACAATTTACGTCAGACGAGCTTCGCACTTGTCGAAATTATGCCCGAGATCGCGGCACCCGATGAGATAGAACTCGATGAAAAAGACATCAAAATCGACGTCTATCGCAGCGGTGGTAAGGGCGGACAGAGCGTCAATACAACTGATAGCGCCGTACGCGTGACGCACCTACCTACTAATACCGTGGTCGCAATTCAAAACGAACGCTCCCAGCTCCAAAACAAAGAGACGGCCTTCAAGATTTTGCGTTCGAGACTTGCTCAGATGCAGACAGAACAGCATGCCTCGACGCTCTCGGATTTGCGCGCGGGGGAATCAGCTAGCTGGGGCGCACAGATTCGCAATTACGTCCTCCATCCGTACACACTCGTCAAAGACACGCGGACGAAACACGAAGACCGCGATACCGAAGGTGTACTGAGTGGCAAGATCGATGATTTTATCGACGCGTACCTCAATTGGCAGGCGACCGGCTCGGGCCCAGAAGATGACGTCTAGCGGCCTGTTTGACGCACGCGCTTATGCTATAATAGACAGCGATGATTCTCTTAGATAGGGTGACGAAAACGTACGGCAAGATCGACAAGCCTGCTTTAAATCGGGTTAGTTTGCATATCAAACCAAACGAGTTCGTTATTCTCGTTGGCACCTCTGGTGCGGGCAAGTCAACCTTGCTCAAACTACTTACGCGCGAAGAAAAACCCACTAGTGGCAAGATCGTCGTCGGTGGTATTGATTATGACACCCTAAAGGACAAACACATCCCGTTACTTCGTCGCAAGATTGGCGTCGTTTTCCAGGACTTCAAATTACTGCCTCAGCGCACCGTCTTCGAAAATATCGCCTTTGCGCTCGAGATCGCCGGTATGACGAATCGCGAGATTAACAATACCGTTCCGAAAGTCATCGACCTCGTTGGACTGGGTGGCAAAGAAAAAGCCTTCCCACACCAACTCTCGGGTGGTGAGCGTCAACGTGTCGCGATTGCTCGCGCCGTGGTGCGCCAGCCGAAGATTCTTATTGCCGATGAGCCGACGGGGAACCTGGATCCGAAGCATAGCTGGGACATCGTCCGCTTACTTGAAAAGATCAACAGTTACGGTACAACCGTCCTGCTCACGACGCACAACGTCGATATCGTGAACCGCCTGAAGCGCCGAGTTATTACGATTGAGCACGGCAAGATCACCGGTGACCAAGCCCAGGGGAGTTACCGACAATGAGCAAGAACAAGGGGACCGCACGGTCATTTGCTCAGCAAAAACGCCGCCGCCGTCAGTGGCTGACGTTTTGGCGCATGTGCCGATATGGCATCAATAACTTCACGCGTAATGCCTGGTTGACCATCGCTGCCACCGCTGTCATGACGATTACATTGCTTATCATCCTCATCACCGTCTCGGCTCATAATATCCTCAATGATTCTGTCACTGAGATCAGCAAGAAAGTCGACATGTCGATCTATCTCAAGAGTGACGTTACCGACCAGCAGGCAAGTACAATTTCCGCCGACCTCACTAAACTCTCAAACGTCACTAACGTTACCTACGTAAGCCCGACACAGGCTCGCGCGGACTTTGCCGAGGCGAACAAATCCGATGCGAAGACCCTCGAGGCCCTCAACGCCGCGTCCAATAAGTTCTTTGGCACCCTGCATATCAACCTCAAGGACATTAATGACGTTTCCCAGCTCGATAACTTCGTGAAGACCAATGACAATGTTAAAAAATACCTAGACCCAAACTATCCACCATCTTTTGCGGGTGACCGCCGCAACGCGATACAAGGTCTCGCTCGGTGGACCGACTTTGCGCAAAAAGCCGGTATTATTGCGAGCGTCATATTCATCGCCATTTCATCGCTCATCGTGTTCAATACTATCCGCATGGCGATCTTCAACCGAAAGGATGAAATAGAGATGATGAAACTGATCGGTGCCGATACGAGCTTTATCCGCGGTCCATTCGTCGTCGAAGCTATGGTGTACGGATTTATCGCCGGGCTCATCGCGACAGGCCTCGGCTTCCTGATTCTCAACGCTGCCGCCCCGAAGCTCGCCGATTATGGCGTAGCGGTGCAGCCAACCGTAGACTTTCTGACAACATACATTCCATTTGCAATTTTAGCAATGGTGACGCTGGGCGCCCTGGTCGGTGCGATCTCGTCGCTTCTCGCTACTCGTAAGTATCTCAAAATCTAATAATAGCTAGACAATTTTTATTGACAGGAGGGTATTGCTTATGGTAATATTTACTCGTATGAAACGACGGTCCACCACACCAGTTTCCACTAAGGGTATCGCCACTCGATCGACAGTAGTGGCCGCCGCCGTATTGATGGCGATTGCCGGACCTATCGCGATGTATCGTCCAGTTTCGGCTGACCAATACGACACTCAGATCCAGGCGCTTCAGGGCGAGATCGACCAATATCAGTCTCAGGCTTCGACGCTCGGCGGTCAGGCGCGCACTCTTCAAGACGAACTTCAGGCGCTCGATAACCAAAAAGCGGTTATTCAAGCCCAAATTGATCAGAGCCAACTAAAGCTCGATCAACTCAAGCAGCAAATTATCGACACTCAGGCGAAGATCGACCAGACGAAAGAGTCTCTCGGCACGACCCTGGCGAATATGTACGTCAACGACACCATTACGCCACTCGAAATGCTGGCGAGCTCAAACAACATCAGCGATTATGTCGACAAGCAGGCAATTCGCAGCTCAGTTCGCGACCAATTGACCCAGCAAGTTGATGAGATCAACAAGCTAATGGCTGACCTGCAACAGCAAAAATCCGATACGGACCGCGTACTCGTGGACCAGCAAGACTCCGAGAAGGCGCTCGTCGCCAAAGAAAACGAGCGTAGCGATCTACTCCAGAAGACGCAAAATGACGAGAATGCCTATAAGGCCCTGGTAAGTGATCGCCAAGCCAAACAGCTGCAGGTTCAACAGCAACAGCAGGCTGCGATTGAAGCAGCGATCCGTGCTGCCGGTGGCGGTAGGGGCGCAGTGATTATCGGCGGTACTTCCGGTGGCTATCCATGGGATTCAAGTAACTGTTACGTTGATGGAAATGCCTGGTCATGGGGCGGCGCAGACGGCAACGGTACTGACGGCTATGGCTACGGATGCCGCCAGTGTGTGAGCTATGTTGCATGGCGCATCGGCAAAGAGCGTGGCTATATCCCGGTTAACTGGGGTAATGCCTACGACTGGGTCGGAAGCGCACAGTCAGCTGGATATACGGTTAGCCGCACACCTCGAGCGGGCTCAGCTGGTGTTATCACGAGCGGCGGTAGTCCCGGCCACATCGTATGGGTTGAGAGCGTCAATAGCGCCGATGGCACGATGACGGTTGCTCAGTACAACTACTACAACGCCGGTGGCCCAGGATGGGGCAACTTCAGCCGAATGATCGTCCCGATCGGCACCTACCAG
>JBBRCG010000004.1:0-66631 GCA_038205065.1 Saccharimonadales bacterium (SeqCode)
CGAGGATAATTCGCTTCTTGCGCCCGACGAGTTTCGCCTTACAGTCGATCACTTCTTGATAGAGCGCCTCGAAGGCATCGAGTGTGTGTTCGAGGTCGTGCGAGTTGGCGATCTTGAGGCTCCCTTCAGAGTATTTCTTCCAAAGTGCGGCGTCGGAGAGAATCGTCAAGATATTATCTGCAGCCTGTTGATCGTCGTCGAGATCGAACGTGAGGCCATTCTTGCCGTCCTGGCACAGTTCAGGTAGCGCACCTGCATCGACTGCCACTACAGGCATGCCGCTCGCCATGGCCTCAAGGGCGGCGATACACTGGAGCTCCACCGGAGAGGCAATCACAAAGAGATGGCCAGCTTTTTCGAGCGCGATCTTGTCCTCTTCGGGAACGAACCCTGCGAATGTCACTGAGGCCGTAATCCCTAGATCGCGCGCTGACTGCTTGAGGTTGTCCTCTTCGAGGCCTTTACCGATGAGGAGTAGGTGAGCATCTGTTTCCGCACACACGCGAGTGAACGCGTGCAGTACGACATCGATATGTTTCTCGGCGTCGAGACGTCCGACGTACACGAGAATCGGCTTATTTTTCGGCAGGAGATATTTATCATAGAGCGCCTCATCAACAGTCCCCGGCGAAAACTTCTTGAGATTGATGCCATTCGAGATGATTTTGACTGGTTTTTTGAGATTTTGCGCATGTTTGCCGAAGCTATCGAGCCCACTCTGCGTCGGAGAGGTAATCGTGTCGGCTTTGTTATGAAAATGCCGACCCCATTCACGAATCGTATAGTTAATAGGGCGAGAAAACGCCGACAGCCGCTTGAGATTATCCATGAGGTTTTCGGGCATCGCGTGGCTCGTCGACACGACGGGAATCCGATAGCGATCAGCGACCGACATGGCGGCCTGACCTATTCCGAGTGGCATCTGGACGTGAATCACGTCTGGTTGGAAATCTTTGATAATCCGTCTCACTTCAATATTTGGCGACAGCGAAAGGCGAATGTTTTGATAAAAAGGAAAGATCACCCCGCGCGTACGATAGATCGTCACTTCATCTTCAAATTCAATTTCACGATTCATCGACTGGCTCGGAGCGATGATCGCCACTATATGGCCGCGTTCGGCGAGACCCTGCGCGAGATTGCGAGTGAACACCGAGACGCCATTGATAACAGGAAAGTACAGATCAGAAGCTAGTAGGATACGCATATGTATAACTCATTGTACCATCCACTGAGCGAAGTTTCCATGCGTGGTACTATAGTGACATGACCAAGACGAAGCTACTTTATGACGCTCGCTGGATACTTGTGGAGAACAGATTTGACGGCGTGAGCCGCTACACCCACGAGCTCGCTCTGGCCCTCGCCGAGCGTGACGATCTGGATATCACGTGGCTCGTCTATGATAGTCGCCAGCTCAAGAAATTGCCGCAGCGTCCGCATCTAATGGCGAATAATCCGAGCAATGCATTTGCAGAAGCTTTTACTCTCGCCCGAACCGTCAATAGGGCAGGGCACAAGCTCCTCTATTCGCCGTTTTTCACAGTCGGTACGTTCGGCAAGAGATTCCGACTCGTCCTCACGATCCACGATCTCATCTATTACAAATTCCGCACGCCACCTCAGTGGCTCCCGTGGTATGTCCGCCTCGGTTGGTGGCTGTACCACACGAGCTATTGGCCGATGCGCCGGCAACTCAATCGCGCCGATGTCATCGCAACGGTGAGTGAAACCGCCCGCCAGGAGCTTATCGATGCCCGCGCCACGAAGCGCGAGGTTATCGCCGTCCCCAACGCCGCAAACCCGGGCTTTGCCGACAACACCATCCGTGACCACAGTGAGATGAATGACGTGGTATACATGGGTGCCTTTACGCCATACAAAAACGTCGAATGTCTCATCGACGCCGTGGCGCTCGTCCCCGATGTGACGCTTCATCTTTGCGGTAAGATTCCCGCAAGCCGCCGCCCAGAGATCGAAGCGCGACTTGCTGAGAAGGGAATTACAGAGAGAACCGTCCTCCATGATGGTGTCACTGATGATGAATATAAAGATATATTGAGTCAGGCACGATGCGCAATGAGTGCAAGCCGGCTCGAAGGTTTTGGCCTGCCGGTACTCGAGGCTCAGCAACGTGGCGTTCCATTCGCCTGTGCCGATACGCCGATTTTTCGCGAGGTAGCAGGGGAAAGCGCACTCTTTTTCGACCCGGATTCACCCGACCAAGCCGCCGACTGCATCCGTAAGTTCGCTGAAAAGAAAACAAGCGACGAATACGTCGCCCGCGGTCTCAAAAACGCCGCCCGCTATACCTGGCAAAATAGCGCCCAGGTTGCCGCCGAAATCTGTCGCGATCTCTAGATCACGCAGCGAGTTTCGGTTCGTATGTATCGCTCGGATCAGATACGATAAGCGTGCCCACGCTATGATTGCTGAGAGCGGTAACTAAATCGTGTTCATCGTCACGATGTACGCGCATGGAAATACCAGATAAAGCAATCTGCTCCAGACTACCCATATCGACAACTCGAAATTGTTCATACCTCCTGATCATATACTGTGCGGATATTTCCGTATAACGCCGCGCCGATGCATTTCCTGCAGGGTCACTATCGAACACGCCGTCAAATTTCGTACCCTTTATCACCTGGATCCGTTCATCGGGGCCAATAGATGCCTTAATGCGTTGCGCGTACGTCATAACGGCATTGTCAGTGGTAACACCGTCTTCGCCTGTGCCACCCGCGATTGCAACCATGCGGCCATCAGCGTGCGCCTGTAGCGCGAGCTCGTCGGTGTAAGGCACCAGCCTACCGAGTGTCGGGTCGGCAAACTCCATCCCTTGTGCGATAAACATCTCGACAGGAACATCTCGTCGTCGAAGCGCATCGGCCAGTACGATTGTGTTTTTAATTGTCGACAAACGCCCGAGCACATCAGCAAACTCTCCGCCAATATGCTCCTCGCGAAGCGTATCGCCGCGGGTGAAATTTCCCGCGCCCGACACTAATGTCAGGCCAGTCATCCCAAGTTCAACTCGCATGCTATAGGCAGCGACAAGTTTATCCACGGAGGCTCGGATACCGTCAGGCGTCCACGCATCACCAGACTTACCGCCTTTGTTGAGGAGCTCGCCGGATTGCTTCACGAATACATACATTGTTTTTGATAATACAATAATCGCGCCACATTCGCAATTTTCTCAAAATCATCCTCAGATATGACTCGTCGCCCACACTTCCGGAGAAATGGGGCGACGTATTGTGTCAGGCGGCGACCCGCCTAAGCCTGCGTGCCGGATGGTCACTGTATTGCGCCGCCACACTTTGCAGCGCCAAGAACTCGGCGAGCAACGCGATATGGTTGGTCTTGTCGCTACCATAGAGGCAGCTCCAGGGGCCATCGACCATACTGAAGACAGCGAATACCGCCACATCATCGGGCATCGCGATGAGGACTTCTGCTCGAAGACGATCGATCTCGTACTCGAGCATGCCTGTGTTTGGGTCGAGCCAGAGAGCCAAAAACTTCTCACTGGAGATCGACGCCAGGTACTGTTCGATGCGCAGGGCTTCCGCCACTGGCTGCGCATCGTCGATCAGCTTTGAGCTGTCGTCACTCATGTTACATTACCTCCAGGGGTAAATACGGTTCGAGCCTGTCTCTGAACTTATGTATGATAGCATAAATATGCACCTTAGTCAATAATACGCTCTTTGCTATACTGAGTGCATGAAGTTATACTCATGGAACGTCAACGGCATCCGCGCAGTACTCAACAAGGGTGCGTTGCAAGAATTTATCACCACTCATGACCCAGATATTCTCTGTCTGCAAGAGACGAAGGCCGAAAGGGGACAGGTCGAACTTGATTTGCCTCAGTACACCGAACATTTCTACAGCGCGGTCAAAAAAGGCTATAGTGGCACGGCGATTTTCAGCAAAACCCCGGCGATCCGCTACCTCGACGGTTTTCCGGATGATATTATCAAACAGTTTGACGTCACCGGTGACACCTACGGAGATCCGAACGCCGAAGGGCGAATTATCGCTGCAGAATTTGCCGACTACTGGGTCGTGACCTGCTACACACCGAATAGCAAAGGCGACCTCTCACGACTCAGCTTGCGCTACGACCGATGGGACCGAGCCTGCCTCGCATATCTCCAGCAACTCGAGCAGACCAAACCGGTGCTCTACTGTGGCGATATGAATGTCGCACACGCCGAAGTTGACCTCGCAAACCCGAAAGATAATGTCGGCAAGCATGGATTTACCGATGAAGAACGAGCTGGCTTCGATAATTTCCTAGCCGCTGGCTTCGTCGACACCTACCGCGCCGCAAATCCCGAGAAATCCGACGCGTTCACCTGGTGGACGCACTGGGCAAATGCCCGCGCCCGCAACGTCGGTTGGCGTATCGATTACTGGCTGGCGAGCAAATCGATTGCCTCCGATGTGAAAAATCCTCAAATCCACCCCGACGTTATGGGTTCTGATCACTGCCCTGTGAGTATCGAACTATGAGTAAACCGACGTTTGAAGAAGCTGTAGCCGCAGTCCTGTCACATATCCGTGAGCGTCATTGGGACACCGGTACTCCGCGAAGTCTCGCAATCTCTATTTCGCTAGAGGCAAGTGAGCTTATGGAACATTACCAGTGGCAAGATGAGCCAGTGGGAGATGCTGCTGAACTCGCAGACGAGCTTGCTGATATTCTTATTTACGCCATCCAATTTGCCGATAAATATAAGATCAACATCCCAGAGGCGATTACCGGTAAGCTTGAGAAGGCCGCAAGGAAATATCCTGCCGAAAAATTCGATACCACCGATGAAGCTGTTCGTCGGGACGCGTGGATTGAGGCAAAGAAGAACCACCGAAAAGACACGATCTTATAGAATCGTAACGACTCGACGTTGACTCCCTCTAGCTATTTCGCATTCGTCATATAGACGCTATTCATCTATAATAACCCCATGGATACCAGTTATTGGCAACAGCAGAAATCGTCCGCGCCATTATTTCCCGATGTCGAATGGAGCAAACCGGAGCAAAAGAGTCGCGCCGGGCGCCTCGCTGTTATCGGTGGCAACAAACTTGGCTTCGCAGGGGTCGCAGAGAGTTATTCTGGCGCATACGGCAGCGGCATCGGAAACGTCCGCGTCCTCTTACCAGATGCATTGAAAAAACAAATTCCCGTCACCTGGACAGATGTCGCACTTGCACCCAGCACGATCAGCGGGGGATTTTCGAAGGATGCGACACCTCATATCCTCGCGATCGCCGACTGGGCCACGATGACGCTACTCATCGGTGACGCTGGGCGAAATAGCGAGACAGCGATCGCGTATGAATCCCTCATTCGAAATCATATCGGACCGATGACCCTCACTCGTGACGCGATCGATCTCGTCAAAAACTCTGCCGAAACCCTCGTGAATCGGCCAGAAACCCTTCTCGTTCTCTCTTTCGCGCAACTCCAGAAACTCTTTCAATCGGTTTATTATCCAAAAGTTCTGACCTTTAGCATGCAACTCCTCCAGCTCGTCGAAGCGGTACACAAATTCACGATCACGTATCCCATCACGCTCGCCGTCCTCCACAAAGATATCCTCGTCGTCGCGCACGGCGGGAAGGTGACCTCAACCCCGTGGGAAAGTCCGATGGCCATCTGGCGCGGCACCACCGCCACTCGTGCGGCTGTCTACTGGGCGTGGAATCCGACCTTGCCCTTCGAGGCGATTACGACGAGCCTGCTTGTCGATAACACTAAAGCTTAGTATCGTATAGTTACGGTTCGATATGAGAGGATTGCGGCAACCGAGCCCTTGGGTATCGCAGATCAGATGGACCAGGCATGGGACCAGTGGCCCGCCGCGCAAGCTCGTATAGACAATGAGCTCAAAATCAGCGGTCTCGCAGAAGCTATCGATGACATGACGCTGCTCGACAGCGAAGCTGCGCCACCCAGACCCCCGTCCACAACCTCATTGTCGTCGTGCACAGTATGACGAGAACCATCATCCCCGCTTCGGCATCAGCCGAGGCGGGGAATGTTCTTTCTGGATGTCTAGTATAATTATTAGTACGATATGACTCTAACAAAGGAGGAGCAAATGAGCGAAGTACCTCATTTTACAGATACAGAGCCGCCAAACTCCGAAAGTGAAGACGTCGCCATGACTCCGGAAGAGCGAGCTGCGATTCTCGATTCGATAGAACGGGCTGCCGAAGTTCTTGGGCAAATTATGCGAATGCAAGAAAACTTAGCTAAATACCCAGACAGTAAAGCCCTTAACGATGTCTACGAACGTATGATGCGTGAGATTCGAAGAGCGCACGTATTTGTCGCTAACGAAATAGCAGGAAATCCTGAGTTACCTTATCCCCCTAAGGAGGGAGGTTTTAGTCTTTCGTGAATTCAGAGGTATTGGTGGGCGAGGAGGGACTTGAACCCTCACTCACATAATGTGAACAAGATTTTGAGTCTAGCGCGTCTACCGATTCCGCCACTCGCCCAACAATATCTACGAATTTGTAAGCTACCCGCTGTCGAAGTTGTCTCATACGAAACAACAGATCATATTGTATACTAAAAGGAAGTGGGAATCTAGAATGCAACCGACAGATGACAATCGCAACAAACCAATCATTCCGCAGCGAAACGTTTCGCTTTCTAATGGTATGCGCGGTAATCGGCAAGATGAAGCGGCAAATGTCGTTCGTGGCCAACTAGATAACATCTACCAGGCCGACCCGAACGCGACCGTGCCCGTTGCCTCCATCCAGGCCTTCACTCAACCCATACAAGATGATGGCCCAAATCCCTACGAGCGCACTCACAACGAAGAACAGCACTCGATCAACCAAGATGCCTGGTCCCGCTACCACAGCGCCTGGCAGAGTTATTATCAGCAATATTACGAGCGCTATTACATCGGTCAGGTTCACGAGGCGAAAAAGACCCTCGAAGCACGCGCCGGTAGCGCCACCGAATCATCAGCCATGAGTGAAGATGAAGCACTCTACGACCTCCGTTCTCAGCTTCTGGGCAAGGTCCGCAAGAGCGCCATTCGCGTCCGCAAAAGCAATCATTTTTGGCCCATCATGTCCGCCCTTATTGTCATGAGTATATTCCTGTTCCTCCAGTACAATCGCACAATGTTTGCCTTTGCCGAGGCGTACATCGTCCCTGGCGACTCGAAGGCCGCCAATCTCATCGTTGACCCCGGCGATAACAGCACCGTCACAAAAGATGACCGCCTGATCATCCCGCGCATTACCGTCGATGTACCGATCATCTGGGACGCCGTCGCTTCGAGTCAGGACTCACTCAACGCCGCAATGAACAAAGGCGTGGCATGGTTCAATATCGCTCAAGCCCACAGCCGACCGGGGGAGAAGGGGAATTTCGCCCTATCGGGTCACTCATCAAACGACTTCTTCGACAGCGGTAACTATAAATTTATCTTCGCGCCCCTTGAGAAACTGCAAGTCGGCGACCCGATCTATGTCAATTACCAGCAAAAACGCTACACCTACCGGGTCTCGAGCACGGAAGTCGTCAAGCCGACCGATGTTGCTGCGCTCTCAACCGATGGTTCAAAACCAGTCCTCACACTTATCACCTGCACGCCGCTCGGCACCGCGACAAACCGCCTCCTAGTCTTTGCCGATCAAGTCGATCCAGATCCAGTGACGGCTGCGGCGGCGGCCGTAGCTCCGAGCACGACGACAACCAAAATGCCGTCAAACTCGCCATCGTTCTGGGAACGCATCTTTGGCGGCGGCAACTAATTCGTCAGTAACTTGACTCGAGTTAGTTCTGGCGTCGCTTGGCCAGTCGTAAAACCATAGAAATATTTGCCGTTTGGCGTCATCGCAACCGCTCCACCGATTGAGCTCGTGAGAAGGTCGTGGCCATTAGTGCCATCGAAGTCATAGAGCCGTACTGCGCCGCCAGCGGCCACTGTCGCATAATGAAATTCGTCCGTCCACATTACGCCGATTGGGCGACTAAACTCGACGCGACCGACTTGCTTGAGTTCGAGGTCATACACGGAAACACCAGTGTCGCTGCGCAGCATGACGAATCGATGCGAATCTGGTGAAGGGATGATCTCCGATACGCCACCGGCGACCGTGAAAGTCGCCAATGTCTCGAGAGCCGCTGGATTTTTGACATCACTCGACGGCAGGTCACCGGTGAGGATATCAACTTGCGTGCCGTATGCGATCACGAAATGATTTTGGTTGTAGTATCGCTGAATGGCAAATCGCACCGCCGTCGCGCCATCATCGGCGAAACTGCGCACCAGTCGCGGTGCCGAGGCGCCGGATGTGACATAGCCAACCGATCGGTTTTTGGTCAACGCATCAACTTTGGTCACGAATGTGAGCGTCGAGTTGTCGAATTGGCTAAATGATTCGACATTCGATACCATCGCGCTGGCGAGCGTCCCAGCCTTGACGTCACCGCGGCGGAGTTCGCCCGCTGAGGTGAGCAGGTAGAGAATCGAGGCGTCACTGAGCGAAAATTGCACGTCATTTGTCTCGATCGAGAACAGTGCCGAGATATTCACCGCGTCATGTGAGCCGTTCGTATCAAGCGTCAGCCACTCGAGTTTCTGGCCATATGCGTGGCGGATCAACAGATAGCGCCCATCATTACTCCAGCTATCGACCGTAAACGTGCTCGCCTCATTCGCCGCTGGTGCCGTATAGACCGTCGCCGGGATCGTGATATTCTCCGCTTTTGGCGTGTCGGTGTCGAGATTTACGACCGAAACGACTGGCTGCGTCGCATCCATTACGTAGGCGAGTTGCTTGCTATCGCTCGACGCGACACTACTCGACGGCTTCGTGTCCGGTATGACCGTCAGCTCTTGTAATATCTTCGGAACGAGCCGCGCATAATCAAGCCACAAGATGGTTCCGCCCCCTACGACGACATTTTTGCGCCACTCATGATAGCCGTCGCGCCACATACTAATCGTATGCGTACCGGCCGTGACAGTGATCTTCGTCGGCGTCTTGTTCCCCAGGTGTGCCTGATCAACCCAGATATCAGCGCCGCCCGGCTTGGTATCAAACTGGACAAGACCGCCTTGTTCAACTTTGCCGTCGTAGCGATTAAATCGATACCCCGACATGATAAAGAAGAGAAGTGCGACGAGTCCCGCGACCGATAGAACCATCAAGGTGTAGACGAGTGTCAATCGAAGACGCATCTTCAATTTGGATGGAGCGTGATACATATGTCCTAATTATAGCCCCTATCGACCGAAAGTGGAACGCTTGCATAATCCCTTACGCTTAACTACTATATATTGTAGTGAGCAAACAACACACAGTTATTATCAATGGGACGAAGTACGACGCTATCTCAGGAAAAGCGCTCGGTTTGACGGACGCGACGAAATCCACGCTTTCGACCAAAAAACCCATCCACGCACCAGTAGTAGCTCCAGCTCCAGCTCCAGCCGCGAAGCCTATTCATGAGATCCGACGCTTCGCTCCTCACCAGAAACCTCATGTGGTGATTCAAGATATCGCGCCCGTGCGTCATCCAGTCGTTGACCGAGCTCATGCCGCTCGCACCGCTCAGCAGCTCTCCGTCGGACCGCGAATCGCCAAGCCATCCCAGATCATCAAACGAGAAGCCATTATCGAAGCGACCTCACGCATGCCCGCCAAACCGGCCCAGCAGATCAAACTCAAAAAGCAGCCGACTGTCCTTCGCCGACGGGTCAATATCGCCGCCGTCTCGCTCGCCGCCCTCGTCTTCGGTGGATATTTGACCTATCTCAATATGCCCCAGCTCTCCACTCGAGTCGCCGCCTCGCAGGCCGGTATCGATGCCCAATATCCCTCGTACCACCCATCGGGTTACAGTCTTTCAGGACCAGTCGCATTCAATAACGGCGTCGTCAGTATGAAATTTGCCGCCAACGCCAGTACGCAAGATTATACCATCACTCAATCCCGCTCAATCTGGGATTCCTCCGCCGTACTCGAAAACTACATCCAGCCTAAGGTAGCGGACCACTACACGACTACTCAATCAAATGGCCTCACTATCTACACCTACGACAAGAGTGCCGCCTGGGTTAATGGTGGTATCCTCTATACGATCGACGGCAGCGCCAATCTCACACCTGAGCAGATCCAGCACATCGCGGTGAGCATGTAGCAATCTCTTGCAAATTATGGTATGATCTTCTTGGCAAATCGCCAAAATTGTTTGGATGAGTCCGAACAATTGCACCTTTGAAAGGACAGCCATGGATGCGTCTACGGCTATATTTGAGGACATCGTCCGCCGGTTGATGAAGGGTAAGAAGATCACCGCCGAACAGTTGGCGGCGACAGGTATGGACATCGAAGTGCTTTCGAGCGCCACTCGTCTTCTGCTTCCCCACATCATGCATCTGCGCGGCTTTAAGCCGTTCTCTGAGCACTATCCGAGTCCGGATTCCCCCCTCACGAAGGGTGGACTCTCAGTGAACAAGCACCTGCTGCTCATCCGGCAGTTTATTGTTCGGTTTCAGCTAGCCGAAGATGGGTCGTATGAATCGACCGAGATCGCAGCCTACCTCACCCGAGAAGGCAAGTGGTACGTCGTATTCCGACTGCTCGGACCCGACCAGACTGGCACGGAACCGCAATCCAGCACGTGGTCACTACACGACCCCGCTAATCCCGACACACTCCGTCAACTCGTTGACTACATCCAGGGGTGTGCTCCGACCAGTGGACGCTTCGAACGACCCGGCGGGTTCTTCGGAACGATCAATTATTCCCTGGAGTCGATCGCACTCTCCCTTGCAGAAGGGCTACTGCGTGAGTTTGGTCGTTCGATAGACCAGAAGCAGTCCGAATTAAATGCAGAGGTCGCGGCGCGTACAGAAATACAGAAACTGCTCGATCGTTTCGACACACCAGACGGGGGGTTCTCCCGCGCCCGTCGCTGAACACTAGCCCCACACTACAGTCGAGCCTCGCTCCCGCTGGTGCGGGGCTCGATTATTTGCACAATACACTATTCAACAGCACATCGCTGTCAGTATGTAGCGATTCATACAATGTTTTGACTTAATCGCAAACAGATCTTATAATGCAGTGCAGGTTAACACGCCAACGAGAAGGGTTACATATGACCACCGGATGGATGGACAGCATTTTTGCTTCGCGTTTACCTAAGCTCGCCGAGCTCACCGAACGGATCGACGAGGCATTACGGTCGGTAGGGAAAAATCGGAAAGCCTCAAAGATCACTGTCTCGGTGTTCTGCTACGACGAGCGAGGACAGCTCATCGAGCAGAAGTCCAGCACGCTCAATCTCGCGAACGGCGAGGTGATGGGTGACAAGAGGCGCCGCAAGCCGAAGGCAACAGTCAGGCCGGCAGGCGCAGACACGGCCTATCACGCGATGAGCTGATAGCGCTCGGTGGGTCGGGGCGAAAGCCCCGGCCCCCCGCAACACATTCGCGACCACCCACCCCCAGAGGTGGTATTTTTTATGCTACAATAACAGATATGAACACTCCTATTCGCACTCGATTTGCCCCTAGTCCGACCGGATATATTCACGTCGGCAACGTCCGCGCCGCACTCTTTCCTTATCTCCTCGCGCGGCAACAGGGAGGGAGTTTCATCCTCCGCATCGAAGACACCGACCAGGCGCGATTCGTCGAAGGTGCGACCGATCTCATCCTCGATACGCTCGAATGGCTCGGTATGGATTGGGACGAAGGCCCTCGCAAAGGTGGGGAATACGGCCCCTACGTCCAGACTGAACGCCGCGAGATTTATCTGCAATGGGCACAAAAACTCATCGATAAGGGCCTCGCGTACGCTGACCCGTACATCCCAGAGCAGGTCCAGTCGTTCCGTGAAGAGGCGATTGCCCTCAAAAAACCGTTCCTCTACCGCGACCATCGCCCCGAAAACCCTCCCGCATGGGACGGCTCGCAAGCACTACGATTTAAAGTCACCGACCCGAAACGCTACACCTGGAACGACCCGATCATGGGCGAGCTCAGCGCCGGACCAGAAGTCCTCGATGATTTCATCCTCATCAAAGCCGACGGTTTACCAACCTACAACTTCGCCCACATCGTCGACGACGCCGAGATGGGTATCACGCATGTCATCCGCGGTCTCGAGTATATCTCAAGCATTCCGCGCTATCTCAGCCTCTATGAGGCGCTAGATCTAGCGTGCCCAGTACTAGCGTGTATGCCTCACATCATGGCGCCTGACGGCAAGAAAAAACTCGGCAAACGTGATGGCGCCCGAAGCGTCACGGATTATCGCACCGATGGCATTTTGCCCGAAACGATGCTCAATTTCCTCGCCAGCATGGGGTGGAATGACGGCACCGAACAGGAGCTATTTAGCCGTGAAGAACTGATCGAAAAATTCAGCCTCGAGCGTGTCCAGCGCAGTGGTGCCAGGTTCGACGAACAGCGCCTCCTCTGGATGAACGGCCAATGGATCCGCCGTCTCGAACTCGACGACCTCTACGAACGCGTCCGCCCATATTGGCCGGAAAGCACCGAAGAGGCGAGTGATGAGTACAAAAAACACGTGCTTTCTCTTATCAAAGACCGCCTCAAAACCCTCGCCGAGGTCAGTATGATGACGCGCTATTTCTTCGAAGAGCCGACTGTCGACGAATCGCTTATTTCTGGCAATAAGCAGCTTTCGAAACTGACTGACGACGAACGCCGGTCTATCCTCAAAGCATCTCACGATGCTCTCGAAAGTTCCGAATGGACCCCGGAAGCAATCCAAGAAACGCTCAATAATCTCCTCGAAACCACGGGTGAGAAGCCCGGCACCCTCTTTAGCCTCGTCCGCATCGCGACCACCTGGGCGCCATTCAGCCCACAACTCAACGATACCCTCGCACTTCTGGGGAAAGAAAAAACCCTCGCGCGTCTACAGACAGCCATTACCCCTGGGGTCTGATTGACTTATTCGCGAATGTGTGTTAGAATACTGTCATACAATACTGTCGAGGTGCAACGCATCTCCAGCTATTCGTAATTTGACAAACAGTTAGTGCGCTCAGCGTGAGCAGTCGTGTCTTTACGGGAGACCCGACTGCTCACGCTGAGCCTCTCAACCCGAGAACGCTCACTAGTACCTCTGGAAGGAATACGTATGGCCATCAAGGTCACCCTCACCCATACCTCCTACGACGATGAAGGCGTCGACGAGCTCACGCAGACCGTCACGGTCGACGACGAGCCGTACGACATCGCCGACGTCCTGACCGCCGCCAGCGAGGCTTTCGTCTGCTGGTTCGGCGAAGACGAGAACGAAGGAGAAGCGGTCACTCCCCCCATGGTGGATGTCGTCATCCGCATCAGCGTCGAGTCGCCAAACGCGACGAGTGACGCCGAGGAGGCCAAGATGCCGACGCCGGAGGGCAACAGCGACTCCTACGGCGACGGAGAGCCGCCGTTCTAGCCGCCGTTGAGCCACAGGGCCGGGAAGACACATCGTCATCCCGGCCCTGAGCTAGCACTAACTGTTTGACTTTCTCATTCGCCTTTACGGCGTTTTATTTTTACCAAAAAAAAGACGCTCGCGCGTCATTATATCTGCAATAAATTAGTTTGTCCGGTGATCCGGACGGTGCATGTCGCACCGTCCGGATCACTTGAGTGGGCCACTGCGGTCGCTAGGAGGCAGCCCAGGTCATCTGACCTTGGATTGCCTCCTGGATTGCCGAGTCTCTGCGATTTCCTCGCCAATTGTGGAGATTCAGCATCGTTTCACGGCGGCCGCGGATCCGAGAGCCAGCACCACCCCTCACGGCGCGAACCATGACTGCCTTCACGTTCCTCCCGTAGAAGTGTGAATACACATTGACGAGACTCACCACCACCGACCCCGCCCGAGACTTCGGGTCGGCACCGTGCGGCACTTCCGTGCCGTCAATGGTGACGAGCACTTTCAGTTCGTCCGCGAGGCGACGCACGACGCCACCTTCAGGGACAAATCCACCAAGCAGATCAGTATCCACTCTTATCACTTCCTTTCGGTCTCTGTGATCGACACACTATACCATATCCCCACCTCTACCGCCAGCATGAGCGGTATGGTACACTACTAGGTAGATATGGAAACGGAAAAAAGGGCAATTTCTCGTCGTGCGAGGGTGTGGCAATGGATAAAATCTCATCGCCCAATTGTTATCGCTATTATTGGCGCTATCTTGATCGCCGCGGCAAGCGTGACGACGTACGCCATCTTGAGCCAACCGCTTCCGAAGCTTGATACCACTCCGATCGCCGTCAAGCCAAAACCTCCTGTGGTTAAATATTACTCTCTTTTGAACGGGATCCAGGTCGCTGGCGCGGCGAATCAAACCAGTCCCGTCACCGCAATTATGATCGAAAACAGCCCCGACGCGCGCCCGCAATCAGGCCTCAAGCAAGCCGAAGTCGTCTACGAAGCGATCGCCGAGGGTGGTATCACACGATTTCTCGCGCTTTATCAGCAGAACAAACCCCAGCTTATCGGCCCGGTCCGTAGTGTCCGCCCGTACTATGTCGACTGGCTCGCACCGTACCAGCCGAGCATTGCCCATGTCGGCGGGAGTGCGGCCGCCCTCGCCGAGGTACGAAACGGCAATTACCGCGACCTCGACCAGTTCTTCAACGGCTCCTACTATTGGCGCTCCACCGATCGCTACGCTCCCCACAACGTCTACACCAGTTTCGCAAAACTCGACGCCCTCAATGCCAAAAAAGGCTACACCTCGAGTGACTTTACCTCATTTGCACGCACCGACGGTGCTCCTGCTGCGACTCAAGATGCGACCTCTGTTGATGTGACGATCAGTAGCGCATTGTTTAACTCCCACTACGATTACGATGTGGCCACAAATTCCTACAATCGCTCCCAGGGTGGCGCGCCTCATCTCGATAGGGAAGAGGGCCAAATTTCACCGAGTTCGGTGATCGTTATGGACGTCAATATGTCGCTCATCATGCAGGATGGCTACCGCGAAGACATCACGACTTCTGGCACCGGCAAAGCTTACGTGTTCCAAAACGGCACCGTCCAGGCAGTAACCTGGCAGAAATCCGACCACACGAGTCCGCTTCGTCTCGTCGGAGCCGACGGAAAAGACATCTCTCTCGTCAGGGGCCAAACCTGGATCACGGCTGTACCAAACGGCACGGGAGGCGTCACGTGGAAGTAGAAGTCGAAGAGGTGAAACGCGCCCACCAGAAGATGATCAAGGAATATTGGCCGTCGTACTACAAAAAAGCCATCCTCGGTACCGTCGGCATGGAAGTATTGCTCACGGCGGTCGTCATCGGAGCGCTAGTCATGGTCGGTATGCCTGTCGAGGGACTTGGATTCTGGATTATCATCATCGCGGTGCTCGTCGGGGCAGTCGGTGTAAATATTATCTTGATCAATCAAGTGACGTTACCTCTCAAGGATCTCTCTGCAGCTCTCACGCACGTTTCGGGCGAACAGAGCGACGTGGTTCCGCCAAATCCAAACGCCAAACGCTACGAGCGAAACGGCTTCAAGCCACTACTACAGTATCTGTACGAGAACGCGTCCGGTACGCAAGTCGGTGCGGGCGATACTGGTGAAACAGAGGTGAAATTACTCTCGCAGGCCTTTGATCAGACGCACGCTGGCATCGTCGTGCTCGACTCATCGGGCGCCGTCCAATACGCGAATAAGCACGCGCCTATCTCGCTCGGCCCCGATAACATCAAGCACCTCGATCTGCTATTCGAAGATGAAGGCGCCCTCGAAACCTGGCTCGCGAGTGTTCGCGACGTCCAAGTCCACGCCGAAAAAACCTGGCTCCGCGTGCCGAACAAAGTCGTCGGCGAAGAAGATCGCCGGATTTTTGACGTTGCGGCGACATTCG
This sequence comes from Saccharimonadales bacterium (SeqCode), assembly GCA_038205065.1. Lineage (GTDB taxonomy): Bacteria > Patescibacteriota > Saccharimonadia > Saccharimonadales > Saccharimonadaceae > Saccharimonas. The sequence continues at coordinate 15,920 of JBBRCG010000004.1, forward strand.
AGAAGGGGAGTAAGGCCGAGATCGTCCTCGTGCTCTTCGATCAGTCGGGTGAATACCAACCCGAAGATGATGCACTCGATTTCATCTCATTTGCCGCCCACGAGCTCCGCGGCCCGATCACTGTCATCCGCGGCTACCTCGACGTGCTCGATATCGAGACCGAAAATATCCTGCAACCAGATCAGCGCGAGCTCATCAAGCGTCTCGTCGTGAGTGCCAACCGCCTCTCGAGCTATATCAATAACATCCTCAATGCCTCGCGCTATGACCGCCGTCACCTCAAGCTTCATCTCGTCGAGGACAATGTCGCCGACATCTACGACACGATCAATGACGATATGATGCTCCGTGCCGAGTCCCAGAACCGGCTCCTGTCGGTTGAGATTCCGCGCGATCTGCCAACCATCGCCGCCGACCGCTCTAGCCTCTCTGAGGTGATAGGCAACCTCATCGATAACGCCATCAAATACTCAAACGAAGGTGGCCTCGTCCACGTGACCGCTGCCGTCGATGGCAATTCGGTCAAAGTCTCCATCGAAGATCATGGTATCGGCATCCCGTCGAGCGTCATCGGCAATCTATTCCACAAATTTTATCGCTCACACCGCTCACGCGAGACCGTCGCCGGCACCGGTATCGGCCTCTATATCTGCAAAGCGATCGTCGAGAGCCACGGTGGTACGATCGGGGTCACGAGCGCCGAGGACCAAGGTTCGACATTTAGCTTCGACGTCCCGATCTATGCGACCGTCAAAGACAAGCTCCTCGCTGGCGACAGCATCAATTCCAACGCGGGAATCATCTCCACCGGTGGTAGCTGGATAAAAAATCATTCGATGTATAAAGGGTAACAGAGGTATAATAACGATATGGCCATTCACACAGTACTCGTAGTCGAAGACGACCGATTCATCGGCGAGATGTATGTCCGTAGCCTTCAGCACGCCGGGTACACTGTCGACTGGGTCGTCGATGGCAATGACGGCATCGTCGCGGCGCGCAACAAACCCTACGATCTCATCCTCCTCGATATCATGCTTCCCGAAGTTCGCGGCACCGACATCCTCCGCCAATTGAAAAAAGGTGACAATCCTATCGCGCCTAATTCAAAAGTCATCATCATGACCAATTTCGACCAAGACGAAGACTCGCGCACCGCCATGGAGCACGACGCCGACGGTTACCTCATCAAAGCCGAGATCACCCCCAGAAAACTCCTCGAACTCATCGGGCAGATGTAGTAGTATTTGACATAATACTACATTATATGTTATAATGAAGAGATAGACTAGACGCACTGGTCTTTTTTTGATAAGATACGACAAGCCATTTGGCCCCATATCCTTCGGATATGTGACTCAAATTGCACCAAAGTGAGTAAGCCAATTTGGCCCATCTGATTACAGATGAAGCCATTCGGCTCGAAATAAAAAATGAGCAAGACTCATTTTGTCTTTCGCTCGCTCTCATGGCCCCATCGTCTAACGGTTAGGACACCAGGTTCTCATCCTGACAATCCGAGTTCGATTCTCGGTAGGGTCACCAAAGTAAAAACCTCTGGCTTTAGCTAGGGGTTTTTACTTTGGTGATCTCCATCTGGAAAACGAGAAGCCGCTGGGACCGCAAAATTATTGTTTATTACTTGAAAATGTGATATTATATTCGGAATTCCTCGTGGATGCGAGGTGGCGACACAGCAATGGGTCGTAACGGTCTCTCTGCCAAACCTCATTGGCAAGCGCAAGAGAAAGGTAAGCCGGATGGCTACCAATTTCAACGTCGAGCGCATCGACATCATCGAAGGTCCCCGACTCGAGGACCTGCTGATGCACATGGCTCTTGTCGTGGCCTTCAGGGAACGCGGTACCTCACTTCGATCCGACGACATCCAGGTGTCGTTCGACGAAGTCCGGTACTACGACGACGAAGGTCATGACGTCGGCGAGCTCCTTGCCGGTGCCGTGAGCTTCAGGGGAACCCTCGTTGCGATCTCCTTCCTCGGAAGGGATCCATCGAAAGCGCCGAACTTCGTCATCGCGATGAAGTCGGGGCTGGGGATCTTCGAGGGTCACTACAACGTGCAGACCCGAAAGGGTTGTCTCGTGCACGTGAAGTGAGCACATGTCCCGCACCGATACCCTCGGTGCGGGACTGCTTCTTTTTAGGGCGAAAGCTTGAATCTCATCCAGAAAATCGCGGGTGAGAATTGTCGGTGACAATTCGCAAGGCAATCTCACGGATGAACTGGTTCATTCGACTGAGTTGCGGGTGAGACAGTTCCGTGAACTGTCGCAAGGACACCTTCAGATGAAATCTGTGATTTCAATCTCGAAGTGTCGGGGTCGCAGTGTGCGACCGCGGAACGTGACCGACTCCCGCAGGGGTCACCAAACTAAAAGCCTCATCTTTACGATGGGGTTTTTAGTTTGGTAAATCTTGTCAGAGATTTGAACCCAGAGGGTGCGATAGCGGAGCGAGACCGGGGGAGCTTTCTCATCCGTAGCTCGCGAACGATATACCATAGTACCCCCGCAGAGATTACAACGAATGAATTCATCCGCATATATTAATATATGAGAAAGAGTGCTTGTACTACAAGCATACATAATGTATACTTATCTACATGAATAGATTATCACTTACTCGGAGGAGGAAAATATGAGTGTTAAGATAACCCTAATAGGGGACGGGCTCAGTTACGAGTGCGACGCAACCGTTGTTCAGGCAGCGAAGATTATCGGATTCCTAAATACAGACGACACGCTTTCTAATGACTATGGCTCTACCAATCCAACATTAAGTACATCGTTTATTGAGGCACCTCAAGCTAGGGCTCTTTCTTCCCCGCGCGAAGCGATCCTCGGCGCTAATGCTAAAACAAATTCTCAGAAAATCCTCGTCTTGGGCGCCTACCTAACGCAAAGAGACGGATCGGATGAGTTTGCAACATCTGAGTTGAAGACATTGTTCGTCAAGGCAGGCGAGCCTGCACCCAGGAATCTCACTCGAGATATTCGGGATGCGATAAAGGTCGGTTATATTATGGAGAGTATGACATCTTCAGACATGTATGCCGTTACCAACACCGGTCTCCAGACCCTAGAGGAAGGGTTTAGCTCAACGTTACAAAAAAAGACCCGTAAAAAATCCAGTAGCAAATCTTCGAGGAAGACAAGCACACCGGAGTGGTTACTCGGACTTTCAGTCGATGACCAGCTCGAAGGGTTCCCGTCCTATAGACAGCTTGGAACTCGGAGTAACAAAGTGCTCTGGATTTTACAGTGGGTTACGATAGCAGGCAGAGAACGCATCACCGGTACTGACATCTGTTCTGTAGCCGACAAGCTATCAGACGATATTCCCGCTAAACAAGTTGCCGCAAGCTTTTCACAGCACCTATCAGGTGGCCGGGTATCGAAGACGGCTGACGGCTACAAAATTTTATTCAGTGGTAGCCAATACCTGAAGCAACTCGTAGGCACGGAAGGTTAACCATGGAGCGTCTGCCAACTGAGGATTTAATCGCAAAATACCGGGCTGAGTACCAAAAGTTAAAGCCGATACATTCGAATGCGATCGGCGAAAAGGTCTACTTTAATATGCCCGGTTTTAAGCACTTGATCTTTAAAGGCAGCCACCGCCGAGAAACGGCAACTATTTTTAATCGCCTCGTTCTCATTCCGCTTATTGCACCCGTCATATATAATTGCAAAGAAGAGATTGAAATCCGAATTCGCAAAGAAATAATTGATGGTAAGAAAACACGAGTGACATATTACGCCCTCGAGGCTCATGTCGGCAAAGACAGTGTTCGCGTTCGTGTTATAACTCGCAAAGTAGGCGAGAAGGGCAAACACTACTTCATGAGTATTATGAAGTACTAAAAAACGCCCCAGATGAGACGTTCTTTAGTGTGCTCGTTTCCAGACTTAGGAGATTTAACCTTGGCCGGTTCTAGGGCAAGCCCCACGAACACAAACCTATAATAGCATGCGCTTACCCATATTGCAATAGTTCAAGCATTATTATATAACTAACACTCCTTCTCTCGTCAACAAACCCGTCTTCGCCAAGATAACCCTCTTTACACAATCATTCAGCACCTGCTGCAGGGTCATACCATCTGTTGCAATTCACTCCGCTCGTCTATAATACCCAGCAACAGCACAGTAAGTGCGATTATCTAAACAGAAAGGCGTATGGGTCATGAACGAAGGCACGCAAACACGTAATCACAGCGGGCTCGCCACGGCATCATTGGTGCTCGGTATTCTGGCAGTCGTCTTCGGCCTCGTCGGCATCGGCGGTATCCTTGGCATTCTCGCGATCGTCTTCGGCGCGGTATCGTTAAAAGCCGACAAGAGTAAATCGATCGCAGGTATTATCACTGGCGGAATCGGTGTCATCATATCTATCCTGGTTCTCATATTTATCACGCTCATCATGCCGCTGTCGCTCGTCGCACTGCGAGAGAATCAGCGGGATACTCAGCGCAAAGAAGATGTCTCTATCCTCGTCAGCGACGTCACGGGGTATGTGAGCAACAACCGCGGACAGCTACCGGATAACGACTGGGTTTCGGGCATGGCGTATAAACTCAATGAGGTGAAGCGCACCCAATTCGGCAACGATACGCCGCCAACCACCGATACTGCAAATTATCGAAGCGGCGAAGACTGCGACGGCAACATGGCCGCCCGTAAGTTCTCGCTCACGATACTTCTCGAACGTGGCGGTAGCTATTGTATGGGTTCATAGCGAGCCTTCGATAGCCCCCTTAACCCTCCACAATGCCCTGCAACGTGTCAACCCCCGCTAGTAGCGACTACCATTGCTCCGAATCAAATCCATCTTCGCCTCGATCACCATCTTTGCGTATTCATTCAGCACCAACTGCACAGTCAAATCATCTCTGTGCCAGCCGGCCGCAGAAAATCGCTCAGATTGCACGGGAGGGGAGACGGTCTTGATCTCAATATCCCAGGGGGTAAATTTGTACCAATCCATCCTCGCACGCTGAAGCACGAGATCCGTCGCGACGAGCGTGATCGATTTCGGATGCCATTTCATGGTTTCGAGCAAATCAAGCGATCGCTTCACGTTGTCGGGGAGGGTGACTGATCTATCCTCGATGATGATATCTTCAGGTGACACGCCTGCATCGATCGCGATCCGCGCCATCCTGACAGCCTCGGGCTCAATATTTTCTCTGTAATGCGGCCCATTGCCACTGACCATCAACGTGTCCGCGACGCCACTCTGATAGAGTTCGACCGCACGCTCGACGCACACATTTAACTCCGAGCCAAAGACGAAGATCAGATCAGTTTTCGATTCATCTTGCTCAGGCACAAGTGCGTCGTAGACCCTGGAGTACACCTCGTGGTCTGGATTTGCGTGGATGAAGGCGACAATACCTTGATTTGTCTGCGTGATCGCCTCGACTAACTCGTCGAGACTCATGGCTGCGTTGCCGATGGACCGGCACCACTCCGTAGAAACTTCTGCAAGCTCAGCTAATTCACGGATCGGACCGAAAATATGGTCGTTGTTCTCGAGGTAATCGTAGTGCATGGTAGGCTTTTGTGATTCATACCGAGATAACTCGATCACATCTTCGGCTGTCGGAAGCTCAGCTCCGCTCGTGCGTATCGTCATATTGTTATCATATCAAAAAAAGCATTCAGCCCCCGGAACTCCGAGGGCTGAATGCCATTGGAGTTCCGGGGGCTCACGTCACCGGAGAGGGAGACCCTGCCACCACGCGCCCCCGTCAGCGGGGATACGATAGTACGCCCAGTAGGAACGACCGTTCTCCTCTGCGAGCACTGCGGGGACGAGATCGCCGAGCCGATCCGTCGGCCCATCACGTTGTACTCGTATGCCCTCAGGGCGCATGAAATTGATGTTGATCCCTCGCTCGCTTGCCGCACAGTCTGCGCAGCGCAGCGTCTCCTCCACGCCGAACGTGTCGGACTCGCGCCAGAGCTTGATGCCACCATGCCCACAGAGCTTGCAGACGTAGTTCGGCGGTGTGTGGGTCGACGAATAGTCGACCGGTTCTGTCGGAGTCGGATCTGAAACCCGAATTGTCATGGCGTCCCCTAGTCGAATTGTTTGTGGTGCGTTCATAACCACTATAGAATAATGCGAATAATCTGTCTAGAGTAGTGCAAGTATGCCTATTCGTTATTATCGTCGAGGTTAACCTTGATCGTCACGTAGCTCGGCGCGGCGTTTTGGTCGGAACTCCTAAACGCCGAGAGGAAAGAGTCGCCGTAGACCATCATATCTTCGAATGACTTCGGTACGACAGAGACACGGACGTACTGATTCTTACTGTTTTTGAAGTGATACTGCATATTCACGGACATCGCATAATCAGTCTCAAACTGGGTGAATCCGGCTGCTTCGATCTTGGTCTTGAGATCGGCGACCGTATTGCTCACGGTATCATTGTGCGCATACTCAATACTTGATGAATAGGTGCGACTCTTGTCCCAGCTATAGACACGCTTATCACCAAAGATATCAGACTTCGCGCTGCGGTAAGAATCACCGAGATTGAAGCTCGTGTAAATCGATTTGATCTGGGATAGGCGAGACTCATTTATTTGATTTGCCGTCACGTGGATGAGAGCTCCAAATATGAGCGCAGCGCCCAAGATGGCCATGAGTCCGATTACGAGATAGCTCACAATCCCACGCTTCACCAAAATGTGAGATCGTGACAGGGAAATAAATTGCTGTGGTTTCGAAACTTTTTTGATTGTTTTCTTCTTCATACTCCCACTATATCAAGGCGTAAGCTTTTCGCAATGATGAACAGAGCCAGAGACCCCTCCCGCCCGAAGTGGCATAGTGAACGCGAGGTGTGCTAAGACTATTTTTCTTTTGGTACCGCAGTAAATGGACGACCGATAAACAAGTTAAAGAGACAAACCTTTAGCGCGCCCGAAAATACGAAGAATACTCCGAGAATACCGAGAACCCACTGCGCTACCGTACTAGTTACGACGAAGGCGATCACGACAAGCGCGACACCGACGATGATTCGTAGTAATTGACCCGTCTTTCCACTCATGAAGTCGACAAATTTTTCCATACTAGCTTCTCCTTATTATATTTGTAGTATACTCTTTTTCCCGATGTGGATATATGACTATTCCCGGCGGGACACAGAAGGTATACCCCTCGGTAATACCAGCCCCTTGACACTCGGTCTGTAATAAATTTAACACCGGCGCATACTGGAACTATACAAGTAAAGGGGTAGCTATGACACAGGAAGAAGCAATGAAACATGAAGACTGTAAGCACCACCACAAGCATCATCATATGGGGCGGGGCGGACAAGCCGGCGGGGCAGTGTATGGCCTCGGCCTAATCGGCGCACTCATTTACTACCTATCGACCGCGACTAGTTTCTGGCTCGGTTTGTTTGGCATCCTCAAGGCCATCCTATGGCCCGCATTTCTCGTATTTGAACTCATGAAATACCTGCATATGTAATGAGCGATACATCTCACATCGCACTACTACGCGGAAACCATGTCGGAGTCGGTCGGCGAGTGCCAATGGCCACCCTCCGCTACTCGATTGAAAAGTTCGACAATAAAACTCGCACGCGCTATCTCAAACTGCGCAAATTCCATGACCATGATGCACTTCTCAAAAACATAGAACGATAAGCGATTTCAGGCGTACAATAATAGCTATGACCAATATCCTCACAACCACCGATCTGACCAAACGCTATGGAAAAAGCCGGGGAATTGAAAAAATCAACTTATCCATCGAGGAAGGCGAGATCTTCGGCTTCATCGGTCCAAATGGCGCCGGCAAGTCGACGACTATACGCACGCTCCTCGGGCTAATCAAACCAACGAGTGGTAGCGCAACCATTTTCGGCAAAGACATCATACACGATGGTCCCGCGATTCGCGAAGAAATCGGCTACCTCCCGAGCGAAGTATTCTACTACGATAATATGCGCGTTATCGATCTCCTGAACTATTCAGCGAGTTTCTACAACAAGCCCGCCAAAGAGATGAAAGCCCGCATCCACGAGCTCGCCGCCAGGCTCAATCTTGACCTCAAGCGTAAGATCGACGACCTCAGTTACGGCAATAAGAAGAAGGTTGGAATCATCCAAGGCTTACTCCATAACCCCAAACTCATCATCCTCGATGAACCAACTGGCGGCCTCGACCCGCTTATGCAGCAGACGTTTTTTGAATTGCTCCGTGAAGAAAACAAGCGTGGCGCGACAATTTTATTCAGTAGCCATATCTTGAGCGAAGTCCAAAAACTTTGCGACCGTGTCGCTATCGTCAAAGACGGTCGGCTTCTCAGGGTCGAGAAGATGGCTGACCTACGCGGCAACAGCTACCTCAAATGTCGATTTGAGACCGAGCAGCCCCTCAATCGAGGCCTTTTAAAACTTCCAGGTGTCAGCAACCTTCAGGTCAACGGTCACCATGTGAGCTTCCTCTACAGGGGTGATGTCAACAACGTTCTCAACCTCCTGGCAAAACTGAGGCCAAGGAGCGCGTGGATCGAAGAACCAGAACTCGAAGAGATTTTCATGCACTACTACGAAGGAGCGCATTAGGCCGTGAACGTTTTCCGCTACGAACTGCGCGCCGCGCGAGTGACCACTGTGATTTGGATTGTCGCGATCATCGCGCTGACATCGCTATATTTGTCGATCTACCCGGCGTTTAGTAAAGATTCGGCCCAACTGCTCGAAACCATCCATCGACTTCCGGCGGCGCTACACCACATCCTAGGCCTCGGCGGCAATGAGAAGCTTTTCAGCTTCCTCGGTTTCTTCGGGAACGTATTTCCATTCGTCACACTCATCGGCGGAATCCAGGCCGCCGTAGTCGGCCTCGGCCTGCTTTCGAAGGAGCCGGCGAGTAATACGACCGATTTTTTGCTGTCAAAACCACGTAGCCGCGTCTCGATCTACATACAGAAGTTGCTCTCAGGCGTGCTCATCCTGCTCGTCACGGAAGTACTCGTAGCCGCCAGCTCGTATGGGATCGCCAAAGCGTTTGGATCGGGCGATATCGACATGACACAGTACCTGCTGTTCTGGGGGGCATTTGCGCTCATCCAATTCTGGCTATTCTCACTCGGGCTCCTCGTCAGTCAGATCGCGCATCGATTGAAGTCAGTCGCGCCATTTGCCATCGGTATTAGCTTCGGATTCTTCCTCCTGGCACTGTTCGGCCTGATAGTCGGCGACGATACCGTTCGCTGGATGACGCCATTTCGCTTCATTGACTACCAAAAAATCGTCACCGACAGCGCGTATGACCTCTCGCACCTCTTGTATGGTATCGCTCTCATCGTCGTCTTCGGCGTCGTGAGCTTCATCATCTACACCCGAAAGGATATACCGGCAGCCATATGAACCTATTTATGCGCGAGCTAAGAGCCCACCGAATCCACCTCATTGTGTGGAGTATTGTGATGATCGCCTTTATGTTCCTAAGCATGGGCAAATACGCCGCGCTCTCGGGGGACGCCGCCGCTTCTCAGCAGCTCATCCAAACACTTCCGTCGACCCTGCAGGCAGTGTTCGGGATGACGGGGCTTGACCTGACTACCATCCAGGGCTACTACGGCATCTGCTTCATCTTTATCTCGGTCATGCTCGCGATCCATGCCGGCATGCTCGGCGCCGATCTCGTCTCGAAAGAGGAGCGTGACAAGACTGCCGAATTTCTGTACGTAAAACCTCGCGAAAGGGCATACCTGCTGACAATGAAGCTGGTCGCCGGCGTACTCATCATGCTCGTCGTCTATATCGTGACGGCACTCGCGACCTACGGGTCAATCGCTTTGGTCAATAACGGCTCCGTGCCGGTCGGCGATCTCGTGCCATTTAGCCTCGCGCTTCTCTTGGTGCAGGCGCTATTCTATAGCGCAGGTGCGTTTTTTGCCTCAGTCCTCACGCACCCGAAGCAAGCCACGATGTACGTCTCGATCCTCGTCTTCGTTCTATACATCTCCGACGTGCTCTATGGACTGTCTGATCAGTTCGGTTTGTTCAAACAAATCACGCCATTTGGCTATTTCAACGCCCGCGATATCCTCGCCGACATGCATCTGAACATCGGCTACGTCGCCATCACGGCGTCAGTAACTGCCGTCTTACTCATCGTTACCTACATAGGCTACACGCGCCGCGATTTCAAGATATAGAAGTTTGCTTTTGATGCTTGTGGTTTGATATAATTTCTCTATACAGAAAAGTAGGGGGCATACCATCAGAGCCGTTTCAATGACCCGATTTTGGCAACGCCGCATAGCGACGCTTTTGATTGCGTTTAGCGTGTTGGTGTTGATCGGCTATGGCGTCGAAAAGTTCGCCCCGATGATCAATCGCCGCACACTAGAGTGGACGCCCCTTATTGGCGTTAACTGGCTCGCCGCGATTGGCGCTGCTGTCGCGATCATTATCGCCCTGTACGCGATCCTACACACCCACCCAGAGGATATCGGCGAAAGCGCAGTCGTCAGTTATGTAGCCTTCATGGCAGAGGCGGGTATCTTGGCCGTCACGTCGCCATCGCTGCTACCGTATATCCTACTCTGGGCGATCGGCATACTTTTCGTGCCCCTGTTTGGCATTGGCCTCACTATCATCGCGGCCCTCATTGGCAACGGCTACATAGTTCTAGGGATATTCACTGGAGCGAGCTACTCGCTGCAGGAGCTCCTCTATCTATTCACGATCATAGACATACCCCTCATCCTCGGACTCATCGCTTGGCGCAATATTGAATCGAGTGGTACGCATACCGCCGATACGAAAGAGGACCGATCCTATAGCGCCATCGCCAAACAGCTCAACCAAATTGCCGGCAAATCCGACGTGGTAATTCGGACAATCGGAGAAGGGGTGTTGGCCCTCAACGGCAAGGGCGTCATCGAACTCATCAATCCCGCCGCCCAGCAGATCGTAGGGTGGGGTGATGGCGACGCACTAAACCTCAACTATAAATCCGTCCTCAAGCTCGTCGATAGCAAAAACGAGGCGCTCGATGACGCGCGCGACCCTGTACAGATCGCACTCGCGAGTAACAACCCCGCTTCGGCCGATAACTATAGCCTCGTGACTCAATCTGGTAGAAATCTGCTCGCCTCTGTTGTCGTCTCTCCTGTCGGACAACCCGGGATGGGTGTAATCGTCGTCTTCCGTGATATCACGAAGGAGCGTGAAGAAGAGCGCCAGCAAGCCGAATTTATCTCTACTGCCAGCCACGAGATGCGTACGCCGGTTGCATCAATCGAAGGCTACCTCGGGCTCACGCTCAACCCTCAGACCGCGCAAATCGACGACAAGGCGCGTGATTTCATCACCAAAGCTCACGAATCCGCTCAGCATCTCGGCCGCCTCTTCCAGGACCTCCTGGACGTCTCGAAAGCCGACGATGCACGGCTTAAAAATGATCCGAAACTTGTCGATGTCGTGACGTTCGTGAAGGATATCGTCGAGGGTCTCCGCCCGAAGGCTGACGAGAAACACCTCACCCTGATCTACCAACCAATGCTCGGCGCGCCCGTTGAGGGTCGCGACCGAATATCTGGTCGTGAATTGCACCCCATGTACTACGCGAACGTTGACAACGACCACTTGCGTGAGGTTGTCGCGAATCTCGTCGAAAATGGCATCAAATACACCCTCGAAGGCCAAGTAAAAGTCGACGTCACTGGTGACGAGAACCACGTCACAGTCAGCATCGCCGACACTGGGCTGGGTATCCCGAGAGAAGAACAGCCGCATCTTTTCCAGAAATTCTATCGCATCGATAACACTCAGACACGCGAAATCGGTGGCACCGGACTCGGACTTTACCTCTGTCGACGCCTCGCCGAAGCGATGAGCGGCCGCGTCTATCTCGAAAGCGAATACAAGAAGGGAAGTACGTTCTATCTCGAAATCCCTCGCACGTCGAGTCTCGACGCCTCGCGCATCATGCAGCAGACCGAACTTGAGGCCGCGACGATAGAGTCAACCGAGGTAGCTGACAACACGCTGCCAAGCGACGCTCTCGTCAGCGAAGTAACTGGCGAAGTGGCCGATATCCCTGCGCCTACGCCGGTTCAAGCACCAGTACAACCAGTCGTCGCGCCGGTGCCAGTTCCGGTTCCAACACCCATTCCCGTCACAGCTCCCGCCGCTCCGCCTCAGCCAGTGTACGCACCGACACCGACAACTGATCAATCAAGTCGATTCCAAAATGTCCCGCTTAGCTCGCTCGAAGCCAACCGCGAACAATACGCCCGTCAGATCGAAAACCGGAACTTATCAATTCCACCCCGGGAATAAGCATGAGAAGTATGGCATTTTCACAGTACTAAGGATACAATGAGAGGTAATTATGACAAAAATACTACTCGTCGAAGATGACAAGAGCCTGCGCGAGATTTATGGTGTTCGACTGCTTGCCGAAGGCTACGATATTATTTCTGCCGGCGACGGTGAAGAAGCCCTCGCGATGGCGATCAAGGACCGCCCAAATCTCATCGTCAGCGATGTGATGATGCCGAAAATCAGCGGCTTTGATATGCTCGATATCCTCCGCTCAACGACCGAGACAAAAGACATCCGGGTGATCATGATGACCGCACTTTCATCTGAAGACCAGCGCAAACGCGGCGAAGCCCTCGGGGCTGACCGCTACCTCGTGAAGTCTCAAGTGGGAATCGAAGATGTCGTTCGAACCGTCCATGAAGTCCTAGGTGACGCCCCCGTATCGTCCGCGGCTGCCTTTTCGTCGATTCCAGCACCAAGTGCGCCAGTCGCGCCTATGCCGGCACCGGCTCCCGTCGCACCAGCTCCGGTGTCTATCCCTGTCTCTATGCCGACCCCTATGACGCCTACGCCTACCGCTCCGGCACCAGCCCCAATGCCCATGCCAACCCCTATGACGCCCGTCTCGGCCCCCGTGCAGCCCACGATGAATTCGACACTTCCTCAACCGACCGCCCCATTCTCGACCACGCGTCCCGCCAACCTCGGCGACCGCGTCATTCATCCTCTCGAAAATCCTGCTCCACAGAAAGATTTCGCCTCCATGATGGCCGGTGAACTGACCTCTACGCCACCCGCTCCAGCAGCTCCTGCCGCGCCGTCAGCACCACAGCAGATCGTCGTTACTCAAGCACCCGCGCCACAATCAGTACCGATTACGCCCCCCGCTCAGGCGACGCCGCCCGCACCAGTAGCGCCTCCGGTCCCATCAGGACTTAACTTCGAAGAGACTCCTCGACAGGAAACAGAGGCTCCTCCAGCTCCAACACCGCCCGTTCCACCGCAAACTGGTGTATAATACACCTACTATGACGGCCGAAGAACCAATTCGCCTCAACAAACACCTAGCACTCGAGCTAGGTGTTTCTCGGCGTGAAGCCGATGATCTCATCGCCTCCAGCAAAGTCCTCGTCAACGGCACTCCTGCTATCCTCGGCGCCCGTATCATGCCTAGCGATGAGATAATGGTCGGCGCCAAGCCGCTCGGCGATACGAAAGTAGAAACGCAATACATCGCGTTCCATAAACCCGTCGGCTATGTCTGCTCACGCCGTGCGCAAGGTGACAATCCGACGATCTATTCGGTGCTTCCTGCCGAATTCTACGCCCTCAAGCCCGTCGGGCGACTCGATAAGGACAGCTCTGGCATCATTCTGCTCACTAATGACGGCGACTTCGCCCACCAGATGACGCATCCAAAATTTCACAAAACGAAAGTGTACGAAGTTGAACTCGACCATCCACTCGCGCCACTTCATCAACAGATGATCAGCGACTACGGCCTTCAGCTCGAAGATGGTACGAGCAAGTTTCTTATCACCAAACATTCTTCTGCCGATGCCGCGCATGAGGATGAGACGGATATTGATTCATCGAAACAATCTGCAGCCCGAGCGCCCCAAAGCGCCCGGAGCGAAGCCGTTTCGGGGAAGCAAGAGCCGGATATTTCCAGGCAGGAATATTATGAAATCACGATGCAAGAGGGACGAAATCGTCAGATTCGTCGCACCTTTGCTTCACTCGGCTACACCGTCACACGTCTCCACCGCACACAATTTGGAAATTATTCGCTCGGTGATATAAAAAGCGGTGAGTATGAACTCACCAATATTCGCTAGATGATATAAACCAGGAGGAAGGGCCGGAGCCCGGACGCAGTGAGCGCCCGGGCCCAAAGCTCACTTCGTCGGCAAGTCACGAAGATACTCGTTGATAATGACCCCGACAAACCCGTCGAGATCCTTGTAGCCGTCTCGAAGCCGGGGCAGCACCGTGACGCTGACCACCCCGGTGTCCCTGTCGCGCTCGAAGCTCACTCGAGCGTACTCAGCCTCGGACAGCTCACTGGCGAATAGGTGGCACAGTTCCAGATACTGCCCGATGGTCAGCATGGGCGATTCGACCTCGCACCATCTCAACGTCAACGTGCCAACACGAATTCCCGTCATGCCTCTTCCTCCTGGTTGTGTTCGAGCAGGGTTGCCCGCGCGCTGATTGCTCAGTTGCCATGATTGTAACATAATTATAAGGGCTTGTAAATTTCGATTACCCCTGTTATAATAAATCGCAATGAAACTTCCAGTTGTTGCTATTATCGGACGCGCGAACGCGGGCAAAAGCTCGATTTTTAACCGTCTCGTCAAGCAACAGCAGGCGATCGTCGCCCGCGAACCCGGTACAACCCGTGACAACGTCATGGGTAAAGTCAGCTACCAACGCCGCGACGCCGGTGGCGGGGAAGGCGAATTCCTCGTTATCGACACTGCTGGACTCAAAAACCCAGAGGACGAATTCGAAGCTGGCATCCAAGACCAGATCGATGACGCCGCCGACGCGGCCGATGTCATCCTCGTCGTCGTCGACAGTACGATGTACCCCGGTAACGAAGAGCGAATGGTCGCGAAAAAGGCCCTCAAAAGCAAGAAACCCGTCATCCTCCTCACCAACAAATGCGACCTCAAAGAGAGTCTTCCGGAGGATGAATTCCGCCGGCTCGGCATAAAGGATGTCATCCGCACCAGTGCCGAACACGGCCAAGGACTCAGTGAGCTCCTCGATCGCCTCGGAGAACTCGTCCCTGAAGCACACGACTACGTTCCTGACGACATTTTGCGTATCGCCCTCATCGGTCGACCAAATGTCGGCAAAAGCTATCTATTCAATACTCTCGCGGGCAAACAGCAGGCCCTCGTCGCTGACCTCGCCGGCACCACGCGCGACATCAACCGCATCGACATCAAATTTAAGGACCGTGCCGTCCAGCTCATCGACACCGCCGGTGTCCGTCGCCAAGGCAAACAAGAGCGTGGCATCGAGAAGTTCTCGGTACTCCGCACCATGCGCGCCATCGAAGAAGCCGACATCTGCTTCCTCCTCATGGATGCAAATGAACTCAATGTGCAGCTCGACCAGAGACTCGCCGGTATTATCGACGAAAGTGGCAAGGGACTCGTGCTCGTCGTCAGCAAGTGGGACTCGGCCGAAAAAGACGAGTTCACCCGTGACGAGATCGCTCCGAAGATTGCTCGCAATTTCGATTTCGTCCCTTGGGCGCCGCTTATTTTCACCAGCGCCGTCACCGGTCAAAATGTCACCAAACTCTTCGACCTCGCCCTCGATATCGACACTCGCCGCGCCCAAGAGACCAGCACGCGTGCCCTCAATGACGCCCTGAGCCGTGCCGTTCAAGCGCATCCACCAGCAGGGCTAAAGAACTCCCATCCGAAACTTCGCTATATGGTTCAGACCGATACGACACCGCCATGGTTCGTCATCTACGGGAGCAATCTCAAATTCCTCCACTGGAGCTACAAACGCTACCTCGAGCACCAAATTCGCGAACTATACGATTACACCGGTACGCCGATTGAGTTTAGTTTCCGAGACGAAAAACAGATCAAAGCCAACAAAGAGCGCGTCGCGCAAGGCCTCGAGCCAGTAACCAAAGCTTACAAGAAACGCAAAGAAGCCGAAAGAATCGACGCACTAAAAAATCCCCACTAGGGGATTTTTTGATTTTTCTGGTTAGTGTCTCGCCACCGTTCGCGGGTGCGACGGGTGGCGAGACGAGGCAAAGTTCAGAGCACGCGGCGACCGCTGCTCGGCCCCTTGGACCAGCGCGAATCGTTCGCATCCGCTCTTATGATGGGACCGCCGCCAGGGCCAACTTCACCGGGCGGTACTGTTCCGGGATGACGAAATTCCGGCTGCGTGCCGGCTGAAACTGAGGAGGCTTCGGTGCCCCTGTCGTCCGGACGGAATTCAAATGTCATATCGGTTCCTCTCGTTCATTGCCCGCCACGGTGCGGGTAACTACCGCCATTATGCCACGAAAATCCGAACGTGAAAAGACAAAACCCTCTCAATCCCGAAGGAAGAAGAGGGTTAGTCGTTGTTTGTGAGGTCAGGGCAGCATACTGTTCTGCCAGGCCTCGCGGGCCTTCTGCAGATGGGGCCGGTCGGGGACCATCGCCCATTTGGCGGCTTCTTCCACGATCCATATCCGCTTGCGCCAGATCACTATTACGAGAGCGCCTACCCCGATGGTGAGAGCTACGAGCAACAGATGCGCCTGCAGCCAGGCGACCAATCTTATGCCGTAACCGACCAGCACCAGCGTACTCACCGGTAGGGCGAGCCAGGACAGACTCCCGCGACCTTTAGTCGGCGGGTAGTGAGGCTCGAACCTCAGACGGGTATTAACCCATTTGAAGAGCGAGAAATGACTCTTTGACCGTACGAACACTATCACCGCAAGGAACGGCACCAAAACCATACCGATAGTTTCCATCAGCCCGTCCTTCCGGGGTCGTGGGTTAGTAAGGAACAACAACTCATTTGTTATAACACAATATCTCAGAAATTAAAAACACCCGGTTGCGTGCGATGAGAAGGCGGACCTCCTCATCGCACGCAACCGAGCTTACTCCAAAGAGGTTTGGGTCTCGGGCTCCTTCGAGCCCAGCTCTTCCTCGTACTGACGCGGGTCGGGCGCTGCGGCCCAGGGAACGACCGGCCAGACCATGAACGCGAGGCCAGCCAGAGCTAGAATCAGCATCCATGTTCCGTCGTGGGTGGCAAAGCCAATCGCGGCCGCCACCATGAGCAAAGCGAGCCCGACAGGCATTCGCCAATACCTCTTATTCATGTTCCCATCCTTTCCTTGGGGGCCTGGAACATCCTCGGCATTATAGCACATTTATCACATTTTTACAATGTACGCTATACTACACACATGAAGCTTGTCGTTGCGCTGGGAAATCCAGGACCAGAGTACAAGACCACCCGCCACAATGTCGGATGGCTGCTTGTCGACCGATTTGCAACTGAGCATAATCTGAAGTTTGCCGCTAAGTCGAAGTTCCATGGTGAGATTGCCGAGCTAAGTGAGGCGGGGGAGAAGGTCATTTTTCTGAAACCGACAACGTTCTACAATCTCGCCGGTGAGTCCGCGCGCGCCGTTAGTGATTTTTATAAGATCGAGCCGACCGATATCTTGATCGTCCACGATGACCTTGCGCTCCCGCTCGGCACACTACGCACCCGAATCGGCGGTAGCGACGCTGGAAATAACGGTATCAAATCTATCACTCAGCATCTCGGCGAGGGAACGGCTCGACTTCGCGTCGGCACTTGGACCGAACACCGCGAAACGATCGACGATGCTGATTTCGTCCTCTCGGCGCTGAATACCGACGAACACGAAGCAATCCTCAGCGTCTCGTCAAAAGCCAATGAAATTATCAATTCATTTATTGCGGGTACGTTCGAGACGACGACGCATCGATAATGCCTTTGTTCTCTTTGCTAAAGAACCAGACGCCCTCCTTTTAATGTAAAAGGAGGCGAAAACATTGGGGATGGCTTCACCTCTCTGGGTCTCTCCTCCGAAAACATCTTGCGTATCTGCGCGCGGAGCAAAGCTCGTGCTCGATAGGCAGGATTTTTCATCGTCAATTCTCGGGTGGTTGCAGATATCCCCAAACCCCAGATTATATTTAGCGGCCTCGGCCGCTCATAATAGCGACTCCGTCGCACAGCTCAAGTGGGGTCCGGGGTATCTGCAGACCCCGAAGGAGTAGAGGTTCAGGCATCCTGGTATTCCGAGCACGAGCTTTGCTCCGCGCGCAGGAAGCCAAGATGAATGAAGCGACAGTCCCTCGAGGGGCGAAGCCACCCCGGCGGTTTCGCTCACTTTGCCGTCCAAAGTGAGAATCTTTGCTTCTTTTGATTTGAAAAGAAGGGCGGCTTAAACTCCCAATAACCTCAACAAAATCCCGACAAACACAATTCCGCCCACCAGCACCGCCGCCTGCAAGGTAGCGACTTTTCGTGGCTGCTCATGAATGCTCGGAATGATATCGCTTGCCGCAATATAGATGAAAAATCCACTCGTGAGCGCCAGCAACTCCGCCTGGGGAAGGTGAAGCGTATCTTGACTCAGGTAGATAATCGCGGCGGCGAGGACAGTTCCGAGTGCCGTGAGGGCATTTGCAACGATGACTTTTCGGCTGCGCCATCCACGAGAGAGAAGCATGCCAAACGTCCCGATCTCTTTAGGGATCTCGTGGGCACTCACCGCAAGCACTGTCACGAAGCCAGACACGGGATTGACGAGGAAGGCCGCGCCAATCGCCACGCCATCGATAAAGTTATGGATGAGATCACCGGTCATGATGAGGCGATTTTGATGCTCATCTCTCGCCGCGTGCTCATGCTCGTGATGGTGATGGAACCAACTCGCCGTCCGTTCCAGAACGAAAAAGAGCGTAAATCCCGCCAGTGTCCATCCTAGAACGGAATGCGTATCGCCGATAGATATCGCCCCTGGAAGGAGATCGAGGAATGCCGCCGCAAGTAGCGCGCCGGCTCCGAAGGGGAGTGCGAGCATAATGGCTCGCTCACGATGTCGCCCGTCGCGGAATAGCGTCATCCCGCCGAAAAGCGAGACCGCGCTACCGATGAGAATCGCCAGAATCATCAAGAAAAATGTCATCGATTTATTGTAGCATGGGAGATCCATTTACTTTTTTTACACAATATGCCATAGTTAGCACATATTCCGGAGCAACGCCTACCCGCTAAGCTCCGGGATCGGAGCTTAGCAGAATCGAGAAAAACTATGTCAGACTCATTTGACGGAATCGGCTCCACTGGATTCACGTCACGCCTGCTCACCGATGAGTACGACGACCCTGCGGTCAGCAACCTCTACAAATGGGTGGGCATGGTGCTGGCGATGCGAGATCGCCACAACATCCTACGCTACACGTTTGTCGAGAGTCGCATCGACGGCAAACTCGCGTGGACCCACGGGATCCCCGTGGCGCGAACTCGCAAGTACGACTCGTTCAGGTATCCTGCCGAGATCCGTCCTTCCTGTCTGATCAGCCGCAACAAGGACGGCACACTAGCCATCTATTGGTACGCCAAAGGCAACCGCCTTGTGCCAATAAACCTGGGCGATGCCTCAGAGATCGACGATGTCACGAAGCGCATGCGCCACGTGTACTTCTGGATCATGCTTCTCGGTTGGTTCCCGCCACTCTGCAGGTGGTTCATCGCCTTTGCAGACGACTGAGCCTCCAAGCTCCACCACCTCGGTCGCGCGCACTCCGCGCGGCCGAGGTAGGAACCGAATATTTTTATTACTCAGGCATATTGCTTGAGTTTTTTGTTTATTCAAAATGATGGTATACTCACGCCATCTAGATAGGAATATCCGCCATGGGTTCTCCTGTCCGGAGAACCTCGACAGGAAAGGTCGTGCGTAGTGGCCACAACCGAAGAACACGGAACAAGAGTACTGCTAGCCCGGAATGCGATTCGCGACATGCTGAGCGACCTCACCGAGCTTGGCAAGCAGGGTATGGTACGAGAGCAGATGCTCGAACTTCCCTCCTACAGGCTCACGCTCAAGCTCCAGCAAAACGGCACCGTGTACGTCATGCGCCGCGATGGCACGGTCGGTCAAAGGCTCAGTCCCATGGGCTACAAGGGCCTGGACCAGCTGCTCGCCATCAAAGGAGTCCTCGCTGAGCCAGTCAAAAAAGCGACGTTCTTTGCGAACGTCAAGCTCTCCTGCGACAGGCAGCCGCGCGCACCAGTCACGCTTGAGCTCAAGATCAACGGCATGCCGTCGCTAAAAAATCTCGAGCAACTGTACGACACCTGGCCTACCGTCACGGTGCAGGCAGACAGGTACTGCTAGCTCCTGTCGAGCTCGGCCCGCCGGTCTCACCGGCGGGCCGAAAGCTCAAGAGATTATCCTGTCCCGCTCGGCGGGACTTTTACATTCCATTTCGGAGGCAGGAACACCGTATCTGGTGCCAAAGCCGGTTTGAAATGCGTCTTGATACGGGTACGATTCGACGCTAGTTCCGGTACGCGAACGCGGCAATATTTGTCTGTCTCGCAAAAGAGATTTTGCGCGTCAATCGCCTGAATTCTACGTCCCCAGAGGCCACCAAATTCGAGCCCCAACCTCTTGAATTCCACGTCTTGCCGCCCAACCATCCAGAGCACTACTTCCGCGGGCGTATAGTCACCTAAGTCAGCGAATAATTTATTTATACCTCGAATCGCTCCTGGTCCCGGCACGGTGAAATCATTTTCTGAAAAATTGATCAGGTCACTATAATTCACATCAATTGCCGTCTGGTAGGCCATGAAATTTCCATAGAGCGGAAAGCTTCGATATATCCAATACACCGCCTCGAGTGAGGGAGCCGCGAGAATCTCCGCTGCCGCGTCGTGGGTCAGGAACATATCGGTAAATAACTCCACATGGTTGAGGTGTTTCAGCCCGCGCCCATAGGCATTGGTCGCACAGAGGATAAATGCACCCGTATAGAGGGTCTGGCCGTCATGTTTCATCTCCGTCAGTGCTCGCTCGAAACTTCCATCGGCGAGATTCTGAAGCGTCGGCGCATGACCGAGGCGACGACGAAGCTCCTCCCACGTTTCGATACGGCTAAAGGTACGAAACGCCGTGATCTGAAAAATCGCATCGGCTGGCGTGCGTTCTTCGTGGCCGTAGCAGACCTCGCGCACCATATATTGGCTGACGCGATCGAGGATGCGAAAGACATTGCAAAACTTATACTCCTGCAAGATCGGGTCATCCGACCACGGGCCACTTTCACCCGCGTATCGCTTGAGAAACACTCCGTGGCGCTTCGCCGCGAACTCCCAATAGAGATCATAGACTCCCTCGCGCGGCACCGGTTCACGTTTGTTCATTTTTTCATCATATCACTAGAGCAAATAAATTTTCCCAACGAAAAAGCGCCAGGTAAGGGTGGGCATCACCTGACGCTATTTCGCCCTTCGTCCCACCCATCAGGGTAAACGTGATCCACCTCACAAATACGAGTGATCCGCTGGACAAAGGGGTTAGTATACGTGTGATACTTTCTAGCGATATCGCAGTGGAGGGTAGATTACTACGATATATATCACACGCACCCTAACATAAGTTAGAATAGGGGGTATAAGGTGCTTGATCACCTTTCGGCGAATCAATCTTTTTCATATTAGCACGTACTTGACATAAAGTCAATACTTATTCGCACAAAATTGCATGAAAATCAATTATATATCTCCCGATAAGCATAAGTACCTCCAACTACTGATGTCTCTCGATATGCCAGTGAAGAAATTATATTATACGGGCACATTGCCTGACGCGCGCCGACCGACCCTCGCGATCGTCGGTTCGCGTAAGCCCACGAGGTATGGTACAGAGGTGACAGAGCGTTTCGCTTCCGCACTTGCCAGTAAGGGTGTCATCATTGTGAGTGGCCTCGCACTCGGGGTCGACGCCATCGCGCACCGTGCCGCACTTGACGCTCATGGCACGACACTCGCCGTACTCGCAAATGCATTGCCGGAGATAAGTCCCCGCACAAACAGGGAACTGGGCGAGCGAATCATACGCGAAGGTGGCGCCGTTCTCTCAGAAACCGGCGAAGACGACCCACTCGGTAAATGGAGCTTTCTCTACCGCAATCGCATCGTCAGCGGTCTTTCTGACGCCATCCTCATCACAGAAGCAGGGGCTCGGAGCGGCACACTCAATACCGCCGCGCACGCGCTCGCGCAAGGCAAGGAAGTATTCGTCATCCCCGGTAACATCACCAGCCCACTGTCTGCCGGGTGCAACAATCTCCTGAAACAAGGCGCCATCCCCGTAACTTCGCCGGATGATATCCTAGAAATAATCGCGCCCGAGCTCTTAACGGCGCAGGCCTCGCTCGCCCTAGGATCAAACTCGCTCGAGACGGAGATCATCCGACTCCTCCAAAGCGGCATCCGTGACGGCGACGATATCCAATCAGAACTCAAGATCGACGCTTCCGAGCTCGCTGGCGCCCTCACGATGCTCGAATTGACTGGCACCATCCGCTCCCTCGGCGCCAATCAGTGGACCCTACGCTAATACCTTGACTATTCTTGTATACCATGCTATTAATACATGGTCCCGCACATCCGAATACAAGGAGGTCGCCATGCGCGACGATACCGACACACTGTCACCGCGTCCGCTCTCAGAGACGGACCGAGCACTTACCAAACAGCTCGGCTGGTGGCGGGCCGTCGCCATCGTCGCCGCCATCATCGCCCTGTTCGCTGTCATCGTCGCCCTCGAGGTGATCCGGCCCTGGGAGGCGAACACACCTTCGCTGGGCTGTCCGGCCACAGTTCAGCCGGCAGGGAGGTGACGCCAGCCATCTGATCCTTGCGATGTGCGGCAGAGTGGCGCGCGGAAGACTTCGGTCACCGCGCGCTACGAAGCCAAGAAATAATTAATCTATACGTCCAATTCGGGCGTTTTTTGTTATATTTGCATTTTGAATTCGGGTGCGGTAGTATAAGCCGTTGTTTGGCGGATACGCCATATAGATATATAGTGGACAAGAAGCATGAGCAAAAACCTAGTAATAGTAGAGTCACCCGCAAAAGCAAAAACTATCGAGAAATACCTCGGGAGTGATTTTACCGTGCTCTCGAGCGTCGGCCACATCCGTAGTATCGCCAAGAAGACAAAAGACGGCACGCCACCGATCGATGTCAAAAACGAATTTGAGACTGTCTATGAGATCGACCCTGAGAAAAAGAAAATTATTACTGGACTCAAAAAAGCCGTCAAAACCGTCGGCGCAGGCAATGTCTGGCTCGCAACGGACGAAGACCGCGAAGGGGAGGCGATCGCCTGGCACCTCTGTGAAGTGCTTGGTCTCGACCCTGTACATACGAAGCGCATTGTGTTCCACGAGATCACAAAAACCGCCATCCAAGAGGCGATCAAGAAGCCTCGCACCGTCGACATGAGCTTAGTACGCGCCCAACAGGCCCGCCAGATCCTCGACCGTATCGTCGGTTTCGAGCTCAGTCCTGTCGTATGGCAAAAAGTCCCCGGCGGCAAATCAGCCGGCCGCGTCCAGAGTCCCGCCGTTCGCCTGATCGTCGAGCGCGAGCGCGATATCCGTGGGTTTGAGGGAGCCGCTGAATTCAAGGTCATCGCCATTTTCGTCCACGACCACCAAGAGATCAAAGCCGAACTTAGCAAGCGCTTCGCGACCGAGGAAGAGGCGCACGCGTTCCTCGCGAGCCTGGTTGATGCGACATTTACCGTCAGCGCTATTCAGACGAATCCTGGCACGCGTAATCCTGCCGCACCATTTACGACCAGCACCCTCCAACAAGAGGCGAACTCGAAGCTCGGCATGAGCAGCCGCTCGACAATGTCCGCCGCCCAGAAACTCTACCAGGAGGGTCGGATCACCTATATGCGTACCGACAGCGTCAACCTCGGTGGGCAAGCAATTGCCGCCATCGCCGACTACGTCAAACGACTTTACGGACATGATTACAGCCAAGTGCGTAAATTCAAGACGAAATCCGCCGGCGCCCAAGAGGCTCATGAAGCCATCCGCCCAACTGACATCTCTCGAGAAGATGTGAGTGGCGATAGCTACGAACAGAAATTATACGATCTCATCCGCCGCCGCACCCTCGCAAGCCAGATGGCTCCCGCCAAGCTCGAGAACACGACGGTGACGATTACTATTAGTAATGCCGCAAAGTCGCTGACTTTTGAAGCTAAAGGCCAAGTCATTATCTTTGATGGGTACCTGCGCGTCTACAATCTGTCATCGAAGGACGATAACGTCCTCCCTCCGCTCGTCAGTGGCGATAACCTCACGGCATATCAGATCGAAGCCCGCCAGGTCTTCTCGCGCCCACCAGCCCGCTACAGCGAGGGCTCCCTCGTGAAGAAACTCGAGGAACTCGGCATCGGCCGCCCGTCCACTTACGCGACGATCATCAATACCGTTCAGACCCGTGGATACGTGGAGCGTGGCGAAGACGAAGGCAAACCGCGAGAAATTATCGTTCTCCAGCTCATCGATGGTGACGTCGAACGCTCTGTTGTCGAGGAAAAGACCGGCTCTACCAGGGGTAAGCTCGTCCCGACGCCTTCCGGCGAACTCATCTCGGACTTCCTCTCGACCCACTTCGAGCCAGTCGTCGACTACGGCTTCACCGCGAGCGTCGAAGAGCATTTCGACGATATCGCCGCCAGCAAACTCGAGCGCAACCAGATGCTCAAAGACTTTTACGCGCCATTCCATGAATTGATCGAACACTCAGGCGATATCGATCGCTCAACAGTGGGGCAGGCCACGGAAGTCGGTATCGATCCTAAATCAGGTCGTCCAATCATCGCGCGATTTGGTCGCTTCGGGCCGATGCTCCAAATGGGTGCCACTGAGGACAAAGACAACAAACCGCAATTCGCCCCTATGCCACGCGGCGCTCGTATCGAAACAGTCACTCTCGAGCAAGCCCTCAAGGCCTTCGAACTGCCTCGCGTCGTCGGGACGACCGAAGATGGCCAGGAGATCAAAGCCAACGTCGGCCGCTTCGGACCCTATATCCAGGTTGGCAAACTATTCGTGAGCATGAAAGAACATGACCCCCGTGAGATCACCGAGGACGAAGCCCGTACACTCTACGCCGTCAAACTCAAGACTGAATCAGAGAAAACGATCTCAGACTGGGGAACTATCAAGGTGTTGAATGGTCGTTTCGGCGCCTATATCACTGACGGCAAGAAGAACGCCAAGATCCCTAAAGATTCAGACCCCAAAGAAATAACACAGGTAGCCGCAAAGAAGCTTCTCTCTGAAGCGCCCGCCAAGTCTGCCAAACGCCGCTTCGCACGCAAGCAAAAATAATAGTCATTCCCGCTTCACCCTATGAACCGTTCACGTCGATATGACTCCAGCGAACTGACCGTGCACTATTTACATTTGTTATATTTATGCTAATGTGTCCATAGGTCAGAGTGGCCACATATAATAAGGATGTGCTTCCTATGGCACCTATTGCCGCAACCAGCCCCGTTCGCTTCACCGCACTCAACTCGAGAGAGCTGCAATGCGCTGCCTGGATCTGCACCTTGGACACGGACCGCTTCATCATGGACGGCTTCGGCACCAGCCCAGATGACGAGTACCACTACAAGGGACAGATCAAGGTCCACCGAGCCTACCACCACGACCCGGAGGGTACCCCTGACGGAGAGTATGGCCTGGAGATCTGGGTTTACGGTGACATAAACCCCGCATACAACAAAGCGCTCGATGTTCTCCTAGGTGAGGAAATGACCCAGCAACTGAGAGCCGCCCTCGATTGGAGGGGAGCCCCCGTCACTGACCAAAAGTACGCCTCCGAGGTTCTCGGCCGAATCCTGGACGACAGCCACCTCCGGATGAGGCGTCCAACACAAGCCGGGAAAACCACCTAGGCCTAGCTACCCACCCCATGACGAACCCACTCGTTGGCGATGCCAACTCGAGAGGACTCACTATCGGGTGGGTTCGTCATATTCCGAGATAGTGTTATATAATAGCCGAAGACCCCAACCTCGAAAGGTAAAAATGGACCTCTTGGTGCTGTTAGTCCCGCCCGTCATCGTCATCGCTGGAGCGATCCTGACAGCGACAAGAGGGCGCGCGTCGGTTGTCTTGCTCATCGGCATGATAGCCTGCATCACCAGCCTCCTGGTTAATACTGTTGGTCTCATCTTCAGCCTGGCGGTGATCATCAGAGGTGAACCCCTGCGCCGTCCGATGAGGGCAACGCCAATCGAGGATAGGGCGAACGAGGATGATCCCTACCGGGGGGACTACATCGACAGTAAGGCCTCATAGCCCGCCTACGAATCGAGCCCGTATCCCCCAGGGGATCACCGCTCTTCGGAGGCGGGCTCAGTTCGTACAGGGGGTAGATTTGACTACTGCAATATCTGTGTTCACGCTCATCATACTTCCGCACAATAAAAACTCCGAAAAAAGTATTTACCATAAGCGTCGAAGTTGTGATATAATCATGTCAGACAGACAATATGTTTGACATGGAATAAGTTTTGTTCTATAATGACATACATCGTACAATAGCAACAGATTAAACGGTGAGGCAGAGAGGTTTTAATTAATAAGCCATGAGTGAACCTGTAGCAAAAGACACGGCCGCTGAATTGAAGTCAGCAGTACAGGACATTTTAAAGACTATCGAGCAGGAGCGCGAACGAGAAATCATCACGCGCCGTTTTGGGCTCTTTGATCGCAAAGAAACACTCGAGCAAATTGGCGAACTACTTGGCATCACCCGCGAGCGTGTCCGACAGCTCGAAAAAGCCATTCTCATCCGTCTCAAAATCGCCGCCGAAGAGGGTCGCATCCCTGTGGTTGGCGACGTCGAAAAGCTTATTATCCGCGACCTCTCCGAAAATGGCCGAGTCGCTCGAGTCCAAGACATGGCGCTCCGACTCACTGAAAAAACCGAAAGTACCGTCAAGGCGCACCTCGCGTTTGTCGGTGAAATTTCCTCAAAACTCGTAACCATCTCTGAGAACGACAACTACTTCCAGGGTATCGGTATCTCTGAGTACGGAGACGAGCGAAAGGTAAAGAACCGTGTCGATGAGATCGTCAAAGCGATCAAGAAGCACGCCGAACCCCTCAGTATCGAGACACTTTACGACCAACTCGACGGCTATGAAACACCCGAACAGGTCCGCGCCCTCGCAACCCTCAGCAAACTTCTCGCTGAGCTTAAGGGTATTTGGGGCCTCACCAAGTGGCCAACCGTCAACCCAAAGAACATCCGTGACAAGATCTACGTCATCCTCGCCGACAATGGCAAACCGATGCACTTCAGCAATATCGCTGGCAAAATCAAAGAGAGCGATTTCAAGCGTAAGGACGTCACTACTCAGGCAATCCACAACGAACTGATCAAAGACAAGCGCTTCGTCCTCATCGGTCGCGGCATCTACGCCCTCGATAGCTGGGGCTACAGCAAGGGAACTGTCAGCGACATCATCACTGAAGTCCTCAAAAAAGCCGGCGAACCGCTCCACCGCGACGAGATCGTCAAGCGCGTCCTCAAAAGCCGCCAGGTGAAAGAGACGACTATTCTCTTGAACCTCCAGAGCAAATCCGACTTCAAGCGCGTCGCCAAGGCGACCTACAGCCTCGCAGAAAAAATCTAGTCCGATATGACTAGTAGTAGAGCAGCCGGTTCACCGGCTGTTTTCGTGTTCTTTTTGCCAAAGAACCGAAAGGCCTCGCTTCGTATGGCAAAGTGAGGATCTTTGCTACTTTTGATTTGAAAAGAAGGAATTACTGCTTACCCTTGCATTTTACCCCTGTTTGTGATACAATCGACCTCAGTTATGGAATTCATCTCGATGGTCATCGGTTTTTTGCTTCAATGGTACGTCTGGGCGCCCATCGTTCTTATCCTCGCGTACCTAACCTGGCGCAACAATCAGCAGGTGACAGTGGTCCGCAACACCGAGAGTGTCCTCCTGATGCTCGAGATCCCGAAAGCTAACGACAAGTCCGAGCTCGCCGCCGAGCAGCTCTTCGCAAGCCTCCACGGTATTCTGCGCGACGCCAAAGAGCTTAAGGCGAATGGGGGATACCAGGAACATCTCAGCTTTGAGTTCGCCTCTGTGGGCGGACGTATTCGCTTCTACGTCTGGACCCCAAAATCTCTCCAGAATTTCGTCGAAGGACAGATTTACTCTCAATATCCGACGGTCCAGATTCACGAAGCCGAAGAGGACTATGTCAGCCACGAACGCCAGCATAGTGTTGTTTACACCTCTGAGGAGGTCTTAACGACGACCGAATTCCTCCCGATCAAGACATTCCAGAGCTTCGAGGTGGACCCGCTCGCCGGAATCACCGGTACACTCGCCAAACTCGAGGACACCAAAGATGAGATCTGGATCCAAATCCTCGTCCGCCCGATCGCTGATGATTGGCACAAACAGTCCGAGAAGTGGATCGCCCGTATCAGGAGCGGTAAATCTGGCGGCTCATTCTTTGACGCCAAGTGGCTAGGGATGCTATTTGAAGCGCTCTGGAAAGCTCCCGAGGAAGGGGAGAAGGCGAAAGCACCCGAAATCTCAGACCGCGACAAGACGCGCTTAGCCGAGGCAGAGAAAAAGGCAAACAAGCTCGGCTACCAAGTCAAAATCCGCCTCGCCTACCTCGGCGAGAGCCAAACGACCGCCAAACTCAATATGCAGGCAATCGTGGGCACGTTCAAACAGTTCAACTCGACAAACCTCAACGGGTTCAAGATGGCGAGTGAGAGTTTCCGTAAAGAAGATCTCGGCAAATATAAGAGTCGCATCTTTGCCGATAGGGGATACATCCTCAATATCGAGGAAGTGGCTTCCGTATTCCACCTACCGCACACAAATGTCGAAACCCCGAATATCGTCTGGGCATCGAATAAAACCGCCGAACCACCCGCGAAACTGCCGGTGATTACCGGAGATCCAGCCGTCGACGAGAACATTTCTGCGTTCGGGCTCACGAACTTCCGCGGTATATTCCACCAATTCGGCATGCTGCGCTACGACCGCTCGCGCCACCTCTATATCATTGGTCAGACTGGCGCCGGAAAATCGGGCACGCTCGAGCTCCTCGCCCTCTCAGACATCTACCACGGCCAAGGCTATGCCATTATCGACCCACACGGCGACTTCGCCATCAATAACATGAAATTTATCCCTGGTAGTCGCATGCAGGACGTGGTCTATTTCAACCCAGCCGACACTGAGTTCCCCCTAGGGTTCAACCCGCTCGAGGTCACTGATCCATCACATAAGACGAACATTAGCTCGGAAGTTATCGGCGTATTGAAACGCATGTTCGGCGAATCATGGGGCCCGCGACTCGAATATATCTTGCGCTATACCATCCTCGCACTGCTCGATCGCCCCGAGACCACGATGCTCGATATCACCCGTATGCTCACCGACAAACGTTTCCGCAAAGAGACGCTCAGCTACTGTCGGGACACCGTCGTACTCCAGTTCTGGAATATCGAATTTGATAGCTGGACAGAGAAGTTCCAGTCTGAGGCTATCGCTCCAGTGCTCAATAAGGTCGGTGCCTTTACGGCAAACCCAGTCATCCGAAACATCATCGGCCAACCAAAGTCTACCTTCAATATCCGTACGATGATGGATGAAGGCAAGATCCTGATCGTCAATCTCAGTAAGGGTCTTATCGGCGAGGACAACGCCGGTATTCTCGGTGCGTTCCTAGTCACAAAGATTCAGCTAGCCGCCATGAGCCGTAGCGATATCCCCGATATTGAGGATCGCCGTCCGTTCTACCTCTACGTAGACGAGTTCCAAAACTTCGCGACCGACTCCTTTGCGACCATCCTCTCAGAGGCGCGCAAGTACGGCCTGAACTTAACCGTTGCCAACCAGTACATCTCACAGATGTCTGACACAGTTCGTAATGCCGTATTTGGTAACGTCGGTACGATGATGAGCTTCCGCGCATCTGCTGATGACGCCGCGACGCTTGGCAAGCAATTCGAGCCCCAGTTTGAGCCAAATGACCTATTGCAGATGCATAATCGCAACTTCATCATCAACATGGTGATCAACGGTGAGAAAGCCCCCGCCTTCAGCGCTAGCACGCTCAATCTCCCGACCGCCACCTCCGACAACACCCATGAGATCATCCAGAACACCCGCGCCAATTATGGCCGCCCGCGGTCTGAAATCGAACGCGAGATCTCAGACAGGATATTGCCACCACAAGCCCTCCAAACAAAAGGGAAGGGCAACCCTGGCTATTCAGAGAATCAGAAACAATTCCTCGCCGAAGAGGGGATCGCCTTTGAGGCGCCCGCAAGTAAGCAACCCACCGGCGAGAACGGTGCCCCGAGCCCCACAGAGCCCGCGACAACCCGCGAGCAACCAGAGAGGGAAGCGAACACCCCCGCCCTACCAGTCGATGATGGACAGCCAAAGAAGCGCAAACGCAGCCGTAGCCGCGGCAGGAGGCCATCGGAAAGCAGCAGTAGCCAAGAAGTGCATTCAGAAGGCCAAGACCGACCCGCCGCTACTGCCTATGCGCCTGCCACACCAGCCCCAAGACGAGTTGAAGACCCAACACTTCTTAAACTTCACTAGGGATAAAGTCGCCACCTACGCCCACAGCCCCACACACAGCGTCACCACTGCATGCTCTCTTATTTATAGTTACGAGATATCGAGATTATGGGTTGCCGCCCCCATAGGCAAGGGGACATACCCTGCCCGACCTCTATTAAAAAACTAGCCCTGACAGGTATTAGAACAAATATAGAACTCTCATAATATGGCCAGATCTAGGCACGTGCGGACAGAAATCCAGTAAACCCATAGACCGACAGCCACGAGGCCTCAATAGGCAGTCTGCGGGAATCAATGGCTCGCTAAAAGTAGGGGACAAATTCTCATTGCAGGTGAGTCGGAAAATTACGCCACAAACACGCCGCAGGGAATGAATACTTGGTCATGATTTGAACATAGAGTTAACGTCGCACAATATATCTTTTACGACACTAACAATAGTAGTCAAAGTTGAATCAGCATACTACCTATAAGACTGCTAAAGAGGCCAAATCTCCTGTCGAGGGGAGTACCACGCTTTCGCGTCCATTAACTGCGCGCTATTTGTGTATTACTTACATTCATTACCGCCTACATACCTACGTGGCTCCAGCTATCACATTCGAGAGGGCTTGTTGTCATTTTTGCAAGGTCTCACTATGGGCCTTGAGGTTTTCCACATGCGGCATGCATGTTTTGACTTTTCACTACTTTTATATTCCCCCACTGCTTTTCCCTATTTTCGAATCACTATTTGCATTTCCCTACTTTCGATATTTTAGTATGTTTTTTACAAAAATTCGAACATTTATAGAACACTCTCGTTTGAGAGGAAAGGGGGTCTCTTTGTTTTCCCTACTTATAGAACGCGCGGTTACTGACTCGGACGTCAAGATACGTGACACTGATTCCATGACTCGCAAGGTAGGTAACCGCACGCGTCGCATCCTCCGCCTGCTCCCCTACTGCTCGATCGATGGAGAACTTGATCGGATACGCAATGCCCGCGCACTTCACCTCCACCTGACGCGTCGTGCCCGCAGGGAGGATGATATCGGTGACTTTATAGCCATAGCTACTCATACGACCCACCACGAGCCCGATAAAGCCCAGGAAGCGGTTGCTGACGAGTACTTGGTTGTTCGTCGCCTGTATGCCCGTCTGATCAACAACCTGTACGCTGGGCTCGCCGAAGTAATTCCTGGTAAATGCGACACCATTGCTGTCGACATACAAGCGGCTGCCACCTGTCTGCCAGACGACAACTGGCTCGCGGAAGCGAAGGTAGAGCGAGCTCTTACCGAACCCTGCATAGCCGATATTGCTTGAAACCGATAAGACCTCTGGTGCATCGTGGGTCTGAAGATACGTCGTCAAAGACGCAGTATTAAGTGCGAAACGAAAGCGTTCACCGGGATTCCTATTGAGATAATCGATGATTTTTGACGCATACAACTGTTGGTCGATGGGTTTTGCGACCGCACTCGTGAGCTCGACGGTCCCAATTGATTGATAGACCAAGAATGCCAGTCCGGCGGCAGCGGCAAGTACGCCAAACAGCGCCAACCCGGCATGTTTACGGTGACGCCTGAGATGATGGGCGTGAACGCGAGATGATCTCAATTCAGAGTGGTGTTCGTTTACACTTGAGACCCCTGGGGACAAACTGCCAGTGAGCGTGCGGTTGCGACGAAATGTGAAGTGGTTATTCGTACTCGAAGCACTGTCCCGGTTCTCCCGAGGCGCGTCGTCATCCACAAGTCGCCGGCGCGGTACCGGTCGCTGTTTTTTGGTCATAAAACCCATGCTTACTGCTTATTTTACCACTAGCGCTTCGCTGCCGTCACTAGTATTTGTGCGAGATCTTTTGCCGCATCAGGCTTTGCAAATGAGTGGAGGGCTTCGGCGAGCTCACGACGGCGCGTCTCATCACGGCTTAGGGAGATAATCGCTTCACTCAGACGCGAATCATCCTCGATACCGAGGTTGTCGACGACCACGGCAGCATGTGCAGTGGCAAAGACGGTCGCATTTTTTATCTGATCGCCAAGTTGATGAGCGGGAACAACGACAACGGCCTTTTTGAGTCCCGCAAGCTCCTGGAGGAATGTTGCACTCCCCCGGCTCACTACAATATCGGCGGCACCGAGCAATTCATCCATATCTTCATACACGAACGGCGTAATTTTAAATCGATCATCCTTTGGTGCCTCAGCGAGGGCCTCATCGTAGCCCCCCTTCCCTGCGACGAGATAAATTGAGAGGTCGGCGTCAAGTAGCGACCGCCCTTCCCTGCTCATCGCGAGATTTATGCTCCGCGCACCGAGTCCACCACCGACTGCGACGACGAGCAAACGGCTGGGGTCAAATCCGAATTTTTGCTTGTATGCCACTTGCTGCGCGCCACTCTTTGGGCGAAACGTATCCGCAATCGGCACACCGACATAGGTGGCCCGATCCGAGGCATAATGATAATTTTCGAGCGGCGAACCCGTGGCAATTGCATCGGCCCACTTAGCTAAAAACCTATTGGTAAGGCCTGGTCGGGTATCGGAGTCATGAATGACAAGCGGAATACGCAAGATATGTGCCGCCAGACCAACCGGCAAACAAACGAACCCGCCCTTAGTAAACACCACGTCTGGCTTGAAGCGTCGCATGATACCTAGGCTCTGGAAGAAGCCTCCGGCGATCCGAAAGAGATCGAGAAAATTGCTCGTGACGATTTTTGGCACAGTGAAATGTTGCCAGAATGTGAGGTGGGCATAGCGACGAAACTTCCCTGCCTGAATCACCTGGACTTTAGCGCCAACCGACTCCATGATACCTCGAGACTGCACTTCAAATGCCTTGTCACACAAGAACACCGCCTCAAGCGACTGATCTCGTTTCTTAAGCTCCCGAATTACGGCGGCGACCGGCGTAACGTGACCGCCTGATCCCCCTCCGGCTGCGAGTATTTTCACTTGCATCCTCCCTGTTCTCTACTATCGTATCATGAGATGTATAGCGTGACAGCTGAAATGCGAGTCCTAACGCACCCGTAACAAAAATCATACTGGTTCCGCCAAAACTTAACAGAGGTAACGTGATGCCGGTGAGCGGAAAAATCCCTACCATCGACGCCACGTTCAAAATAACATGTGCGACCAGCCATCCGAAAATGCCCGCAACGGCCAGTTTCATTGCCATATCTGGCATATGGTCAGTGATACGCAGCAGGCGCATCAGCAGCGAAGTGAACAGGCCGAGGATCACCGTGACGCCCACAAATCCGAACGTCTCCCCCATGATCGCGAATACTGAGTCGTTGATTGCCTCGGGTAGATATCCGGTCGCTTGGATACTGTTGCCGATTCCTCGTCCGAATAGCCCGCCAGTGCCAAGCGCGATCATCGCGTTACGGATGTGGTAACCGGCGTCATCGGCCGTGGCGCTCTGGTTGTCGCCCTGAACGAACGTCACGATACGTTCTATCCGGTGTGGCGCGATCAGAACAGAGATGACCCCGAGCACGACCGCTCCAGCCAGTAGAAGCGCCCCGATCTTCTTGGTTACCCCGCTCACCATCAGAATTGATGCAACGATTGAACCCATGGCAAGTCCCGTGCCCATGTCTTTTTGCAGGATAACGACGAAAAATAGTGACGCGAGCGTCACGCCAACGACGGGAATTATTGTTTTTTGTACATCATTTAGGAGCCCCTGACGGATACGCACCGATAAGAACGTTGCAAGATAGATGAGCAAGCCAAATTTCAAAAATTCCGCTGGTTGAAAGCTACCAAGTGGCCCAAGCTCAAACCATCGGCAGGCCCCGAGACTACACTGCGCAACGGATGATGCGTGGAGCACATTACCGAAGAGAACGAGTAGTATGCAGAGCGCAAGTCCAGCAATCAATATTTTCTCAGCATTTTTTTGGAACCAGCGAAACGGAATTTTCGACACGACCACAAACGCGACGATAGCCAAGGCCAGACTGATCACCTGCTTCACGACGAAGTAGGTATCGCTATAGTTTGCGCCCTGCGCATTATTGAGAACATTCGCTCGTTGCGGTCCGATTGCATACATTACGATGAGACCAATCAGCATGAGTAACCCCATATAGAGCACGATCTGATAGTCGGGTGCGTGTGCGCGCTGGCCCGCGATTTCGTCGATACGACGCCTCACGCGTCCTATCACTTAATATATCCTCCTGCGAGGGCGATTAAGACTCCGACAAATCCAGCCACGCAGCTGATGATCCAGAATCGCATCGTCACTTTCACCTCTGGCCAACCGCTGGCTTCAAGATGGTGATGGATCGGCGCTGAGAGGAAAATCTTGCGGTGGAACAGTCGCTTGCTCGTCATCTGCAGCAGGCTCGAACCAGCTTCAATGACAAAGAGAATGCCGATAATCGGCAACAGAAACAATGTGTCTGTCAGCATCGCCACAACACCAAGTGTCGTGCCAAATGCGAAACTACCGACGTCGCCCATAAAGAACCTCGCTGGATAGATGTTGAACCATAGATATGCGAGTAGCGCGCCCACAACAGTGAAGCAGAACCCGGCCAGCACGGTATGTCCTTGGAGCAGTGCGATTACACCGAATGTCGCAAAGCTAACCGCCAGCATTCCACCGGCAAGACCATCGAGCCCATCCGAGATATTGGCAGCGTTACCCATCGCGACCACTGAGAATACGAAAATCGGAACGATCCAGGCACCCACTTCCCACGCGCCGAGATACGGGATATGGATCGAGGTATACCCGAGTTTTGCATAGAAAAACCAGCCGAGGATTGCCCCGAGCAGGATGATCATGAGAAACTTCAAACTTGAGCGTAACCCGGCAACGCCGCTGCCGTCACTGCGAACGTTGATCACATCATCAATGAGGCCGACTAACCCACCGCCGATAAGCGACGCCAGCGGTAGCCACGTCTGCGCACGGTCGAGGTTGAAAAAGTACGTGACAACAGTGATCGAAATAACCGAGATCACCCCTGCCATGGTCGGGATATGGCGCATGAACTTGTTTGCATGAAGTTTCGTAAATATCTCGAGCTTCTCGCCAGAAATACTGGTAGTCCGTTGTTTTTTCCAAAACTTATACTTGTACGCGAGATGGGTATAGAGCGGCGTCAAGAGCATCGCCAGAACAAATGCCCCCACGCTGAGTATGAACACGCTGCTCATTTCTCCGGTAATTGCTTGTAGTTTCATAGTCTCCATTATCTATCCTTTCGGTTCCAGCTTCAAGTAGTCGATCATCCAGTTTGAGATATCCGTAAAAATTGGTAACGCATCTTCGCCACCCTGAAGGTTCTGGTTTTTGCCCGAAAGCTCTACCATGATGACGTACCGCGGCGTCTGGCCAACTTCGCCACCGAATCCGAGATACGTACCGATCGTTTGGTTGTCGACGTATTTGCCGTTCTCGAGCGTCTGTGATGTGCCAGTTTTTCCGCCGATATAGTAGCCTGCTTTGTCATGCTTCGCATAAAATGCCTGGCGGGCCTTGTAGACCATCTCCCGAACCGTGTTTGACGTGCTCGGTTTTATCACATCAGCGTACGACTTTTTCGGCTGTGCCTTCGTGAATGTCCCCGAATCGTCAACTGTGCCCGCGATAATACTTGGCGTGTGGTAGGTGCCGCCATTGATAACTGCGCTAAATCCCGCCGAGACCTGGAGCATCGTTATATTCATGCCCTGACCAAATGTCATATTCGAGTATCGAACCGCGTTTCCCTGCACATCTGTGGGCGGAATGATGGTGCCTTCCGCCTCATTCGCGAGCTCGATTCCCGTTTTCTGGCCGAGACGGAACTTGTCATGGAAATACGAGTAGATGGTATTGCGTGATTTTTCAGTGATGGATGTGCCATCACCTAGCCGCTGAGCAATAGTCACCATCCCGGTGTTGAGCGACCAGTTAAGCGCGTCTTGCATGGTGATAATTCCGGTCTTCATGCCGATACTCGCATTGCTCACGATAATGTCATCGATTTTAATATGGTCCGTATTGTTGTAGGTCGAATCGGGTGTGATCGCGCCCGTATCAACACCGGTGGATACAGTAAATGTCTTGATATCAGAGCCCGGTTCGTAAGGGTTTGAGACTGTGTTGTTATTAAACGCCGCCGGGTCAGTGACCGCATTTAAATCCGCTGGGTTGTAGGTTGGCAGATTTGCCATCGCGAGGACATTGCCCGTCTGAGGGTCCATGACGATGACGCTTCCCTTTTTGGCGCCCGTCCGTCCTAGCCCATCAGCGAGGGCTTTCTCGGCTTTCGCCTGAATGTTCCGATCGATTGTTAATACGAAATTCGTGCCATCTTGGGCGGGCGTATTGACGTTTTTATCGCCAACCGTGAGCG
Source organism: Saccharimonadales bacterium (SeqCode) (assembly GCA_038205065.1). Taxonomy (GTDB): domain Bacteria; phylum Patescibacteriota; class Saccharimonadia; order Saccharimonadales; family Saccharimonadaceae; genus Saccharimonas. The sequence continues at coordinate 52,832 of JBBRCG010000004.1, forward strand.
GCACATCGCGCACATCGGTAACCGTCTTGAGGACGCCATCTTTGCCTTTCAGTGACGCGTCGTTCGCCTGTTCAAATCCGTACTGACCGCTGCCCTCGTTATTTACGAAACCGAGAACTTGGCTCGCGAGCTGCCCTTCGGGATAGACACGCTGACTCACCGCGTCAAATCCGACACCGGCGAGCTTTGCAGATTTCAGCATCTCGGCTTGCGACCGCGAAACCTTAGTGGCGAGAACCTGATAGCGCGAATTTTTTATATCAAGATACTGTGCAAAGTCCGTCCTAGTGTTGCCGCCAGCAACCTTGTTTATCTCATCAATTACCTGTTGTTTATCGGTGATTTCCGTCGGATCTGCCCACACCGTATACACGGTTTCATTCATGACCAGCTTGGTCGGGGCGCCGTCATCCATCGTGTAGATTTCACCACGTTTGGCATGGAGTACAAACTGCTTGATGTACTCGCTATCCGCCTGCTGGTTATAATATTTATTTTGAATAATCTGAATATAAAATAGCCGAGCCACAAAAAGAGCCATGACACCCAATAGGAGTATGGCGAGGAGTCGGGTCCTGTTACCTTTTGTGATTCTAAAATCCATGAATTTACTCTGTTACGTGTTGAACGTCAGTCGGTGTTGTCATCGCTTTAGCGACACTAGAGCTCTGAACTGTTTGCATTGCGGTAAGTCGTGCGTTCTCTACTTCGAGATCCTTTTTCTGATCACTCAGTTGCGAAATCTTATCTTGAATTTGACTAGCCGTGTAGTCAAAGCCCGAGGCTCGTGTCGCCTGCGTGAGATAGATAAGACCGAGCACTGTGATCATAAGCGCGACAAGCACCGTATGTGTGACAGGACCTAGCTTGACAGCAGAGGCAAATGCAACCGTGTTCTGATTCCGGCCCCAGCTACCCTGACGCCTATTGCTGAATTGTACAGTACGTGTATATGACATTGTGGTGGTTTTTGTTTATTGTTTATGTTCTTCCGCCGCGCTGGCAGAAACTTCCTGTATAGTGAAGTTCCTGCCGGCGAAGGGCGACGATGGCCCGTGACGGGCTTACTTGAATCGGACGACGACTTGCGTCTCAACTGATTCGTTTTGCACTGGGATGTGTAAAGGCATATCCCTCTCCTTTTTTGTTTATTTTTTCACGGCGACCCGAAGTTTTGCACTTCGAGAACGCGGATTGTGAACATCTTCAGTTTCGCCTAACACGGGGTGCTTTGTCAAGACCTTTAGTTCGGCTTCGTAGCCAGACTCCGTTTGTTCGGCGAAATATCGTTTGACGAGGCGGTCTTCGAGACTGTGAAAGCTGATCACCGCCACCTTGCCTCCTGGGTTTAATAACCGCGGCAGTTCTAGTAGTGTGCGTTCAATTTGACCAAGCTCATCGTTAACGACGATTCGGATTGCTTGAAAGGTGCGTGTAGCGGGATGGATGCGACTCCATTTCCCTACATAGGCGTTTTTGATAGCATTGGCGAGTTCCTCTGTTGTGTGTAGCGGCCGACTGCGCGCGATCGCCTCTGCGTACCGACGAGCGGCACGAGGTGGTTCCTCGGCGTAGTCCCGAATCATGCGTACTAGCTCGTCTTTTGTCCATTTGTTGACAACCCTTTCGGCCGTCAATTTCTGGCGAGCATCCATTCGCATGTCGAGTGGACCGTTATTTGTAAAAGAGAATCCTCGTTCAGCTCTATCGAGCTGAGGTGATGACACCCCCAAGTCAAGTAGTATGAGGTCGAACCGCTTGTCTTCTTCGTTGAGCTGCCGGACGGCAGTCAAAAAATCAGAGTGAAGTAGGCGCGTGCCGCGCTGTTCAATGTCATGAAGCTCCGCAATTGCGTGCTCATCACGATCTACCAGACACGACCCCTCGTAGTTCTTCGTTATTTCTAGGATCGCTCGTGCGTGACCGCCGTACCCCGCTGTGAGGTCGAGATAAGTCTCGCCCTGCTTCGGATCAAGCAATTTACACGTCGCGTCTAGCAATACCGGAACATGAAGTGGTGGATGTTCTTTAGTACTCATTGGATAATATTATACCACTTCCCTTTGCCACTTCCGCGCGAACGCAGTCAGCCTTAGGGGGTGGGTTTATCCGCTCGAGATCACCAAACTGGTAATGAAGCATGTTTGTTTTCGCTTGGAATGTTTGTTTTTGTATAAGTGAGACGTTCGGCGCCGACTGGGGTTCTAAGAGAACTCATACCAGATTTCGCTTACTAGCCTTGAGAGACTTATGTGTGAGGTGGAGTTTTTTGGGAGGTGTTTTTTAGGGAAGGTACGCCCGACTATTTTTAATGTGGGCCGGGTACCCACTGCCTCACTACCAGATTGTTGATCTCGAGGATATCGATTACTGTTTGATTTTTAACGTACGGTCAAATAACGGTTGGTAAACTAAAGTAATTTGTCGGGTGCACCGAGGCGCCAATATTGCCCCACGCGGACTGCGACGATTTCATGGGAGATGCTACCGTAGTCAAGCAAATGCTGCTCGACCGTGACCCTGCCCTGTTTTTGGTCCAGTGCTTGGGCGATCTTCCCGCGACGGAAACGCACATTGAGATCAGCGAGCGCTTCGTCGAAGATGTGATCTCCGGCAAGAGCTGGCTCCACTTCCCGATTCCAGACTTGCTGGGGGTACATATGGAGATATTCGCCAAATCCTCGAGTGAGCACGACACCGCTGGCAAATTCCGCACGAAGTTCAGTCGGTATGGTTAACCGACGCTTGTCGTCAAGCTTTCGTTCGAAGTAGTCCATGCGTCTATCGACCCTCTTCCAGGCGTTAACGTTAGATTTTTTTAATGTAGTGGTGTTTTTGTTTTTTGGGGAAGCCATTGGCTGGTGTCCCGCCGTTTTCCACTAAACTCATCATACAACCCACAACTACCCACTTGCAAGCCTATTTTTAAGAATATATTCAGGTTCGTTTTACTTTTCCACAGAATTGTGGATAAACTACTTATGCCTACTCCCCCGTTGGGTATCTTAGGCAAAGTAGATGCGCATCAATTGACGAGCGACTGCATCCGAATCATGCCGGATAAGGCTTCGAGTGTGGGCGATCCGATCCGCGGGTTTGTTCTCGGGAGCGCGGCTCTTCGCGAGAATAGGCGCACCTCGAAATTCATAATGTTGCCGTTTGAGATCAGCCACGTCGTATGCAACCGCATATTCACCGTCATGCATGTATTTATCCATCAATCGTTTTGCGGGCATGTCGGTGTTATAGACGACGTAATCGAGGAATTCACCCCCGACAAATCGCTCTATTTCACCGGCAAAGTCCGTCACGCTCAATCCCGTTGTCGGGCCAGGCTTCGTCACGAGGTTACACACAAACACGCACCGCGCGCTCGTCGCACGAAGCGCCTCTCCGATCTCATCGATGATAAGCGCGGGTGCGAGACTGCCATAGAGATCGCCAGGCGCGATGACGACGAGGTCAGCCTCGATGATCGCCTGCGCTGCCTTCGGATTTGCGATCGCGCGTGGTTCGAGCCAAATCTTCGGGCGCACAGCAATTTTTGAACTTTCGATAGTAGATTCACCCTTCACGGGCTTTCCGTCCGCCCCTTCGGCGCATAGCGTCACATTACTGAGAGTCACCGGTTCAACTCTACCAGTGATATTGAGCGTCTCACTGGCGAGCTCGACAGCCTCGGCGAAGCTTCCCGTCATCTTCTCGAGCGCGGTCAGGAAGATATTTCCAAACGCGTGACCCTCGAAGCTCCCCGACTCAAATCGATAGCTAAACAGGTCTCGGATTCGCGGCGTATCGCTCAGGGCAACGAGACACTGACGCACGTCACCCGGAGGAAGAACGCCGAATTCATCGCGCAATTGCCCTGTCGATCCGCCATCGTCGGCCATATTCACTAACGCAGTGATCTGATCGGTATAGCGCTTGATTCCCTGCAAGAGCGTAAAGCTCCCCGTTCCGCCGCCGATCACGACAACTTTTGCCCCAGTGAGCGCCATGCTATTGTTGTCTCAATATTTTTATGATGCGCGCGAACCACACGGCACTTGGCCGCAAGGTTCGTTTCTGTGTCGTGTAGTCAACGGCCGCGAGACCGAATCGTGGCCAACGACCTTTGTTCCACTCGAAATTGTCCGTGAGGCTCCAGTGCAAATAGCCAAATAGCGTCACGCCCTCACCCATAGCGTTTTGCATGCCCTTGATCGTTTCACTCAGCCACCATTTTCGATCGCTGTCTTCACCATCGGCGAGGCCGTTTTCGGTTATCATCATCGGCTTGTGGTACTTTTTCCAGAGTCGCTCGAGCTCAAACTCGATATTCGCTGGCTCCATGGGTGTGCCCATATCATTAATTCTGTCCTCGGGCTCATGAATGCGATATCCGTAAAATCGCGCACTGTAATAGTAATTCACCCCTATCCAGTCAGATTTCCTGCGGACTTTTCGCAGCCAATAATCATCCATAAACCACTGCCCTATTCGAGCGGATAGTCGGGTCAGTAGCGCGTCGTCCCCGGGATACGCATAGGTGCAAAACTTTGCCGCTGCTATTTTGTAACGCCGACTCTTGCGGTGCAGCGCGTCAGCCGTGCGGTTATGAGCCACGGCGAGATTGCGATATACCTTCACTGCCTGCTTGAGGCTCCGGCGATTTGGTGGCCAGTTCCCGGTATAATAACCTTCGAACGCGTACGATTCTGGTTCATTGATCGTGATCACGTAACGGATAGACCCGCCGATTTCTTCCATGATCTTTGTAGCAAATCGAACAAAATACATGATATTGCTTCGTTTTTCAAATCCGCCCCTGTCCGTGAACCAGACAGGAAGCGTGAAATGAAACAGCGTCACAACCGGCTCGATATTCATAGCAACAAGCTTGGCAACATAGCGCTTGTAGTGTTCGATTGCTTCCGCATCCCATACGCCTTCCTTAGGCTCGATCCGCGACCATTCGATGCTAAATCGATAGGCGTTCATATTCATGTCCTTCAGGAGCTGAAAGTCAGTTTCATAGAGGTCATAATTTTTAGTCGCTGGACCCGAGATGTAGTTCGCCGGCAGTTTCGCGTACGTTTTGACGCGCGGCCACGACTCGAGGTCGCTGTAGTGATATTCGGCTTGCATCGCGAGAGCCTTGGCATTCTCGAGTTCCCACACCGTCCATTGGTTGTGCTGGCCACCCTCTACCTGATGCGCCGACGAAGAAGCCCCCCACAAAAACCGCTTCGGAAACTTAGATACCGCTCTCACCATATCTTCTTAGTATACTATTTTTCGTCCGACGAATCTTCTTTGAGCTCTTTTTTACCCTTGAGCTCATATTTGAGCCCAGTCATGTCGCTCGTCATGTAGTCGTCGTTCAAGAGATTGACGAATTTCGCCGCATCTTTACCGTCCATGATGATGATCGCACCCACCGAGTCATCGGTCATAAGCTCGAGCCCCATCTCATCAGCGTGATCAACCACCTGCTCCTGGGTCACCAGTGTAGGGTCAACCTTTTGGAGTTTATTCACGAGAGATTTGTTGTCGCGCACAAGCGCGTCAAATGTCATGCCTTCGGGGAATACGAGTTTGAAGTGCTTCTCGATCTCGGCGATTTTTTCCTCGGCGACGGCAAACTTCTTGGCATCGTAGCCAAATAGGCGGATGAACTTCGTCTCGCTGAATACAAATATGTCTTCGCCAACGATAAGCACTTGATTATCAGGGGTGATGCGTAGGCCTGCATCAGCAGCGAATGGTTCGAAACTGTTGCCGTTATACATCCAGGCGGTCGCGCCCTTGAGCACCTGCGACTGTGGAAGTAGCTTTACGACGTAGAACGGTGCGGCATCTTCGCGCGTAAACCGAGCGACGATCCCCTTCACTTTCTTGAATTCATGGTCACCTTCTGTGAAGACTTCGAGTGTATCTTCGCCAAATGCGATCTGTTCGATCACTTCCTGTGTATGCTCGGCTTTATCGAGCCGTGTTGTCTCGAGCACGTTTTCCTCGGCAGCGGCACTTTCGAAATCACGCACTACCATCCCTGTTGCCGCGCCTGTCTGGACGGTTGAGATCAGATCGTAGAGAAATAACACCTTGAGTTGGGCTTTTAGCTCTTTCGCATAGTTCGTCGCGTAGACGCCATAACCTTTCGTGAAAAGAAATAGATCGATTTCTAGCTTATCTTTGAATTGGTCGGCTTGATTTGCCCACAAGAATATATCTGTCTGTTCGGGTGTTGTTGTATCGGTAGTATCATCCATACCATCCAGTGTATCAAAAATGTGTTCGAATAGTGTTGTCAAATAAATCTGCCTGTGCTTGCAACATGTCTAATTTCGCGACATACTGAGCGTATTCCACACCGACCCGCGTCTCGCCAGTCAGGCGAACGCAAAAAACGAGAGGCATAGTAATGTCTAAACCAGAAATGGATCCGCTTGAGAGTGCTCTGATCAAGCTCGAGGATGCGGAGGAACTCATCGACTCCGCCCGCACGAAGGTGGTACTGGCGCTGGCGCGCGTATTGCCTGCGGACGGCAGTAGGCTCCACCTGCCAGGTGACCTTACTCATGCCCTCTGGACGCTGTACCAGCTGAGCCCCCAGCGGGGAAATGAGGAGTTCAGCGACTTTCTCCTCACCCTACTGCCTCGCCGGAGTCGCGCCGTCGTCACGCTCGACGCCTACTGGGACACCGACCGGGCTGGTGATCCGCTGTCGCCACACTGCAAGCCGTCAGACATCCTGATCATCCCTACGCCGACCCGCACCACCAAGCCCTGACCCACGCAGGTTCAAGAGCCCCGGCTCCCTGCAGGGTCGGGGCTCCTACCTTTTATTGAGACTTTATCGGACGGCGTCTTCGCCGAAATGTTTTTGCAAACGCATCTTGATCGAGCCTTCGTGGCGACCAAGTTTTTTGCTAAGTTTGGCGATCGATTCGCCATTGGTAAATCCGAGTTTCAACACATCGTCATCTTGCGATGTCCATGGCATATACGCATTTGGGTGCGTCTCACGCATCGTTGCGATCTTTTCTTGCCATGATCCACTCTTCGCACTCGGCTTTTTCACCGGCGGTTCATGCGTGCGCTTCTCAGCTTTTTTCTCGAGGTGCGCGAATCGTTTCGCATCACGTGCCCCTTTCGTCCGTAGATCCTCATCTATCTCCTGTGCCTTCTGGCTCACGCGTAGCGCCATCTGATTGATCCCGTCCAGGTACAGGGTCTCAAGATTTCGCACACGACTGAGCGCCACGTATCCCATGCCTTCGACAAACGCTTTGCGCAGATCGATCTTCGCCATGTCGAGCGTCATACCCTGGCTCTTGTGGACCGTGATGGCATAGGCCAGTCGCAGTGGCACCTGAGAGATACTCGCCCGCTTCTTGTCGCCATCCCGAAGTTCCCACGTGTCGGGCACCATCGTGATAGTTTTGCCATTCATAAACTCAACAACCGGAAATTCTGTCCCCGGTTCGAAATCTTTGACAATCCCGATACTTCCGTTCACATAACGTCGGGACGCGTCGTTCTTGACCGCCATCACGAGCGCACCCTGTTTTAGTGTCAGGACCGCCGGTGCGAGCACTGACCTCTGTAGATTTTCGACATAGTTTTCAGATCCGGTAGTCGCCTGGCTGTAAATTAGCTCATCACCATGAAGCTCCTTGAGCCGCCCTTCATTGATCCGATCCACGTCGACGTTCATCGTGTGTAATTCCGTGATCAGCTCACCAAATGGTAGTTCGACATCGGTTCGCTCCAATAATTTCTCAGCATGATGCCGCCTCAGTTCGCCAGCTCGCATCGCAGTCAGTATCTCGAGCAATGCATCGCCTTCAGTTTGGCGATATTGATCAGAGAGATAGATAATCACCGGGTCGAGCTCGCGCCAGGCGTCGCTATCGACGACAAATCCCCCACCGCGCGAATCGCCACGGTTTACTGGAGGTAACTGGAAGAAGTCGCCACTCAGGATCACTTGAATCCCACCGAACGGCACATCGGGCTTCTTGCGAACCAGCCGACAGACTTCATCAACCATATCCAAGCGAAAATCATGCATCATCGAAATCTCATCGATCAGCAGGATATCAGTCTTCTCTATAATTTCTCGTCGTCCCTTTGCGATATGCTCCGCGAATTTGTCCGGCAATGAATCCATAATCCCGATCCCACTCCAGGCGTGGATCGTCGCTCCGCCGAGGTGAGTCGCCGCCAATCCGGTTGTTGCCGTCACGCTCACGTGCTTGCCCTCGTATTTCGCAAGTTTCACGAACTGATTCAAAAGATATGTCTTACCCGTCCCGGCTGGGCCGGTCACAAACGCGCTCTCCCCCGAGAGCAATATCTCCAGTGCAATTCCCTGATTCATCTCTTACGTATTATACACGTCTGGGCTTGCTATTATCCGTATACACTAAGCGCATACCCGCCCTACCTACATCTACGGCTGGCGCCTCTTCTTCTGGCTCATCTTCCCTATGAAGTCTTCCATATACCTCAGCCTGATCCAGCAGGACCGAAAGACCCATCATGTCCCTTTCGTTCGCGTATGCTTCTATACCCCCTAGCTGTCCTGGGGTGAGCACTACGCGTAGCCCACCCTCGGTCACGACCGGAACCATTACGCCCGCTTCGGTTTGCCACGTCACCCGACCAGCCTTATCACGCTGTATCGTCCGAGAGTACCGCCATATATCGGTCATATCGACGACCTGAGGCTTTGGATCCTCAGCTTCCCTATCAACTACCTCTCGAATATATTCTCTTGTGTCGAAACCGTAGATGACGGTGGATACCCTAAGCCCATCGTTACTCGCCCCAGTAGATATGACTCGACGAATTGCATGGATTGGCCTCAGGCCGACATCTTCAGCCTCCATTCGCAGTGTCCAATTGAGCGCGCCATATAGCTCGTCGAACTCACTTGGCGGAAGAATTGGAAAGTCGGCTGTCTCTGCAATACCCTCAGTTGCAGTATCTACCCATTTAAAAGGCTTAAGGATATCCTTAAGCCTTTTAGCCATATTGCGACGTTCGGTGAATTCTGCATATCCAGGTCCATCCGTACGTCGCTCGTCAGTCATGTTATCCTCGTGCCAGCCCGCGCCTTATTCGCCCACTCATCCGCAAGCTCATTACCTTCGTGCCCTACGTGCCCGCGTATCCAGACCAGTTGCACCTGGCCCATCTGGTATTTCGCGTACACATCCTTGACGATGTCGAGGTTCTTGATCTCGCCACCTTTTTTCGTCCAACCGCGCGCTTCCCATCCTGGCGCCCATTTCGTGATCACGTTGATCCAAAATTCGCTATCGGTATGGATTTCAGCCGCCTCGCCATTGAGATAATCAAGCGCGGCGATGAGCGCCTTGCCTTCCATTCGAATATTGGTGGTGTCGCCCTCTTCAGAGCCGAGAGACACTGGCTTTCCACCCTCGATCACAGAGTAACCGCCTGGACCGGGATTTGGGCTTGCGCTACCGTCGGTAAATAATATCCTCATACTGCGTTTATTATAGCAACTAAATGCCCCCGTCCATAGGGGGCGGGGGCAAGTTGGAATTCTTGTGGTTTTTGATTAACGCGACTGCAGCGCGTCGAGCGCGACGCTCATCGCCGCCATCACGCGCCAATCGATGCGCGACCATCCTGCGTCATCGAGTAGCAGCTCATAGTGATCGCGAAATAGCTTCGTCTTTTTGTACTGCCCGACCTCAGCCTGACTCGTAGGATCGATGAATGAAAAATGATATCTAGTGAACGCCATTACTAGCTCAAAGAGATCCCCCACCAGGGGTATCATACCACCGAAACGACGAAGAACCGCAACCATATGATTGCTCTCTTTTACGAGGAAAATCTCTTGTTCGCTGGGGTCGAACACGTGCCACGTACTGTTAATAAGCGATTTGGTAAAATCTTTTCGGAATCCTCCGATCAACTTCCCGCCTGCATCCTCGACGAAGTATCGCCCATGGACATCCAGTACCTTCTCGGCTCGAAACGTAAACGCCACCGTAGCCCGTGTCTCATCGTTATAAAAAATCACCTTCTCTCTGAGCGCGATCCTCTTTTGCTGCGCAAGCGCGAGCAGTCGCCCCGCCGTGCCATCGAGAGCTGGCTCCGCAATAGTATATTTGTTTACCAACGGTGTAATTTTCTGCTTAACGATCAGTCGCGGCTTCATGGTCCTCCTTGTTGTCTTCCGTCATTATAGTCCAAATACTCCATAAGATATATCACCCCCTGCATATCCGACCAACCCTCACCGTACACGCTACATCTAGCGTGCCCAGATCTAGCGTTTAGGTAATGTGGATAAGTCGTTAATGCTTGTGTATAGACTACTCGGGACACTATACTAGTGTTATGTCCGGGTTCAATCATTACGCAAAGCTCAAACGTATCCTCGATGCCGAACCGTCAGGATGGTATATCGCGCGAATCAACGAAAAGACGACCGCAACTACCTTTCGCGGCGAAAAACGGCACTACGATCATTATTATCGCCTTTACCGCGCAGATGGCTCGGTTATCAAATACGGCAAGTTCCAGCAAATAGACCTGCTCGCGCAGGCTCTCGGTGTTCATTCACTAGACTTGCCCCTAGCCAATAGATGATGCGAAGGCGTACTGCCGACTGAACAGTGCCCTTACTTGCCGTTTCGCGGTATAGCCACGAGATCGATATCGAACACGAGGTCACTATTTGCCGGGATGTTTCTTGCCGGGCTACTCGAGCCATAGGCCATCTCTGCGGGGATGACGAGCCGCCTCGTGCCGCCGACTTTCATACCAGGAACACCCTCGGTCCAGCCCTTGATCACTTGGTCGAGACCAAATGTGATCGCTTTGCCAAAATCGAAGCTGCTCTGGAAAATAATTCCGTTCTTCACTAGCGCGCCAGTGTAGTGCGCCGTGATCGTCGCGCCCGCGAGGGCTTTCTCGCCCGTCCCGACCTCGACGTCAGTAATCTCAAGTTCCCTCACCGCGTCCGCGCGCGGTTCAAAGTCATGTAATTTTGTTCCTTCGTATGCCATATCATTCTCCTTTTATCTTACATTGTAGCCAGTAATAGACTGACGCGCCACCTCGGCGCGTCAGTCTATGGACGTTATATTGTCTTTCCCTACTGTAGAGCGGCGTCAATTGCACTCGTATCGACACTCGTGTCGATATTGATCGCATTAATCGCTTCTTCAGCTTTCTGCAGATCACTGCTCGTCTCGACTGCAGGCATTGACTTGTCCGTCGTAACGGCGCTATCAGAGGTGCTAGTCGATCCATCGCCGGCCACAAAATTGTTATAGAACACCCAACCAAGTGCACCAATAACTGCCACGATAGCAACGATAACTACACCCTCAACTATGCTGAATCCATTATTACGACGCATTGCTAGTTCCTCCTGTCGCCGACTTGAGCGCGCTAACGAGATTAACGAGCGCTGTGCGATAATCTTTTAACTGAGTCTTCGTGGCCTGTCCAGCCAAACGATCGCCCTCGAGGCGCGAAGCGGTTTTTGCATCTGTACAATCAATGCTCGCGTTTTCTCGTACCTGGAGTGTTTCCATCGAGTTGGTCGCCTCTTGCTTGGCGAGCTCGATTGCATCGATATATTGCTGATAGTTAGCGACCGTCAGTTGACCCTTGTCATAAAATCCGACGACACGTCCATATACGGTATCAAGACTGTTCTTTACAGAAGTCGCGCCTTGAGACATTGTCTGAGTTGATGTTTGCAAGCGGGTACGCGTTTGCTCGCACACCTCTTGTCGTACTCTGAGTGAAGTATTATCGGCCTTATTTTTGATTTCAGCTGCGCGATCCGAGACGCTTGTCGCCTTATCAATCGCCTGCTGCTTGGCCTGGCTAACTACGCTGTCGGAGCGACTTTCGCCACGAGCGCTCTGTGCGAGTACCACAGTTGGTAGGAGTGAGGCAGATGCCGCGGCCAGAGTTAAGGTTAATATCATACTCTTCTTCATACCAAACTCCTTGGATATATTTGTTGGTAACCTTAGTATAGGCTTAGGCAGTTTGCAGGTCAAACAACAGCGCTATCTCTATAGCGAGTCGCCTAGGCAGCTTCTGCGAAGTCCTCGGCACTTGCAGGACTGCTAATCGCGACATCCAGAGCAACGCTGCCGATATTCGCCCTCCTCCAGTTCTCATATGCGTTCATTGCGTCAAAATCAGTATCCGGGCGAATCGCACCATAGTCAGTCGCGATCATGTCGTTATTCTCACGCCTACGACGCCATGCCTCATACGCAAGCGATCCCGCCCGACTCGCCAACATACGATCATTGGCGTGTTTGGCCTCCTCGGCCATAGCGATTACCTCGGGCGTGGGCCGGTGGGTAAAGACTGCTAATTCAGCAGCCCGATTTGCTTCTATTCGGATAGCTGCTGCGATATCTGCAAAAGACTGCCAGCATCCGCCGTGCTGTATCAGGTTATCCATCTGTCTCATACTATCGAGAGTGAGAGACTTATCAAGTTTATCATCGAGATGATTATTCAGAAAAAGCCGGAACAATTCGTCCGCAAATTCTTCAGCGCCTGGAACCAGTTCTGTATGCAAAGCCCACTCTCTCGATGACTCAAATCCAAGCTTTTGTGTCCTATATCCCATTGCTCATACCTTCGTTACGCTCTGCCGACATATCCCCTCCTGAAGTATACGCGTGTTGATTTTATACACCCTTAACCTTTATGTTTCGTATCATACCACAATCATTAGTAAGTATAAAATATTAGTTCGCGCGGAACCAGTCCATGCTACGCACTTCACCGAGTCCCCTCACGGCCGTGACCGCAGGATGTGCATAGAATACTGATTGACGAACCTCCCAGGGGTTCACCACTAGAATCTGCTTATGGAGATTCGCCTCCCCGCTACCTAGCGCTGCACCAAACTCAACCGCGGCGCCAAGTATGTCGTCAGTTGGAAATAATATCATTACGTCACTCGCCCACGCGGCGCGTATCATCGCTTCTGCGGCGGGTCCCGAAGTCTGCGGGTTGTCCAGGTAGGGTTTTGCGAGGCGGCCCTCGAGCCACCATTTCTCCAAAACCGTATGTCCATTTGTCTCAAGTTCGTCAGCAAAATCGCCTATTGCTCCCTCGCCCGTGTCGAGTCTCCCCGCAAGATATATTCTCTTTGATTGAAGCTCAGTCATATTTATTATTTCGTTTTCTCGTAGTATTTCCACGAACCGCCGGAGATGACTTCAACGTTATCACCCTCGACCGCGATTGCGCTCAGATCATCCAGCGCGTAGACATCATGGCTCGATTTCGCCGCGTATTCTGCCGTCGCGTCCAACATCACCCCATCGCAATGAACATTGATTTCAAAATCAACATAATTCAATCCTGTTAAGTCTTTCAAACCTACAACATTTTCATCGACGCTTTCGGCAATTGCGATCGTTGGCGTCATCAGAATCGTACTCGCGCTCCCGCCGACATAAACTTTGCCTTTACCGTGCTTCTTCAACCACACGTCAAAGCCAGTCTTTCGTACCTGGCCGAGCAAATAAAATGTATTTCCCCCACTCAGCCAGAGCACATCCGCATCCGCGAGACGCGTGCGCCAATCTACCCCATCGGCCGCAATATCGACGATATCGATCTGGTAAAATCCATATCGCTGCAGTTGTCCAAACTGTGCGATGAGCCAATCTTTACTGTATGGCTCGACATTCCCCGCTGTCGGGATAAATGCGACCCTGCATTCGCTTGGTGTCTTCGGTAGCACCATTTGCTGCAGCCGCTCACCTATTGCGCGTTTAC
>JBBRCG010000005.1:0-62896 GCA_038205065.1 Saccharimonadales bacterium (SeqCode)
GACTAACGGCAGAGGTCGAGAGGCTTAATGCCTCTATTCCTCCCGAAATCTCTCTGACGTGAGCGCGTAGAGCGCGATGCCGGTCGCGACGGAAACGTTGAATGATTCTTTTTTTCCCACCATCGGGATTTCGATAATATCGTCACATTGAGCCAATAGTTCTGGCTCAATACCATGCACTTCTTCGCCGAGGAGTAGGGCGATTTTCTCTGGTGTTTCGTACTCCGAAATTAGAACCGATCGCTCGCTCTGTTCGAGGGCGACAATTCGGTAACCCGCTAGCTGTAGCGTGCCCAGATCTAACGTCTCGTGGTATTCGAAAGGGACGATACCTTCGGCCCCGAGGGCCGTTTTATGAATCTGGCTCGTTAGTTTCTCAGAAATGTGAGGCAAACGGGTGTCATTCGTGAGCTTCGGATAGGGGGTGTAGCCGCTAAGGATAATTCGTTCTACGCCAAATCCCTCGGCCGTGCGGAAGATTGCCCCGACGTTGTGGGTTGAGCGAATATTGTGGACGATCAGCGTGATACGGGGCATGCATTCATTCTACCACTATAAAAAACGTAAGCATTTTGGTATAGTGAGGCTAATGGACGAAGCGAGTATTCAACAGAAGCGACGCGAGAGCGATGAGCGCTCGACTCAGGAGCGAGCGGCGATTTTGGGCTTGCAGTATCTCGATATGCGTACGATGGAGGCGAATTTACCGCTCGCAAATGACGTCATGTCGGTCGAGGACATGCACAAGAACCGCATCGTTCCACTTGTGAAGGGCGACCAGGAGACCCTCACGCAGTTCGGAGTCACGAACCAGACGCCGCAGTCGGTCATTCAGCGCATGCAGCATGACTACAACGAAGGCGGCAAGAATATCCTCTTCTCGCTTATCAGTAACAGCGCCTACCGCGTCCTCATGGATCGCTATGACCCACCGAAGAAGGTCGTCTACGACGATATCAAGATCGCCAAAGAGGGCGACAGTGAAACGATCAATATGGTCTCGCAGACGCTCAACTCCGTGAGTAGCCAAGAGATCTTCGATTTTCTCATCAAACAAGCCGACAAATTGAACGCCAGCGACATCCATATCGAGAATATGCGCGAAGATATCCGCGTTCGGATGCGTATTGATGGTGCCCTGCACCCCGTAGCCCACCTCGACAAAGAACGCTACCGTACGATCATGGGCGAACTTGCCAGCCGATCCGGTATATCAAGCGCCGCTGAGGAATCCCAGTCTGGCCATATTCAAATGGAAATTAATCACGAGGGGTCAACGCGGCTCTTGAACCTTCGCGTAGAGACTATCCCGACTATGTATGGTCAGGATGCCGTGCTCCGACTCTTTAACTTCGACGAGACACTACTTGATCTTGACCGACTGGCTATTCCAGTCAAGCAGCGTGCCGAAATCGATGAAATCGTCAGTCATCCGCGCGGACTCGTCCTCATGGTCGGTCCGACCGGCTCGGGCAAGTCCACGACGCTCTACAGCATGCTCAATGCCCTCAATACGCCAGATCGCAAGATCATCACGCTCGAGGACCCGATCGAGTATGGTCTCACGGGCATCTCGCAGATCCCGATCAATACGACTAAGGGTCAGACGTTTGCCGATGGGCTGCGCGCGGTTCTACGACTTGATCCTGACGTGGTGATGGTGGGTGAGATTCGCGATGCCGATACGGCCAAAACAGCGATCCAAGCTTCGATCACCGGGCATCTCGTGCTTTCGTCATTCCACGCTAATTCGACCGCGACGGCATTTAGCCGCATGATCGATCTCATCGGCGTTAACCCAATCTTTTCTACGGCAATCCGCCTCGTTATCGCGCAGCGTCTTGTACGACGCCTCGTTGATGCGACCAAGGAGCAATACGATCCCGACCAGGCGACCCGAGACTACATCAAGCACGTGCTCGAGGGTATTCCTGAGGATACCGAGCACCCCGACCTGGACTCATTCGTGCTCTGGCGACCGGTTGTCTCGGAAGAATATCCATTTGGCTACAGCGGTCGTATCGTGATCATGGAGCAATTGGTGGTGAACGAAGAGATTCAGAAATTTATCCGTGGCGATATTAGCAATGTCGATCCCACTGCAATCGAAAAAACTGCCAAACAGCAAGGTATGCTGACACTTGAGCAGGTCGGCGTGCTTGCCGCCCTTCGTGGCGAAACGACGCTTGACGAAGTCGCAAGGGTTATTTAGGCTCAAATCTCGCTTACCTCTTGAAAATATGTGACTTATTTGCTAAAGTTGATAGTTGATTGTCAATATAAATTAGTAAGGCGAGAATAATGAGTTTTGAACTTATCCAAAAAGTGAACAACGAGCAGAAAAAAGCTCAAGTCGTCGATGTCCGCACCGGTGACACTGTTCGTGTATACCAGAAGATTAAAGAAGGCGCAAAAGAGCGCATCCAGATGTTTGAAGGTGTGGTTATCCGCACTGACAACAAGGGCCAGCACACGAGCCGCATTACGGTTCGCAAAATTGCAAGCGGCGTTGGTGTTGAAAAGAGCTTCTTGCTCCATAGCCCACTTGTCGAAAAAGTTGAAGTCGTACGCCGCAGTAAAGTCCGCCGTAACTTCCTCAGCTACCTCCGCAAGCGCAGTGGTAAATCTGCTCGTCTCGCATCAGTTCAGTTCGACCGTGAATCAGTCAACGACGTCCGAGATGTTCACGCTGAAGAAGAGGCCGTTCGCCTGAAAGAAGAAGCTCGTCTCGAGGCTGAAGCAAAGGCCGCCGAAAAAGCTGCCGTAGAAGCTGAACTCGAAGCCAAGCAGGCCGAAGTTGCCGCTCGTCACGAAGACGCAGAATAATAAGCCAGATATGATAAATCGCCCGGATAGTCCGGGCGATTTTGATATGCGAGTAATTTGCCAGAGTTCATATTTCGCCGTTATCGCTTCATCACCTATAATCAAAGTATGATTCTCGGTATTGATGAAGTTGGGCGGGGACCGTGGGCGGGACCCCTGGTTGTTGGCGCGGTCGTGCTCGGCGAAGCTGAAATAGTAGGACTGAATGACAGCAAGAAGCTCACAAAGAAGAAGCGCGAGAAGCTCGATGTTGAAATTCGCGAGAAAGCTGCGGGTTTCGGGCTGGGTTGGGTGAGCGCGAGTGAGCTGGATGAGATAGGGTTGAGTGAGTCGTTAAGGCTTGCGACTCGTCGGGCGGTTGAGCAAGTCCGCGCGTCATATCATGAGATTATCATCGATGGCACGATCAATTTCCTCTCGGATACGGGGAAGGGGAAGTTCGTCACGACTTTACCGAAAGCCGACGCACTGATACCGAGCGTATCAGCGGCAAGTATCATTGCGAAAGTCGCTCGTGATGCCTATATGACCGAGCAAGACATCACATACCCAGGCTATGGGTTCGCGGCTCACGTCGGTTATGGCGTACGGAGACATCGCGATGCGATTGAACAACTCGGTGTGACGCCGTTGCACCGACTAAGCTTCGCACCGCTACAGAAGTATCGTCAGATACCACCTAGCGCCGATCGCCCCAATCCCCCCGGGAGATGGCTTCGCACCCGAATTTCCTCGAGCTCGCATCGGGGAAACACGGGGCTGCAGATATCTCCCGA
Organism: Saccharimonadales bacterium (SeqCode); assembly: GCA_038205065.1. Classification (GTDB taxonomy): domain Bacteria; phylum Patescibacteriota; class Saccharimonadia; order Saccharimonadales; family Saccharimonadaceae; genus Saccharimonas. The sequence continues at coordinate 3,603 of JBBRCG010000005.1, forward strand.
GGAAACGGTGGCGACGCCGACTACGCGCACGATTGGTAACGCGAGCGAGGGCGAAGCGGCGAATTATCTAGTGCGTCATGGCCACGAGATTGTTGATCGTAATTGGCGCACCAGGTGGTGCGAGATCGACATCGTGTCGCAAAAAGACACGACATTATATTTTACAGAGGTGAAACACCGAAAATCAGCCAGTCAGGGTGATGGATTTGCAGCGATTACCGCCACAAAACAGCGCCAAATGACCCTCTCGGCACGCATGTACGTTCACTTGCATGAGGAATCGAAAAGATATGATTTGCGTTTGACGGCTATCGCGACCACGGGGGAGCCTCCCATTGTCGAAGACTATCTAGAGCTCGAGTAAGCGAGCAGAAACGCCCGGCTTGTCAGATTCGATCAACTCAACGCGGGCTTCGATGTCATTAAGCCCGACATTGATCGCGCGAGCAAGACTCGGGTCATTGAGGAGTGGCGTGAAGAATTCGCGGAATTCTGAGAGTTGCTGGCGAGTCGTCAGGAGCTGAGCGCAATATTTTACGAAGGAATCGTAGCTCTTCTCGCCACCGAATACCTCCACAACCCACGCCCATTCATCGCGAAGCCACTGCCATACGAGGTCGCGTGAATGACGATTTGCAAGGAGTCGAACAAACCATTTGATGGTGTCCTGCGTGCGAATAATTGACAGGTCTTTTAATAGCGCAAGCAAATGTACGAGTTCATCGAGATTATTAGTGCTCGTGACGGCATCGCAGATACTATCCTGGATATCGATCGAAGGGGTGCTCTTGTATCGCTCCATAAGTAACTCGATCGTCTCGTGAGCGTTGCCGAATCGGACTTCGGCGATCAGGATATTATCACGAAGTTCGGAGTCCATTTCTTCGAGCGTTTGCGTTGCGTAACGTTTTCGTGCTTCCGCAATCACTTTGGGGTCTTCGCTGTAAATCATCATGCCGATAATGGTGGCACGAAGCATAGTGGCGTCTTCGGGTTCATCGGGCTGCTGGTCCCAGCCAAGCTTCACATACATAGGTCGTGCGGTAGACGAGGCGAGGCGCTTGAGTGCTTTTTCCTCCGCCGTATCTGGATCGATAAATCGCTTGAGGTCAGAGATAACCCCGGCCATCATGCCCCATACTTTATCATTAGCCTCAGATTTATAAGCTATAAGTAAATCAATTAGCGTGGCGCTCGGTAGTAGAGAGCCCTTCGCAAGCAGGGTTTGCTCTTTGATGATCTGAGCGCGCGTGATCTCGTCGGCTTTGCAGTTCTTGATATCAGTGAGAATTGCCGACAGGAGTGATTCGTCGTAGTGGGTAATGAAATGAGCGGTATCCTCCGTGTTGAGGCGGTAGGCCTGCTCAATCTCAAACTTCGCCTCTCGGTTTGACAAAAGCGCCGGCAGGGATTTTGCGTTACTCTCGAGCGGGACTGGCCATAATTTGTCGTCGTCTTCCTTGGGGCCGATCACAAATTGCTCCTGGCGTAGCGATCCATCCGACCCTGCATGAACGACCGGGAAGCCATTCTGTAGCAACCAGGGGTCCATTAACGCCTTCACGTTCTTTCCACTTGCCGCTTGAAGCGCGGTCCAGAGATCATCTCCGGTGGTATTGGCATACGCATGCGTCTCGAAATAGGATTTGAGACCAGTGCGGAAGGCTTCCTCTCCAACGAACGCCTCGATCATGCGCATGAGGCGGGCGCCTTTCGCGTAGACAATGGCGCCGTCGAAAATAGTCTGGATTTCATCAGGGTGATGCACCGCCAACTTGACCGGCTGGACATCGGCGAGGCTATCTCGTCGTAGCGCATACACGGCATCCCCTGTGTTAAAGTCGAGCCAGGCATTCCACTCGGGGTGAAGTGCGTTGACGCAGATGTATTCCATGACAGTTGCAAAGCTTTCGTTGAGCCACACATCGTCCCACCACTTCATCGTGACAAGGTCGCCAAACCATTGATGGCTTACTTCGTGACTAATCACTGTCGCGATGTATTGTTTGGCCGCAATACTTGTTACAGCTGGATCGTAGAGTAGGCAAGCTTCACGGTACGTGAGGAGGCCCCAGTTTTCCATGGCTCCATTTGCAAAATCGGGAATTGCGACTTGATCGCATTTTTGCAATGGGTATGGCACGCCGAAGTAATCATTGAAGAATTCAATGGATTGGATGGAGTGCTCGAGGGCAAAGTCAAGACTGTTGGCGGGCTGCGTATGCGTCGCGTAAACATTCACTTTCACGCCATCTTTGGTTGCGCCGGATTTCCTCTGCAGCTCACCGATCACAAAGGCGAGCAGATAGGTGCTCATGCGTGGGGTTGTATCGAGTACCGTGACGAGCTTGTCAGCTTTTTTACTTTGTGAGATCACTGGCATATTGCCGATTACCGTCACGCCGGATTCGGTCGTGAGGGTGACATCGAAGGTCGCCTTGGCCTCTGGTTCATCGATACAGGGGAAGACTTCGCGTGCGTAATGACTCTCGAACTGCGTCATGAGCAGCTCTTTTTTAACATTATCCTGAGTGTAATAACAGGGGTACAGGCCATGTAGCTGGTGGTCAATGATCTTGCCACTGAATTTGATCTCAATCACGGTAATGTCAGCAAGCTCGTTCGCGGGTGCGAGCGTCAGCTCGTCGTCTTTTCCATCTGACCATTTGACTGATTCGCCATCGACAAGTACGGAATGAATCGCGAGATTCTTTTGATGGAGTTTGATCGTTTTGTCGTGCGGAGCGCCCTGGATGATGACGGTGCCGTGAAACGCGCGCCCAACGCGATCAATCGTTAACGAGAGGTTATAAGATTCGGGCGTGAAGTGAGATATAAGATGGTCAACTGTATGCATCCCTCCATTGTAACAAAGGTATAATGAATGTATGAAAACGAGGGTACGAAGAATCACTGGGGTGTTGCTGATCCTATGCTCGATTGGGTTTGCAATATATCAGTCACAAAATCCCGCGCTCACGAGTCCAACTAGCGCGCCCAGCAGTGCTCAGGCAGGGGCTCAGGGCACCGCTCTCGCGGCACTGGATACAATTTCCATCAAGGGCCGTGCGCCGAAGACGGGCTACGCGAGGGCGCAATTTGGTGATGGATGGGCGACTACCGGACTTTGCGACACTCGAAATATCATTCTGCATCGAGATCTACAGAGCCCGGTTATAAATGATCAATGTCAGGTGACGAGTGGCACGCTCAATGACCCGTATGGCGGCACGGTAATCGAGTTTACCCGTGGCGCAACGACGAGTGGCGATGTGCAGATCGATCATGTCGTGGCGCTGTCTGATGCCTGGCAAACTGGCGCGCAGCAATTTACATCAGCTCAGAGGGTTACATTTGCAAATGATCCACTAGAGCTACTGGCAGTCAGCGGACCGCAGAATCAACAAAAGTCAGATGGTGATGCAGCGACCTGGTTGCCGGTGAATAAAGCCTTTCGGTGTCAATACGTCGCTCGCCAAATCGCCGTGAAGGTAAAGTATAGCCTATGGGTAACCTCGGGAGAAAGTGACGCGATGCGACGCGTCCTCGGTACGTGCCCAGATCAGCAGCTGCCTACGGCGGGTGCACTAAGCACAGCTTAAGATAGGCGTGTTATCCTATCCATATGTCCATACGGCGTCACTGGAAGAAACTGTTGATTATTACTCTCGCCCTGCTCATTGCAGCTGCGGGCCTAATTGGGTATCGGACCTACGTGATGGCGGATCAGGCGGTCCAGTCGGTTACAAAAAGTGGATCGATTGCTGATCTTCTCAAACCAGAGGCGCTTAACGGCGAGTCAACCGGTGTCGTAAATGTTTTGATCGCCGGCAATTCCGCCGCCGACCCAAATCATGGTGGGGCGCTACTCACTGATAGTATCATTGTCGCGAGCTACAATCTCTCTGCTAAACAGCTCACACTCATAAGCATTCCGCGCGACCTGTACGTTAACGTAAATGGAAATTATATGAAGATCAATGCGGCCTATACGAATGGCGGCATGGATACACTCAAGGCCGTTGTCGAGAAGGTAACGGGGCTGACGATCAACCACCAGGTACTGGTTGACTATGCGGCTGTGCGAGACATGATCGATGCGGTCGGCGGGATTGATATCAATATTGGCTCGAGTGATCCGAGGGGTATCTATGACCCGATGGTCGGATTTAGTATCGGTAACGGCGTTCAGCATCTCACCGGCGACCAAGCTCTACTCCTAGCGCGCAGTCGCAATGATCCGACCTATGATGGACGCATACCATACGGTTTGCCAAATGGCGACTTCGACCGGCAGGCGAATCAACGCAAGATTATTGAGGCGCTACTCGGGAAGATCGCCAGTAGCGCGACACTCGTCAACTCGACAGAACTCCAGTCCATGATCTCGAGTCTGTCCGGGAATGTGTCGAGTGATTTCACTGTCGGTCAACTCCGACGCGCATACGATCTGAGTAAAGAAGTGGCGACCACGCACAGTATCACTATCCGCGGCGTTGATGGAAATATTCTACTACGTGACTACAAAACGGTCGCAGACGGTGACGCGCTGATTCCGGCAGGGGGAATAGGGAGCTACTCGGCAATTCAGGCATATATCAATCGGACGATAAGCGCTCAGCCCGCGGCGAGCACTAGCGCCGGTAGTACGCCGTAAGGAATCGGTCGCGAAATTCGTAGAATGTTCCGTCTTTGATCGATTCGCGAATGTCGTCGACGAGTTTGATGATGAATCGTTCGTTATGGATACTGAGTAAAGTTCCCGAGAGTGTCTCCTTGGCACGGGCAAGGTGATTGATGTAGGCGAGTGTGTAATGTTGGCAGGTATAGCAATCGCACCCCTCAAAGACGGGCGTGAAGGCGTCGATGTACTGTTTACCGCGAATATTGACTCGTCCACTGGGCGTATACGCACTGCCGTTTCGGGCCACGCGTGTTGGTGATACGCAATCGAAGGTGTCGATACCCTGCTCTATAGCGGCGAAAATGTCATCTGGTTCAGCGATGCCGAGGAGGTGGCGCGGTTTATTTTCGGGCAAAATCTCGTTGCACCAGCGGATGATTGTGCCCATCTCATCTTTCTCGAGCGCGCCGCCTATCCCGAATCCGTCAAAATCACGCTCAGCCATCCACGTGGCGGTCTCTTTGCGCAGGTCCTCATAGTTCGCACCCTGCAATACGCCGAAGAGTGCCTGATAATAGTCTGGAGTCGCGGCATTGAGACGTTGCATCTCAGCGAGGCTACGATCGGCCCAGGCATGAGTTCGCGCCAGCGCTTTTTCTTGGTAGGCGCGACTATCGGCGAGGCTTGTCAGCTCATCGAACGCCATCGCAACGTCACTGCCGATTCCGTGCTGGATTTGCATGCTAAACTCTGGAGTAAAGAAATGGAAGCTTCCGTCGAGGTGACTTTTGAACTTGACGCCGTCATCCGTCACCCATGCATGGCGATCACCTTTGCGAGCGATGGCCAGTTCGGCGTCAACGTCAGTCGTCATGGCGAGGACTTTTTTGAACCCACTTCCGAGAGATAGTACCTGGAAGCCACCACTGTCAGTGAACGTCGGGCCATTCCAGTGCATAAACTTGCTGAGGCCGCCAGCGCGGGCAATCAAATCATGTCCTGGCTGGAGATAGAGATGGTAGGCATTGGCAAGCACCGCTTGTGCGCCGACATCATGCACCATTTCGGGTACCATCGCTTTTACATCAGCCTTCGTGCCGACTACGATAAATGCCGGTGTCTCAATATCACCGTGCGGTGTGTGGATTACCCCCGTTCTGGCAAGGGCACCGGGAAGCTTCGACGATACTTCGAAATAGAATGGTTTTTTGGTCATTTCCTACATTATAACAGATGCAGATATTGACAAATCATAACTAGTTTGGTATAATGGTAGTAATAGGTTCAAGCTATTGCAATCAATGCCCGTACTGCTATAATAAGAACGTACATTCCGGCCGGCAGGTCGGAGTTTTTCGTAAGAAACTTAATGTTCCCGCGAAGCAACAGTGCATAGCACTGGCTTTAGAGGGAAGGAGGACGTTCGCGAATTCACTTCGCAAACGTTCGGAGGGGTAGCCCCTCCCGAAAGGAAAGCATGGAAGATCTAAATATCAAACAACTCAGCCTCGCGCTTCGCACGATCGCTGAAGAGAAAAATTTACCAGAAGACGTAGTCATCGATGTTATCGAGCAGGCTATTGCTGCTGCATGGCGCCGTGACAATGGCGAGCGCGACCAAGACGTTCGCGCAGAACTTAACCTCGTAGACGGTACCGCAAGGGTATTCGTCCAACGAGAAGTTGTCGAAGAAGTTGGCGTCGACAGTGTCGAAATCAGCCTTAAAGAGGCGAAGAAGCGCAAAAAAGACGTCGTACTCGGTGATATTATCGAGGACGATTTCGAAGTCACCAGCTTCGGTCGCGTCGCAGCCCAAACCGCAAAGCAAGTCGTCTTACAGCGCCTACGTGAAGCAGAGCGCGAAGTCGTACTCGCTGAGTATGAAGACAAAGTCGGTCAGATCGTGACCGGTATCGTCAGCCGCGTCGAGCCACGCGTCGTGCGCATCGAACTTGGTAAGGCCGTAGGGATTATGCCACAGAGCGAACAGATCCAGGGCGAATATTACAGTGTCGGATCTCGCACAAAAGTGCTTATCAAAGACATCGAACGCGATAACCGCGGCCCTCAACTCATCCTCAGCCGTGGCTCAGAGAGCTTTGTCACGAAGCTCTTCGAACAAGAAGTTCCAGAGCTAGAGACTGGCGCTGTCGAGATTCGCGGTATTGCTCGCGAAGCTGGGCGTCGTACTAAGCTCGCTGTTGCCTCGACCGTACCAGGAGTTGATCCAGTCGGTACCTTCGTCGGTGGTCACGGTACACGTGTCAACGCTGTCATGAACGAAGTTGGCGATCAGGAAAAGATCGACATCATTCCATTTGATGAGAATATCGACACCTTTATCCGTAATTCACTCCAGCCTGCCGAAGTCGTGCGGGTTGAGCTCGACAAGGAAAGCAAGCGTGCCAAGGTCTTCGTCACCGAAGATCAGCAGTCAATCGCGATCGGTCGCGGCGGTCAAAACGTCCGCCTCGCCAGCCGATTGACAGGTTATGAGCTCGACATCGAAGCGGCCGTCATCAAGCCAGCAGAAAAGAAAGCAAAGAAGAACATCGAAGACGATCTCTTCTCAGCGATCCAAGAACAAGGCGAATAGCTCACAATAACATTTAGACAAATTAGCACTCGACGTTGACGAGTGCTAATTTGTTTTGTACAATAGATGATAGTGGAACATTCCACCTAGGAGGATTTGAATTATGAATGATGGAATGAATGAATTTGTCTCTCGTCTGACCGAGAATGCCCGGGGAAGTATCCAAAATGCCGACGCCATTGCGCGCGGCTACGGCAGCCCGTATATCGGCACCGAGCATCTCCTGCTCGGTCTATTGGCGCAAGGTTCGAGCGTCGGCGCGAAAGTACTGGCTGATGCTGGCGTGACGCTTCAACGGGCCGAGTCGTCGCTGAATCTCACGCCAAAGAAACTTGTGGTCAGCACGGGCTTGATTGGTATGAGCGAAACTACGCTTCTGACGCTTCGCATGGGTCTCGAGATGAGCAAAGAACTTAACCAAGAATACATGGGCACAGAGCATATTCTCTACAGCCTTCTCAAGCAAAACAATGCTCGGGCGACAGTACTGCTGCGCGAACTTGGAGTTGATATCGATAATCTGATCTCTGAACTCGAAGAATTTATGGATCGCAACGCGCCACAAGAGCTTGCTGAGGTCGCTGTGGAGACGCGCAAGAGCGCCCAAAGAGGCGGCGCACTTGACGTCTACGGAATTGATCTCACGGCGAAGTCTCAGGCTGGTGAGCTCGACACCATGATCGGTCGTGACGCAGAAGTTGAGCGACTGGTTACTATTCTCAGTCGTCGTACCAAGAATAATCCCGTACTGATCGGTGAGCCTGGTGTCGGCAAGACGGCGATTGTTGAAGGCCTCGCTGAACGAATTGTTCGCGAAGAAGTCCCCGATCACTTGCTCGATCGTCGAGTGATGATGCTCGATATGGCCAGTATGATCGCCGGGACAAAATACCGTGGTGAATTTGAGGAGCGACTCAAAAAGGTTATCACCGAGATCAAACGCCTCGGAAATATCATCGTGTTTATTGACGAGCTTCACCTGCTCGTTGGTGCCGGTGCGGCGGAAGGTGCGATGGATGCGGCGAATATCTTGAAACCGGCTCTCGCACGAGGTGAACTGCATATGATCGGCGCGACGACACTTGATGAGTACCGAAAGCACGTCGAAAAAGACGCGGCGCTTGAACGACGCTTCCAGCCGATTGTCGTCAAAGAACCGACGCTCAAAGAGACGTTCGCGATTCTCAAAGGGCTAAAGAAATATTATGAAGAGCATCATGGGGTCAATCTCAGCGATGACGTTCTCGAGTCGGCCGTTTACATGGCCGATCGCTATGTGTCCGATCGTTTCATGCCCGATAAGGCGATCGATGTCGTTGATGAAGCGGCCTCGCTCGTACGCGTTAAGCGCGGTAACCGACCATCCAAACAGCGCGCGTTGCTGCGTGAGCTCAAGTCACTTGAGGCGAAGATCGATGAAGCCGTTTCCACTGAAGATTTCGAGCGAGCGGCGCTTTACAAGACACGCACGAGTCGAATTTCACAACAGCTTGATGATATAAAAGCGGCTGAAAATGCATCAACTCGAAATGACCTGACTGATGATGATATTGCGAAGGCGATCGCGTCGATGACGCAGATACCGGTTGACAAGATTCGTACCAGCGAAGCAAAGATGCTTATGAACCTCGAGAAGCATATCGGCAAATACCTCATCGGCCAGGATGAGGCGGTCACCAAGGTTTCGCGGGCGATTCGTCGATCGCGTAGTGGCGTGGCGACTAGCAAGAGACCGATCGGAAGCTTTGTATTTATGGGTCCAACAGGAGTCGGAAAGACTGAACTTGCAAGAGTACTCGCGCGTGAAGTATTCGGCAGTGAACAGGCTCTGGTTAAGATTGATATGAGCGAATTTGGCGAGAAACACTCAACCAGCCGACTCGTCGGCGCGCCGGCGGGCTATGTGGGCTATGAAGATGGCGGCAAACTGACCGACAAGATCCGTCGCCAACCCTATAGCGTCGTGCTCTTTGACGAGATCGAAAAAGCCCATCCTGACGTGTTCCAGCTTCTCCTGCAACTCCTCGAGGACGGTACGCTGACTGATGCCAAGGGGCGACCGGTGAGTTTCCGCAACACTATCGTTATCCTGACGAGCAACCTCGGTGCCGACAAGATGATGAAAGAATCGAGCCTCGGGTTTCATGCGGTGACCAAGCAAGATGAACGCGCACTGGATGTCATCCATGAACGTAACGCGAAGGCGGCCGAAGATGAATTGAAAAAGACCATGCGGCCAGAGCTGATTAACCGGTTTGATGGAATCGTGACGTTCCGAGCACTGACACGCAAAGAGGTCGGAAAGATATTTGATAAGATGATCGGCGAGCTACGGAGCCGATTGGTGGCGAAGGGTATCGGCATTACCGTACAGTCGGCCGCGAAACGCTTCTTGATCAATACCGGGTATAGCGAAACATTCGGCGCCCGTCCTTTGAGGCGCGCCATCGAGGACCATGTCGAACACGCCATCGCAGAGGGAATTATCGATGGGAAATTCGAAAAAGGCGATATACTAGAAGTAGGTATTAAAAGAGGGGCAATTACACTTGAGCGGCGACGCGAAACAGACCACGACGTCTAACTCTTCACATTTTACGCGACGCGTTTTGTCGCCGACGCTATTCTTATTGGCAATTGCGATGCTTGTCATTATCTATGGACAACGAGTGGTTGATCACTATATGGCTGCTCGATTTGTCCCGTCGACTAGTGTCGCGACCGTAAACGAGCAGTTGAACCTCACCGGGCTCGGGCATGACCTGCTCTACGCGAGCAATCCGTCGGTCGAAACCGGTCAACAGTTTAATCAACATTGTGAGACAACTGAGCGTTCGGCGGCAATCCTGGGCTGTTATTACAAGCGAACCATTTATCTCTATGACGTCACTAATCCCGAGCTTGCGGGTGCCGAGGAGGTCACGGCGGCTCACGAGATGCTCCATGCGGCGTATGAACGACTCCAGATTTGGGAAAAGAATAATGTTAACGCGCTTCTAGAGGCGGAATACGCCAAGATCAAGAATCAGCCCGATATCAAGAAGCTGATGGAGTATTATTCAACCAACGAACCAGGCGAAATAGACAATGAACTACACTCGATCATCGGCACGACCGTTGCCTCGATTTCGCCAGAACTCGAACAATACTATAGCCAGTATTTCAATGATCGGGCAGCTATCGTTGCGATGAATACGAAGTACAACACATTGTTTGCGACGGTTGAAGCTCAGTCGACCGAGATTGCGGCCAAAATTGACAGCGAAGGTCCAGTGCTGCAACGGGACTTATCGAGCTATGAGGCAGAGCGAACCGTGCTCACAAACGATATTCAGACCTTCAACCAAAGGGCGAAGGGGGATTACTATACGTCGACCAGTGCAATTGAAAGTGCGCGGCAGGCGCTCCTCGCGCGATCAAGCGCGCTCGAAGCCGAACGCGTTTCACTCAACAGTAGGGTAGATGCCTATAACGCACTGATAAAGCAGTACAATGACCTTTCGGTCAGAGTCAACCAGCTCAACAGCAGCATAAACGGCGTAAGCGCGCCAACGCCAGGGGTATAAATGGCAAAATCACGCATTCAATTTGTCTGTCAGAATTGCGGCGCCACCCATTCGAAGTGGACCGGCCGATGTGACAATTGTGGCGAATGGAATACGCTTGTCGAACAGGACGTAGCCGCAGTGGGAGCTTCTGTTGTCGCAAAAAGCCTCAAATCGGGATCCGTCCTCCGCCCTCAGACGATGCGTTCGATTTCGGCAGAGGATCGTATCGAGCGGATGACCTCGGGCTTCGCTGATCTTGATGCAGTTCTCGGGGGTGGGATTTTACCGGGTGGCGTGATATTGCTCGCGGGGCAGCCGGGAATTGGCAAAAGTACCCTGCTGCTACAGGTCGCATCAATCGTGGCGCATGACCACACAGTGCTCTACGCGAGTGGTGAGGAATCGTCGTCGCAGGTGAAGCTTCGCGCTATGAGACTCGGTGCCGACAAGGATGATCAACTTGAATTTGTCGCTAGTACTAGTGCCGATGATATCGCCGCGACGATCCGAGCGGCGAAACATAACTTAATCATCATCGATTCAATCCAAACGCTCAGCCTCGCAGAGATAAGTTCTGCGCCGGGGTCTGTCAGCCAGATTACGAACTCTGCTAACGTGATTATCCGAGCCGCCAAAGAGGTCGGAGCGGCCGTTGTCATGGTCGGACACGTGACGAAAGAAGGGTCAATTGCTGGTCCGAAGGTCCTTGAACACCTTGTCGACGTCGTTTTGCAGTTTGAAGGTGATCGATACGGCGGATTCAAGGTTGTCCGGGCGATTAAAAACCGCTTTGGATCAACCGCCGAAGCCGCAATCTTCGAAATGAACGAAGAAGGGCTTGAAATCGTCTCTAACCCTTCTGCGGCGTTGCTCGAAGAGCGCCAAAACACCGATGGATCGATCATCCTGGCGACCCTTGAAGGCAATCGACCTATTCTGGTAGAAATTCAGGCCCTTGTCAATTCGACCAATTTCGGGTATCCTAAGAGAACGGCAAGCGGTTTTGATCTCAACCGACTCAACCTCTTGATTGCGGTACTGGAGCGCCGCACGAAATTGAACTTATCGGACAAAGATATCTATATCAATGTCGTTGGTGGGTTAAAGCTTGCCGATCCAGCAGCCGACCTCGCAGTCGCAATGGCGATTGCCTCAGCCGCTGCAGGACGACGACTCGATGACGGAATCGTCGTGTTTGGCGAAGTAGGACTTGGCGGCGAACTCCGCAGTGTCCCACTCGTCGAAAAAAGAGTGAACGAAGCGAAAAAGCTCGGCTTCACTCGTGCAATCGGCCCCACGCCGAAACACAAAGAACCATTTATAAAAGGCGTAAAAGATTTACGCCAAGCATTAATCGATTACTTAAAAACGTAATCGTAGAAAGAAATTATATGAATACAAATTTAGAACTATTACTCGTGGCGGTCGCGGTTATTACGCTCGCAGAGGTAACCTATCTATTAGCCCGTCTCCCTAAAACAAGCGTAAAAGCAAAGGATCGAGCGATCCTCGTGGATACGTCGGTTGTTATGGACGGACGCATTGTTGCGGTTGCAAAGACCGGCTTCATCGGTGGTACGCTGGTCATTCCGCGTAGTGTGATTGGAGAGCTGCAATTTTTGGCTGATAATGCCGATCCTGATAAGCGGGCTCGCGCTCGTTTCGGACTCGACGTAGTCAAAGAGCTTCAAGACATGGACGGCATCAGCGTCGAGATACTCCAAGACGGTAGTCGTACCGAACACGGTGTCGACGAGCGCCTTCTCGAGCTTGCAAAACAACACAACGCGGTTGTTTGTACGATCGACTACAACCTGAACAAGGTTGCAGTGGTTGAGGGTATCCAGGTACTTAATATCAACGAACTAGCCCAGAGTCTACGCATGGCGCACCTACCGGGTGATCGTATGCGACTAGAAGTTGTCCAAAAGGGTAATGACGCCCACCAGGGAGTTGCGTATCTTGCAGATGGCACTATGGTGGTGGTCGAACAGGCCGCATCGCTTATCGGCCAGACCGTGGAGATTGAAATTATTCGAAGCCTTCAGACGGCCGCTGGTAAGATGATGTTCGCACGACGAGTTTCCGTACCACAGGCAGCCGCGAAGCAGCCTGAGCCGCGTCAGAATGGTCAGAATGCCCCACGAACACGCAAGGTGGCCGAGAGCCGCGAGAGCCGTCCTGCAAAGCAAGCTTCACAGACTCAAGCTCCACGACGCCAGGATGATCGTCAAAAGCAGCCACAACCACAACCACAGCCACAAGCTAAAGTTACACAGCAAGCATCTCAGCCGAGTAATGGGAACAGCGGTCGTCCTCGAGCGCCGTTTACTCCTCCTCGCTCACGCCAAAAGCGCGTAGACCATGAGGCGAACCTAGTCGATATGATCGATCATCAGCAATAAGCGGTAATGGTTTAGTGACTGGAAGCGGCGGTCGCCGTATAGGTGACGCCCGTACTCGTAGTCTGATAGTAACCTGAGTCGGTGATTATCGCAGTAACAGTGTGTGGGCCCGCAGACGCGGATAGCTGTACGTTCCATGTACCAGAACCACTGATTGGTTGAGACGCAGTTTGCTGGCCATCTATCAGTAGCTCGATGCTAGTTGGCGTGAACGTTCCGGCACCGTAGGTTACGGTCGCATTGTTGCTACTGCCGGCTATTGAAACACTTATCGTTGGCTTTGCGTCAGAACATGAGTGGGCGTCATCATTCGCCGTTGCGTCATAGCCGTCTGGCGACGTGAAGATGTCTTGCTTTGTCACGGGGTCGGTCGACTTCAATACGTTGATAGTTTCCTTCGCGAGGGCCGGCGTGCAGTCGGTTGCTTTCTTCTTCGAGACTTTATCGAACACTATCGGTGTATTAGCGGGGATACTTGCTTTGTCGAAGTACGAAGGGTAGATATCGCCATTGATCACTTGAATACCATTTGGTCGGCTCCAGTATGCATCAGCAAGTTTATTCTCACTCTTGTACAGATCGGTAGCTTCGGCCATGACCTGGTCAACCATGTACATCGGGATGCGAGAGTTACCGCGGCCGACGGTAAGCGGTCTGTTATCGTTATTGCCAAGCCAGACGGACATAGCGAGTGACGGTGTGTAACCGATAGCCCAGAGATCTTTCGAGTATGGTTTGCCGTTGATTGATACGTCCGTCGTACCGGTCTTTGCCGACATTTTAATACCCTGACCATTTGTATTTGCAAGCGAATTTGTGCCGAGAAGCCCGACGCGGACTTTGTTGTCGGCGAGGATGTCATTGACGATATAAGCAGCCTGCGGATCGACGACCTGTGTGGGTTGTGCGTTTGTGAACTTTTTGAGGACTTCGCCGCTGCTACTCTTTACCTCAAGGATAGTTGTCTGCGGTAGGTACGCCCCGAGGCGGCCGAGTGACGCCATGGCGTTCACGTGGTCGACGAGACGGGTTCCACAGCTTCCGATAGCGCTCGAGAGTCCTGCGTCAGTTTCTGCACCATTTGTGCAGTAGCCGGTGTCTCCGAGGTCGCGGATGGTCTTCCATGTCTGCGGTACGCCCGACACCTGCATGGCTTTGATTGCCGGGATATTGCGTGAGAGGTCAAGGGCGGTGCGAATCGGAATATTACCCTTGAACGCGCCATCGGCGTTATTCGGCTTATAACCATTAAAGTCGGTCCGCGTGTCAGGAAGGATTGAGCCCGCACCCCAGTTAGCCTTGCCATCTGGCTGTTTTTGGAACAGTTGGGCGTAGACGAGTGGCTTTATCGATGATCCTGGTGGGATGTAAGAGAGTGCTGCGTTGTTTTCGCCGAATCCTACGGCCGTGTAGTCTCTGCTCCCCATGAGGGCGATTAGTTGACCTGTTTGGGTGTCCTCAACAGCAGCAGCACCATTTTCAAACCCTGCATATGCTGGACAATTACCGCCGCACTCTTGGTGCCCAAGGTTTCCATTGAACATTTGGTTCATTGAGTCTTCGAGCTTCGTCTGTACGCCGAGGTCGAGGGTAGTTGTGACCGTTAGGCCGCCATTGCCAACGACTGACTTACCGAGTTGTTGCTCGAGCTGGTCTTTAACCATGAGGACAAAATGGGGCGCCTTCATGTCTGCATATTGCGTCGTAGGCGCTTTGAGTGTATCAAGGATCGGCACATTTTTTGCCTCATCGGCCTGGGCTTGGGTAATATATTTCATCTCGACCATGCTGTCGAGTACTTTATGTTGGCGCTCGAGGAGTGCGTCGTGACCTTCGGTAAGATATGGATTATACACGCTCGGGTTGTTCGGAATCGCGGCGAGGAGCGCTGACTCAGCAAGAGTGAGATCTTTTGAGGCCTTGCCGAAGTATGTCTGCGCTGCCGATTCTACGCCATTGCGGCGGCCACCGTATGGTGATTCATTGAGGTAAAGCGTCAATATCTGGTCCTTGTTGTACATACGCTCGACTTCAATTGCGAGGATCATCTCCTTGATCTTTCGTGGAATGCCGGCGAGTCCGCGTTCTTGCGCCTGGTCGGGTGGGAAGAATACCTGCTTCACGAGCTGCTGTGTCAAGGTAGACCCACCTTGAGTGCTGTTACCCTGAGCGTTCGACAATAGGGCGCGAATAGTACCCGGTATACTGATGCCACCGTGATTGTAGAAATCTTTATCCTCGATAGCGACGGTAGCTTGCTTCATATACGTGTTGATCTGATCGCTCTTGACGACGAGAGTATAGTTACCGGTGCCCTTATCCTCCCAGAGAAGTTCTCCGTTGCGGTCGAGATATTTGGTGACCGTCGTTTGGACGCGCTTATCGATCTCGCCTGGACGAATCGCGTCAAGGTCTTTGCGGTAATAGGCGAATAGGGCACCAATCAGTAGTACCGTCAGTAAAATAATGCCGGCGATGATCTTGAGCGCTAGCTTGAGGCCCTCCTTCGAGAACCAGAATTTGGCCAGTCGCTTCGGGTTGAGGACATAGAGAATCCGCTTCACGGGATGCTTAGGAAGGGTCGCGAGATACTCGGCACGCTTGCGCGCTCTAATCTCACGCTTTGAGCGATGATTATTGACAAGATTTGAGTAAACGCTTACGTTGCGCTTGCCCTGATGCGTCGATCTAGTAGCTTTTTTCTCTACTGACCGAAATGCTCTCGAAACACCTAATCGTTTTTTATTGTGTGCCACGTTCCCTAATTTCCCATAAGCAATATTGAACTAATTGTAGCACCCCACGGCCCATGCGCGCAATTTTTATGCTACAATTACCTCTAGAACATCACGTAATATAGGAGTCAAGATGACGCTATCCGAAGAACTGGCCTGGCGCGGTTTCGTTAATCAAACGACGTTCGCCGACATCACCGATTTAGACATAAACCAGCGGACATTTTACTATGGCGTGGATCCTAGTGCATCGAGTATGCATATTGGCAACTTGGCCGGCGTGATGCTCGTCAAGCATCTGATCAACCATGACAACAAAGCGATTGTGCTCGTCGGTGGTGCGACAGGGATGATCGGCGATCCGAAGCAGGACGCCGAACGTGACCTCAAGACTTTGGAGGAAATCACAGTGAACAAAGAAGGCATAGCTGATGATTTTCGTCGGGTGCTTGAGGGCGCACAGTTTGAGATCGTCGACAATTACGATTGGTTTAAGGATATTGGATACCTGGCATTTCTCCGCGACGTGGGCAAGCATTTTTCGATGACGCAGCTTCTCGATCGTGAGTTTATCAAAGCACGTATCGGTGAAGACAAGGCCGGTATCAGTTATGCCGAGTTTAGCTATGGCCTTATCCAGGGTTACGATTTCCTGCATCTCTACCGAGCAAAGGGCGCGACGCTGCAGGTTGGCGGCTCAGATCAATGGGGCAATATGCTCTCGGGCGCACAGATGATCAAAAAACTCGAGAATGCCGATGCCCATGTGCTCACAGTGCCTCTCGTACTCGACAAATCAACCGGCAAGAAGTTCGGCAAAAGCGAAGGTAATGCCGTGTGGCTCAACCCTGAGCTTACGAGCCCTTATAAGTTTTACCAATTCTGGCTCAACGCCGATGATGCGACGGCTGAAGATCTGATCAAGATATATACGATGCTTGATAAAGATATGGTCGAAGCGCTGATCGCAGATCATCGATCAAATCCTGGTGAGCGTGCGCTTCAAAAGACCTTAGCGCGTGAAGTAACCGATATAGTTCATGGCCGAGATCGTCGTGAGTCTGTCGAACGCGTCACGGGAGTACTGTTCGGGAACGCGGATATTCATAGCCTCAATGAAAGCGACCTGGACGCACTTGCATCTGAGATCACGACCGTTGGCCCGCAAAACATTATCAGCGCGCTTGTCGAGAGCGGACTCGCCTTGAGCAACGGGGAAGCCCGCCGCCTCATTGATGGCGGTGCGGTATCTGTCAATGGCGAGAAAGCGACGGAAGATCGAGAAGTTTCAGCGCCCAGCCTCCTCAAGAAAGGCAAAAACAGTTTTATTTTAGTACGCTAGAATGTCCGCTACTACGCCAATAATTGACGCGTGATACACGAAAATGATTAAATAGGGTCAATTATGTTTATGGTTAATCGGTTACGGGTGGGCCTACGGGAAACCGGTGGTTTTACTATCATCGAGCTTTTGATAGTCATCGTCATTATCAGTATCCTCGCGTCGATTACACTTATCTCATACGCTGGAGTCCAAGATAGGGCCAAGAATGCCGCAGTGGTGGACGCTGCTGCTTCACTTGTGAAAATGATTCAGGTTTATGATTCAACGAACGCGGCGTATCCGAGTACGACCTCAGGCGGGTTTTGTCTCACAACCAACTCTGGGTGCAGTTGGATTAATACTCCATATGCAGGAGATTCAACATTTGATACGAATATAGCTACAGTCGGAAATGCTCCGAAGAGTGTCCCTGTCGTGATTGACAGTACTCTCACGGGTATATTCTATTACTACACCGCAGGACTCACGATGAACGGAAAGGTTCAGCCGGTATTTATCGCTTATTTTCTAAAAGGCGCCGCACAGCAGTGTGGTCTGCCCGGGGTTTCTAACTATCCGAATCCCACGACCCTGTCCACGACAGGCTACTCTGAGAGTACTTCCTATAATGGCACTCCAATTACGAGATGTTATATAAGCGTTCCTGGCCCAACTTCGTAACGAGAAATTTGTGCGTCCTGAGAACTGAAGTAGAATAGAACTAGTGAATTTACACACAAGCCTCGATCAAATAAAGGGAGTGGGGCCGAAAACGGCAGAACAACTCGCAAAAGCGGGTCTGACTACGGTTGGCGAGCTTCTGATGTTTTTGCCTCGCAAGCACGAGGATTTTTCGGCTGTGGCTCAGATTGCCGATATTCAGCCAGGGAAAGCGACTATAAGGGCCCGTTGTGAGTCAATCTCGACACGGATGGTGCGGCGAGGTCTGAGGCTAACAACCGCAGTGCTGACGGATGGGACCGGCAAGCTCAACGCCGTGTGGTTCAATCAGCCATATCGTACGAAGCAACTGAGCGCAAGCGACGAAGAGTTTTATTTTTCCGGCGAATTTGAATTTCAGTACAATCGCTATCAGCTAACGAACCCAAGCGCCGAGCTCGTAAAGGAGCTTCCGGTGAACAGCGATCGTCTCCTGCCCGTCTACCATGCTCGCTATGGCCTCAAGAGCCAGGTGGTGCGCAAGATACTGGTCGAGCTCAGACCTCTCATGACGGTGCTCCCTGAGACGCTCCCCGATTCGATTATCAGAGCGAACGACCTTATTTCGCGCAGTGACGCCATTCTCGCCATGCATTTCCCGAACGCAATTGAAGATACGGTGAAAGCGCGCGAGCGACTAGGGTTTGAGGAATTATTCGAGATGCTGCTCGCGAGTCAGCTCAATAAACAAGAAAACGCCAAACTCGACGGGATCGAGATTCCGTTCCGTCAAGAGGCCGTCAAATCATTTGTCTCGAAGCTGCCGTTTGCGCTCACTGGCGCTCAGCGCCGCGCTGCCTGGCAAATTATCCAGGATTTCGAATCGAAAATGCCCATGAATCGTCTGTTGCAGGGCGATGTCGGATCTGGTAAAACGGTCGTTGCCGGTCTCGCCGCCTATCAGGTCGCGGTTCACGGTCTCCAGTCAGCGGTGATGGCGCCGACGGAGATTCTCGCCTCGCAGCACGCGTCGACGCTTGCGACACTACTGGAGCCGTTTGGTCTCACGGTCGGATTACTCATCGGGAGCGTTAAGGGCAAGGCACGCCAGGAACTTTACGCCAGGATCGCGGACGGCTCAGTGGATGTTGTCGTGGGCACACATGCGCTTATCCAGGACGCAGTCACGTTCCATAAGCTCGGATTCGTGGTGATTGATGAGCAGCATCGATTTGGTGTCGAACAGCGCCAGCGATTACTCGACAAGGCTCACCAGATGCCGCATCTGCTTGCGATGACGGCGACACCGATCCCGCGCAGCCTCGCATTGACCCTCTACGGCGAGCTTGAAGTAAGTGTGCTTGATGAGAAACCGGCCAATCGCAAACCGATCAAGACCAAGATTACCTCGCCTATTTCGGCGAAGACTGTCTACGCGGCAATCGACAAGGAGATAGAGGCGGGGCGACAGGCCTACGTGGTTTGCAGCCTCATTGACGACAATCCCGACAATGATATCAAAAGCGTTCAGTCGGAATACAAGAAACTCAAGAATTCGGTCTTCGGCCACCGCCGAATTGGCCTATTGCATGGCAAGCTGAAGCCGGCTGAAAAAGATGAGGTGATGAGCGATTTCAAAGATCGCAAGTATGACATTCTCGTGAGCACAACCGTTGTCGAGGTGGGCGTCGACGTGCCGAATGCGACGGTGATGCTTATCGAAAATGCCGAACAGTTCGGCCTGAGCCAACTTCATCAGCTGAGGGGCCGTGTCGGACGCAGCGACCAGCAGAGTTATTGTTATCTGATGATGGGCACGACGAACAAGCCGACCGAGCGTCTGCGTGAAGTTGAAAAGTCTGACGATGGATTCTATCTCGCTGAGGTCGACATGAAACTACGCGGCCCTGGTGAGATATACGGCAAGGCGCAACACGGAGCGCTCAACCTCCAGATTGCAACGCTTGCCGACACGAAATTAATCGAAAGAGCCGCCTCGGCCGCGAAGGCGTTTGTGGTTAGTGGCGAGGATTTGCTAGAATATAGAGAGCTTGCGGAGCATGTCCGCTATTATCAACGATTAACTACTTTGAACTAAGTTCAGAAAGAACCCGCATGTATTCTTTTGGCCCGCTACCGAAGTTTAAACAATCCGGCAGGATCATTGGCGCGCATCAAAAGATCGATAGGCTGGCGCGGCGGCATTTCACCCACCTTGCGGGGCGCACGCATGGCTTCCCGAACGCCAAAGAAGTTGTTCACTTCGAGGGTTTGCGTGGTCCTGACGGTGTCAAACTTAAGAGCCCGGGCGTAGATGAGCCATGGCATTTTATCGATCTGAAAAAACCCGAGGACACTCGTCTGATGGATCATATCAATGACCACCATCATAATTTAGTGCAAGCGATTAAGCGTCACGATCGGGTCAGGATGGCGTTTGAGGCTGCGTGGATCGCTCACGCCATAACTGATGGCTTAACCCCGGCGCACCAAGTACCCTACGATGAGATCATGAACGAAATCCGAGGTGAGATGAGTCTAGAGCATTCAAAGAGAGTGCGCTCAAAAGCCATCATGCCCAGCAACGGCTCGGCGAAGTCATTCATAAAGAATAACTGGAATTATTGGGGTGCCGGCGGCGTCATGACATCGCATACGCTATTTGAGGCCGGAGTCGCATCGGCTATTAGCTCATTGCAATATGATCCTGGCCTATTTAGCAATGAAGATATCTATAAGCTGATGAAACGAGACTTCAGCCAGGTGATTATGGACGCGATAAACGAGGTCGCCGCACTTAACATGTATGACACTTTTAAGAAAAATGGCTGGAGTCTGTCGCTTGCGAAACAGACCAGGCAAGTGCTTATGCCGATCATCGTCCGAACTGTCACGTTCGCTTGGTACCATGCACTGACAGTAGCGGAGCAGGGGAAATGAACATACGCGTGATTGCCGGTAAATACGGTGGTCGTACGCTGGCGTGTCCTCCGGGAAGCCGCACCCATCCAATGGGTGAACGAATCCGTAATGCTATCTTCAACTCACTTGGCTCGTCGCTCGAAGGTGCCCATGTGCTCGATGCATTTGCGGGTACCGGCGCAGTCGGGATCGAGGCGTTGAGCCGCGGCGCGGTGTCGGCGACGTTTGTCGAGAGTGATCGAGTGGCTCAGCGCGTGTTGAGGGAGAATCTCTCCTCGCTGAGGGTCGGTAATGTTGCTCAGGTTATCGCGACCACGGTGTCGAATTGGCTCGAGACGACCTCTGGCATATACGACATTATTTTCGCCGATCCACCTTATCATGACACTCAAGTAGCGACCATCATACGGCTTTCGGCTCGCCTTGCTCCTGGGGGAGTGTTCATATTGTCGTGGCCAGCGCAGCAAGAAGCCCCGATTTTTGACGGACTCGAGCGCATATCTGAGAAAGTATATGCCGACGCAAAGATCGCGATGTATGGGGCAGAATCGTCCGAAAAAAGAGACTAATTTTCATATTGATCACGCGTGGCGCTTATGCTAGACTACTGGTAGGAAGAGGCGAGAGACCGAATCTCAAAACGTTTTGTTGTGGTGGACAATCGTAGTTATAGCTTTAGTTTTCTCGCCCTCTTCCGCCGAGATTTTTTAATGTAAACGCTTCAGTAGCGTTTTTTATAAAGAAAAGGGAGGACATGACAGAAAAACTAAGAACAAAACAAGTAGCAGCAGGATCTGACCCTATTGGGTCTATTTTTTTGCCCAACGAACAGGATTTTGAGCGACGTGTCTTGGCGCTTACACTCGGTCGGCAGCCGTATGCAGCGGTCTCTAGTGTTGCAGAGCAAATGACCATATATGATAGACTCTGCGCGGATCGTGCTCGATTTCTTGGAGCTGACGCCGTCGAGCTGAGCGGGTCGACTACGGTATAAACGTTATTACCGCGAGCTGTGCAAAGAAAACCACGAGGTAGGCAGACTGGAACTGCAGAAACCATTTGCGCAGATTCGGCCACCCGAGAGCCATGATCAGTAGGATGGCTTCGGTTATAAGCGTCGCGATGGTGTACCAAAATGCGGACTGATTTAATTTCGACAATAGTAACGCCAACGTGGCAAACGGAATAGAGAAACATAGCCCCCATGCCGACATATTGTGGATAGTACCACGCCATGTGTTCTCGATATGTGGAATATTAACTGTAATTGCGATCTCGAAAATGATAATCCCAAGGGCTACATAGGTGATGACGGGCGCGCTATGACCGGGCAGGGTAAACCCGAATAAGACTATTGTTGCGAGAATCGTCGCGATGATGCCGATAATCCGAAACACCCAGATCGTGAGACGGCTCTGAGCAATGTGGAGGCTGATGGACAGTTCATTTCTCCGCCCAACCGTATGGATGCACCATACGGCAACCGCAAGAAATAATACTATCGCGACGAGTAACAAATACTTCATAATCAAAATAATGGTATTGGTGCGGATGACTGGACTTGAACCAGCACGCCTTGCGGCATTAGCTCCTAAGGCTAACGTGTATACCAATTTCACCACATCCGCATGTGATAGTTTGTCGGCTAACGTGTATACCAATTTCACTTTCGTCCGCGACCTCTCGAGTATACCAAAGTGCAGGGGATATGTGAATTTCTGTGTCGCTTATGCTATCATAAAGTTAATGATGAAAGGGGTTAGCTAGCAATGAGTAAAGTGACTACTTACTTGCGTGGGCATCTTTTAGGTGAGGTTTCTGTCAATCCTGCCGAACGTAAGGCGCTTTCGACTGATAATGGCGTGCTCGAACTTGAGCCGGAGCTTGTCCTCTGTCCTCGTAATACAAATGATATTCGCAAAATTGCGCGTTTTTCGTGGCAGCTTGCAGAGAAGGGCCATATCATGCCAATCGCCGCACGCGGCAACGGCCAGGACACTACGGGTTCGTCCCTTACGAAGGGTGTTTCTGTCGACATGTCGCGTCACATGACGCGGGTGTATGAATATGACTCCAAGCAGCGACTGGCGCGGCTTCAGCCGGGCGCATCATGCCGTTCGATTACAGAGGCACTTTCGCTTCAAGGTGCGGCTGTCATGTCGCTTGTTGATATTCCAGAGGCTACAGCGGGCGGTGCGGTTGCAAACTATACATCCGGCCCACTTGCGGGCAAATACGGCTCGGTCGCGAGCGCAGTCGACAAAGTCGAAGTAGTGCTCGCAAATGGTGACGTGTTGCAGACTGGACGAATCTCGAAGAAAGAACTCCAGCGCAAGAAAGGCCTTCAGGGCCTCGAGGGCGATATCTACCGCGGAATTGACGGGCTTATTGATGACAACCAGGCCGCGCTCGATCTGATCGCTCCAGAAGACGCCAGTGGCTACGGCGGAATCGCTTACGTCAAGGACAAAAGTGGCTCATTCGACCTCACGCCACTGATCATTGGCTCGCAGGGTACGCTCGCGATCATTTCTGAGATGATCCTAAAGGCAGAATTTCGCAGTCTCCACACCGACGTTGCCGTACTGGTGTTCGATAGCGTTGAAAAAGCGCACGATACGATCGATGAACTCGAGAAATTACAGCCAGCCTACATCGAGTACTACGATGCGAGACTATTTGTAACCGCCCTCAAAGCTGGGCGGACTTACCCGTTCTTTACTGAGACAACTGGGGCAAAAGCGGTGCTTATCGTTGGACTTGATGATTTCAGCGATCGCCACCGCGAAAAAGCGCTCAAAAAGACCGCAAAGATCGCACGGTTAGCCGGCGCTGACTGTTTGGTGGGTGAGGGCGTCAAGGCGCTCGATCTCGAGGCGGGCCGCGACGTAGTGCGCTATACTCACGAATCCGACTCCGGAAGCACTGCATCACCAGAGGTATTCGGACGATTCTTTATTCCGAAAGTCCGTTTCGAAGATTTCACCAACGCTCTCGCTGAGCTTGAAAAGCGTCTCCACTGTGAACTACCGATCACGGGCTATTGTCTGAGCGGTAGTTATGCTGTTCATCCAGAGGTAGCGCTTAACAAAACCGAGGGCAAACAGCGCCTACTCAAGCTGCTCGACGAGCTATCGAAAGTCGTCACTGAGCACGGGGGGAGTTTCATCACCGATGGTGGCGAAGGACGGCTCAAGGCTCGCTTCGCCTCGCAGGTGCGGGATGAGACCGTCAATCAACTCTATACTGACATCAAAAAAGTCTTCGATCCCTATGGTATCCTCGCGCCAGGCGTGAAGTTCGATACCGATCTAAAATCCATGATTAGTCTGTTGAAATAATCCAAAATATAGATAAGAGAACTATCGGCTGAAGCCTCCGCCATTCGCTTGCAAAAATGTAAGCAAACTTCCTTTTTTGCTTCGCCTCATTCTGCGACCCTCCACGTTGCGCCAGCTGAAGCTGTCGCCGTGGAAATTCAGCTCCTCAAATACAGCCAAAATAAAATTAGCCAAACCCGAGGGCCTGGCTAATTTTATTTGGTGCGGATAAGAGGACTTGAACCTCCACGTTCTTGCGAACACTAGCACCTGAAGCTAGCGCGTCTACCAATTCCGCCACATCCGCATGCTCATCTATTCTATCTGCACAGTGGAGATGTGTAAAGTGTGCGCATTTGACAAATATATCATGCAGAGTAATATTAGCATCACGACTCACAACTTCCCCGTGAGCCTACCGTATATGATCTGCTACGGCAGATCCCAACCCCCCCAAGAGGAGTCAAAGATGACCCTGTCATCAACCGCCGCACTTGTCGCTGCCCCTATCGTTGACACGGACGCAGTTGCCCGTGTCGCTTTCGACATGCTGCCTCCCGACAACGAGGAATACGAGTTCGGGAAACGGTCGTTGCATTGCGACCTGGTGCGCGGGCTACAGGCCTTCCTCGGCCACATGCATCCCGACAACGGCCTCGCAGACCCGACGTACGAAGAAGCAATCGAAGTGGCGCGTCATGCCGCTGGTGGAGGCTTCCGCGCCTTCGCGGTCGAGGAGCTTCTCCGAGTAGCTGAGAGCCGGGTGAGGCGTGCCGAGACGCGGGTGACGGGCGCACTCGAGTAGTCCGTCGCCGATGATGCGATATCTGGGGCGGAGCGAGATTGGGTACCCACCCGACTCGCTCCGCCCTGGAGCAACCTAATTAAATTCGAAATAATTGTTGCACATTATCTTATTCGAAAGATCATTCATACAGGTAAATAACCCTTGACAGGCTGAGCCTCGAGGAGGATTATACAATCTACGACCCTCCCCGGTCGTAAGGATGCCTTCACCGTTGAAGGCCCGAAAGTTAGGACACCATGGCAACAGAAGTTTCCGAAGCACCTGCCTCAACTTTGCAGGTTCAGTGGAGCCATGAAGACATCAGGGCTTTGTGCGTGATAGCCCGACGGAAGTTCGACGAGAGGACTGATCTGCGTTGTCTCCACGCAAAGCGTCTGCATGATCTGCTTGCGAGCTTCGCGGAACAGATCTTGCAGCACCCCAACTGGCTTCCCCAGGAGTGGGCTGAGGCGGCGGTCGGAGAGATCGCCGGTTGCCGCGCTCCTGGCTACAGGGGTGCGTGCATGATCTTCCTGTGCGACATTGACTTCGCGCTCCGCGAGTTCTACGCTGCCAGGGGTGCAAGTCTGGAGCAGCTCTTCAGTGGCTACTTGCAGGAGCCACCGGAGTAACGTCGCTCACGACGAGCGTGTCGAAGCGGGGTGTGGGCGTCACAGTGATGTGGCCCCACCCCGCTTCGGCGGAACAACTTTGATATTTCCACCCGCTGAGGTGGTTTTTTGATATACTTTAGAGCACTATGGATGACACGCGGAATGTGACGGACGAGTACAAGGGCAAGCCGATTGAAGAGATCGTGACTGATCTTGACGGCAGGGCGACTGGACTCGAGATTGCGATCGAGAACCTCGAGCGCGACTTCAATATGGGCACAATTGTTCGTACGGCTAACGCGTTTGGGGTGAGGACGATTCACGTCATCGGACGGCGTCAATGGAATAAGCGCGGGGCGATGATGACGGATAAGTATCTCCAGGTAGTTTATCACGCCTCCGTCGATGAGTTCATGACGACAATGGACAAAAAGCCGATTATCGCATTTGACAATGTTGAGGGCTGTGTACCGCTAGGCGAGGCGAAACTTTGGACAGACGCGGTGCTGGTATTTGGCGCCGAAGGGCCGGGTGTCTCGGATGAACTCCTGAAACGCGCCTCTCAAATCGTTGCGATCGAACAGTTCGGCAGCACGCGCAGCATCAATGTCGGCGTCGCGGCTGGTATCGCGATGTATGCCTGGCTTCAACAGAATCATTTGACATAATGCTTACGATTTGCTATAATAGAACTATGAACATAGTGATTAACCAACACGTGCATATCCGGCCGGAGCGTATCGGTTAGTTTCTTTTACTTCTCATAAATCACAGAAACGCCGATACACTTCGGCGTTTTTTTGTGTTTAATAACAAATTATGATGGAGTAAAATATGATAAAACGCTTACGCTTGCAAGATAGGGGTAATAGTGCGAAAATAGCCATAAGTATGGCATCACTTTCTTCAGAATCCTACAAAGGCGCCCGGGACTGGTATCCCGAGGACATGCGGGTCAGAGATTACATCTTCCGCGTGTGGCGCCGTGTCGTCAAGAGCTATGGTTACGAGACGTACGATGCCCCCTTACTCGAGCCACTCGAAGTATATGCGGCAAAAAGCGGTCAAGAGCTTGTCAATGAGCAAACCTACCAATTTACCGATCGCGGGGATCGACGCGTGGCTATCCGACCTGAAATGACACCGAGCGTTAGTCGTATGATCGCCGCCCGTCGCCAGGAGACACCGATGCCAGCTCGTTGGTATAATATCGCGCAGTTCATGCGCTACGAACGCCCACAACGCGGTCGTGAACGTGAATTTTGGCAGCTCAATGTTGATATCTTCGGCTGCAGCGGGGCATCCCCCGAAGCTGAGATTATCTCGATGGGCGATAGGATTCTCAAGGCTTTCGGCGCCAAAGATGACATGTATGTCATTCGCGTCAATAACCGCAAGGTGATCAACTTCATGATGGCTCATTACCTCGGTCTCGACGCCGTCCAGGCGCAGCTCATGACCAAGCTCTTTGATCGCAAGAACAAGATCGCCCCAGAGGCGTTTCGCGATCAGGCGGTTGATATCTTCGGTGCCGATCAGGCAAAAGCTGGCCTCCAAAAGATTGCCCAGCTCCTTGCCGCAAAATCCATGGGTGATCTCCCGGAAAGTATCCGAGATTCTGAAGCAGTCCGAGAAGTTCAGGATCTATTCACGCAGCTTGAACGAGCTGGAGTGAAGAACGCGACATTCGACATCACACTCATGCGCGGGCTGGATTATTACACCGGTACGGTATTCGAATTCTTCGACACACACCCCGAGAACAATCGCGCGCTCTTTGGGGGCGGTCGCTACGACGGGATGGTCGGGCTATTTGGCGCTGAACCTCTGAGTGCTGTCGGGTTCGCCCCGGGTCTCACGATGACGATGCTTTTTCTCGAGACGCACGGGCTCTTGCCGAAGTTCCGATCGACTACCGATGTCTACATGATCGTCCTGGGCGATACGATGCGCAGTGCTCTGAAGGTCGCTGACGAACTCCGTCAAAACGGTATCAATGTCGAAGTCGATCTCACTGAACGTAAAATCGACAAGCAACTAAAGACCGCCGTCAAGAAGCAAATCTCATATCTGTTATTCGTGGGAGATGATGAGATAAAATCCGAAAGCTATTCTCTCAAAAATGTTGCGACTGGTGCCGACGAGAAGCTCAGTCTCGAGCGCGTCATTAGCACCGTCAAAGATCATCGCAAAAATCCCGTCAAAGACGACGACTCGGCATTTGATCTGTCAGACTTAAAGTAAGCAGCACTAGGCTTCATTGTCGCTCCAGACACCGGCCGTCCGCCAGTGGATTATTTGTCTTGGACAGCCTTGATGGGAAACGTCAAGTGTCTGTCGGGCAACGAAGCTCGGTGAGCTATTGACCAACCGCAAGCGAATTGAGATGATAGCTACATGAAACGGAGTGGGCAATCTGGATTTACGATCATTGAGTTGATCATTGTTATCGTCATTATTGCACTTCTTGCGACCCTTACGGCCGTGCTATACACTGGTGCTCAGAAACAGGCGTCTGACGTTAGGATGAGGGACGCGTCTGACAAAGTTGGCGACGCTGTCCGTTTATGGGCAGCAAACCACGACGGAGCGGCTCCAAAAGGCGGCTATGATGGAACGGGATCAAATTCTATCGTAAATGGTGAGTGCACTCTTGGCTCCGCTGGTTGGGCTGGGATTGATATACCGACCAATGGGGACGGCTACTCCACTCTCTATAAATGTACAATTGCCGATACGCTTATTGCCAGCGGATATCTCACTCGCGATCTTTTCACAAGCTTACCGGATAATTCACTTTACCCAGGCAAAAAAGGCTACCAGATGATGTTTTACGCATGTTCAGCCATTCCGAATAACTACATACTCTATTACTCGCTTGATTCTCCGACGGCGGGAGACGCGGCAAACATGACCCAAATTGAATCAAAATGCGGCGCAACGCCAAGTAAGAGTAGCTACAATATGCGAGGCGCAAATTTACTCGAGCTCAAATAGCCATCTGTTATACTAAGTAGTCATGAAGACTACAGTGAAGAAACTATCAGATACACGAACACTACTTACTATTTCGCTTGATAGCGATGAGTTAAACGCTGCCAAGCAAGTTGCCTTGGTCCGCCTCGGTCGAAAACTGAGCGTACCGGGATTTCGTAAAGGGCATATACCCGCTTCCGTTGTGGCGAAAAACGTAAATCCTAGCGCGTTAGCAGAAGAGACGGCAGACGCCGCGATTTCAAAAGCGGTCGCCGAGGCCTACACTACTGAAAACATCATGCCGCTTGAGCGTCCAGATGTTGAGGTGAAGAAATATGTTCCTGAACAGGAACTCGAATTTACTGCTGAAAGTGAAATACTTCCTGAGGTGAAACTCGGCGATTATCATAAGCTCAAGGCGCAACGACCAGAGGTAAAGGTCGTCAAGGCCGATATTGACGAGGTAATGGAGCGGATTCGCAAGAATTTCGTTGAGAAGAAGCCGGTCACACGTGTTGCCAAGATGGACGACGAGGCTGTGATCGATTTTGTCGGCAAAAAAGCCGACGTCGCCTTTGACGGCGGTACCGGCAACGATTATTCACTCGTGCTCGGTTCCGGCTCGTTTATCCCTGGATTTGAAGAAGCAATCGTCGGTCACAAAGCCGGTGATACGTTCGATGTTCCTCTGGAATTCCCGAAAGACTACCAGGCTAAAGATCTCGCGGGCCAAAAAGTTGTTTTCTCCGTGACGCTCAAGGTAGTCAACGAAACGAAATTACCTGAAGAAAACGATGAACTTGCCGCAAAAACTGGCGACTTCACCTCTATTGATGAACTTCGCCAGGACATTTCTCGAGAACTAACCGCTCAAAAGAATAGGGAAGCCGACGACAAAGTTCGCGACGATCTCGTCGGACAATTAGTCGAGAAGAGTAAAGTTTCGGCGCCACAGCTGCTCATCGACGACCAGCTTCGCTCTATTGAGACTGATATGCAGCAAAACCTGATGTACCAGGGACTGACCCTTGAGCAGTATATCGCTCAAAAAGGCTTCAAAGATGAAGCTGACTGGAAAGAAAAAGAAGTTACGCCCGCCGCAGAACGACGCGTCCAAGCCGCGCTAGTACTGAGCGCCGTTGCTCGCAAAGAGAAGATCGTTCCGACCGAGGAGCAGATCGCTGCACGTGTCGAAACCTACAAGCAGCAGTATGCGAAGAATCCCGACATGGTGAAGCGATTTGATGAGCCAGAAATTCAGGGCGACATCGCCAATCGCCTCGCCACTGAACTAACAGTGGACTGGCTGTTTGAACAAAACGCAAAATAACGCAACGAATAGATCTTAGGTATTGAATACCCCTCACCATACCGGAGAGGGGTATTCTCGACAGTAGCGAGGGGCCTAGTCGCGGTGTGTCGCCGCGTACGAACCAATCCCAACCGCAACAAGTCCCACGCAGACACCAAAGACGGCGATCCACGTTGTGGTACCGAAGAAAGAATTGGTATCCGAAAATGTCAGGCATAGCCAGATTGCACAGTTAAGTGCGATGATCGCGCAAAACACCGCGAAGGCTGTGCCGATAGGCTTTGCCCACCCGTTAGGTGGGGGCGGCGGTGGCGGGGAGGGGTGATGTATGACGTGCACGAGGGCTTCCTTTCGGTGGGGGACCCTATCTTATCATTATAGCATAAACGTATCACTTTGTACATGTGGGCCTAGCACTCGACTTGCGTGAGTGCTAATTTCGCGCTACAATGATGATATGAAACCTAGCAATTACTTAGTCCCAAATGTGATCGTAAAAACTCGCGACGGTGAGCGTGGTTATGACATTTATTCGCGCCTCCTTGAAGAACGAATTATCTTTATCAATGAAGAGATCAACGAGCACACAGCCTCTGTCGTGGTCGCTCAACTTATCCACCTCGCAAACGAGGATCCGAAAAAGGAGATTTCTCTCTATATCAATAGCCCAGGGGGAACCGTCTACGATGGTCTGGCGATCTACGACACGATGAACTATATTTCTCCCGATGTCGCGACTTACGGCATAGGTCTTCAGGCGAGCATGGGCGCCTTTCTACTCTCGAGCGGCGCCAAAGGCAAACGCTACGTGTTGCCAAACTCCCGCATCATGATTCACCAGCCATCGAGTGGTACTCAGGGCATGGTGACCGACCAAGAGATTACCCTCAAAGAAGGGCTCACTCTCAAAGAAAAACTTGCCGTGATTATGGCGAAAAATACTGGTCAAAAACTTGCGAAAGTCAAAGCCGACATGGAGCGTGACTTCTGGATGGGCGCCGAAGAGGCCAAAGACTATGGCATCGTCGACGCAGTCATCACGAAATCATAAGGGTATTTTGAACTTGCGCCCAGTATCGTAGATGTCATAGTATGTGCAACCCATGTTATCGAGCGGAAGGAGCCGTCATGGGTATCGTGGGTAAGGTCGTCGCGCATTCAATCAACGAAGTGGGTCAGGCGGTCTGGGCGCGCACAATGCACGTGGTCGACCACTTCCTCGAGTCGGGTCGCCGGGCTGACCGGCGTCTCGCAGACCGAGGGCTGGAGCGTCGAGGCGACGAGGTTGTCGAGCTCACGCTTATCCTCTTCCTCTTCGCCCTGCCTCCAACGCTCGGCTTCCTGGCCGGGCGCACGACAAGGCGTCGTGAGAAGTGAGGGGCCTAGGGATCGCTGTACTCAGAAGGTTAATCCGCCCGGGCAATCCAGCCTGGAACGAGGACCCAAAAGCGAAGTATCTCTTCGGCCGCCAGGTCACTGATGTGCCGGCCGTAAGCCGATTCATCAGGCTTCGACGCCTGCCTGACCCGAACTCCCGACAAACTATTGATAAGACATAATGAAGACAGAATAACGGCGGGTCGATTGACAGCATCGTGCGGGTTGAAACGCATACTAGAATTATGTTATCGTAAGATTGTCAACGACGTTCGAGGGAGTTGCAGTGGAAATTGTGGTAATCGTTATGGCCGCCGTGCTGGGATACTTCGCTCGAAGACTTCGGCACGATGCATTTCTGTTCCCCGTCTGGGCAATCGTCCTGATCGCGGTCAGTGGTGAGACTGTGCAGCTTTCAGGGGGTAGGGTCTCACTCCTTGAGATCGGGACGGGCAGTATTTTCGCCGCTGTCGGTATCATGGAGTACGTCTCAGTTCTTCTCGAAAGAAAGAAGGAGGAGAAGAAGAAGATGAGGATGAATAGCACCACCTAGCCGAGCCGGTTCGCTGACACGGTTCCGGTAGCATCAAACGCTACCGGAACCAAACTTCCAAAAAAGGCGATAGTTTGCGTTGACAATGCATGAATGACCTTATACAATAGGATGTAATGAAGATAGTATAACGTGGGTCGATTGGACACTACGCCTAGGCGTGGCGTTTTTGGTGTCCGTAACTCTCGTTAGTGTACGCTTCGGCGCCAAATTGGGAAGTATCTTTGGTATTGCGATCAATGACCCACGATCGAAATAACAGAGGTAGGACTGTCGAACTACTAATCAATTAACCAATGAGGGAGACTATCGTGGCCACAAAAAAAGCAGCTACCTCGCAGCTCGGACGCGTCTTTTTTACCAAAGACGACACCGCACTTGCGATGCCAAATCTCATCCAACACCAGAAGGAGTCGTGGAAAGACTTCGTCGAAACTGGTCTCGGTGAGATTTTCGCAGAACTAAATCCAATTGAGGATTATACTGGCCAGAAACTTGAACTACGCTTCAAGGATTACGCGTTCCAGGACCCGAAGACAACTGAGATCTCTGCGAAAGAGAACAACCTGACATATGACGCGCCACTGCTCGTCAATATCGAACTCACGAACAAGACAACCGGTGAAGTCAAAGAACAGGAAATCTACCTCGGTGATTATCCATGGATGACCGAGCGTGGTACCTTTATCGTCAACGGCACCGAGCGAGTCGTCGTTAGCCAGCTTATTCGTTCAGCCGGTGTATTTTTCACCGCAGAACGAGCCACAGGACGCAACCTTTATGGTGCAAAGCTTATCCCGGGTCGTGGCGCATGGCTTGAATTCGAAACCGCCTCAAATGGTGCGATCTATGTAAAGATCGACCGCCGACGCAAAATCGCCGTTACAACACTGTTGCGCGCCCTTGGCCACAGTAAAGTCGGTGACATCAAAGAGCTATTCAAAGATGTCGACACCGGTGACACGAAGTTCATCGAAGCAACACTCGAAAAAGACCCAGCTCATGGCGTCAACGAAGCCCTCATTGAGGTCTATCGCCGTCTTCGCCCAGGTGATCTCGCCACTGTCGACAACGCTCGCCAGATGATTGAGCGCATGTTCTTCGACTTCAAGCGATTTGACTACAGCCGTGTTGGTCGTTACAAGCTCAACCAACGCCTTGGTATCGATGTCGCGAACACGACAGAATTCCGAACCTTCCAGGTTACCGATCTCGTCGCGATTATTCGCGAGATCATTCGCCTCAATAACACTCAGGAAGCCCAAGATGATATCGACGCCCTTTCCAATCGTCGCGTCAAACTGGTCGGTGAGCTTGTAGCTCGCCAATTCCGCGTCGGTATGCTCCGCATGCAGCGCAACGCCATGGACCGTATGAGCATGAGCGACCTTACTTCGGTCACGCCTTCTCAGCTCATCAACGCCCGTCCGGTCGTTGCCGCCGTCCGTGAGTTCTTCGCATCAAGCCAGCTCTCCCAGTTACTTGACGAAGTTAACCCACTATCAGAGCTTTCCCATAAGCGCCGCCTCAGTTCAATGGGTCCTGGCGGCCTTTCTCGTGAGCGTGCCGGATTTGACGTCCGCGATGCTCACCCAACTCACTACGGCCGTATCTGCGCCGTTGAGACACCGGAAGGCGCGAACATCGGTCTCGTGCTCAACCTCGCGAGCTACGCACGCATCAATGAGTATGGTTTCCTCGAGACTCCTTATCGTAAGGTAGTAAATAGCCAAGTCACTGACGAAGTTGTTTACCTTGACGCCGCCCAGGAAATCACAGAAGTGATTGCCGATGCAGGCGCGAAGCTTGACGACAAGAATAAGTTCGCGAGCTCACGTGTCTCGGCCCGTAAGTTCTTGCAGCCTGGACAGGTTGATGCAAACGACGTCACCTACATGGACGCAGCACACAAGCAGATCCTCGGATCAACTGCTGCACTCGTTCCATTTATTGAGAAAAACCGTATTGACCGATCATTGACTGGTTCAAACATGCAACGCCAGGCCGTCCCGCTCCTCACTACAGAGGCACCAACGGTTGGTACCGGCATGGAGAGCATTTCCGCACGCGACTCGAGCCAACTCGTTGTTGCTGAAGCTGAGGGTGAAGTCATCCGAGCCGATGCAGACGGCGTTGAGGTTAAGTACAAAGACGGCGTGAAGCTCTATGAGCCAATTCACTTTGCAAAATCAAATGACGATCGTTCGATCAACCAAAAAGTTATCGTCAATCGTGGCGACAAGGTCAAAAAGGGTAGTGTCCTCATCGAAGGCGCGTCCATCAAAGATGGCGAGCTCGCACTCGGTAAAGACCTCCTCGTAGCCTTCATGCCATGGGCTGGCTATAATATGGACGACGCTATCGTCCTGAGCCGTCGCATGGTTGAAGATGACACGCTTACCAGCATCAATATCAAAGACTACAACGTCGAAGTCCGTGAGACAAAGCTTGGCCCAGAGATTGTCACTCGTGACATTCCAAACGTCAGTGAAGAATCACTTCGACACCTCGACGAGAACGGTATCGTTCAAGTAGGTTCAGAGGTCAGGGCGGGCGATGTGCTCGTCGGTAAGATCACGCCAAAGGGCGAACAGGAACTGAGCTCAGAAGAGCGACTGCTCCGCGCTATCTTCGGCGAAAAAGCCAAAGATGTTCGCGATACTAGCCAGCGCATGAACAATGCTGGTGGCGGAAAAGTTGTCGGCGTTAAGATCTTCTCTCGCGAGAACGGTCACGAACTCAAAGCCGGCGTGTTGATGCAGATCCAAATCTTCGTTGCACAGCTTCGCAAGATCAGCGTCGGCGACAAGCTCGCTGGACGTCACGGCAACAAGGGTGTTGTCGCGCGCATTATGCCGATCGAAGACATGCCATTCCTCGAAGATGGAACTCCTGTCGATATCGTACTCAACCCACTCGGTGTGCCGAGTCGTATGAACCTCGGACAGTTGTTTGAGACCCACCTTGGTATGGCCGCAAAGGCGCTTGGGTACAAGGTCGCAACACCACCATTCAACGGTGTCCCAATTGAAAAGATCCAGGAAGAACTCGCAAAAGCTGGCTATGCCACAGACGGAAAGAGCCAACTGTTTGACGGTCGCACTGGCGACGCGTTCGAAGAGCGCACGACGGTTGGCGTCATGCACATGATCAAGCTTCACCACATGGTGAGCGACAAGATCCACGCTCGATCAACTGGACCATACACGATGGTGACGCAACAGCCACTCGGTGGTAAGGCGCAAAACGGTGGTCAGCGCTTCGGCGAGATGGAAGTGTGGGCGCTCGAGGCCTATGGCGCCGCGACAACGCTCCAGGAGATGTTGACGATTAAATCTGACGATGTGTACGGTCGTGCGAAAGCCTACGAATCGATCATCAAAGATGAAGTCATCACCGGTCCGAAGCTGCCAGAAAGCTTTAACGTGCTCGTCAAAGAGCTCCAAGGCCTTGGCCTTCGCGTTGACCTAGTCGACGATGACCTACAGATTGATGCCGAGAAACTCATCGAGGCGGCCGGCCCAGAAGATAAGGCCGTCCCAGCGGGTGATTTCGCAGAAGAACTCGAGACGGTTCTCGATGAATCTGACGAACTAGGTGAGATTGACGAAGCAGAAGGTGTAGAGATCAGAGAAATCGATGAATCCGGTCAGATTTCCGACGTCGATCCAGAATTTGATGAAATGTACGAAGAGATAACCACTAAAGAAGACGAAGGGGAGGCGTAATATGTCACGAGTTGTCCAAACCAGCAGTATTGCCGACTTTGACGCGGTACGTCTCGCAGTAGCGAGTCCAGAAGATGTCTTGAAATGGAGCTATGGTGAAGTCACCAAGCCTGAGACAATCAACTACCGCACACAGAAACCGGAACGCGATGGTCTGTTTTGTGAACGGATCTTCGGGCCAGTCAAAGACATCAACCCACACGACACGAAGCTCAAGGGTGTTCGTTCTCGTGAAGCGGCTGTCGATAAGAACGGTGAACTTGTCACCAAGAGTATTGTCCGACGTGAGCGCATGGGCCACATTAAC
Source organism: Saccharimonadales bacterium (SeqCode) (assembly GCA_038205065.1). Lineage (GTDB taxonomy): Bacteria > Patescibacteriota > Saccharimonadia > Saccharimonadales > Saccharimonadaceae > Saccharimonas. The sequence goes on from JBBRCG010000005.1 coordinate 39,391, forward strand.
CTCGCTGCACCAGTTGCTCACATCTGGTTTATGCGTGGCACGCCAAGCGCGATGTCGCTTCTGCTCGGTATCACTGTCCGCAACCTCGAACGTATCGCCTACTTTGCGACTTATGTCGTCTTGGGCGTGAACACTGAGAAGCGCGATCAGATGCTTGCCGATCTCGAAGCCGAGACCGAGGCGGGAAAGATCGCAATCAAGATGCGCTACGAGAATGAAGCTGGTGCGGAAGGCGCAGATGTCAAAGCACTCGCCGAGGCTCAGTCCAAAGAAGTCGAAGAGCTCGAGAGTGACTTTGTCGTCAAGAAGAGCCAACTCGAAAGCCTGCAGAAAAATGCCTTGCTCAATGAGGGTGATTTCCGCAATCTTCCTGAAGAATACGAAGACCTCGCCGAAGTCGGCATGGGTGGAACGGCTCTCAAAGCATTGCTTGATGAAATCGACCTTCCTATCCTCATCGCTGAGCTCTCAAAAGAAGTCGAAACGGCTCGCGGACAGCGTGAGAAGAAGCTCCTAAAGCGCCTCAAGGTGCTTGAAGCGATGGAAGCTGCCGGCATCAAGCCGTCGAGCCTCTGCCTCACTGTTCTCCCCGTTATTCCTCCAGATCTTCGCCCGATGGTGCAGTTAACCGGTGGTCGATTCGCGACCAGCGACCTTAACGACCTCTATCGTCGCGTGATCAACCGTAACAACCGCCTGAAGAAGCTTATCGACCTCAATGCGCCAGAAGTGATTCGCCGCAACGAGATGCGTATGCTCCAGGAGGCCGTTGACAGCCTGATCGACAACTCAGCCGCCCGTGGTGGCCGTGCCGTCAATGCGACCGGTGGTCGCCGCCGACTCAAGAGCATCTCAGATATGCTCAAGGGTAAGCAGGGTCGATTCCGCCAAAACCTTCTCGGTAAGCGCGTTGACTACTCAGGACGAAGCGTGATTGTCGTCGGTCCGAAGCTCAAGATCTCACAATGTGGTCTTCCGAAGCAGATGGCTCTCGAGCTTTTCAAGCCATTTGTCATCAGCTGGTTGATTCGTAATGAATACGCCCACAACATCCGTTCGGCTACTCGATTGATCGAAGCTAGCGAAGCCGTTGTTTGGGACGCGCTTGACGCCTGTATCGAAGGCAAATACGTGCTCCTAAACCGCGCTCCTTCACTCCACCGTTTGTCGATTCAGGCCTTCCAGCCTGTCCTCGTCGAAGGTAAGGCAATCCAGCTCCACCCACTCGTCGCGACCGGATTTAACGCCGACTATGACGGCGACCAGATGGCCGTTCACCTCCCGCTCTCAGATGACGCGCAGCGTGAAGCTCGCGAACTCATGAGTGCGACGAACAACCTCTTGAAGCCTGCCGATGGTAGCCCAGTGTTAAACATCAACCAGGATATCGTGCTCGGTAACTACTACCTCACGTACGCGAAACCTGCAGCTCAGACGAAAGACGTGAAGATATTTGCCTCCAGCCGTGACGCTGAAATGGCCTACGACATGAAGAAACTCATGCTCCAAAGCCCGATCCGTGTCCGTGCCAAGGGTGCGATTCGCGAGACAACGCTTGGACGACTCTTCTTCAACGAGATTCTACCCGACGACTTCCCGTACAATAATAACGTTCAGAACAAGAAAGAGCTCAAAAAAGTTCTTGCTCAAATCTTTGAGAAGTATGGTGCTGAAGAGACAGCTCGCATTGCTGACCGCATGAAGGGTCTCGCATTCCGCTTCGCTACCATATCAGCTGTATCGACGAGCATGACCGACTACATCAGCTTTGCCGAGATCGAGAACTTCGTCGCCGAAGGTGATGGCCGCGAGGAGATCATCTCCGAGCAGTACGAAGAGGGTCTCATCACAGAAGACGAGCGCTACACCTTGACGGTGAACAACTGGCGTAGCGTCGACAAAAAGGTTGAGGATTTTCTAAAGAAAGAACTCTCCCAGATGGACACCAGTGTTGCGACGATGGTCAACTCAGGTGCTCGCGGTAACGTGACGAACGTCAAGCTCGCCAGCGCAATGATCGGTATCCAGGTGGACGCCAACAACCGCGAAATTGAGCTTCCGATTCGTTCGAACTACAAGCAGGGTCTTTCCTCGCTTGAAGCCTTCGTGGCGACTCGTGGATCACGCAAGGGTCTGATCGACACCGCACTTAAGACGGCCGACTCGGGTTACTTGACACGACGCCTCGTAGACGTGAGCCAAGACGTCTTCACCGTTGAAGATGTAGATGGCGACGATGAGGGATACCTGATCTACCGCGGCGAGACAGAAATCACCATGATTAACTTCGGTAACCGCCTCTTTGGGCGCTATACTGCCGAGGCTATTCCAGGTCATGTCGGGAACGACGAGTTGATCACTCGTGAGATTGCCGAAAAGATTGATACCGACCCATCAATTGCGCAGGTGAAGATTCAGTCAGTATTGTCAACCAATAATCTCCAGGGTATTCCCCGCAAGAGCTACGGTATCGACATGGCAACTGGTAGCTTGATTGCCAATGCTCAGCCAGTCGGCGTTATCGCCGCTCAGTCAGTCGGTGAACCTGGTACTCAGTTAACCCTTAAGACCTTCCACAACTCGGGTGTTGCCGGTGGTGACATCACGACTGGTCTTCCACGCGTCGAAGAGCTCTTCGAAGCACGCAATCCGAAGGGTCTGGCGTTCATCTCGGAGATCACCGGTGTTGTCGATACCTGGGAAGATGGCAAGAAGTACATCGTACAGGTTACTCCAACGGGTGGACACGTCGAGCGCATCGCGCTTGATGGACGCCACGCGACGCTGAAGGGCGGTTCTGAGGTAAAGAGCGGCGATGTCATCGCTGAAGCTATGGGCGCCGAAAACCCTCTCTTCGCACCATTTGATGGAGTTGTCGAGTTTACCGAAGATACTGTCGTGATTGCTGCGGGCGCAAACGGCCCAGTTCGTTACGAGATCCCAGGTACTTCACAACTCGTGGTTAAGCCGGGCGATACCGTCGAAGCGGGCGATCGCTTGACCTCTGGTTCGCTGAACTTGCATGATCGTATGCGCCTCAAGGGTACGGAAGCAACACAGCGCTACATTATCAACGAAGTGCTCGGCATTTATGCCGCTCAGGGCCAGGACGTGGCCGACAAGCACCTCGAGATCATCGTACGCCAGATGTTCAGCCGTGTTCAGCTGGAGGATCCAGGCGACAGCACATTTGTCATGGGCGATATCGTCTCAAAGGCAAGTGTCGTCGAAGCAAATCGTCAACTGATCGCAGACGGCAAGGAGCCGGCTCAGTATACTCAGTTGCTACTTGGTATCACCAAGGTCTCAATCTGGAGCGACAGCTGGCTTTCGGCCGCATCATTCCAGGATACGACCCGCGTGCTTATCAATGCCGCAACTAGTGGACGCGCCGACCATCTCCGCGGACTCAAGGAAAACGTTATCATCGGACGAAAGATCCCCGTGGGAACCGGTGCGCGATTCGAACTTGACGAGGCGGGTGAGGCGCTCTACGCTGACACCATCGCTGATGATGTCGAGCTCGCCGCGTAGTAATACGCAGTGAGCATTAAAATAACCTCGCGATACGCGAGGTTATTTTAATGTCAGAGTGTTCTATTTATTGAATAGTTACGGCCGATAGGACGTCATTATTGTAGCAAGCCTCACCGACGTACGCTTTCTTGAGATCGGCAGTATTGTATTGTGAGCAGCTCAGCGAACTTTGAGTCCCAACAAAGAAGTGCCACGTTCCGTCTGGCGTCTGGTAAAATAACCCCGCAGCACCACCTGTGAGCGTAGAATCACTTCCGCCAACACCGACTTGAGTAGTCTTGTAGCTTGCTGTCGCGCTATTCTTTATAGCGCCCGGTAAGCCGAGCATCGTTGTGTCGACGCTATGCGCTGCATCGCTTAAAATCGCAGCATAAAATGGTTGTTGTGTCTTTGCATTTTTAGCGTATTCTTCTTCTGTCGAACAGGAGACCGAGATATCGGCACCGGTTAGGCTTGTTGGATTTGCATCAAGATAGGTGCCCTCCTCGAGTAAGGAGCATGTGTAATCTGCGGTACTCATGCGGTACATATTCATGCTCGCCGTATTCGTGAGTGTGGCCATCGCGGCGCCACCGATAAGTATATCGGGTGCCGCCTTCTGGTCGTTCACGAAATAATCGTAGACATCCTTTGCGGCCTTCGCGGCGGCAGCGGGGCCAGCGATTGTACCCGAGCGTACAATCCAGGCATCATTTTGTGTTCCAACTGCATAGAAGTTGTAAGGTGAACCCATTTTGCGATGAGGCGGGTTCGAGAAGCTGTCACTTGAGGTAAATGTCTTCGCGCTCGGCAGTAGTGTTTTAATGTGAGCAATAACTCCGAGTAACTTATCGCTCTGCGACATAACGGGCGCCGCTGTCGTCTGGGAAACTGGCTGGGCGGTGTTTTTGGTTGAGCCATCGGCAAATTTCATCACCGCGTAGGTGGCGACGGCTGACATACCGGCTACTCCGACGACGAGTAGCAAAAAAAAGCAGAGGGTGGCGACGTCTCTTTGGCTTCGGTGTCTCTATGACTGGTGGTGGGGCCACTATAGGTGCTTCATTTTGCGTGAACGGTTGCGTCTCCTGAGGTTCTTCGGGCATATATTCTCCTTATGGTTATATGTAGTGTAGCGCATGCGCCTATAAAATCTCAACACCTCTCGACAAAACACCATCGGTCTGCTATAGTACCTCATGAGTTTCCTATCTGTAGCTCATAGCTAGTGTGAAAGCCAGAATGCTTCAGATACGCGCGAACGAGTGCTTGCTGCACCGGCGTTCGCACCACACGGCCCTTATCAAGCCAAATCATCAACTGTACAAAGGATTATTACTAAATGCCTACGATTAATCAGCTTATCCGAAAGCCACGGAAGACAGCGGAAAAGAAGTCCAAGTCTCCAGCTCTCGGTCGCATCAAGAACGACCTCAAGGTGCGTTACTATGATCAAGATGCGCCGCTCAAGCGCGGTGTCTGTGTCAAGGTGACTACCAAGACTCCGAAAAAGCCAAACTCAGCACTTCGCAAAGTGGCCCGTGTTCGCTTGACGAACGGCCAAGAAGTTTGGGCTTACATCGGTGGCGAAGGTCACAACCTCCAGGAGCACGCCGTTGTGCTTGTTCGTGGCGGTCGCGTTCCTGACCTTCCAGGTGTTCGTTACCATATTGTTCGTGGCGCGCTTGACCTCCAGGGTGTTGCAAAACGCCAACAGGGTCGTTCCAAGTACGGCGCTAAGAAAGCGGAGAAATAATCATGCCACGTAAAGTTACTAAGAAACTACAGCGAGTCGTTAAGCCAGATCGACGCTACCAGTCAGTCATGGTTCAGCGTCTTATCAACAAATCGATGATCGACGGCAAAAAGCTTGTCGCTGAGCGTGCCGTTTACGGCGCACTCGAGCAGGCCGCAAAGACACTCAAGAGTGAAGATCCCCTCGAAGTATTCGAGAGGGCACTCCGAAACATCAGCCCGAACTTCGAAGTGAAGAGTCGCCGAGTCGGTGGTGCAAACTACCAGATTCCGTTCCCAGTACAAGGCCACCGTCAGCTGCACTACGCGTTTACATGGCTTGTCCAGAGCGCACGTTCACGCAAGGGTATGCCGTACGAGAAGCGCCTCTCACTTGAGATCGTCGACGCTTACAATGAAACTGGTTCTGCCTTCAAGAAGAAGGAAGACACGCATCGAATGGCCGAAGCCAACCGCGCCTTTGCGCACTTCGCTCGACCATAATCAGGACGTCGCTTGATCCTCAAACACCGCTAGATCTAGCGGTGTTTTTTGGTAACTTGCTTGATTAAGCGCTAGCGCTATGATATGTTTATATCAAATGAGGGATAAAATAAACACGGAACTAGGGGACTAAATGCCTTTGCGAGCTGAGCGTTACGGCCAGCTTGCGCACCTTCCGCCCCTTGATGCCTGGCGCCAAGACCCAGAAAAGATTCAAAAATTCTACGCGCCCACCGATGATCGCGGCTTTGTGCTACACGATGCAACGATCGAAAGGGTACTTGAGCTATTCGATGATGACTATCTCTGGCCGGTCGACTGGTCAAAACAAGCGACGCAAATATGGAGGCCTGATGATCATCACTTTCAATGGTACGCCGCGCTATATGAGTCATCTCAATATCAAAATACGCCAAATAAATGCGATACACCGAAGCGTTTTCGTAACCTTCCAACAAACCGTGGCCTGCTTCCTCGCCAGTTTCATAATGTGATTCATGAAGTAACAAGGCCACCAAATGTACCGAAGCTAGGTCGGATGGAGCAATACCTACGGTCGCATGAGATTTCTTGCCAGCTATTTTTGCACGCCGAAAGAGCAATTGCTCTCGAGCGTTTAGTTGAAAACTCAGAGGATGAACAGAAACTCAGGAAATATATTCAGCAATACGACAGAGTGTTTGAGAAGTATTCGTCCGAAGTCTATCAGGCGCTTGGGATTGATGCATTTCACATGATCGGTATTCAGAATGAGTTTGACCCGCATTCCTACGTTGAGACACACGAGCTTTTGGGATTATGCGCACTGCTGACCGTACCAAACTATACGAATCAATACTTCCCGGGTACGGCTACCGAAAGCGACGCGCTTGCCGCATAACGAATAGACTGAAGAATGAACTGATCGTGAATACCCGAGCTAGTTGAGCGATCCATAAGGCTAATGCTTTGCATATAGCACTCGGTGTGGCATAATCGCTGAATGACAGAGCAGATGAGCCAAGGTCGAAGCCGCTATACAGATGCAAGAAAAGCGCAGGCGGTAATCGAAAAAATACGCGCGTCTGCACGTAAAGACACCCGTTCGGGCTATGATGATATGGAAACGGCACTCGCAGGTCGCGATAGGTTAAATCTTAAAATGAAGAATTTGTTTGATACAATGCCGTCGCCACTGGGGAGGATCCCATTTTACATAGAAGGCGGGTTATGTCTCTCAGCCCCAGGGTTCGAAACTTTGGAGGATCAAATCGATGCTACAATCTCAACCAAACTTGAGGGTTCGTCAGAAGAGTTTGAGCTTGCCAGTGGTGTTGACGATGCGTTTATTGGAGGGGCGGCTATATCGGTTGACGAAACTGACGACGGATATGAATTAGTCTCACATATTCATTTCACTAGTGAGCACCTCGATACGACAGTGCCTATCTTATTTGGTAAGTTTGCAGTGGGAGCTATAATTGTACAAAGGCGTCTCATTGTCGACTTAGCGTCCGACGATGTGATAGTAGCGCAATGGCTTAAGCGATCTGAGGAATTTAGGGAATTACGTCGTAGAATGAAGAGGTCGGGCATTGATGCCTCGTTATTTGCACGCAATGTCCGATTGCTTGATAGGGCGATTCATGCAGAAGAAAGCGAAATTATAGATCTCTCTAAACCGAGTATTCTTCAAAAGATATCAATTGGCGCAAAAGAAAACCTGCAATCGATGCCTGGTACCGAGAACGAGGTAGCGTCTGCGCTCAGTATGACAATTGGCGTAGGGCGACACCTTGGAATTTCCCTCGATACACGAGATAAAGAAGGCGTTACATCAGAGGAAGAGGTTTGGGGTAGGTTTCTTGATGTAATTGTCACCCAGGATCGGGGACTTACGCTAATGCTTGAAGTAAAGCTCCCAGATGGTTCGACTGAGCTTACAAAAGCACCCCTGGAATTGGTAAAAGGCCTTAAATATTAAGGAAAATCTGCTATAATACATTGCAAGGCGCTATTTTTTATGGCGAAAATTTTTAACTAAACTTTAGAGAAGAGAGACGACTACCATTATGGCAGCAACCAAAGACATCCAGCTTAAGGATATTCGCAATGTCGGTATTATTGCGCACATCGATGCTGGTAAGACGACAACAACCGAAGGCATCCTTTACCGCACAGGCATCAACCACAAGATTGGTGAAGTGCGCGGTGCAAATGGTGATAGCGCCACCACTGACTGGATGGCACAGGAAAAAGAGCGTGGAATCACGATCACTTCTGCTGCGGTGACGTGTTTTTGGAAGGGCTGCCAGGTCAACATCATCGACACCCCGGGACACATCGACTTCACTGCCGAGGTTGAGCGTAGTCTCCGCGTCCTTGACGGTGCAGTGACGATCTTCGACGGCAAGATGGGCGTTGAAGCTCAGTCTGAAACAGTGTGGCGCCAGGCGAACAAATATGGCGTGCCTCGCATCTGCTTCATCAACAAGATCAACCAGATCGGTGGTGACTTCTACAAATCTCTCGATAGCATTCACAATCGTCTTTCAAAAAATGCTCTCGCAATCCATCTCCCAATCGGATTCGAAAAAGACATCAATGGACTCATCGACCTCGTCGATATGAAAGCCTACACATATAAGGACTATACTGATCACGAACTCACGGTTGGTGAGATCCCTGCCGATATGATGGAACGAGCAACTAATGCCCGCGCCTTGCTCGTGGAAGCAGCTGTCGAAGCTGAAGATGAGCTCATGGAGCGATTCTTCGAAAGCGGCGTCGACTCGATTACCGAAGTCGAGCTCAAGCGAGCTCTTCGCAAGCGCGTGCTCGCTGGTGACTTCTACCTTGTCTCTGGTGGCGATGGTCGCGGCGTGATCGTCGAGAAAGTACTCGACCTCATGGCAGACTACCTCCCAAGTCCAGTCGACGTGAGCGAAGTATGGGGTAAAAACCCAAAGACAGGCGATGAAATTAGCCGTCATCCTAGCGAAAAAGAGCCAATGGCCGCACTCGCATTTAAGATCGCAACTGACCCATTTGTCGGTAAGCTTATCTTTATCCGAGTCTACTCAGGCGTCCTTAGTGCTGGTAGTTACGTCCTTAACACCACGACTGGTGAAAAAGAGCGTATCGGCCGTATCGTTCGTATGCATGCCGACAAGCGCGAAGACATCGACAAGGTTGAAGCCGGCGACATTGCCGCTGTTGTGGGCCTTAAGAGCACATTTACCGGCGATACACTCGCTGATGTTGCTCATCCTATCGCCCTCGAGAGCATTACGTTCCCAGATCCTCCAGTCAGTATCGCCGTTGAGCCGAAATCAAAGGCCGACCAGGAAAAGATGGGCATCGCTCTTCAGCGCCTCGCCGAAGAAGACCCAACCTTCCGTATCCACACTGATGACGAGACTGGTCAGACGATCATGTCAGGAATGGGTGAGCTTCACCTTGATATTCTTATTGACCGCATGAAGCGCGAGTTTAGCGTCGAAGCGAATGTCGGTGAGCCACAAGTGGCCTTCCGCGAAACGATCAAGGGTATGAGCGAAGTACAAGGTAAGCACGCCAAGCAATCTGGTGGACGCGGCCAGTACGGTGACGTATGGGTACGCTTTGAGCCGAATGAACAGGGTAAGGGCTTCGAGTTCATCGACATGATCAAGGGCGGTGTTGTTCCTCAAGAATACCGCACTCCTGTGATGAAGGGTATCAAAGAAACCCTCGAAGGTGGTGTTATCGCCGGCTATCCGGTAGTTGACGTCAAAGCGACTCTCTATGATGGTAGCTACCATGATGTTGACTCGTCCGAGCTCGCCTTTAACCTCGCTGGTGCAATTGCTGCCCGCGAAGGTGTGCGACAAGCTAAGCCAATCCTTCTCGAGCCAGTCATGCACGTCGAAGTAACTACTCCTGAAGACTTCATGGGTGACATCATCGGCGACCTCAATAGCCGACGTGGCCGTATCGAGGCGATGGAAGATCTCATGGCGGGCGCCAAGCTCATCAAGGCGATCGTTCCTCTTGCAAGTATGTTTGGTTACACCTCTGAACTCCGTTCGATGAGCCAAGGTCGTGCCGCAAGCACGATGGAGCTCGCGCACTACGAAGAAGTTCCACCGAACGTCGCGCAGGAAATCATCGCCAAACGCAGCAAATAGGTAATTGCCTAATCAAAAACCGCCTCGTAACTGAGGCGGTATTTTGGTAGTAAATAATGTCATTGATGCCCCGGCCGCCCGGGAGCACCAACTTGGGCTCAACCGGACTACTGGGGATTTCGGCCATGCCGTGCGGCGAGGCTGAAGTGCTTGCGAATCTCGTTCGCTGTGAGTATAGTCCTGGTGACGAGGAGATGGTCAAATGGGCCAACCATCTTTCCTTTACTCGCGCTCGCCACGCGCACGGGGCTGTGCCGGCTAGGCGGTCGAGGCAGCCCAGTCTGTCGAGACGATGTCGTCATCATTTGCTCCTGCAGGTGGTGCGCCACTTGCTCGTGAGGAGTAAACGTGTATTCATACACCAGATTCCCGGCTGTGCAGTACGCATGCCATCCCTGAACCAGGAGTGTTCGAACCTGATCCGAGGTGAAGTCGTCGACTTCCTGGATTTCACCCGTTTCTCTCGGGGTACTATCGGTCATAGTGTCTCCTCGTGTTGGCAATAACCGTATGTTTCCATTATGACGGTGTTTATAGATTTATCAATCATAAGCAGATCGTAAGAGTTCATGTATACTGAGAAAAGTTAAATTTAAGGTTAGCAGATTACTATATCTGTCATGGAAGCAAATCAAAAGGTACTTGTCACTATCGGAACGGTCGCGGTTATCGCAGTGGCTTCAATCGGTGGATTGGCGTTGTTTAAGGCACCGGAGACGTCTTTGGTACGATCGGCGACATCTAGCCAGACGTCGGCATCATCATCGCCCTCAGCTAGCTTGACTGCGCCATCGACAACCTCAGGCGGAACCTCAACCGTCTCCACGGGCACCTATAAAGATGGCACTTACTCGAGCACGGTGAATTATGATGTGCCAAGCGGTGCTTCAAACTCTATAGCTGTGACGCTTGTCCTCAGTGGTGGCAATATCTCGAGTGTCAAAACCAACGATAATTACAGCGACGGTCAGTCGAGCTACTACGTCAGTAGCTTCGAAAGCTCAGTTTCGAGTGACGCGAAGGGCCAGTCGCTTGCGAATTACAGCCCAAGCCAAATCGGCGGCGCAAGCCTCACGACCTATGCATTCTCGAACGCGATTGATAACATCAGGAGCCAAGCGGCCGCCTAATGGCCTCGAACCAATCAATCTACGAATTCGACGCAATCGGAACGCGATTTTGGCTCGAACGGCTCGACGGGGGCATGTTTACCCCTGAATTACGCACAGCGATCAACGAATGCGTCGCGCTATTCGACCTCCGTTATTCGCGCTTTCGTGACGACTCATTGATTTCACAATTATTTGACACCGGCACTATCCCTAATCCTCCAGAAGAAATGCTCCGAATGCTCGATTATGCTAAAGAGATGCACGCAGTATCTGGGGGCGCGTTTAATCTGACAGTCGCCGGATCGCTCAGTAGGCTCGGCTATGGCTCGCGAAAGTATGCAGGCGACATCCGTCTCGACCTCTGGGACATCCTCTCGTATTCGTCCGAGGAAATTCGCTGTCCGGCGGGGATTATGCTTGATTTCGGCGGATTTGGCAAAGGCTGGCTAGTGGACGGAATAGCTCACATCATGCGAGACCACGGCGTGACGCAGTATATCGTCAATGGTGGCGGCGATCTGTTCGTCCAGAGTGATACACCGATCGAATTTGCCCTTGAGGACCCAAACCATCCAGATACTGTCTACAAAACCGTATCGCTGACGGTAGGTGCACTCGCTGGCAGTGACACTATCAAACGTTCCTGGGAGACCTCTAGTGGCCTCAGGCATCATATCATCGACCCGACTACCGGTGATTCGACTGACTCGTCCTACGTTGCCTCGTATGTGATCGCTCACACCGCGCTCATCGCCGATACGCTCGCGACCATCGTCATCATTCGTCCGACGCTCAAAGAGACGCTGGCGCGCGCTTACGACGCGCATATAATGCTGATCTAATTACCAGCCAAATTCTTCGATGTTCACCTGGTGGGCGGGCACGGAGGCTTCGAGCAATGACTGCTTCATATGCTCAACCATCGCCGGCGGACCACAGATGTAGAAGGAACAGTTTGCGAGGTCACCCAGGCGTTCACGGAGAGAATTAGCGTTCATCCGTCCGATAATACTTCCATCAGCTTTCGCGTTGTCTTTCGTGTAGTATTCGACTAGGCGCTGACCGAGAACTCGTCGCATCTGGGGTACCATAGGCGCACCATGGCGGTTTTTGTTCGACACAAACAGCCAATGGTTATCATCCGCGTCTCCGTCGAGTATGTGCTGCGCGAATGGAGTAATGCCGACTCCGCCAGCGATGTACACGGTCTTCATATCGGACGGCTTGTCCTGCGTGAATAACCCATACGGCCCACCGACCTGGACAATTTCGCCAAGCGGCAGAGAGGTGAGAAACTTCGTGAACGCACCATAGATTCGGTAGACGATCGTCAGATCACCATTAGCCGGATCGTAATAGGTAACCGAAAAGGGGTGATCTTCGCTGACGATTCCTTGCTTGATATAGACATATTGCCCTTTTTCGGGCACGAGGGTGACATCGAGCGGCCGTAGCGTCAGGGCAAAATCGGTATCAGTCAGCTGTTGGTGATCGACAACCTCATAGCGTTGGCGGTCATAATTGAGCCATGCCGAGAGACGGAGGAGAAAGAACAGCGAGAATGTTCCCGCGAGTAGCAGGTAGTAGGCCTTCACGATAGGATGAGCGATAAACTGCGTACCCAGATCTGGTACGTGGAGGAGCGCGAAGGGGATCGAGATATAGGCGAAATAGTGGATATATTTCCACGGTCGGAACCCAATATTCTTACGGAGGAGAATTGAGGCCACCCAGATAACGGCCACGAGCATGAATGCGATTCGACCGAGCGTGACGTGGTTCTCATACTGCGTCCCGATGTGGGGAATAACGGTGTAGAGGATTGATTCGCCATAGGCATACACGACGAGTAGTGGATGGAGCAGGATGGCCACCGAGCCATACTGACCGAGTCTTTTATGGATATTAAGGATTGGCGCGAGATCTTTGAAGAGGTGTCCGACCACAGACTTCGCTCCGAGCAGGAACATCCAGAGGAGGAGAACGATTCCGGCGTAACCAGTCAAGGACGACGCATAGAGCGCGGCGGCTTTGAGCGTAAAGGTCGCAGGCAAGGAGATGACAAGGAGGATAGGAATGACGCTGGCGCCAATAAGCACCCAAAGAATTCTTCGTTTGACGAGTTCGTTCATTAGTACCAGTATACGGATGATTCTAAGGATTAGCTTAAAATCTCGAATAGTCGCGCGAACCCTTTACAGAAGCGGTGTTTTTTCATATAATTGAATCCATACGCATGGCGCGTTCGACCACTGTAGACTAGCGAGAGCTATTTTGGGGTGTCACGGCCCGCGTCATGGACAACAATATAATTAACGGTAGGAGAATAAACTACATGGCAACTTTTGACCGAACCAAGCCCCACGTCAACGTTGGTACTATGGGCCACGTCGACCACGGCAAAACCACTCTTACGGCAGCTATCACGAGCGTGCTCGCAAAGAAGCTCCCGTCAGAGGTAAACAAGCCGGTTGCGTACGATCAGATCGACAACGCACCAGAAGAGAAGGCTCGTGGCATCACGATCGCTACTTCTCACCAGGAATACGAATCAGCTAAGCGCCACTACGCGCACGTTGACATGCCAGGACACGCTGACTATGTGAAGAACATGATCACCGGTGCTGCTCAGATCGACGGTGCAATCCTCGTGGTTGCCGCAAACGACGGCCCACTTCCACAGACACGTGAGCACGTACTTCTTGCTCACCAAGTCGGTGTGCCAAAGATCCTTGTCTTCCTCAACAAAATGGACCTCGCTGATCCTGAACTCGTCGAACTCGTCGAGATGGATGTTCGTGAACTCCTGACCAAGAACGGTTATGATGGCGACAACGCTCCAATTATCAAGGGTTCTGCTACCAAGGCACTCGCGGGTGACCCAGAGTCAGAGCAGGCGATCATGGACCTCGTTGAAGCGATGGACGAATGGGTCGAAGAGCCAGTCCGTGACCTCGACAAGCCATTCCTCATGCCAATCGAAGACGTTTTCTCAATCAAGGGTCGTGGCACCGTTGCTACTGGCCGTATCGAGCAAGGTATCGTCAACGTTAACGACGCAGTTGAAATCGTTGGCCTCAAGCCTACACAGACATCTGTCGTGACGGGCATCGAAGCTTTCAAGAAGAGCCTTGACCGTGGTCAAGCAGGCGACAACGCTGGACTTCTTCTCCGCGGTATTGAGCGCGAGCAAGTCGAGCGTGGCCAAGTTATCGTCAAACCAGGTAGCCTTACTCCACACACCGAGTTTGATGCCGAGGTTTACATCCTCAAAAAAGAAGAGGGTGGACGACACACGCCATTCGCAAAGGGCTACAAGCCACAATTTTACTTCCGCACCACTGACGTCACCGGTGAAGTTGAACTTCCTGCTGACAAAGAGATGGTTATGCCAGGTGACCAGATCACCTTCAAGGTCAAGCTCCTTAGCCCAATCGCTATGGACATGGGCCAAGACTTCGCTATTCGCGAAGGCGGCCGTACCGTCGGTGCCGGTGTTGTGACTAAGATCGACAAATAGTCTTTCTCCACACAAACAATAAATACCCTCGAGCGATCGGGGGTATTTTTTGAAATAACGCTAGCGAGCCGTGCCTTTAGGTGAGGTGTACTCGCTATTGATTATGTAAGTGAACAAGTACGACTTTAACTTTTGTCGCAGGAGTCTGCTCCAGCGGGTAAAGCTCTACATCAATACCATTTCCTTGATATTCGCGGCGTAGCGTATCTTCGGCGGAATTAATGTGAGATTGTGTAGCTGGTGGGTCAAGATCAACCGCGAATGCGGTCGTATGTCTAGTTGACTCAGCTGCTAGATATCCGAGGTGTAGCACAATTTCACTTCGAAGCACATCGAGGTGTGTGGAAACAGCTTCATGGTTGACGGGCTTTGCCATATCTTCTGATTATAACACGAACGACGAATAATAACAATATATGACGAAACCCTGCCGACCTGGAGGGCCGACGGGGTTGATGTCAGAGCCCTACGCGCGAGCGGGGGTATTTCGACGCTTCTTGATGCCCGCCAGGACGGCGTAGCCGGGAACATCACCAGCTAGAGTAACGAAGTACGTCACCACGTGCTGATGATGTGCAGACTGCTCTTGCTCGACCATAACGCGTGCAACCCGCTCGGCGATTGCCTGAAGGGATAGAAGTCCTAGGCTGTCTGTCCTTGGGCAATGTCCGATGATTATCCGAACGGCCATCCCGGGCTTGCGGTGGTACAGCTTCCCGAGGAGGACCCTTCTCGCTTGCTCCTCACTCCGTACCTTGCGAGACATCTGCTGTCCTAACACTGGTTGGTAATGTGACACGATGAATATATCACATTATGCCGATATCGGCAAGTTGCACCTCTTTACAGTATCTGATATGATGGCGAGGTATTATTAATCGCACCAGAGAACTCGTTCGAGCGCTGTCAACACCGTATCGAAAGAGGTTACTGGAGCACAAACGAAGGGAATTTTCGTTATGGCAGAAGCCAAAAAAGATGCCGGACTGCGTATTCGCATCCGCCTCAAAGCCTACGATCACAAAGTGATCGACCAATCAGCAAAGCAAATCATCGACACTGCGATTCGCACCGGCGCCTCAATCGCTGGTCCTGTACCGCTTCCGACGCGCCGCAGTACGTACACGGTCGTCAAAAGCCCACATGTCTACAAGATGGGCGGTGAAACGTTCGAGATGCGCGTACACAAGCGCCTGATCGACATTACCAACGCGACCCCAAAGACAATCGACAGTCTGCAGAACCTCAGCCTTCCCGCTGGAGTCGATGCAGAAATCCGCATGTAATTACAGGCAGGATATCAAATAGCCCCGAGGTTGTCCCGGGGCTATTTAGTAGTTGAACGGAGTTGATTACTTCGTTGTATTGATCGATATCATCTGTGCGTCGATCTGGTCGTAGATACGCTGGATACGGTCGTTGACGACGAGAACCCAGGCACCGAAGGCGAGCACGATAATACCGAGGACTGCCCAGTAGATCGTCTGATCGGTGATAGCTGTCGACATAAACTTTGGTCCTGGAGCTAGCTTGAAGCTCTTGTACTGCGGCGAGTGAGCTTTACGGGCGACACGCGTACGTACGGTCGTGGCTCGTTTGACCGGAGCTTTACGCACGGCCGACTTGTGAGCTGCTGCGGCTTTGACGACTGGTTTCTTCTTTGCTGATGATTTCTTAGCTTGTACCATATTCCCCCTATTTGGTGTCTATTATTACAAACTGTGACGGATTATTCAAGATAAAGCTTATGATATACTGTCTGTATGGTGAAAAAACAGCGAAAACAGAGACGAAAAAACCCGATAGAAGCCGACAGTACATATGTGCTCAAGCTCGTGCTTTACGTTGTTCTCGCTAGTCTATGGCTCAAATTTGCTCATCCGCTACATATCGGCGTGTTTGTGCTCAACGGTTTGCCGCTCGGGCTTATCCTCGGCCTCATCTTTGCGAGCCATGATCATTTCCAGATCGACCGCAAAATCGAATACGCCATTCTCATCGTTATGACAGTCCTCTCGTACTTCCTGCCATCCGGCATCCTCCTCTAAAAAGCAAACGCCCGCCCGAAGGCGGAGCGTTGTTGCTCTACGCCACAGGGGCGGGGTTGATTTGGCCCGGGTTGGCGGTCACCTCGCATGTAGCGGTGAGTACCGTCAGCGAGGATAGCCTGCCAGCCGCGTCGTAATGAGCGCCACCGATCAGACAGGAGCCATACTCACGGACGAAGCTAGCCCACATCGCCTTCCAGGTATCGCCATCGACCGTAGATGGGCACGAGATAGAGATTTGGCTCTCGCTATCGTCTTTTCCGAGCAGAGTTAGTGTCGCGCTGGACTTTGAGAACATCTCAATCCGAAACGCGAGGTACTCTGGTCTGTTAATGTCTTGCATGGCACCTCCTCGGCTCGAGTCGTCACGGAGTCTCCGCGTACGTTGCCATGATCAAATTAGAGCAAATTCTCCGCGGATAGTCAAACACTAGCGGAATGAATGAAATTACCGCTATAAAGCAAACGCCCGCACCATGAGGCCGGGCGTCGCTTGTTGCGGGCGCCGGCACTGGAGTGCGGGCTAGTCGGAGATAGAAGCAGACCCGTTGTCGACGAGGATGCCGAGTTCCTTGAGGGCTTCACGGGCCTCGGGGCCGCATGACAGGATGTCACTCCTGATGGCCTGCGCCCTGTCGAGCGCATCCTGTTCGAGCAGAGACCTCTCCACTTCCTCCACGCTTGTCGAGAGATGGAAGCGCCTGGTCTGACGCGATTCGTCGGAATGACTCCCGAGTCCATCTGCGCGTGGCGCGCTTTGCTCCCACTCATCGGCGACCGAAGGGAAGAGGGTGATTCCTACAACAACCTCTCCGTTCGGATCGGTAGAGACGAGGACGAACGCCACCTGAGGTGGGCTCTGATGCTGCGTCGACTTCGTTAACGCCATGGCGACTCCTTTCGGGGTCGATTATTGTGGGCTTTCCACGACAACATAAAGCCATCATTGCTATTATAGCAAAATGCGAGCGATTAGTCAAGTATCACAGAGGTAGGCGTCTGGATGTTTCGCTGAAGTGATGGCGACTCAGATCCTGGCCTAGGCCTCTGTCGAAACCGTTGACAAACAGTAGTCGCGTGTGCTATGATAGCTCGGTAACTTATTACGTAATAACAACTTGTTCTCGAGTGAATTGGAAAGTCTGCACGTCAGATACTGCCAGCCACCGAGGATTTTAAATGGGAGCAAAAGGGCTTATGAAAGCACTTCTCGGTACCAAAATTGGTATGACCCAAGTCATCGGCGAAGACGGTGTGACTATTCCAGTTACCCTGATTCAGGCCGGACCCTGTACTGTCACTCAGGTTAAGACCGTCGAATCCGACGGTTATAACGCAGTACAAGTTGGTTTTGACGAGGGTAAGAACCTGAGCAAGGCCGTCGCTGGACATGTCAAACCAGCAGGTGTCACCCCGAAAGTAATTCGGGAATTCCGCGTCGAAGATCTCGGTGAGATCAAAGTCGGGGACGCATGGGACGTTACAGAGTTCGAACTCGGGGATAACGTCGATGCAACCGGTATTAGCAAAGGCAAAGGCTTTGCCGGAACTATTAAACGCCACAACTTTATGCGCCACCGCAAATCACACGGTGGTAAGGGTAATACACGCAAGCCAGGTTCTATCGGTAGCATGTACCCACAGAAAGTTTTCAAGGGTAAGCGCATGGCTGGGCACATGGGTCACGAGCAGGTTACTGTACAGAACCTCCGCGTCGCCTACATCTCAGCTGCTGACAACCTCATCGGTGTCAAGGGCGCTGTACCAGGTCCCAAAAAGGGCCTAATCGTACTCGATATAACCGAGAGAGGAGCTAAGTAATGGCTGATACATCTACCAGTCCAGCAAAAGCCACCTTGCCGAAATCAGTGTTTGGGGTTGATGTTCCAAACCACGAGCTTTTGAAGCTCGCTTACGACGCGTTTCTCGCAAACGGTCGCTCGGCAGGCGCATCCACCAAAACCCGCGGCGAAGTCCGTGGTGGTGGTAAGAAACCATGGAAGCAGAAGGGTACGGGCCGCGCTCGTTTCGGCAGTAGCCGTAACCCAATCTGGCGTGGTGGTGGTATCGTTTTCGGCCCACGTGGCGTAGAAAACTACAAAATGAACATCAGCAAGACCGCCAAGCGCGTGGCTATTCGCCAAGCATTGACACTTGCAAACCAGGAAAAGAAAATCGAAGTCAAGGAAATCGTCACCACTGGCAAGACAGCCGAAGTTGCGAAATTCCTCGCCGACAACAAGATGAGCGACCAAAAAGTCCTGATCGTTGTCGATACAAAGACTCCCCAGCTGATGCGTGCGACTAACAACATCGAAAAAGCCCTTGTTGTCAGCGCGAAATACCTCAGCGTCTATTACATTCTTAACGCCGACCGTATCGTCATCATGCCAAAAGCAATTGACATCGTCAGCGAATGGCTTGGAGGAGACAAGTAATGAAACTTATCTCAGTTACTCCACGCGCAACCGAAAAGGCTTACCGCCTGCTCGCACTCAATAACACCTATGTCTTCAACGTGCCACTCGCTGCGAACAAGCAAGAAATTGCCCACTCAGTCGAAGCTCAGTTTGACGGCACGAAGGTAGCTCGCATCAAGACTGTCGTCCAAAACGGCAAAAGCATGCGCTTTACTCGTGGCAAAAACCGCTACCCAGGCACCACGAACCGCCAAGACTCGAAAAAAGCCTACGTGACTCTGTCAGAAGGCAAGATCCGCGTCTTTGACGAAGTTGAGCAGAAAGAGGAGAAGAAGTAATGCCCCTTATCGCTTATAAACCAACTACTCCCGGCCGTCGCAATATGACGAGCCAGGACCTCAGTGAGATCACCACAAAGAAACCGCTGAAGAGCTTGATTAAAAGCAAGAAGATGCACTCTGGCCGTAATAACCAGGGCCGAATCACCACTCGTCACCGCGGTGGAGGTGTCAAACGACACTACCGTTTACTCGATCACCGCATCGCGGCTGATCTGACCCTGACGATCGAGGAGATCGAATACGATCCAAACCGTAGCGCCCGAATTGCGCGCGTCAAGGATCAGCACGGTCTCTACCATTACATTCTCGCCGATACACAGATGCAGAAGGGTAAAACCCTGCAGACTGGTGAAAATGCGCCTGTCGAGACCAGCAACCGCATGCCTCTCAGCCGTATCCCTGTCGGTTCTCAGATCTACGCGATCGAGATCAACCCAGGTAAGGGCGCACAGATGGTCCGTTCCGCTGGTACAAAAGCCCAGCTGATGGCCAAAGAGGATGACTATGGCATGGTTCGTATGCCAAGTGGCGAAGTCCGCAAGTTCCGACTCGAGTGTTCAGCAACGATCGGTGTGGTCGGCAACGTCCAGCACCAGAACGTCAAGCTCGGCTCAGCCGGACGCCGTCGCCGCATGGGCTGGCGCCCAAGTGTCCACGGTAAGGCTATGAACCCTGTCGATCACCCAATGGGTGGTGGTGAAGGAAAGTCCGGCCCAGGCCGTAATCCTAAGACTCCATGGGGTAAACCAGCACTTGGATACAAGACCCGTACCCGTAAATCAACTAATAAGATGATCGTGCGCAGCAGGCACGAAGCTAAGAGGAAGAAGTAGACTATGAGTCGATCACTCAAAAAAGGTCCATACGTCGACGCGAAGCTTGCCAAGAAAGTGGCGGCTCTGGCTGTCGGTGAACGCACCGTAATCAAGACTTGGGCACGCAGCAGCACGATCACACCAGAGATGGTAGGATTTAGTTTCGCCGTTCACAACGGTCGCGTCCATGTTCCAGTACTCGTCTCGGAAAACATGGTTGGTCACAAGCTCGGTGAGTTTAGCCCAACCCGCAAGTTCCGCAAGCACGGGGGAAGGGACAAAAAATAATGGCTGATACATTGAAAGTCCGCGCCTACATCAAAGGCCTTGACCACACTCCACGCAAAATGGGGATCGTGGCCAGCCTCGTACGCGGCCGAAGCGTCGCAGACGCAGTCGTTATTCTCGACCACACACCACGCCGCACCGCGCTCGCTGTTAAAAAAGCGATCCTAAGCGCTGCCGCAAATGCAACTAATAACCACGGTCTCGATGCCAAGACTCTGCAGATTGCCACTATTAGTGTCACTGCTGGTCCACGCATCCGTCGATTTAGGCCTGCTTCACGCGGTCGCGCCCTTCCATTCCAGAAGCGCTCGAGCCACATCCTCGTAGAGGTAAGCGGTGCCGAAAAGGCGAAAAAGAAGACAGTGGCACCAGCTGAAACGCCGGTAGAAAAGAAGGAGACTAAATAATGGGCCAGAAAGTAAACCCAATTAGCTTCCGCCTTCAGGTCACTAAGGACTGGAGCTCTCGTTGGTTCGCAGGATCACGTGATTTTGCAAAGTGGCTTCTCGAAGACGCAAAGATTCGCGACATGATCGAACAACGATTCGCATCACGACCGACTATCGCCCGCGTCGAGATTGAACGCTCAGCTAACCTCGTGACCGTGACTATCCACACCGCAAAAGCTGGTGTCGTGATTGGTCGTGGCGGAGTTGGTATCACTGAACTCAAAAAAGACATTGAGAAAATCGCATCACTTCCTATTCGTATCAACGTCGAAGAAGTGAAGCGCCCAGAACTCAACGCCAAACTTGTCGCTGAGAACATCGCTCGTCAGCTTGAACGCCGCTCGAATTTCCGACGCGCCACTAAGATGGCCGCCCTCAACACGATGAACGCCGGAGCAAAAGGTGTTCGTATCCAGGTTGCAGGACGACTCAATGGCGCCGAGATGAGCCGCCGCGAAAAGATTATAGAGGGCTCGGTGCCTCTCCATACGATTCGCGCTGATATCGATTTCCACGCAGCCCGCGCCCAGGGTCCAAACGGCACCGGTATTATCGGTGTGAAAGTCTGGATCTACAAGGGCGAGAAAGGTGAACGATAATGTTACTTCCGAAAAAAGTCGCTCACCGAAAAGTTCGTATTGGCAAGAATGAAGGCGTCGCTACTCGCGGTAATTACATCGCGTTTGGTGACTACGGACTTCAGAGCCTCGAAAACGAACGCATCACCAGCCGCCAGATTGAGGCGTCACGCCAAGCGATGACCCGATATATCAAGCGCGGCGGTAAGATTTGGATCCGAATCTTTCCTCACACCCCTGTCACTCGAAAGGCTCTTGGCCTCAAGATGGGCGGCGGTAAGGGAAATCCTGAATTCTTCGTCGCGAAGGTAAAGGAAGGCACCGTCCTATTCGAGATGAAAGGTGTTACGGAAGACACCGCCCGCGAAGCCATGCGCCTCGCTGGTCACAAGCTTCCAGTTAGAACCCGATTTGTAATGCGAGAGGAGGCATAATATGGCTGACGCAAAGAAATCTGCGGCAAAGACCACGAAAAAAGCCGCCACTCCCGTTAAGAAATCAACTGTCCGTGTCAATTACGCCGAGATGAAACTCGCCGACCTCCAACTAGGACTCGTAACCGCTCAGCAAGATTTGCTCGGCGCGAAGCGTTCTCACAAGGGTGGCGAACTCGTCAACGTTCGTACATTGACCGAAACCCGCAAAACAATCGCTCGCATTCTCACTGCCGTCCGGGTAGCCGAGAACGCAGACAAGGAGAGTAAATAAGATGGCCAAGACATTGACCGGTACGGTGACTTCGGACGTCGCCGACAAGACAATTACCGTCACTGTGACTAGTCGTGAGACTCATCCTATTTACGGAAAGCAGTACTCTGTAAACCGTAAATATGCGGCTCACGATGAAAATAATGACGCCCGAAATGGCGATATCGTCCGAATTATCGAGACGCGCCCTATTTCGAAGCGAAAAGCATTCAAGCTTGACGAGATCGTTCGTCGCTCGAAGGGCTCAGTTGAGCTCAAAGAGGAGAACGTATAATGATTCAGCAGGAATCTCGTCTCAAAGTTTGCGATAACAGTGGTGCAAAGTCAGTACTTTGTATCCGTGTCCTCGGTGGCACGAAGCGCCGTTATGCACGCGTCGGCGATATGATCGTCGCGAGCGTAAAAGACGCGAGCCCAACAGGCACCGTCAAGAAGAAATCAGTCATCCGAGCCGTGGTGGTCCGTACGCGCGACCAGATCCGCCGCAATGATGGCAGTACGATCAGCTTTGACGACAACGCATGTGTAATCCTAAACGACGACAAGACGCCAAAGGCGACTCGCGTATTCGGTCCAGTACCACGAGAACTTCGTGAACTCGGCTACGCAAAGATCGTCAGCCTTGCACCGGAGGTACTCTAATATGGCAAACCGCATTATCAAAGGTGATACCGTAAAGATCATCGCCGGCGCCAACAAGGGTACGACCGGAAAAGTACTGAGCGTTGTTCCAGGTAAGAACGCTGCGGTTATCGAAGGAGTCGGCATGTCTCATCGTCATGTCAGCGCCAATCGTCTCAACCCGACTGGTGGCAAAAGAGACATTCATGTCCCTGTCGAGCTTTCGAAGCTTGCACTCGTGACCGATGAGAAGACCGCAAAGACTAGCCGCGTTGGCTATATCAAAAACGCTGATGGCAAGAAGACTCGCGTCGCTCGCCAGCAGAAAAATAAGGAGATCAAATAATGGCAGAGAAATCTACCGCCGTTTACACTCCTCGCTTGAAAGCCTTGTATAACGATACATATCGCAAGGAACTCCAGGCCGAACTGAAACTCGATAACATCAATGAAGTTCCAGGCCTCGAGAAGATCGTCGTAAGCGTAGGAATCGGCAAGAACAAAGACGACAAGCACTACTATGAAGCCGTCAAGAATACCCTTCAGAAGATTACGGGACAGGCAACTGTCGACCGTATGGCAAAGAAATCGATCGCGACGTTCAAGATTCGCGCGGGTCTTAACCGCGTCGGTATCAACGTCACCCTCCGTGGTGATCGCATGTACGAGTTCCTCGACCGCCTTGTGAATATCTCGCTTCCACG
>JBBRCG010000006.1:0-57310 GCA_038205065.1 Saccharimonadales bacterium (SeqCode)
ACCGTAGATCATCACTATCTCGTCTGCGAGCACCGCACCAACCGATTTGTCGGACAATACCTGCATCATATATTCGATCGCGAACGGTACCAGAATGTCACCTGCGCGCAATCGCATAGTAAACGGCGTGCTTTCAATAGCCTCAGCGCGGATATTCACCTGCTTGTATGTTTGCGCCT
Source organism: Saccharimonadales bacterium (SeqCode) (assembly GCA_038205065.1). GTDB lineage: Bacteria > Patescibacteriota > Saccharimonadia > Saccharimonadales > Saccharimonadaceae > Saccharimonas. The sequence goes on from JBBRCG010000006.1 coordinate 180, forward strand.
TAATGCTTGCGAGTGTTCGAGCATAGGCATCTGAGAGTTTATCACCGATAATCTCAATGGTTACGTACTCATCGATCCGAGCTAACATACTCTGCTGAAGTGACGGCATTTTTTGTATTGATGCGACATTGTAGCTTTTGTTTATCGCTCTTTGTTCTTTCTTGTATTTCTCTCTCAGGCTGACGACGAGCTTTGATCGTTTTGGCGCATCCATCAACGCCGCGTGCACAGCGTCCGCATAAGCCACTGGTGCCACCAGCGCTAAGTTATGTGATTCAAACCCTCTGACGATCAGTTCGGGGGTTCCCGCTGCCTTCGCCGCAATAAAGTCGACGCCAACCGCCATGAGCTCCAGCACGGCGAGCGGATGGTTGTCTCCGCGATAGGTAACAAGGGCGAGCGTGTCCTCGCTATATTCGGCAAGCGTCTTAAGTAGGACCTCTCTGCTCAGAGACATCGGAACGATATTCCAAACTGCACTTGCCTTCTTGTATAGATCCTTGAGGGGAGTCTCTTGAATATCGACGCTAGTCACCATCACGACAACCTCTTGGATGGTTTGCGCAATCTCTGGGTGGTCATAATGAAGCTGAATCAAGGTCTCCAGAAATAGATCAAACCCCTTGATTGTAGAGGTTTTTCCGATATACAGCAGCCGCCTGTACTCTTTGAGTTGCTTGCCTACCGGCAGGCGAGAAATGTCGAAAGGCAGGCGCCTGATTATGCGTGACGGGTCGTATAGGTTATTCATACCGCTATCTTCATACGAAGATCGTAAGTATTCAGTTGGTAGGAATACCGTGTCGGAATACTCAATCGAGTACTTCTCGCGATAGGCGACATGGATATTCTCAGCGTCAAGTACAGTACGCTTCGCTTTAGCTAGGTGAGTAGAAGAGCCGTGGCAGGTCGTGATGAGCTTAATCGATCGAGGCAGCAGCTCCAATTTTTTAGCATCAATGCTTCGGTTCAACAGCATCTCTTGCGATTCAATACTTCGCATATTTGGATAGAGCGCACAGATACACTCAAGTGCCTCCTGCACGACATCTCCATATGTATCATAGTTAAACCCGTGGATATCGGTCACGCGTTGATCACCGATGAACAGTTGTGGCGCCAACCAACGGTGCTCTCGAAGCTTTTCCCGGTCAAGCGTATGGCTGAAGTCCACAATAAGAATAGCCGCATCTTCACCATAGAGGCTATCACACTCTTTTATGTAAGAGCCAATGCCTCCAGTAACTCGATACGCCGCATGCTCGGTCGTCACGAGAAGATGTGAGAATTTCGAAGTGGGAAGATTGTGCCGAGAAAGGAATGCCTCATACGTCTCCGCCGTACACGCCAGAGATAGTCGCGTAAGATTTCCGCGTAACTTCTTCTGCTTTACTACATCTACCCCCATGGCAGCGAGGAAGGCTGTTATTGATGCCGGCTCCCACTCGAGATACCCGCCAAGTAAGCCGATGACCACATCCACCGTACCGCCGTTCAGCAGTATGTGCCGCGCATGCCTAAAGAGTGGGCGCGGATCCCACAAATACTCTGCGCCAACGATAACAATATTGGCTACTCCTCCCATCGGCTCAGGCAATTCATACGTATTTAACGCCGAGCTGAGAATATCAAGATCTGTACACCCTGGCCCAATCACCGTCTGGCCAGTCTTTACGGCAATGGAGTCTTTCGCTAACTGGATTGAGCCAGCGTCAATACGATACACTGGACGAACAGTCGCACCAAAGCTACGTGCCCGCGAGAGTAGAGTGAGATCGACTAACGTTTTAGCTTCGTTCGTATTTTCCATATCGTTTCTTTCACACCATTTTTCTGGATGGACCCGACGACCCGAACTGGTAGTGTTGCCACTCTCTTTGCCTTTCTGACTAAGAAGTTTTTCATGTTAAAGGCGATCTCCATGTCGGTATCGGAGATCCGCGTCGCCTTCTTTAGCTGATTTGCTAAATCGTGTGTTATCTCGTTCCACGAATAGTCGTGCGCTACACTATCGTAAAGCTCTTTCGTAGGAGCGTTCGTGATCACTTGCTCAAATACCTGTTTGAGATTTTCCGCGCTCGCCCTGAACGCGATTCCCCGACCGATTAAATCTTCCCCGAGCGGATCGCCACCATTGGTGATGATCGGCCTCTCGGCAAGAACGAAATCCATTAGTCGCGTGCGCCATGCGAACTCGTTTTCAAGACCCTCGTGATTCCAAGTAATGATCGCAGAACACTTTGCGTAAGTATCGAAACGCTCATCAAACGAACCCCAGGGGATCATTTCAATACAGTCCTTTATAGGCTCGAGCGAGCGCATGGTTTTTCGATAATGGGCGACTAGTCCAGCGTCTTGGTTATAGGGATTTTTTGCACCGGCGATAATGAGCTTGAAGCTAGGAGTTGTCTTTTTCAGCTCAATAAGCGAATCGATGAGACTCTCCATGTCAAACCACGAATAAAACGCGCCATACCACAACAGCGTAGGAGTGGTCGGCTTCGGTAAGTTACGTCCCGCTTTTTCATCAGGGTCTACGCCGTAGGGCACCTTAAGCATGCGCTCCTGTAATTCATCATAAGTAGTCGGGTTGAGCTTATTGATGCCCGAAAGGTAGCCGATGTAATAGTAAAACTGAGCATCAGAGGCGTATAGGATGTAATCGGCTCGACGTGTCGCGTTTTTGCTACTCTTTTGAAGACGTAAATAATTTAGCTGCTCATCAGAGTCATCCGAGCGACGGGCTGACACCTCAACCGATATCGGAATATAGCTGTCGGAGACTAATATCTGCTCGGGAAGCAGTAGATCGATAATCGCCTGTGCCTCGCCCATCGCATAACGCATCACCACAATCTTATGGTCTTGAAGAACCCCTGAGAGATTTGACCCATCCCACGTCACTAGCGTGATATGCTTGGGTACCACCGTCACGGCGTGATCATATGCTAATGCGAACGTGCTCCGGTACGCGAATGTTACATCAAAACCATGTGAGGCAAGGCCCTTTGCGAGACCCCAGGCGCGCAGCCCACCGCCCTCCACATGAGTGCCCCCCAGCGGTGGGGGTCCCTCGGATATCACTAGAATGTTATTTTTCACTATACCTATTTTAACAGATCATGAAGTTATTTCTTGCGCCGATTAACCTGCTTAAGTATGAGTCGGTAGGGGTGCTTAAGATTGCTACGCAGCTGATCGTAGTTGTGCTGTGCCTCTTCGCACGCCTGCTTGTACATTTCGAGGTCTTTTTTCAAACTTTCCGCGTTTTCGGCTAGTTGTTTTTTTTCACGCAGCAACATTTTGTTCGACTCGCTGTTCGCTCGAGCGTCCTCAATATCGTTTAGTAGCGTGCGCTGGATTGCATTGTGCCTCGGCGTCTCTCCCGCTTCAATCGTCTGACAAAGCAGGTCTATATGTCCCCCTATGGTTATCTCCTGGTTATTCACCAGTTCCTCGAGAGTATCCCGGGCACCCACTATCCAGCTAGCATCGTCCATAATTTGCATAAACTCATCGGGGTCGGCTTTGTCAAAATCGTATCGTATTGCGCCGCCTTTTTGAATGAGAAGCTCACTTAATGGATCGCCGCCATTAGTAATAAGCGGGAGACCGTTTCCAGCCATGTCGGCAACGCGCAGTCGAAAAGAATACTTTGTCTCTGGCCCAATCTGATTTACGGATATTGCTACGTCTGCTGCATCGAAAACCTTAACGCGCTCATCATAGGGACACCATTCACTAAAAAATACCGTCTTGCCCGTCAGGTCTAGCTTATCTGCAGCTTTTTTGAATCGTATGTATTCACCGTTAAACCGTCTATCGTCCTTTCGATACATCGGGTTCCATGCGCCATGGACTACTAGCTTTGCCTTTTTCGCCACGCGCTCATCACTGAAAATGCGAATCAGTCCTTCACTACTAAACCACGGGTACATTCCCCCGAACCAAAGCACCGAAAGCCGTTGCTCATCATCATGACGCTGGATCGGGCGGATTTTCGGAGTCTCGATATAGGCAGGAAGCTCTATGAGCCTATGGTAATCATATTTTTGCGTCGCACCCAGCCCGCCGATGAGCCCCTCGTAATACGATCGTTGATTATCGTTAGCAATCAGTGCGTAATCTGAGCCAACAATCACCTCATTGCAAGATAAAATGTTATCAAGATATGACTCAAGTATCTTACCGTCGGCCTGTTCGTCCGAGGACTTAGTAAGTGCCTCGAGGTAGTACGGCGAGTAGGCGTCGCAGATAGATTGGGTTTCTTTTGGTATCGCTCTCATGATCTCGACGGATAGTTGGCCAAATGCAAATGGATAAATAACCGCGCTGTATCCGCCGAAGAGCTCGCGAAAGTCAGTCGTACCGAGTTGGTAGGTAAGAATATCTATACCATCGATTTGCGTAGTTGGTGGTGCATTTTCAAGCTTTACCGCGATACTTACCGTCTGGCCTTTTTCCTTGAGCGCACGCGCGATGCGCCAGTAGCGCAAACCGGTTCCCTCCACAATTGCCCCCTCAAAGGGTACTTTGTTGTACGAGATGATCAGAATGCGCTTAGGCATATACCTATCCCCGTGGATGCCTTATTTTTTGTAAGAAACGCGTAACCCGGTAGGCCCGCGAGTTAACTATTTTATGCAGGTCAGATTGGACCCGCTCTAGCTCTTGGGCCTTCTGCTCAAGACCCTCAATGTATTTGTTTGTCCCAATAGCCCTACTCCATTCTTGCGCTTCACTCAAGTGAACACCCAGTCCAAGTACGGGCTCTACGACATCTTTTATCTTCCTATTGCTACAAATCAGATAGAAGTACAGCATCTTGTCTGTGCCCTGGAGGGGGTCGTAGTTGACTACATTAACCTTCTGAGGCCCCTCGCCAGTATGGGCACTCATTTTGCCGAGCATCACCGCTCGCCACGTCGACTGAAAATACGAATCCACGAATTTGAAGTGTTTTTTTAATAGATCATGTAGTTCGGCATATTGGAACTCGTGGAGATGAAAGTGATTTCCTTCGCCATACTCCAGGTCGTTTGGGGTAGAGATAATCGCGATACCATCATCTCGCAGTATTCGACTAACTTCCTTAAGAAATTTTTTGTAATCTTTGATGTGCTCAATCGTCTCAAAGGACACGACGGCGTCTACGCTATTGTCATCTAGTGGGATTTTCTCCCCATCGCCCCTCAGGTACTCGATGTTCGCAGCTGCAAAATGCCGCTTGGCATATGAGATAGCATCAGCGCTCACATCTACACCATAGACTTTTTTCGCTGATGCGCTTATTAATTTCGTGCCGTAACCAGATCCGGATGCAATATCTAACACGGTCCGACCTTCGACCAACTGTGCAACCTGACGATATCTCGTCATGTGTTCTCCGTAGAACAAATTTCCTTTATGATACTCTGGTACCATTCTTTCGCCGTCATTTTTTAGCTCTCGGTCCACTGACTTCTTACTAACTCCCATATGCCTCGCTCTACTTTTTAGAATAATCTATTCGCTGTCTTCTATTCTAGCAAACTTTTTTGACCTAGGTTGAGATAACCATTCACCTCATGTAAGATAGTAAGCATGACTAGTATTACAGTATGTCCGTGCTGCGGAAACGAGGAATTTTATCAAAATAAGGTTCTCTGGCCTTCGTTAGTAAAGGAATGGCGACTCAACAAGCAGGAACACCTGCTGGTTGATAGACAGCAGGGCTTCGCATGTACGAGATGCTTCTCTAATCTCAGGTCAATGAGCCTCGCTAGGGCGATTACTGAGACCTATGGGCACAAAGGGACCCTAGCCTCATTTGCCAAGAAACAGCGCTCACTCCGGGTTCTCGAAATAAACACCGCCGGTTCGTTAACTCAATTTCTCTCTCACATGCGAAAGCATACGCTGCTTGAATATCCAGATATAGATATTATGGACATAGGCATAGCGGATAACTCATATGACCTTGTCGTGCATTCGGACACACTTGAACATATTCCCAACCCAATTCTGGCGCTACGTGAATGTCGGCGCATATTGAAGCCTGGGGGTCACCTGATATACACCGTACCTTCGGTCGTGGGCAGGCTCACCAAAAGACGTTCCTCAAAGGACGAGAAAAGCTTTCATGGGGTATCGGGAGATAATAAAGATGATTACGTCGTATATACAGAGTACGGGGATAACCTCTGGAATGAGGCATTTGAGGCAGGATTTGGAAACTGTACACTCGTGAGTATCGATTATCCCGCAAGCGTTGCGGTGTGTGCGAGAAAGTAGCGCTAATTGATGATTTACGAAATGTGAATCGTTGTCGTTGGGTTTACTAAGGCGTACGAGTTCTTATTCCCGATGACCCTGATCGAGTTTATCCCTTCGTAGCGATCGAGCATCACTACGCCGTTAGTATCAGCCACTGCAGGAGTTAGTGAATACTTACCGTCTCCGAAAATATTCTTCACTCCAAATTCAATTGAAGCTCGTTGCCCACGCTTCAATGATTCCGTTGAAACATCGCCAACCAGTGTGTTGGTCGCGTAGACCGGCATCTCCCCGGTTCTTGACATCGTGATGCCATACACGGGGCTTTCTACGTCCCGGTTGGCTCTGACCTTAACGACAAACTTAAGTTCATCACCCGGGCCCGCGGCTTTTTTATCGGGAACACCATTCACGAACACCTTGAGGCCCTCGATAGTTACCGGGCTATCGTCTCTTCGCTTTACCACTTCCTGGCTATCGCCGCGCTCTTCTTCTATCTGACTCTGGGTTACATCCGAATACATACTGAAGATGCTTCTCGGTGTGTCGACCGCTACGAGGCGACCCTTTTCGACAAGTGCCGCTCGATCACAGTATTGCTCAATGGCCGATCTATCATGAGACACGAGTATGATCGTCCTTCCATCCCGTTTCAGTTCTCTGAAGTATTCGAAGCACTTGGCTTGAAATGCCGCATCCCCCACGGCCAAAACCTCGTCAAGAAGTAAGATGTCGCTTTTGGCGCGTATAGCAATACTGAACGCAAGACGTACCTGCATCCCACTTGAGTAGTTCTTTAGTTTTTGATCCATAAACTTCTCAAGCTCAGCGAATCCAACAATGTCGTCATACATGGCCTCAACCTCTGGCCGGCTAAAGCCGAGCAATGCGCCATTAAGATACACGTTCTCCCTACCGGTGAGCTCAGGGTTGAAGCCCACGCCCAGCTCAATGAATGGCACCAGGCTTCCATTAATCTGTATAAGCCCTCTGTCGGGCACATAGATGTTTGCCAATAGCTTTAATAAGGTACTCTTTCCGCTTCCGTTCCTTCCGACGATACCGAAGAATTCTCCGCGTCTTACCTCAAATGAAATACCGTTGAGCACATGCTGAATTTCATAACCTTTGGCTCGCCTGCTGGGCCGACGGAACACGTTAAGGAGTGCCTGTTTTAGCCCGCTAGCTTGTTCGTGTGGCAAACGAAAACTTTTGCTGAGGTCTTTTACAATGAGGGCATTTTCCTGGCTACCATTCATGCTATACGTTCTCCGCAAAATATTTCTGACTCTTCTTGAAATAATATACCGCCAGAGTGACGACCACGATCATGATAAGGTATGGAGTTGCCTGCCAAAGCGGATTAGAGAACAATTGGCTTGTTTTGATCGCCTGGTGAGTAATTGCGTTGTAGCGAGCATCCTGGATAAACATCGCCACTGGGTTCAACATGATCAGCTGCACCATCCAGGCGTGACTGCTCGCGAGAACCTGAGTAGCCGTCACGACACCCGTCCCGGCGATCATCTGAAGGGGGTAAAGGATCGGTGTTGCGTAGAATACACCCTGCATCAACACCTCCCAAATATGTGAGATGTCACGGTATTTGACGTAAATCGCCGAAAGGAAAAAGGCAACCGAAAGTGCAAATATATAGAGCTCTAAGATATTAAGTGGCAGAAGCAGAATAGTCCAGTGTAAGTGAACGCCGTTAATAACGATGAAAACCAAAACGACAAGAAGGTTTAGGACGAGGTTGATGAGCGCCGAGATAGTGCCCGACACAACGATGATATATTTCGGAAAGTTGATCTTGCGGATAAGATCACCCCTTCCCACGATTGCATTCATACCCTGAACCGTCGCCTCAACGAAAAAGGTCCACATGATGATACCAAGTAGCAAGTAGACTGCGTAATGCTCAATATCCGCGCCAATCTTGAGGAAGTTTACGAACACTACATATAGAATCGCAAACAGCATAAGTGGCTTCAAAAGCGACCAAAGATAGCCTAGTACTGACCCCTGATATCGTAGCTTGAAATCGGTAATGACGAGCTCGCGTAATAGGATGCGATTTCGCCGACTGAAAATATTTGATAGTTTCATATGACTCTGAATATTATAAGATAGAAGCAGTCCTATGAATAGCCTTGTTATTTTGGTCGTGTGTTGGAACAATGCCGATGATGTCATCGAATGCATCGAGAGTTTGCGAGCACAGTCAAAAAAGGACTTCACTATCCTCGCCCTCGACAACGCATCGACCGATCCATCTGTACCCGAACGCGTGAAGGAATTTATCGAGCGCAACCAGTCAAAAGCGGGCCCGGCTCTCGAGTACCTCGAAAGTGACCGCAACGACGGCACGGCCGGCGCCTTCAGTATCGGTGCTCAGTGGGCGATCGACCGCGACTATGACTTCTTCGGCACCCTGAACGCCGATGCGATCGCTGATACGTATTGGCTCGAGGAACTCTATGATGAACTTGCCGCCCATGACAATACAGGGGTCGTGACGGGTAAATTACTCCGTCGCGATGGCAAGACGATCGACACGACCGGCGACTTCTACGCAACATGGGGCTTACCGAGCCCGAGGCTTCGCGACCGCCCAGCTGACGAGGCTCCCGCAGAGAGTGGCTATGTATTTGGCGTGAGCGGCGGTGATTTCCTGGCGAGGACGCAAGTATTTCGAGAGGTGGGATTATTTGATCGAAACTACTTCATGTACTACGAAGATGTCGACATGTGGTTCCGCGCGCAGTTACGGGGTTGGCGTGCGCGCTATACACCCGGCTCGATCGCCTACCACAAGCTCGGCGCGAGCTCAAAAACCGTCCCCGGCCTCGCCGTCTACAATACATTTAAGAACCTGCCAGTATTATTTACGAAAAACGTTCCGTTGCGACTTTGGCCGCTCATCTATCCTCGGTTCTTCCTCATGTACGCCCTCATCTTCGCCAGCAATGTCCGCAAGGGCTCTGGGGTGTATGCATTGAAGGGTTGGCTCAGAAGCATCAGCTTGATTCCTCATATGTTCTACGGCAGATTCACGATCCAGCGCTCGCGCACCGTCCCTGACTCATACATCAGTAGCATTATCCTTCATGATATCCCCGCTGAGCAGACTGGGCTTCGGAAGTTCCGAGCGATCTTCACCGGTAAAAAGTAGGGTTATTTAGGCTATACTAAGACTATATGAAAAAGAAAATTACCATTCTCATCGCCGCGTATAACGAAGAAGAGGTCCTGCCGATGCTAAAAAAGCGCCTTATCGCGCTCGGAGACACTATGCCGAAGTATAACCTCGAGTTTCTGTTCGTGAATGACGGCAGTCGCGATGGCACGATGGAGTTGATCCGCGAGTGGGCCGATGACGACCAGCGCGTTAGCTTCGTGAACTTCAGCCGAAACTTCGGCAAAGAGATCGGCATGGTGGCGGGTTTTGATCATATTCATAGTGATGCAACGGTCATCATCGACGCCGACCTCCAGGATCCACCAGAGTTAATTCCCGAAATGGTGGCACTCTGGGAAGAAGGTTACGAAGATGTCTATGCCAGGCGCCGTTCGCGTGAGGGCGAGACCTGGCTCAAGAAAACGACCAGCGAACTCTATTACAAAGTCCTCCAACGATCAACTCGCATCCCGATTCAGCGTGATACGGGCGATTTCCGCCTACTCTCTCAGCGCTGCGTCGAAGCAGTGGCGAGTCTCCGTGAATCTCAGCGCAATGCAAAAGCTATCTTCAGCTGGATCGGCTATCGGAAAAAAGAGATTCTCTATGACCGCGACCCTCGCGCGGCAGGAGTCACAAAATGGAACTACCCACGACTTATCAATCTCGCGATCGACGGTATCACGTCGTTTACGACTGCGCCCCTGCGAGTATCGACTTTCGTGGGCGCGCTCATCTCATTCGTCGCCTTCATCTACATCCTCTACCTGGTCATCCGCCCCCTCTTCGGTATTTCAACTGGTGCCGGGTATTCATCGACGATGGCGGCAATCCTGTTCCTCGGTGGCGTGCAGCTACTCAGTCTCGGGATAATCGGCGAGTATGTGGGACGCATATTTAACGAAAGTAAAAACCGACCACTCTATTTGGTCGATGAGTACCACGATGGATATGCTAAAAAATAATAAGGTTGTCCGCTTCGGCGCAATTGGCGTGCTCAATACCGTTATTGATTTCAGTATACTCCTCATTCTCAATCGGGAGCTCGGCGTCCCCGTGGTGATCGCAAATATCGTTTCTACCTCTGTTGCGTTTATGTTCAGTTTCTCCATGAACAAGAAATACACCTTCAAGACATCAAACACTGATGTGCGCCGAGAGTTCATACTATTCCTCGTCGTAACCCTTACAGGGCTCTGGATACTGCAAAATCTCATCATCGCCGTAGCTATCCCTGCTCTATCTGTATTCGGGTTCACCGATAGCGCCAAGCTCATCATCGCCAAACTCGCCGCAACGGTCGTTAGCCTCGTGTGGAACTACTTCCTCTATGACCGAGTGGTGTTTGTGCATAAGAAAGGCGAGTAGATGGCCCATATCGCACTCGATGTTCGCTTCATCAACTCTGGCACCGGCACCTACGCCGTCAAACTTATCGACTATCTACAAAAGCTCGATACCGAAAATGACTATTCGCTCATCGTACTCGAAAAGGATAAAGATTATTACCACCCCACGAACCCTCGATTTACCGCCCGAACCGTCCCCTATGCGGCCTATACATTTAGCGAACAGATTGGTTTTCTAAACTACCTCAATGATCTGAAGCCAGATCTCGTGCATTTTTGTATGCCCCAGCAGCCAGTGCTGTACGGAGGCAGAAAGGTCACGACGATTCACGATCTTACCCAGATCCATACCTACAATAGTGATAAGAATTGGCTTGTCTACTATGCAAAACAACTAGTCGCCCGATGCGTGTTCAGACATATTGCTCAGACAAGTTCGCGGGTAATCGCGATCTCAAACCACACCAAGCAAGATTTCCAAGCAAATACTCGCGCTACGGATGAGAAGATTGCCGTAATCTATGAGGCGGGCGAGGCCCATCCAAGCGAACTGAAGCCATACGAAGGGCTTCCGTTCAGCCGGTTTGTCATGTATGTCGGCCAGCAGCCAGATTACAAAAACATTCGACGTCTCGGCGAGGCGCACCAACTCCTTCTCGAGTCAGATCCCGACCTCGGCCTCATACTCGTCGGTCGACTCAACAAAGGTGCTCTCCGAAATAAAGATTACTTCGAAAGAAATGGTTTCAAAAACATCCATTTCACCGACTTCATCCCCGACTCCAAGCGCGACTGGCTTTTCACGAAAGCAGTCGCCTACGTATTCCCGTCGCTCATGGAAGGATTTGGCTTGCCGCCGCTCGAAGCGATGGCCTATGGCCTTCCTGTGATTTCGAGTAACGCAAGCTGTATGCCCGAGGTGCTCGGTGATGCCGCCGTCTACTTCGAACCCAAAGATACTGCCGATATGGCCCGCGTAATTGGCGAGACTATCCACAGCCCCGCCAGGCTTAATTCGATGCGAGAAAAAGGCTACGAACAGGTCAAGAAATACTCGTGGGAGAAGATGGCCAAAGAGACACTCGAAGTATACCGTGACGCGCTAAAGCGCTAGAGTCGCATCTCTTTGAAGGCTTTTTGGAGGAGATCAAGCATCGCTTGATACGTTTCGACACTCGTGCCGCTCTCCTTCGTATACAGATAGACAACATTGTCCACAACCTCGATATTCACTTCAAATGGAAGCGCCTCGAGCTGCTCCATATAGGTTGGGTTCAAGAGTTCAAAGCTCGTCGCCTGCTCGTAGCCGCTCGCAAATACCTCATACTTGTTATTGAACTTGGTCCATTCAGTTTCGACACGCTCGAGTCCGCGAATGCCCATCTGGAGGGCCTTCTTGCGTCGCACGACGATATCACCATACTGACGCGGCACATTGACCTGCGCGATCACCATGGTGCCGCTATTAGCCCCAGGGTCGCGAATGTAGCTATAGAGCTGGACGAGGAGCGTCTCGTTGTAGAGACCGGCGATGTGGTTATTGATATCCGATGTCCCAAATTTTGCACCCCCAAACAGCTGCCCGCGCTTCGGAATAAAGAGCCAGCCCATATCCTCGCTATATTCGTAGCCATTTTTGGCCGCAAGGGCGAGCAGTTGTACGTTGGTTGAACCCGCATCCGCCGTCGATTGAGCGATGTCGTTCAGTAACCACTCATTGCCACTCCGATGAAATGTCCAATATTCAGTGAAGGTACCATTGTCGGCGAACAGCGTTTCGCCACTTACATCTTCAATCAGCTGATCATGAGCGGTTGCGGTGATGCTGACCATGAACGAATCCTGGGAATTATCGTCGAAATCCTGCATCTCACCAATTACCGTATCGTACACTTTGGGATTCTCCATCACATCCTTGCGTCCCATCGACACGAGGACGGCGACGAGCAGCGAGGCGTGGCGGAAGTAGGACGGGGTCATATACGCCTTCATGCTCTCCGTATCGCGCCGTGACCAATCGTTCTGATATCGAATGAACGTTTTGTTGACGTACGCTGTCAGTTTCGCCTCGTCCCAGACAGAATCTTTCGCGGCCGCTTCTTGCAGTCTTGAGGTGATAAATTTACTTTGTCTTACCTTTTGTACGCCTTTATTGCCGTAGAGTCCAAACCCTGTACCGAGAAGTGCACCAAGAAGAATAAAGAGCCCCATCGATGGCCAAATATAGAACCAGATGACGCAGTAAATAATCGTAAGCGGCCAACCAATTGCCGATGCGCGCCCAGTTGTTTTGGCTAGTTTCGCAACAATACCTCCAAGAAAAATCAACGGGAAAAGGCCAAGCCATATAAACGCAACTGAGATAGGACTGCTCGAGCCACCACCGGAAACCCCACTACTTGAATACGAGCCACCGCCGCCGCCACTTGACCCGCCGCCGCCAGCGCGGGCAAGCCAGTCGAGTGGCCCGAGGAGGATATTAGCGAGCCATTCCATCAGGAAACGCCCAGTCCTACCTAGAACTTAATCTGAGTTGGTTGTTCAACCGCGGCTTGTTCAGCCTCGCTGACGTTGAAAAATTCTTTGTCTTGATTGAATCCAAGCATCCCCGCGAAGATATTGGTCGGGAAGACTTTGCGCATGGTGTTAAATTGCGTTACCGCGCTGTTATAGAAGCGTCGGCTGGCGCTAATCTTGTCTTCAGTGTCGGCTACTTGTGCCTGAAGCTCGAGGAAGTTCTGGTCGGCCTTGAGTGTCGGGTAATTTTCGGAAACCGCAAAAAGGCTCTTAAGTGCACCGCTTAGTTCGCCGTCAGCTTTTGCTGCTGCTTCAGGGCTCGCGGTGTTTTGCATGACCGCCGAACGAGCTTCGGTGACTTTCTCAAATACGCCACTTTCGTGCGCCGCATAACCCTTGACGGTCTCGACGAGGTTAGGAATAAGATCGGCGCGTCGCTTTAGTTGAACAGTAATCCCGCTCCATGCTTCGCCCGCCTTCACGTTTGAGCGAACGAGGTTGTTGTACATTCCGGCAACGAAACCGACGATAACCACCGCGACGACGATAATGATAATAGCTGTAACCATGGTTTTTTCTCCCCTTATTATTACTTTATGAACTTCTCTGCGCGATGATGATGTGGCGATCTCGCCCTTCACCCTCGGAGAACGTCTCGATATCATCGTATTCTGATGCGACTTGGTGAACAATTCGTCGATCGGCGGCATTGATCCGCGCGATATGTGAGTCACCGGTTTTCTGGACTTCTTCGATCCATTCGCGAGCTTTTTCGGCGAGTTTCTCTTCGTGCTGCTTCTTATAGTCAGCGACGTCGACACTCACGCGGGTGAGCGCGGCATTTTGGTTACGTAGGGCAGTTGAGACAATATACTGGAGACTGCGCATCGTCTCGGCATTGCGTCCGATCAAGATGCTATTTAGTTCAGACGACACGACATGAAGCGAGATAATCTCATCTTCAACCGTTACCTCGACATCCACATTCTCACCAAAGAATGAGATGATGTCTTGTAAAAACTTTTGTGCGAACGTAACCGATTCATCGTAGTTCATTAAAATTTCCTCCTTTTCGAATCCTTGGCAACAAGCTTCGTCACGTGCGCTTCTTTCGCCTCACTCGCGCGGCGCTGGGCGTCTTGTTGGTTCTTGGCCTTTATGGGGTTAACGATCGGCTCTTCGGCGATCTCTTCCATCTCGACGACATCCTCTTTTAGGATAAAGTACTGCTGTATCATACCTACGAGGTTCGAAATCACGTAGTAGACGGCGAGCGCCCCCGGCAAGCTTATCATAATGAAGAACATCATGACTGGCAATATCTTCACCATATTGCCCGACAGTGCCTGGTTCATCTCGGACTGATCATGCTTTTTGCCATCGGCTGCTTCGCGCATAATCTCGCGCATCGTTCGGCGTTTCTTGTTCGACACACTCGGCATGGTCTGTTTCGCCATGATGTACTGGGTGACGGCACCGATTATCGCGAGCACGAGGAGCGGCCAGTAGATCAACCCGTGACTATAGGCGTTTTTCGTGAGGTCGATGAATCCGAAGGCGATATGGTTGAAGCTGTCTGGCGTCTTGATAAGGTCATGGATGACTGGGATCCCCTGGAGGAAGTCATAAGTGAACTTGCCGATCTGGTCGCGGTGCTGCGAAAAGATCTGGATGACCTGGAAAAGGCCGATAAAAATCGGAATCTGGATCACCATAATGAGAATTGAGCGCCATGGACTCACATTGTGTTTCTTGTAGAGCTCCATCATGGCCGCACCCTGTTGCTGTGGGTTTTCCTTGTACTGTGCTTGGATTCGCTTCAGCTCGGGCTGCAAGCGCTGCATCGAACGCGACTGGTGTAGCTGCTTCTTGAGTAGTGGGTACATCGCGAAGCGAACGATAATAGTAAAGATAATAAGGGCAACACCAAAATCGGCCCCAGGCAGTACTCCGTAAATAAAAATCAAGAGATTGAATATAGGTTGAACAATCAGCGAATCAAACATGTAAACTCCCGGCTAAAATAATCTCTATTGATTATATCACTTCAGGGGGTGTAATCAGAGGTGTGTTTTTCAATAAGTCTTGGAGCGTACCGTCGAGCTCTTCATGGGTGGCGGCGATTGCTTCACCAGACACCACAATGACCGCGATGTCGTAGACGCCCGTAAGCCGTGGAAGCTCCAGGCGCATAATCTCATAAATACGTCGACGGATGAGATTGCGACCAACGGCGGATTTATGAACTTTCTTACTAATAACCACCGCGATTCGCGTTTTAGAACGACGAGGATTTTTGAGATATTTAATAATCACTAAATGTGAACGGATTGCTGTTCCATTTTTGTACAAATAGGCGAGGCTGCCGTGCCCGTGGAAGCGATTATCTTTAGCAAGCATATAGATACTATAGACTAAAATATCCCGGCATTCTATGCTCGGGATAATTTATCGTTAGGCTGTTGCAACTTTTGCGCGACCCTTGATGCGTCGTCGTTTGAGGACGGCACGGCCCGCTTTTGTCGCAATTCGAGCGCGAAACCCGTGGGTTTTTGCTCGGTGGCGTGTGTGTGGTTGGTAGGTTCGCTTTGGCATATCTCTGTTATTCTATCAAATTACCCCCCTTCTGGTCAATATAGGCTTGCGGGGAGTGCAAACATATTTGCTTATGTGGGAATCTTTCCACAAATGTCGTAGAATTATCCACATAAATAACAGAGGTAGCGTGAAATTGTGGATAACTTGCACCCCTATTCTACCCTCCAATTTGGAATGCCTATCCATGGTTGTGGAAAACTCCCGGCTTCGTTATAGTAGAGGAAGTAATATAGCTTAGTTGAGAGGGGTTACCACACGTGCAACACGCGCTTTGGCAGAGTGTTCTTGGTGAAGTCGAGCTGACGGTCAGTCACGGAAACTTCACGACATGGTTCAAAAATACCGAACTTCTCTCTATTGATGACAACGTTCTCGTCGTTGGTGTCCCTAATGTCTTTGCGATCCGACAGTTCGAAGTAAAGTTCGACGAGCAGATCCGTGAGATCCTCACGAAAAACGGTATCGACGATCCTCAGATATCCTACACGGTGAAAACCGTAAAGAGTCACATCATTAGCCGTGAAACAACCGGCGAACAGGCCACTTCCCTTTCGCATCGTGCCGATGAACTTATTAGTCACCCGCGCCAAAGCATCACTCCCGCCAATACATTGAATCCGCGATATACGTTCGAGAACTTCATCGTCGGTTCGAGCAATGACCTTGCCTTCACCGCCGCTCAATCTGTAAGCGCCTTCCCGGGCACAAAATATAATCCGCTGTTCCTCTATGGTGGTGTCGGCCTCGGTAAAACTCACCTTCTCCAGGCGATCGGTAACTCGATCCTGGCTCGCGATCCAGGCGCTCACGTGCTTTACGTAAGCTCAGAGACTTTCGTGAAAGAGTTCTTAGATAGTATTCGATTCAAGAAAAAAGGATTCTCTGACAAATATCGCAACGTTGACGTATTAATCGTCGATGACATGCAGTTTATCGCGGGAAAAGAAAAAACTCAGGAAGAATTCTTTCACACCTTCAACGCCCTTCACCAAGCCAATAAACAGATCATTATCGGATCTGATAAGCCACCGCGTAGCATTCCAACGCTTACCGAACGACTCCGCAGCCGATTGGAATGGGGTATGGCGATTGATATTCAGATGCCTGATTTCGAGACTCGTTGTGCAATCATCCAGATTAAAACCTCCCAAAGTGGCGTGACTCTCGATCAGGAAACTGTGGAATATCTCGCCCGCAACATCAAGACGAATATTCGTGAGCTCGAGGGCGCGCTCAATCAACTACTCGCCTACGCTGAGATGCGTGGTACGACTCCTGATGTGACGATTGCCGAAGGATTAATCGGTAGCGCTCGTCATTCCCGACCGCAACATGTCACCGCGCGACAAATTATCGATAAGACCGCGAAGCACTTCAGTATCGAGTCAAAGGAGATTTGCGGTGATAAGCGCGATCGACATATCGTCGTTCCTCGCCAGGTCGCAATGTACCTGCTACGTAGCGAGCTTCATATGTCATTCCCGAAGATTGCGGTTGAGCTCGGCCGAAAAGACCACACAACTGCAATTCACTCTGTTGAGAAGATTGAAAAAGCCATAAAGCTTGATTTTCTCATCCGCGAACAGGTCGCCGAGATACGGGAGAAACTATATGCCTAGTTACCGAATCTTTCTGTGTGCAAAAAACGTGTACAACACGTGTATAGGTGACCCACAAACCCGTGCTTCATTGTTCACAGGTAGCAATAGAATTACCGCAGCTCATACATCAACCAACGTACAACTATCATTTCGTACCCTCCTTCATCCCTCTTTTGTCGCTGTCTTTTCCACTGTAATTTTACAACTTCCCTATCTGTTCGAACACAAGTTTTACCCATTATCCACTGTGCCTATTACTAGTACTACAAATGTAAATTTATTTAAAAGGAGATAATACAATGGAACTGTCAGTCACCCAGGAAAACCTCACCCGAGCCCTTTCAGCAATTAGTCGCGTCGCATCATCAAAGACTGGGCTACCAATTCTCAGTAATATTCTTCTTCGAACCGAAGGTAATCGATTATTAGTTGCCGCAACAAACCTTGAGATTGCCGCAACCTACTATATCGGTGCAAAAGTCGTTAAACCGGGTAGTATTACCCTTCCAGCCCGACTCGTAACTGAATTTGTCTCAAGTCTTCCTAGGGGCACGGTTGAGCTCAAGACCAAGACAACTCATATGACGATTACTTCTGGCAACTATACTTCAGTCGTGAATGGTGTTGACGCTGATGAGTTCCCTGAACTTCCGACCATCGATGAATCAAAAGCAGTTCGCTATACGATTGCCGCTGGTGACTTTAAACAAGCAGTAGCTCAAACTGTTATCACGAGTAGTGGTGACTCAACGCGCCCCGTGCTTACCGGTGTGTATTGGCATTCATTCGATGGGGCGCTCTATCTTGCCTCGACTGACGGGTATCGCCTCTCAGAGCGAAAACTAGTTGATACTAAGAGCGAAATTGCGGCAATCGTCCCAACGTCGAGCCTCCAAGAGGTGGTTCGTACGATGAATGATACCGCCGATGAGGTCGAAATCCTCTTCGATGAGACCCAAGTACGCTTCCGTGCTGGTGAAGCTGAGATTACGAGTCGACTTATCGATGGCAACTACCCCGACTACCGCCAGTTAATTCCGAAGAACTCAGAGACAACCATTGAAATTAATATGGGCGATTTCACCAGGATCGTGAAAATTGCTGGACTATTCGCCCGTGAGTCAGGTGGCTCGGTGACGATCACCGCTGACAAAGAGACCGGCAAAGTTTCCGTTCACTCGGTCGCCTCAGAGATCGGTGAAAACACTTCGACTGCCGACGCGACAATCTCTCAGGATGGTCAAATCACCCTCAATTCTCGCTATATTTCAGAGGCACTCGGTGTCCTCGATGGCGATACTATCTCATTCCGCTTCAGCGGAAAACTCAGCCCCTGCGTCCTCTCGGTTGTTGAGAAGAAACAAAACTACACACACATCATCATGCCACTCAAGAGTTAGGGCCTACATATTCTGACATACGCCGCTAGCGAGTAGTGTACAGTATCCTGCTGATCGTTCCGAGCTCGATGGATAATGGAGTTTATTGACAGTAATAATAAAGTCATCCGGATTATATGAACGACTCGTAAGCTCCGCAATTGCCGCACCTACTTGAGACGGATTATTGATGTCGGTCACGGTAATACAAATCCCAATTCGGGCAACAGAGCCATCCGATGTCCCATATGGCTCACAGGTGTCGAGAGAATACGTCAGTGTATCAATTGGTAGTACTTTGGTAATTGGATACTTATCGGCGATTGTTGTCCCTTCAGTTGAAATCGTGTAACCAGCGATTCCTTCAGAGATTGTTTGGTATTTTGCCTTTAATGCCTCTTTGGCTGCATCGGCAGTTAGGGCGGCAAGTTTAAATGCAAGAATTGATGTCTTTCCATTTTCGATGGTCAACTCGACTGAATACGTACTGAAGCCGGTCGATGTGAAGCTAAACGTATACTTGCCAGTTGCAACAGGTATGAGACTGTTTGTATTGGTGGTGATGGTTTGCTTAGTCTTGCCGTATGTCATCGTCAAGCTATCAGGAATGCTTTGGATTGAGAGATATCCATGAGGCTGGAAAGACATACTATTAATAGCGTTCCAAATGATGAGCGCAATTATACCAGCAAACACGATGATACCACCGATGATAATTAGTCTCTTTGTTTGAGCGGTCATCTTGTTCATATTATTTCATCCTTGCGGCGACAACGCCAGGTAGGTTAAGTGTAAAGTCGAGATACGGAGTAGTCACCCAGCTCGGAACACGCTGCATGAGAGATGCTTCGATTGCAACGAGTGGTTGTCCTGACGCCGATGTACCGAGATTACCTCCGTAAAAAGCCGTATGGCCTCCCTGGGCGGTAACGATAATATCACCAGGCTGCAGGTCCGCCTTTGTCGGGCTATTAATAATTTGATATTTCTCTGGGTGACTCGTGACGTAGTTATATTGAATAGTTGTCCCAGAGTTTGGATAGTTCGCGTCAGCACCACTGACGTGCATGACGGTTGAAACAAACATACCGCAGTCGGCATAGGTTCCTGGACTGTCGAGGGCTAATTTACCATCCTGTTTTACCGCGGCAACGAATGACGGCTTTGCGAGAGATTTAAAATCGGAATTTTGAGGGCGGGTCGTAAATGGCTGATCCCAGGCGAGATTTTTGGCGGTCTCAAGGATGTTTCCCGCCACGATTCCTCCGTTGTTAGTGCCACAGTTTGATGAAGCGAGGATGCCCGCAAGCGCCGCAAAACGAACATAAGTTCCATATCGGTCGCTTGTGGCGCCAGCGGTATACACGCCATCGTTTGTATATATACCAGGCCAAGCGGCATTCATATTCGCCGTATCGGTCGGATCACGTGGAGCATCGGCGCGGTTCATGACATACGGCGAACCCTCATATATTTTCTCGCCATAGCCTAGTGCTTGCGCCTTTTGACTATAGTGACTACCACCCAGGCCGTTATAGAGAAGGAGGATTTCCTTGATCGAGTCAGGGTCTTTGTTTTTAATATCATCTTTTGTTACCTTCTTCATTCCACTGACACCACTAGCCGCGATCTTTGAGTTCAGTTCTGCTACCGCCTGTGAGGCTTCTTTGAGGAAGAGGGCGTCGTCAACGTTTGCGCCGGGCGTATACCAGTCAGGATGTGATTTTGAATAATCCTGAAACAATCCTTGCCCATTACTAGGGTTGACGCGTGCAAGACCCGTTTCCATATAATGAATTACCGCAAGCAGCTGCCATGGGTAACCTTCGGTGGCCATAGCTTGTTCGTATAATGGTTGGAATTTATTAATTGTGCCTAGTTCGGCGTCGGTAAATACTGGGTTGCCTTTGTAGTCCTTATTGATACCAGGTGAGTTTGCCGAAGAAAGTGTATCGACACATAGGCTCGCGTGGGGATCAGAAAACACAATACCATTTGCTTGATAATAATCACTGTCGATTGCAAGAGCTTGTTGGCTAATGATAAGTGGCCCAGTAACTAGAGAAAATAGGAGTAAGCCTATAAAGAAAACCGGAGATGCGCGATATAGCCGGACATATAAACTCATTGCGTGGTGTCCCGACAATTAAAGCTTGGGTATATCATCTCCTCTGAGGTCGGGCAAAGAATATAGAGGCTCGACTCACCTGTCTGGGAATCTTCGCCGAGTGATACCACATAAGATTGCTTAATACTTGGAATGTCGACGATGAATCGAGTATTTTTTGCCGTACCAGAGCCAGTCACAGCTAGGCTTTTAGCTCGGACGGTACCCGCAAGTGTCACGCGTGTCGATATATGACTTGAGATAGCCGATTCGATCGAACTTTCCGTTGACGTACTGTTGATAGAAGTGTCTTTTGCGAAGTTATCAATAGTAAGACCAGAGTCAGTGAGAATTGGTGTTGTTGGGGTGGTGCTCTTGTTTGAGCTTTGGCTAGCCGTACTATTACCAGTGAAGAGGCCGACGATTCCAAGTGTTATGATCGCAAGCACGAAAACCACCCCACCGATTAGTAGTATTCTATTTCGGCTCATTTATATTTTGTCTCCGTGTGCGCAAAGGTCATGTGTTTCGCTGCAATATCACTAGCGGGAATAACACGGGTGTCATATTGGAGAGTACGCGTGTAATTGTATTCCTCGACGGTGAATGATCCGTCAGCATTTACACCCGCTACCATGGCCGTGTGGCCGTATTGTGGCTGGCTGGTGTCCGGTGTGGACATGACAGAGTGAAGGGCTGGGGTTGTGTCAACTTTAAACCCAAGTCCACCAAGCGTGCCCACGACATCTTTTCCATTACCGAGCGGTATTATCTTGGGAAGTACGCCATGTTTGACGAGTCGATAGAGTACGAAGTCGACACACTGCTTCGATCCATAGGCATAGGTTGTGCTGTCCTGCTTGTAGTCATCGCCCTCGATCGATGTATTAGCGATCGCAGTCGTTGTGACAGGCGCCTGATTCGCTGTGATACTACCATTTACTGGATCTTCTCCGTCCATATCGCGGTGTATGCGATTATCGATAGAGTAGAGCATATAGTAGTCTATCGGGGTGGGTGTGCTCGTCTTACTCGCTTGAATATCCGCATCGGTGAGCACGCAGCTCGGATCATACGCGCTCGTTCCAGAGCCAGTTGCGCAGAGATCGTGCCACTTCTTTACTGCGCTGCCATCCTTCATATCCCCCGTTGTGTCATCGATTTGACCTGAGAGATAGGAGATTACGCTATCCGGATCAATATTATTTAGTAGGTCAGTCGGCACTCCATAGAGAATATTACACATCGGTCCGGATACAACGTCGATACTTTTATCTGGACAGTTGCCAACTAGTGATGAGGAGCTAGCATGAGTCTTTGGTGAGATGATGTTCGAGAGTGATGAGCCGACGATCGACTGGACTGACGAGAAGAGCCCTGTGGCAGAGCTAAAACCTGAATAATACGGTAGGATTGACGACACAATACTGCCAAGTGCAGTGTACGAGCTCGTAGCATCAAATGGACTCTTGGTTGCCTGATCGATTTTCGCATTTGCCAGCATGACTGCATCGTTCTGTTTCGCATACGCGAGCGCACTCGCCTGTCCTGTAGCCGTCTTAGGAAATGCCATGAGTCCGCCCGCATTCGCCCCCTCCGACATCATCATCGGCATAAATACCCCGAGGGCGTTTCCGAGGTCCTCCGCCACTGTACCTGAAGCTATTATCGTCCCCGCGAGAGACTTCACCACTCCGGCGAGGAGGGGCGCAACTGCATCGGATATTTGTTTCTCAAACAGTGTAGTTCCGAGAAACGCAACGATACCAATGGGGTTAAAGTCGAGCGCAAGCTGGGCTAACTGACCACCCGTAGAGTTGAAGAGCGCACAAGCTCCACCTGTTTGCTTGGTTGATATCGCGTTACTGGCGATGCTAAGCTTCGATGACCAGCCACC
This sequence comes from Saccharimonadales bacterium (SeqCode), assembly GCA_038205065.1. GTDB lineage: Bacteria > Patescibacteriota > Saccharimonadia > Saccharimonadales > Saccharimonadaceae > Saccharimonas. Next base: position 23,064 of record JBBRCG010000006.1, read on the forward strand.
GACACCGGGAATATACTTTGTATAGTCTGACGTACTTGTCGTCGTCGGGGTGTCGCCCCTTAGTAGGTACCCCATACCGGAAGAATCCATTCCGGATTTCTTAACGGTTTTTCCCGTGTTGTCCTTCACTACCGAGGTCAGCATTGAGCCAAGGACGCTCATCTTGGCTGCGAGGGCTGCTTGGTTGGCGTCACCAGACTTGAGCTCATCAGCGACCTGGAGAAATGTATAGGCGATCGCGACTCCTTGTGCGATTTGTGCAGCCCGGGTGGCCGAACCAAGCATTTTCAAGACTTCGGTTCCGCCACAATAGAGTGATGCGATTATCATAAATCCGCCAGACTTCCCGGCCTTGGTGGTCATCTCGCCCGCCATCTGTTTAGACGCGGCCTCTATGGCGGCATCGCTTTCGTTCGCGACGCTTTTCACCGTCTTATTTACGTCACCCGCCGCACTTGAGGCATCGGCGTTGGCCGCCGCCTTCTGAGCGTCTGTTGCGTTTGGGTCAGATTTACCGGTCGCATCAACAGTAGTAGTTTTTCCTGTTTTATCAACTTCCGCTTGGTAGCTCTTACTTATCTCTTCTTGCGTGGTTCCTGTGAGCATACTGCTGCGTTTTAGGTTTAACCTCGCCATGAAGCCCGAGAAGGTTTCGTCCCAAAAGGCAGACCATCGCACGTCGAAAACATTACGGAATCGCCCGGCAATTGCCGGATCATCTGATATGAGTTTATTGATATCGGCTGCACTATGAACATTACTTAATGTGCCCGTCTCCAGGTTCTTTATCTTATAGCCAGCCGGTCTTTCGCTATCGAAATTTGATTTGATGCTGATTTCCTTGCCTTTCGCATCAACAGCAATGATACCCTGCTTCGTCATTCGATCGAGAGTAGTTTTGTTGAGCGAGTTCATTTTGCATGCATAGGTCAACTTCGAGCAGGAGGTTGTCATAGAAGCCATTTTCTTCGCGAGAATTTTATTCGATCTTGCGTCAAGTGCGGTCGATTGAATGTTAAATCGGTCCATGAGAGTCTCTTTGATATGGATGAAGAGCATGCTCGGCGAAAGCAGCATACTAAGACCAGAGACAACGCCAATAATTAATCCACTAACGCCAATAGTTGGCGCGAACTTTCGTAGCTTGCCGACCTTTTTTACGATATCTTTTGGCTCAACTTTACTAGTAAAGGGGGTAGTTGTGAGCGGACTCCCCGCCCCTTCTCCATTGGCTAGATCTTGAGCTTTTACAACACCGGACCCTTCTTGTCCGCCGCCAGTCGAGCTTGATGCTGGTTGGCCGTAATCACCCGTACTGTCGGTTGTTGCATCCTCGAGATCGCCCAGACCCTTCGCAATCTCATTGAACTGGTCGTTAACATGTTCCCCTTTTACAATTTCATCAAACTGGGCGTCATAGTCTCTTTGGATACGTTCGTCTTCTGGTAGTGTACTTGTCTGTTGTGGCATAGATATTACTGTGGCTGATTAGGTTGCTGCAAGGCAGAGGTCGGCGTGGTTGATATCAGTCCCGTCTCGGTTTGGCTTGCGATGATCTGGACGTGGACGTGATTTTGACCAGCGAAGAACAGGCCCTGCCCTACCGGGAAGTTCGCGAGACGCTTGCGCTCTTCTTCGGTGAGTTTGAAGACGTCACCGAGTACGTCGACGGCGCTGGAGGATTGCTTGAGCAAAAGCTGCATAGATGAGTTGGCGACGATCGCGCGTCCCATTTTACTACCCATGAAGTCCTCGACGTCCTGGGAGATGGTTGTGAGGCCGAGGGAGTATTTGCGAGCACGTTTGGCGAGGCTAAACATGAAGTTCGCCGAATCGTCGTATTTCATAAGCTGCCATGCCTCGTCTACGATAAGCATGCGCTTTTTTTTCTGGGTGCGAGTGATATTCCAGATGTGGCTGAGGACAATGTACATCGCCACTGGACGTAGTTCATCCTCGAGGTCGCGGATATTGAATACCACCATGGTGTTATTGATATCAATGTTCGATTGCTGAGAGAAGATGCCGGCGAAGGTACCGCTAGTGTATTTGCGCAGTCGCTGGGCGAGCTGTGGACCGGTTCCGCCCATATGGAGTAGCGTGTCGTAGAGCTCCATGACCGTAGGCGGCAAGGAGTTGTGTGTTAACGGATCACTGGTGATGCCGGCTCGAGCATACGTGTCGATAAGCGCCTGGTCGAGATCGGCTTCTTCGGCGGGAGAAAGCGCCGCCATTGGTTGACCTTGGGCGGTGACCTGAGTTCCACCGAGCATGAGGCGCAAAAGTCCATGTAATGTGACGAGATTGGCGCGCAGGGCGTCGTCGGCTTCGTCGCTATCGATGACGCGCGGCAGGTCGAATGGATTGATGCGCGTATCGCTACTGAGGCTGAGGCGGATATAGCTCCCCCCGACGGCCTCAGAGAGTTTCTGGTACTCGTTTTCTGGGTCGATGATCAGGATATCGCTACCCATCATCATCGTACGCAGCGCTTCGAGTTTCACGGCGAATGATTTACCAGCACCCGACTTCGCGAATACGACCATGTTGGCATTTTCGAGACTCCAGCGGTCGAAGATTACGAGGCCATTATTGTGCATGTTGATGCCGTAGAGGACTCCCTTCTCTTGGGTGAGGTCGGCACTCGTGAATGGGAAGCTAGTCGAAATCGCGCCAGTGTTCATGTTGCGACGGATTTGTAACTGGTCGGCCATCTGGGGAACGGTGCTATTGAGGCCTTGCTCTTGTTGGCTTGAGGCGCTCTTCGTATAGACGAGCTGTTGACCGAAGATGGTTTCGATCGCATGTTGTACAAAACTCAACTCCTCAAGACTGTCACCATAGACGGTGATGTAGAGACCGAAGCGGAAGAAGCGTTCAGAGCCAACCTGGAGCTGGTCTCGTAGCTCCTCAGCATCCTGGAGGGCCGCTTCACGTCCAGGATCGCGCACCCTGCCCTTCTCTCCGCTGATTTGCATGTCGGCTTCGAGCTGGGTAACTTTTTTGCGCAGGTTATTGAGCACGACGCCCGTATCGACTGGATAAACAAACATGCTAATGTCGATCACTTGATCGATGTTGATGATCGACGAAAGCCAGCCCGTGTAGAGCTCGCGGGGATATCCGTAGACGTAGAGGGTTCGGCCATATTTTGTACCGATACGAAAATAACTTGAGTGAATTTCGAGACTTGATGGGGCGATAAGATCGCGCAGTGTCGTCATGCCCCTGAGGAATGCCTGTTCGACTTCTTGCTGCTCACGTTCGCGCTGTTGGGCGGCAATATCGATTGGGTCAAGTTGTTTTTTAGGCATTTTGGGCTCCTGTTACTGCGGTTGGGTCGATGGCGCTCTGCCCTTTTTTGGTATAGGTCGACGTCACGGTGTTGAAGTCTCCGAGCGGCTCACGGACGGCGGTATCAGGGTTGTAGACGTTGTAATAGAGCTCGCCGAGCTCTTTCGTTGTTAATTGTACAGCAGATACGCCGACTTGGGCGAGGCCACTCATGACCGCTTCGACACGGTTTCGGATCTCATCCTTTGCCTTATCGTAGGTAACCTTATCGATTTTCGTCACCGGTGTGACGCCTTTATTCGGCAGGAAGCCGGCCAAAAAGCCCTTTCCCTTCTCGACGACATTGGTCGCGTCGCCAGCTGGGAAATACGGGATGACGATGAAAAAGCTCTTATCCATGATGTTCGCCTCTTGAGAGAGGGCGTCGATGAAATTGATGTAGTCGTCCATGAGCACGCTGAGGAGCATGTTTTCCTGTGTGCGACGCACTTCTTCGAGTCGGTCGATGTATGGGCCAATATCAACGCGCTGAGAGCGGATGAATATCTGAATCGGGAAATACAGCGCATTGAGGAAATTCTGGTAACTAAACTCAATTCCCTCGCGCTCGCGCGAGCTCATCAGGTCAAAGTTGATCGACTTACAGGCGACCACGGCGCGGAAACTTCCGTCGGCCATGATGACCATGTCTTCACGAAGTTCAGAGAGGAGGAGGCTATTTTGGGTACTCGCCGGGCGAGGATTTTGTGACTTCTTTGGAGCAGGTTGGCCGGTAGTGGGCTGGGTGGGGTCAGTAGCCGGCATAGCGGGCCCAAATGGCGAGGCCGCGGCAGGTTGGCCAGGCATCGCAAAAGTACCCTGTTGACCCAAAGGGTCGGTAGGGTTCGGATTCACCGGTGCTGGATTGATTGGCGGCATCCCACTCTCCTCGTGCCGACTCTAGCTATCGCTACCGAAGTGAGATAAATACTTCCCCTTCGCCCGCATCTTTTTCTTGCCTACGGTGCGCCTCACGCGCGATTGTCTCGATAGATAAATCGGAATTATTTGCAAGGTTAATTATATCAGGTGAGACCACTGTATCGCTAGTGCTTTTCTCTGTTTGGGGCAATTCCGGCTCTGGCTCAGCGGCGACAACCTGGTCGTCGGTCGCAAACGGCTGGACGACGCTCTGGTGAATCGTCGGATATGGGTTGAATGTTACGCCGGTTGGGTCGGGGGCGGGCGCGACTGGCTGCGGGGTTGGCATCGATACGTATGGGTCGGCGACTGGGGCTGGGGCGGTAGTCACGGGAACCACGGGAGCTACCAGTGTCGGTATGGGCGCAACTTCCGGACTCGCGATCGATTGCTGCACGCGCGCAAGCATGTCGCTTCGGCGTTTCTGGTCGGCCTGGGTGATCATCGTATCGATTGATTGCCCTACGCTACTGCTCGTATCGAGAAGATCTTGCGTTTGTTGGGCCTCATTATAGACGTCGCCGATCATCGACGTTTCACCCGGTACGACGTGCCGTACGGACCATCCAGCGGTGTCTGCGATATTCGCGAGGTACGAGAATCGCTCCTCGGCCTCGGTGCCACTCAGGTTCTTCGTGCGGTGTATCTCTACTTCTTTAGGGACGGTGATTTCGATCAACGAATCAAGTCCGTCAGCCTTCCAGAGGCGTCTATGCGGCTTCAGGTAAAACGAGATCATCGCTGCGAGGTATGTCTCCATCGGCTGGTCTTTACGGAGTGGCAGCGCGAGGGCGCCGAAAAACAGAATCACCGGCAGAGGGATAATCGCGAGAGGCAGTAGGAGTTTTGATAGTCCATACGCCAAGAACCCCGCCATCGCGACGATGATGAGGTAGATAAATTGCCGAAACGTAAACGGTCCGAGGAGTTTATCGTCGGCCTCTACATCCTGAGCCACCTTGTAGACTGCCATATGCGCTAAGTATAACCCAACGAGGCCTTACGTGCCACTACAGACGCGCGTATTGATCCTTAAATAGCCTGGAGACCTTTGATGACGTACCCGGTAGATGTTGGGCCTCAACGGCCGCTTTGGATACTTCTGCTCGTTCGGCCGCTGTAAGTGTCCTTGTTTCTTCCACCGCCTTGCCGTCTGCGTCGAGTATTGGGTCGCCATTGGCATCCAGTTTCTTAAATTTGAAGTCCTTTCCACTGTCAAGCACATCGGCCATGAGCTTAACTGCGTCGGCGTCATGTACCATCGCCTCGGGCTTTATCTTACCCGCTGCTATATTCTGTGCAACATATTGCTGTGCAGAGTCGTGGTCTGTTATCTTGCGATTCTTGATCGCGTCACCAATACCTGCTCCATAGATCATATGATCACCCCGGGCGATCGCTCCGTCGCTTACTGCCGCTCTCTGACGATCTGTCATTGTGCTCGATGATTCGATAAGCTTCTGGCGTTGCGCGAAGTTACCCTTTTCCATAATGTGCCGAATCGCCGCGGTTCGGTCTACTTCACTCGCCTTACTGTTATTGGCGGCGTCTTCAATATTAGAGAACGACATGTTGGGATATTTACTCTTAGACGCGGCGATGCCCTCTTCGAAGTCTTTATCCTCCAGAGCCGCCGCTTTGTTTACGAGACTATCGTCAAAGCCCTTTCCTCCGGTTAGGCGAGCGAGGCCGCGCGTGATAGGTTTACGGGCCAAGGCTGTAGTTTGTCTCGCGGCACGATTCTGTGCGCGATTTGCCATTGCCGAGCTCCAGCCGCGCCCTAGCTGTGTCTCGTTCTTCACCTTATTTCCTAGTCGCGCATTTGCTTTCGATGACAGACCGCCGATGGTTGTGCCAAGTTTGCCGGTCGCGTTCAGTGCGCCCTTGAGCAGACTCGGAACAACGAATAGTGGGAGAGCTGATACCCCTAGTGCCGTCAGCTGGACTATCGGATCTACGGAAGTCCCTGCGATAATTCTTGCCGCCAACTTACTTCCGGTGAATACGACCCCGATGACCGGGAATAAGACCAGCATGGCGTAAAAGAGCTTATACCATTTTTTGAACAGATCTTCAGTATTAGGCAAGAGATAGGCCACAAAAGCGAGCGGAGATAAGATGACTAGTAGAACAATGATAGCTTGACGCGCAACTAGTATTAGGACAATTGCGCCGATAGCCAAGAGAGCCGTTGGCGCTGCAGCCAGAGTTAAAACAAGTGCAACAATTCCTACACCCGCCGCCAGCACGCCACCAACTACGCCAATCCAGGTTAATCCTTGGGCAATAACGCCGTCTGCCCCAGTTCCAGTCCCCTGGTACACGGTAATACCGTCGAACAAGGAGTTGACGGAATACCCGACCACGTTGCTCACGTCAACGGCAAGCTGGCACACGATAAGGGATAAGTTAACGAGTATTGCCGCGACTATCAGGCGAGGCATCATGCGCTTGATGCCGTAGTTTGATACGCCCATACTGGTCACCTGAGCGAATATGATTAGCATAAATACAATGACGAAAGCAATATTTGCGATATTGCGGAAAGTCCCCCAGGTTCGCGTGACGCCACTGTCACTTACTAATTTTGAGTCGATGGATAAGAACTTTGTTGCGAGAAAGTTGTAGGCGTTATCGTTTGCCTTTGCGACAAAATTAATAACGGGACATAGAATCCATCCGATACCCTCAACCCCACAGGAGCTACCCGAACCTGAGCTTGAAGTTGACGCGGTCGTCTTCGCCGCCTGCTCGGCATCTGTTTTTAGTTTAGCTCCATAAACGCACGCAACGCGAAGGTCGCTCATTGAATTCACGCTCGATGGGTAATTTGTATCACAGTAGGCTGCTCCATTTTGCTGACCCTTAGTGCACGCGAGCTGCAGTGTGCCGTCGCTGTCGTATTTGGTTGCACAGGGGGCATGATCGTTCGCGTACTGGGTCAAGTAGTTGATATAGCCCTGGGCGGACGAAGCCATCCCATCGGCTATCTCTTGACAGGTGTTGGCGCCATCGTGATTTGCATCGACCGAATGCCACCATACCGAATCTCCCGTGTGCATTGTGGCTGCAATATTTTTCTTAACCAGTTTATTCGAACTATCTACATAGGTAAAATTCTTAAAAACTAGGCTATCATTTTGGGATCCCGCATCAGTATACGTAGAACTTCCGCTATTACACGCCTGAGCAAACACGTCACGGTCTAGAGCGTATTTGGCGGCTATAGGCAACTGGTTAATGTCGCCGCCACCATATACCTTCGAGCTGATTGCATTATAGAAAAATGTAGGGACACCACTAGGAACTCCAATTGCGTAACCATTTGGACTCGATCCTATGCACGCCTCCCCGCTATGCGACCTTTTTGCATTGAGGGCATTGCATATAAAATCTTGCCCGCTTGTGTAACCCCATAGTTCTGCGGCCTTTTGTATCCAGGTGCTCTTGTTACCATTACAATCAACTTGGTCATTATCAGACTGCGCGTACCCGTTCTTTATTAAATAGTAGGCGATCTTGGGATGGAAGGTCTTGCTTGAGGTGCTATTGTCAAAAAAACGATAGCTATTTACTTGATCGACATGAACGTCGCTCTGGATGGCCCAACCGTTGTCCAGGCCAATCCCGTTATGGGATACACATTGCGCGATAGCCTGGATGGCGAGATAAGAAAATGCTTGTTGCTCTGGAGTAAACGAAGCAAAGTTACCACTTGCCGCTTGTGCGGTCTGTGTCAGTGGGGCAAGTACGCTACTGAGGAGCATCACAGCTATACCAACAATAACTACACTAAGTCGGCCAGCCACTTTTCTCTTGTGGTCTATCATGCTCCTATTAAAGCGTTTTTCGAGCGATATTGCTAGTGGTTAAATAATAGAACGCCCGAGGGCGCGCGTCCTATTTACTGGCTTTGGCCCGGGCTTATATATCCCAGTTTTGTTCGAGGGAAGCCTTATCCTTAAGCTGAGTCTCGGACAGATAACCTGTCGCGCCCTGCATGTAGTAGCCCTGCTTTACCCATGCACCCTTTTCGGTGGAGCTAGGCGTATAAGAGCAGACATCCTGTTGGAGTGTTACCTCGTCAGAGGATATATGCTCAATAAGTATAGTAGGCTGACCAGTGCGTGGGGATTTAAAAATGGGTGATTCGTCGAGCGCAACACCGCTCTTACCCGGGAAGACGATCTCGGCAGGATTTATTGCAGCGAGGCCCTCAAAGACGTGCGCGTCTGTTTGGAATGCATTGGTAGAAAGGCTGAAGAGCAACTTAAGCGCGTCGGGAACCCGATCCTCGACCACCGAGGGGTCGCCACCTTTCGTGACGAGCCAGAAAGCCTCGGCGCGTCGGAAGGCTAAGTTAGCAGCTATCTGCCCGCCCGTCATATCCTGCGCAAGGACACCATTCCCAACGTTTTGATCAATGAATTTTTTTATCTTTGCCTGATCGCCACTGTAGTTGGCGACGATTTGTTCGACAGTATAGTCATGAACTGAGGCGGCAAGAAAATCGGTATATATAAACCGATCGGGTGAACTAACAAGTTTAAATTCATCTGGTGACATAGTGCGGTATTTATCAACAATCGCTCTGTCTTCGGGACTTAGTTTCTTGTAGAGCTCACCTTCGGTAACTCCTAGCATATTGCCGACTGTTGAGCCGCTCCCTGACGCGGGGGCTGTAGTTGGGTCACCATCCGGACTGGACTGCTGAGCAGCCGGGGCTTTATCAGGGCTACTGCACGCGACAAGGAAGAGTCCAGCGGCGCCACCCAGGAGCAGGTTTCGCCGGCTAGTGCCCGGGCTGTTCTCTAGGGGTATCGCTGAAGGATTTGCATCATGGGTTGAGCTGAGGACTGTATCGATGGTTGCTTTTTTGTGACCGAACATTTTAGTGAAATCTCCTTTGTATGATTATGCACTAATGGAATGATTTATGCGTTCACTATACACCATCTTCGCTAATATGTCAAGAGGGTTATGGTTATGACCTGGAGACTTGCATGAAGCGGTCGAGAAGCGCCCGGTCGCCCGGCTGGAGGACGTTGTCGCGTGCGCGTTGTTGGGCGGCTTCAACTTGCTCTCGGTAGGCGATATGCGTTTGGCCCGAGGCGGATGTGTTGTAGGCGCCAATGGCATTTTCCATTTCGGCGATTTGCTGAGGGTTAAGTTTGGAGCTAAGCTGCGGATCGGCGAGTATCTGTTCGGCTTTGCCAACGAGGTCATAGTACTTCATGTCGAACTTCTCGTCAGCAATATTTCGGAAGTTGATAACTGCGGCGTCGATATCCGCCTGAGGCCTGCCATCCATCTCGCGACGAATCATGGCTTCTTGGCCGCTGATATAATTGTTCCAGTTCGCGTTCTTTGCCTCCCTGTCGCCCTGGACACCAAACAGCTCATTGAGTGCAGTATTGTTCGCAGACATAAGCTTCTCGGAGCTGAGTCGACCTTCATGAATCTCTCGGAAGTCATGGAAGAGCACGTCGTCCATACCCGCTATGCGCCCCTGGCCCATCTCGCTAATGCTCTTGTCATTTGCCCATGGCGCCATCGCGCCAAAGCCGTTGGCGGCGAGGCTTCGTTCGATGAATCCGGCGAGTTTCGCATTTGTCGCTGGATCGGCGGCCGTAAATGCAAGTCGCTTCTTTTGAGAGTATGCTCCATTTTTGGCAATCCACTCAATCGCCGACGTTCGCACGTCCTCATCGCCGAAGTCGAATGTCATCGTATTCCCAGAGTTGTCAGTGCGCGTAATGCGTGCTGTTGGGTCGGTCGCAAGGGCGTCTTTATTGGCTGCGTCGAGATTGAAGTGGTTCATGAGCTCGGTAGCAGCATTTGCCTCCTGGGTCTCAATCCTAGTTTCTTTTTCAACCTCGATTGCAAGCATACGCTTACGGTTGCCGATGCCGGTTGCGTAATCTTGAAGCTGCTTTCCATAGATGAGGCGCTGGCGCGTGATACCGTTCGCATCAACGTACGTACCGTTTCCAAGCAGCTCGCTGTTCATTTTTTTGAGTACTTCTTGATCGGTCATATTTTTGTGAATAGCGGTTGCATTAATCTTTTCGGCGGCGCTGTAGGCCGTTCGCGCGAGATCAGTCGAGGTCTTCAGGCCGAAGCGACGCGTCATTTCGGGCGTCGCATTGCCCTTGCGCAGGTCATTGTAGAGGTCATCAACGTGGGCTTTGTTGGCCGTCGACTCATTGGTCATATTTTGCAGATCTGCGAACTTCTTTAGGGCACGCGTGCCTCTCGGTGTGTCGGATGCCATGTGCTCGTACCAATTATTATCGAGGGTGGCGTCGCTCAGTTGTTTGCCCTGGAGGGATGCTCGCGTGCGCAAATCGGCTTTTCTGTAACGACGGGTACTTTGGGCAAGTCGAGCAGACCGAGCATCTGCCCCTTCGAGATTCTTGGCTTGCCGACTTTTCTCATTTTCGAAGATCCGTGCGGTACGGCGGGCGGGGTTAAAGCGGGCAATTGGGCCGTTTTTTGGTAGTGACATCCTGCGGTGGTAGTCGATTTGCTCCTTGTTCCACTTCCCGAAGCGATCGTTGAGGGCTTTTCGACGGCCATCGACAGCGCTCGCGACCGTGCCGAGGATGCCCGAGCTGAACTTGATCAGGAGCGGCGTAATGGCGAGAGGGATAAAGATGACGAATTTACCGAGCAGAAGCAGGAAGATGTTCCCCTTCGATCCGAGTACGATGGCTGCGCCGGCGACCTGAGCGCCACCGTAGACGAGTCCGAAGAGCGGAAATAGTATCAGCATCGAGAGCATTGTATCTTTCCATTTGCCGAAGAGCTTTTCCGTACTGGGGAGGACCATGGCGACAAATGCAAGGGGTGAAATGATCGTGAAGATAACGAGGATCGCCTGTCTGGCTGCCAAGATAATGAGGGCAGTGAGGAGTGCGAGGGCCACGGTCACGGCCATGCCGAGCAGGATAAATACCAGGGCGGGCAATCCCCCACCGGTGGCAATAGAAAATGCGATGCCACCAATCACGACTCCGCCCGCCGCTCCGCCGCCGATGAGGGCCTGCGTGAGCGTCGACCAGTCGGGGATCACTGTCGTCCCCTGGAGGGTAGCGAGATACGACATAAAGAAACTCTCGACGGAATGGCCGAGGAAGTTCGAGAGGTCGATCCCGAGAGAGCACACCCAGTAGGAGATATTGACTAGTACGGCTGCCACGATCAGGCGCGGAAGCATGGTCCGGATGCCGTATTTCGAGATACCGAGGCTGGTTATTTGGGAATAAATGATGATGAGAAAGGCAATGACGAAGGCAATATTTGCGATCGACCGGACGGTATCCCAGATCTTGAATACGGCACTGTCAGAGGTAAGCGGCGGTGTGTCGAAGAATTGCGTGATGAAGCTGTATATCCCATCGATCGCGCCTGAAAGCGAGCTCGCGACGGGGCAAAATATCCAACCGAGGCCGCCAAAGCCATTACAGCTGTTCGACGTCGCGACAGTCGGGTCGCTCGTCATGTGGGTGATGTTCACCTGGACAGGGGTAGATTGATCGGCGTAGGTGCTCGGAGAGGTATAGGTATAGGTCACGTAGGCGCCGACGATAGCTTTGTCGGGCGTGACTCCCCCGTCGATGAATATATATTCGACTTTAGTGCTGCCACTAGCGCTGTAGCCGAACACGTGCGTCCCCGTCGAGAAGTTTCGCGGGTCATTCGCTCCGAGATCGGGCTGCTGGGCAAAGGTCTTGCTATCGTATTGGAGCGCGCCGTCTTTCAAGAGTGCGTCTTTTGTGTCGGCGCTGGCTACTTTTGCCAGTACGCTGGAGCACAATAAAACGGCCACAATAAGGCCCGTGGCCAATACATGAAGTGTCCGCAGCGATAATCTACCGCGCGGGCGTTTGTTGAGAACATCCCACATATCAGTCCTAGCCTACCATTTTACAGATGAAAAGTCAAGGTAGTTCCCTCTGTTTTTGTACCCATTTATACTTGTGTTTAAAGCCGAAGTAGTTTATCGTATAAACAGCTATGCATAAAATTAAAAAAAGTATCAAAAACATAGTGTCGACATCTGTGATTGGGCTCACTGTGATTATCGCTGGCTCATTTGCGCTCGCACCAGTTGCTGGAGCGGTTGATTGTGCGATTCTCCCGTCGGGTATCTGTGACGCAGCTACGAAGCCGGCGTCAGGCGATATTAAAGACAACGCGATCTTTATACTTCTCAGAACAGTTCTACAGATCATGACGGCCGGCGTCGGTGTGGCGGCAGTCGGTGGCGTGGTTTATGCGGCGGTGCTCTATACGAGCGCTGGAGACGCGATGGACCAGGTGAAAAAAGCCAAAACAATTATCACTGATGTCGTCATCGGACTAGTCGCCTATGCGCTCATGTTCTTGCTACTCAACTGGCTTGTTCCTGGAGGGGTGTTCGGATAATGTTCGCGAAACTGTATCTGGTATTTGCTACTATGGCCGTCATTCTCGCCAGCGCCGTTTCCTTTGCGCCCGCCGCTCATGCTGCGGCGTGCCCTTCCGATACGCTCCTCGGCATACCTGCGTGGTACAAGGGTTTGCAGGATGCAAACTGTAACGTTAGCCCGCCTGCGAAAACAACGGACGGTACGGGGCTGCGAAACTTCATTATCAAGATTGCCCTCAATGTTATCCAAGCTGCGCTCGTTATTGTCGGATATATTGCCGCCTTCTTCGTCATCAAGGGAGGTTTTCTCTATATCATGAGCCAAGGAGAGCCGAGCGGCATCGAGTCGGCGAAGAAGTCGATCGCTAATGCCCTTATTGGCCTCATTATCGCGCTACTTTCAGCGGCAATTGTAAACGCAGTAGCGGGGATATTCTAAATGACAACACTCACTCCTCTTCGTAATTTTGCGGCGGCACTTTTGTCACCGGGAGACATCGGCTATCAAGGGCCGACAAGTTCGACGAATCTCATGAATAATATCCTTATGCCGGTATACTTCTGGGCGGGCATCATCGCAGTTTGCTTCATCGTCTATGGCGGATTTATGTACGTGCTCTCAAGCGGTGACCCGAGCAGGGTCAAAAAAGCCAAAGACACCCTACTCTATGCCGTTATCGGGCTCGTCGTTGTGCTGTTCGCCTTCGCTATCACGAAATTTATCGCGGGGTCAACGAAATGAAAAAGGCCCTCATTGTAGTCGCTACTATATTCACTCTGTCTGGTTGGGTGGCTTCCGTGTCTACGCCCGCGGCCGCCTTGGACCTCTTTGGTAACTGTACTGATGCGAGTTGTGCGGTCGTCAAAGACAATAGCCTCCAGCAAGGAAGCTCGAACTTTGCTGTCAAGAACCTGATCAACACTGCCCTCTATGTGCTCGCGGGAATCTGCGTGCTGATGATCGTCATCGGTGGACTGAGGATCGCGATATCAAATGGCGAAGCAAGCGCAATCACCTCTGGTAAGATGACGATTCTTTACTCGATAATTGGACTCGCGGTCGCTGTGCTGGCATATGCAATTGTAAACTTTGTCGTGGCAGCCGCCCTAAAATAAAAGGAGAAGAACATGAAGAAATTATCACTAATAATCGCAAGCGTACTCGGCGTCTTTGCTGTCGCCTTTGCGCCAGCGCTCCCCGCCTCTGCCGTGACCTGCACCGATGCGGCGTCTTGCGTTAGCTCCGGCGTTGATAACGCGGGTGGCTCGACTGCCCCGAAGACTGGAGCGGGGGATATTATCAAGATAATCGTCAACGCCCTCCTCTTCATCATCGGCGCCGTATCCGTAGTGATGATCGTCATCGGCGGGCTCAAGTATGTACTCTCAAATGGCGAGAGCGCAGCGGTGACGAGCGCCAAGAACACGATTTTCTACGCAGTGATCGGTCTCGCGGTGGCGGCATTTGCCTACGCAATCGTCAACTGGGTCATCTCGATTTTGCCAAAGTAGCAGATTTCACTTAACAAATGACCTCTTATCTGGTATAAATAAAGCTAAGAATCTAATCTCCTAAGGAAAGGAAAAAAGGAATAATAATGAAACTATCAATTAAACAAAAATTATTGTCGTTACTCGCAGTCCCCGTGCTTATGGCAGGGTTTGTCGCCGTACCGGCATTTGCCGCGACGACCGACCTCAGCCTCTCGAACGGCGCGAACAGTGCTCAAGGCACTGACCAGTCTCCATGTCTCTTTGGCACTGAAGGGGTAGCCTGCGATGGCAAGACTCCAGTCTTCAAGACGATTACAAATGTGCTGCTCTTCGTCATCGGTGCAGTTTCGGTGATCATGTTGGTTATCGGTGGCATTCGCTACACGGTATCAGCGGGTGATTCAAGCGCCGTGACTGGAGCGAAGAATACCATTCTCTACGCTATCGTCGGAATCGTTGTCGCGCTTCTCGCCTACGCGGTCGTGAACTTCGTCATCGGTGCATTCGTACCGAAACCGTAGTACAAACTTGCTACATCGCTCCCCCGGCGGTAACGTCGGGGGTTTTGATTCGGGGGTGGTCGATGCCGAAACGGTTCGCGTGTAAAATAAATACCCCGCATTGAGAGCGGGGTATTTACAGTGAACATTTACTAATTACTGGATGGTAATTTTCTTGGCCTGTTCTTGTTTGACCTTTTGGAAGCTGATCGTGAGTACGCCGTCTTTGAGGACTGCGCCGACTTCGTCTTCTTTTACTGGTACGGGTAATGCAAGCGTGCGGCTAAATTCGCCCCAGTAGCATTCCTGGATGTGCCAGTTAGTCGCATCTGACTCGTCGCCGCTTGAGAGCGTGCCGCTGATCGTCAAGATGCCATCCGAGATGCTCACATCAAGATCTTCTTTGTTGACGCCAGCCGTGCGGGCTTTTACGAGCAGTTGCTCGGGTGTTTCGTAGACGTCTACAGCGAGCTGTCCTGGGAAGTCGTTATCGGCTTCACCCCAAGCTTGGTCGTTGGCGTCGTCAGACGGTACGGCAGTCACCTGCGCGTCGTCTTGTGGGCTGTCATCATTCAGGAATGCGGCAGCCAGTTCGTCTTCGATCAAGAGATCGTCATTTTGTTTGCGGGCCATGATATCCTCCACTTTTCTCTAGGCACTAGTTGACAATTTCTAAACTAAGTATACATAACACCTCAGGTATAATCAACAATAGGGAATCCCAAACGTAAAAAATACAATGCAAAATCTGTTTATAAGCCTCATCTTTCCGCACTACTGTTGCGCTTGCGGTAAGATTGGGGCGCTTTTATGCGACCGTTGTCGATATGACATCGTTAGCGATGGCTACGGTGCATGTGTCATATGTCGGCTACCAGTTCAATCAAGTGAGGCACTTTGCAAGTCGTGCCGAGCCCCCTACTCGCGGGCGTGGTGTGTCGCGGCCCACGAGGGCGCCGTCCGTAGGCTTGTG
Organism: Saccharimonadales bacterium (SeqCode); assembly: GCA_038205065.1. GTDB lineage: Bacteria > Patescibacteriota > Saccharimonadia > Saccharimonadales > Saccharimonadaceae > Saccharimonas. The sequence continues at coordinate 38,698 of JBBRCG010000006.1, forward strand.
TCAGACTTGAAATTTGAGCGCGTCAAAGCCGCCGGACAAGTGCTCGGTTCCCTGCTTGCTAGTTCGACGCCTGAATTGCCACCAGACGTAACTGTCGTTCCGGTGCCGACGGTCGCTCAGCATATTCGACAGCGTGGCTATGACCACTGCGCGCTGATTGCCCGTGCCTTCGCGAAGGAAAAAGGACTGAACTATGCCGAAACACTTTCACGGCAGACGTCGACGACGCAGCGCGGTGCCGGCCGGCGGGATCGCCTCTCGCAAGCGAAACTCGCCTTCGAGGTTGATCGTGCGATCAGTGGCGTTGTCGTCCTCGTCGATGACGTTTTCACGACCGGCGCGACGTTGCATTATGCCGCCGAGAAAGCGCGCGAGGCGGGTGCAAGTGATGTATGGATCGCCATTATTTCCCGCGAACCACTCGACTAACAGGGGTGTTTTTGGTATGATGATCAAGTCATCTGGAGAGGTGACCGAGTGGTTGATGGTAGCAGTCTTGAAAACTGCCGTGGGGCGACCTACCGCGAGTTCGAATCTCGCCCTCTCCGCCATGCATAGCGACCCCGAAAGGGGTCGTTTTGCATGGCGGAGAGGGCTTGAACCCGCGGGCAATGCGAAGCATTGCAACCGCGAGTTCGGTGTAGCGCCGTGAAGTTCTGGAAAAGCTTGCTTTTACCAGAACAAGCCAGCGGAAGAGGCTTTAGCCGATATTCGCCCTCTCCCCATATAAAAGAGCCCCTTTTATGGGGCCATTTTGGTGTTATTTTACCGAATTGCCGCTTGTTGATGTGTCCGAGCTATTGAGCCCCGAACCCGAGCCGTTCGTGATGAACGTATTGCTGACGAAATTGACGACCGCATACGCGAGAATGGCGATAATAACCCCGACGAGGGCGTAGAGAATGGTATTCTTCGCCGCCTGCACCTGCTTTGCGTCTCCGCCAGAGATGACATAACGAAGGCCGCCGATGACGATCATGATGACGGCGACAGCACCAATGACGAACAGAAGCACATTCGTGATCTCGGAGAAGACGCCCGAATTGCCGAACAGGACAGTAGGCTGCTGGCTGCCGCGCGCCGAATCGACGCCATCCTGAACGGTTGCAAATACCGGAGAGCTAATAAATGAGGCCACAATAATTGGTAACAAGATGGCGAAAATTCGTAATTTCTTTGACATATACACCTATATATTAACATACTTCGTTTTGGTTTTCACCCCTATTCCTCTCGGAACCCTCGTGATACAATTAGGCGAGCCACGACGTGCGACGATTTGGCGTTGCAATACGGAGGAGTACCCAAGTGGCTGAAGGGGACGGTTTGCTAAATCGTTAGACTGGAGAGATCTGGTGCGGGAGTTCGAATCTCCCCTCCTCCGCCAAGTAAGATAGAGGTCGTTCGACCTCTGTTTTATTTTCTATACCCCCTCATAGCGCTCATGCTATACTGAGACTATGCAGCCCGAAGAGGAGAACAAAGAGAATTGGCAGCAGCCGACCGAGCAACAAACCGGCGCGCCGTATCAGCCGGCCGATTCAGAGCGAGCTCCCGTAGATCCTCAAGAGAGCCCAGAAGATTCCCCCGAGGAGGAGCCTGAACTTGAAGGCGCCGATGCCGTGCTTCGTTGGCAGGGCCCAGAATATATTGAACGTGACAGGGGCGGACGGTGGTATATCGCCTTCGTGATCGTCACTCTTATTCTTATCGCTGTCGCCATCTTTCTCATTCGTTCCTGGACATTTGCCGTCCTTATCCCAGTGATGGCCGTCGCGCTTTTCGTCTACACTCGCCGCCCACCGACTCTGGTTGACTATACGGTGAGTCGAAAGGGTATTCATGTTAATGACCGCCTCTATAGCTATGATGAATTTCGCTCATTCGGCGTTGTTTCACACGCCGGGGCGCACTCAGTCCTGCTTGTCCCTAGAAAGCGTTTTCACATGGGGGTAACCGCCTACTTCCCAGAAGAGGTCGGCGAAGCGCTTGTCGACATGCTCGCGGCGCGTCTACCTATGCAAACGCACACGCCAGATACGATCGACAAACTCCTCGCCAAACTCCGCATATAACCTTGCTCGTACCCCTAGTAGGTGCTATACTATCCCCTGTTCGCTTCGCAAGGAGCGCGTACCTTCTAGTTACAACTGCGAATACTTACCAAGTGTTCGCAGATATGCGTTCATGAGTTTATCGTGGACGAATATGCACCCGTAGCTCAGCTGGATAGAGCGCTTGCTTGCGGAGCAAGAGGTCGTACGTTCGAATCGTATCGGGTGCACCAAGTAAAGGAGATCGAGAAATCGGTCTTTTTTATTTGGTTATACATATGCGCAGAACGTACGAGCCTACATTTGCCCTTCAGGCAAATGCGGTCGTACCTATCGCTCCAGGCTAAAGCCTTGCGCTCCTCCGCTTGCTCCAAAAATGAGCGAGCTCCTTTTTGTTCGCGGCGCTTCGCCGAATCGTATCGGTTGCACCAGGTAATGAGGATTGGCTTTCGTCAGTCCTTTTTACTTGGTAGTGTATTTGTTTGATATACCTGGCCGTACTTTTTCTGTACACCTCTGTTGGATTGATGTATACTCGAAATATTGGAGAGGTGCAGGAGTGGTTGAACTGGCCGCTCTCGAAAAGCGGTGAGCCGCAAGGTTCCGAGGGTTCGAATCCCTCCCTCTCCGCCATGGATTTATGTGAGGGTGTCCAGATTCGGGCACCATTTTATATATGAAGCAACACGATCTAGCACCAAAATCATCACCAGATCTACCCCCCTTTTCTCGGCGTGGCTTCTTTGCCCTTGCTGGTCTTGCCCTTGCCACCAGTGCTCTTGCTGGCGATAGCCGTCCCGACCAACGAGAAATACCTACCGGTAAATACAAAAAGATCGTTGCGATAGGTGACTCGTTTACGGCTGGCCTTGGCGCGAGTGATCCCGAGCACGGCTATGCGGCGCTTGTCGCGAAAATGCTCGAGGCGGAGACGTTTGTTAATCTTGCTCATGACGGATGGAGCGCCGAGGATGTCCTCAAGGGTCGGGAGGGGGGCGCACCAAGCCAGATAGAACAGATACCTCAAGATGCCGACTTGGTGCTTACTACGGTCGGAGGAAACGCGATAAATCTCAGGGAGTTCGGCAAAGCCTGTATCACCGATGGCTGCGAGCCAGGCACTGCCGCGTATAGTCTCGCTCAGGCGGTATTCCGCTCTGATGAGTATTACGACACGCTCGAAAAAGTATACCGAGCGATGCTCGATCAGGCGCCAAACGCCACAATCGCCGTCGTTGGTTACCCGAAACCAGTCACGCCGGCCCCTGAGGTTGTTCGTGTGGTGGGAGGCGTCGTGGAAGAATTATTTGGCAAAACTATTCGAACATCGGCGCTCGGCGAGGGAAACGACGCGGCAATGGCCAGCGTGGTCGACATGCTAAACGAGGCATCGAGGGTTGTGATGAGTCGTATCGGCGATCCTCGCCTCATCTTCCTCGAGCCGGCGACGGGCATTAGCCTCGTTGATACGAAGATCGGTAGCTTGATTGGCCCCGAAATGCCGGCAGAGTTTCATGACGACTCAGATCCTGGCGCTAACGATGCGGGGCACCCGAATAACCTCGGTTATCAAACGATGGCCGAGACGATCGTTTGGCAGCTCGCCCAGCCGGTCAGCTCTCGCGAATATAATGAAGCCTCCCCGCGCCGTTAAGCACCGGATGCTACACTGGTGATATGGAAGACTCAATTTTTACCAAGATTATCAACGGCGAAATTCCCTGCCACAAGATTTATGAGGACGAGCACACATTTGCCTTCCTCGACATTCATCCCACGATGCCGGGTCATACGCTAGTAATTCCGAAACAACAGATTGCCAATCTCTGGGATATGCCGACGGATGTCTATCATCAGCTTTGGGATTCAGCGCAAAAGATTGCGAAGCACATTCACCCTATCATGGGCACGGCTCGTGTTGGCGTCATGGTGGTCGGATTTGGCGTGCCGCATGCGCATATTCATCTGATTCCGATCAACCATTCCTCCGAGCTGAAGGAGGCGCCGCAAAATACAGAGCCTGATCACGAAGCGCTCGCTGCGCTGGCGGAAAAACTACGGTTCTAATGATCACCGTCCTCGCGATCGGTAAGAAGCACGAAGCCTGGGTCGCGGACGGTATATTACGCTATCAGGAACGCCTCAGAGCCCCGTGGAATTTGGGATGGGTACTTTTGCCACATAGTGCTTATGAAGGCCCCAGAGCGCGCCTAGAAGAGTCTGGGCGCATACTCGGACGGCTCGACCCGTCGGACTACGTGATTTTGCTTGACGAGCGAGGTAAATTACTTGATTCGCCTGCTCTGGCGCATCATATTGATAACATTTTCACCAACAGTCGAAATGTCGTGATAGTGATCGGCGGCGCCTATGGAGTAGACGAGCAATTGGCCGAGCGGGCCGATCTTATATGGTCGCTCTCGCCTCTCGTATTTCCGCATCAACTGGTCCGCTTGATTCTCATCGAGCAGCTCTACCGCGCACAGGAAATCACTGCTGGCCGCGGCTATCATCATCAGTAAAAGCTAGCGGATTACTTCAAGTTCGTGCTCGAGACGAGCGACGGTGGCCTGTTTCTCGACGAGGGTTTTTCGTGATTCTTCGACGAGTTCGGCGGGGGCTTTTGCAGCGTAGCCTTCGTTGCTGAGGCGGCTAGAGAGAATTTCAGCTTCTTTGCGCGTCTCGGCGAGGCGTTTTTCGAGGTTCGTCTGGTGCTCATACAGCTGCTCGGTAGAGATATCGAGCCAGGCGTCGCGACCGCTGGCGGCCAGGCGTAGGCCTCGGGGTGTGTCAGCGTGGGAGATTGATTTCAGTTTGGCGAGTTGACGGATGAGATCTTGGTTGTCAGCCACGAGTGAATCGTCGAGGTAGAGCAGGTCGTATTTGTCATTTCCGGGCAGCTCACTCGTCACGTAACGGATCTCACTCACGAGATCTTTGAGACGTCCGAATTCACCTGCCGCGATCTCGTCGCACGGGCGTACGGTCGGCCATGGTTCGCCGGCCAGGATGCCATTTGTCCAGCCCAGCGTCTGCCAAATTGTCTCTGTAACGAATGGCGCAAACGGATGCGTCAGTCGGAGCATCGTATCGAGCACCCACGCCAGCATGCTGATGTGCGGCTCGGACTTGGACGCTTCGATGTACCAGTCGGCGACATCGTCCCATACGATGTGATAGAGGGTCTCGGAAGCTTCGGCAAATCGGTAGCCGGTGACCTGTCGATCGATTGTCTCGATGGCACTATTGAGGCGCGAAACAATCCAGTGATCGGCGAGGCTATGGGGGTCAGGATTTGGTTTCGGACTCGACTCCCCCACCTGATCCTCGATATAACGGGCGATATTCCAGAGTTTATTGCAGAAATTGCGCCCGGAAATCACCGTTGCCCTACTAAATGCCTGACTTTGAGCGGCCGTACGGTTGGCGACTATGCCAAGTCGCAGCGCATCTGACCCAAATTCAGTGATGATATCCATCGGATTGATGACGTTGCCCTTGCTCTTGCTCATCTTTTGGTTCTTCTCGTCATTGACGAGTCCATGGAGGTAGACGGTCTTGAATGGGACGCTGTCTGTGCGGTAAAGCCCCAGCATAATCATGCGGCAGACCCATTGGTAGAGGATGTCAAAGCCAGTTTCCATCACGTCGTTAGGGTAAAACCGTGATAGTTCCCCACCATCCAGCACGTCGGTCGTAATGTAGGGCCATTGGCCACTCGAAAACCATGTGTCGAAGGTGTCTTCATCTCTTAAATATGTTGTACCATTCACAACGATATGCTTCTCGTCGACGCGAGCGTCGAATATCCAGTCGCTGTGGTCGTGAGGGTTATAAAAGGCTGGAATTGGGATACCCCATGGTATCTGCCTGGAGATATTCCAGTCGCGGATATTACGGAGGTAGTCAGTCGCCTGCTTGCCCTTGCTCGCAGGAACGAACTTCACATCACCCTGCTCGATGGCCTGGACGGCACGTTCGGCGAGAGGCTTGAGGTTCACAAACCATTGATCATAGAGGAGCGGCTGTATCTCGTTGCCGCACTTATAACAGTGGCCGACCGCATGGACAATCGCCTCTTCGCCACGACGAAGCTCTTCGGCCTCTAGAGCCGCGAGGACGCGTTTGCGTGCACCTTCAACGGACAGGCCCTCATAAGCGGGTGGGACATTGATCATCTTGCCATCGGTTCCGATGACCTGAATCGGGTCGAGATTATGGCGCTTCCCCATCTCGAAGTCATTGGGGTCGTGAGCAGGGGTGATCTTAACCGCGCCGGTTCCAAATGTACGGTCGACATAGTCGTCGCCGATAATCGGAATCTCACGGTTGGTCAGAGGCAATAGTACGCGCGTCCCGATTAAGTGCTTGTAGCGCTCATCTTCAGGATGTACGGCCACTGCGACATCTCCGAGCATTGTTTCTGGGCGTGTCGTGGCAACGATAATTTCCCCAACGCTATCAAGCGTAGGATAGGCGATTCTCCAGAGCGTCCCCTTGTCCTCGTGGTGGACGACTTCGATATCCGAGAAGCTCGTCTGGTGGGTGGTACAGTAGTTAACGATTCGCTCGCCTCTGTAAATAAGTTTGTCATCCCAAAGCTTTTTGAAGGTTGCGTGTGTCGTCTTAATCACCTTCTCGTCGAGGGTGAATGTGAGGTTCTTCCAGCTCGCCCCTGCCCCGAGTGCTCGTAGCTGAAGTTCCATGTTACCTCTGTTGCGATCCACAAAATCCCAAACTTGGGCGTAGAGTTGCTCCCGAGTGAAGTCGAATCGAGTCTTCCCTTGCTTTTCGAGCTCCTTCTCGTACACAACCCACGTTTCGAAACCGGCATGATCGGCGCCCGGCAAGTAGACGGCGTCGTACCCCTTCATACGGTGGAATCGGACGAGGATATCCTCGAGGTCGGCCATAAGGGCGTGACCGATGTGAAGATTGCCGTTTGCGTTCGGTGGCGGCATGACAATACTGTAGGGAGTTCCCTCGCCTTTTGGCTCAAACACCCCCGAAGATTCCCACATCGCATAGATATTGGGCTCGTACTCGTTCGGGGTGTAGGCTTTAGCTAAATTCATCGTATAATTCCAAATTTATTTTCACACGAAATGAAGACAACAAACATCAATGCAAAACGCGTATAATTTGTGTAAATTCCACACGGTTTTGCCCTTTATCCCAACTGTCTTCCTCGTGTTTGTGTTCGACTCTATTATACCATAGTGAGGTATAATGAGCCCATGACAATTCGACCTTGCGACGATAAACAAGAGTGGGACGACAGTGTAAATGACCTTGGTGGACACCCGCTTCAACTGTGGGGCTGGGGAGAGCTAAAGGCGGCCCATAACTGGCAGGTTCAGCGTGTGCTCTACGAGTCACCAGACGGTGTTACTGAGGGCGGCGCCCAGATACTGACGCGCCATTTACTGTGGCCATTCCGTTCGCTGCATTATCTACCCAGAGGGCCATTTGGGGCGCTCGCCAACTCTCAAGAGGGAATGAATGAGCTGATAAGTCACGTTCGCAAGCAAAAGGGAGGAGTGGCACTTGCCACGGAGCCGAATCAAGAGACGGTCGAGTGGGGGAGTGGCTGGCGTCGATCGAGCAACACTATCCTTATCCCGAGGACATTGATCCTCGACCTCTCTAAATCTGAAGAAGAACTCTTGTCGGCAATGACCAAAAAAACCCGGCAATACGTCCGTAAATCTGAGCGTGATGGGGTAGTGATCCGACGGCTCCACACTCGCGAAGAGATTGCCGAGGCGCTCGCGATCTATCACGACACGGCCGACCGCGCTGGTTTTGCGATTCACGACGACGATTATTACTATGATTGCGCTGAACAGCTCGGGGAGTCTTCGCTTATCTTGGGCGCCTATCATGATGGCGTACTCGTGAGCTTCGTGTGGTCAGCGGTAAGCGCTGAGATGGCGTTCGAGCTCTATGGCGGCATGAATCAGCGTGGCCAAGAACTTCGCGCTAACTATGCGCTCAAATGGTATTCGATTCGCAAATGCAAAGAGTGGGGGATTGCCCGCTACGACATGAATGGCCTCCTGAACGACGGCGTGAGCGCATTCAAAGAAGGCTTTTCCGACCATGAGACGATGCTCGCCGGTACCTACGACTATCCATTGTCACCACTGTACTCTCTCTGGAGCATTGTCCTACCAGGGGCAAAACGACTCATGCGTAGAGTGAAGTCGTTGCGTAAATAACAACGTTTACTCGAAAACGAATAAGCCTTGGCGGTAGATGATGATCTGCCCGTCGGGATCAAATCCGATAATTGTTGAGGGTGGTCGTTCACCGAGATCTCCCGCGTCGACGTAGAAGTCGACTTCATCACCGAAGTAATCGATAGCTGTCTGAATAGTCGTTGCCGCTACTGCACCCGGCTTATTGGCACTCGTGGTCATCAGCGGGCCGGTTTTTGCGAGTAGGGCACTAAGCGTAGCAAAATCAGGAACACGAGCGGCCATGACGGGCTGACCAGTACTGAGGTATTCGGGAATATTTGCGGCTGACATTTCGACACTGAGCGCGGCGGGCCAGTAATGGGCGACATTCGTCACCGTACTCTCAGGGAAACCAAGCTTGATGAGCTGCGCGGGGTTCGCGGCAATCGTTGTCCCCGGTTGGCGTGTGCGTTCCTTGATGTGGTACATCCGGTGGATCGCGTCAGGATTAGTGGCCGCACCAACGAGACCGTAAATTGTGTCGGTCGGAATAATTCCGATCATGCCGTTGTTCAGCATACCCGGTAGCGCCGGGTCATCAAGTGAGTTCAAGATACGGGCTTTCATACGCTCCCGTCCTTTGCCCAGGCGGTTGCAGTCATTGAGAGGCTAGGGTATACATCGAAGTCATAGGGGTCAGATGGCGCAACTTTCTGTGCCTTGAAATAGCCCAGTGTCGCGATCATCGCCGCGTTGTCGGTGCAGAGTTTCATTGGGGCATACTCAATCTCTAGAGGTAATCGCTTGCTCAGTTGTTTGCGTAACTCGCCGCAGGCGGCGACACCACCGGCGATCACGACGGAGGCGGGCTGGTAGGCGTTGTAGGCCGCGGCCGCTTTGTCGACGAGTGTCTCAACGGCAATCTGCTGGAAGCTGGCCGCGAAATCATCGACCTGTGACGCGTTTAGGAGCGCTGGGAGCTCATGCGAGGGGAAAGTAAAGTCTTTGCCTACTTCAGCCTGAACAGCCCTCAGAACGGCTGTTTTGAGGCCAGAGAACGAAAAGTCGTAAGGATTTTGCATTTTGGCTTTCGGGAAGCGGTATTTTCGGCGATCGCCACGCTCGGCGGCCTCGTCGATGGATACGCCACCAGGGTAGGGAAGTCCGATAATCTTCGCGACCTTGTCGAACGCTTCACCGACAGCGTCATCTTGGGTTTGGCCGAGGAGTTCATAGTTGCCGTGGTCGTGAAAGAGGACGAGCTGCGTGTGGCCACCAGAGACGATGAGCGCAAGCATGGGGAAGACGGGCTGCTTCGACGGAAGGGTGAGGCTCGTACTTGTGCCCTGCTCAACCACAAAATTCGCATAGACGTGCGCTTCGACATGATGAATCGCATAGAGAGGTTTTTCGTGGACGACCGCGAGTGTGCGGGCGGCCAGGGTACCGACGAGAAGTGATCCGATGAGTCCAGGCGCATAGGTGACGGCGATGGCGTCGATATCGTCCCAGGTGCAGCCAGATTGCGCCAGCGCCTCATTGATCACCGGGTTGACCACCTCGATATGGCTCCTTGCGGCGATTTCGGGTACGACACCTCCGTAGAGGGTATGGATATCGATTTGCGAGTTGATGACATTGCTAAGCAGGCGGCGACCGTCCTCGACGACAGAGGCCGCAGTTTCATCACAGCTACTTTCTATTCCCAAAATTTTCATCCCACTCATTATAGCGTAATAGCGTAGAATGAGGGTATGAAGGACAGAATAGTGCTAGGGATGAGGAAGATGCTACCATCTGGTGCGGTAAAGCTACTTGAGGATGGATATCGCAAAAATCGCGTCAAACTTCTGAATGCTCGCTATGGCAACCCAGCAAAAAATCTGCGCGTGATCGCCGTAACGGGCACGAACGGCAAGACGACGGTCGTTAATTACCTCAATGAAATTCTCAAACAAGCGGGCTACAAAACCGCGATGTTTAGCACGGCAGTGATCGAAGTCGGCGGGGTGCGACGGGTCAATGACCTCAACCGAACGGTGGCGCTGACCTCTGAAATGATGCGTTTTTTCCGCGATGCAAAGCGCGAAGCGGCCGATTTCGTGCTCATCGAGGCGACGAGCCACGCCCTCGACCAGTACAAGCTCTCGACGACTCCGATCGAGATGGCGATCATGACGAATCTCACTCAAGATCACCTTGACTACCACAAGACGATGGAGAATTACGCGGCAGCAAAATCGAAGTTATTCAGGGATGAGCCGAAATATATCGTCCTCAATCGCGATGATGCGTGGTTCGAATATTTCGACGCGTACCCAGCCGGCGGCCAGAAGATCACCTACGGCGAATCCACTGAGGCGGAAGCGCGGATCGATCATGTCAAACTTTTCCGCAAGGGGACAGAGGTCAGGATGGTTATCGACCACCAGACGACGCTCGAGCTTGCGACGGCTCTACCGGGCAAATACAACGCTTACAATATGGCGGCGGCGGTGTCGGCGGCGTACCTGCTGGGCGTGAAGTTGGACGACATCGTGGAGGGCGTGGCAAATCTGGAATCAATCCCCGGGCGATTTGATCGTGTGGTTGATGGACTCGGTTACGATGTGGTCGTCGACTACGCACATACCCCGGATGGTTACGAGAAATTATTGACGGCAGCGCGTGAGATTACGAAAAATCGTGTCATCCTGGTATTTGGTTCCTGTGGCGATCGCGATAAAGCGAAACGACCGATGATGGGTGAAATCGCCGCGCACCTTGCGGATCGCATCTTCCTCACCGATGAAGAGAGCTACAACGAAGACCCGGCGCAGATCCGCGCTCAGGTCTACGAAGGAATCGAACGAGCTGGCGGTGAAGCCAAGACGCTCGAGGTGCCCGACCGCCGAGACGCCATCAAAAAAGCCCTCGACATTGCGGTCAAGGGCGATATGATTTTGATTACTGGCATGGGTCATGAGATGTATCGTATCGTGAATGGCGAGCGTATTCCGTGGAATGACGCGATGGTCGTGAAGGAACTACTCGAGATATCCTAGGCGATAAGTGAACGACTATTTTTCTGAATGAGGCTATCGAAGTAGGCCGCAGATTCACTAGTAGTCATCTTGTGGCTTTTTAACCCGCTGTCACGAGCGCCCTTTGAATAGCCCTTGCGGTAATAAAGGCCAAGTTCGCTGGCCGCATTGGTAGCGGTTAGCACCCTTAATATTTCCGGACGATTTTCTTCAACCTGTAGGCTCGTTGCGATGAAGGTATCCAAATCGGTGTATTTCATAGCCTCGGCCCCGGCACTATCGATTAACTCTCGTCCTTTGCGTGGTAAAAGTTCTGCATCTTCGAGGTCAACAAATCGCGCGTTTCGGCCATCGTGTGCTAAGTTTTTTACTTCTGCGTCACCCTGCACTAGCCCCACCGCGTGAAGATAGCCGAGGCTCCATGAGCAATCATGTAGTGCCGTCCGAATTCGTTCCGGACGCAGCTGTTCAGGGTTTAGATCCCGATCAGCCCAAAAAACATTATCAGCAGTTGTGATGCCGTGCTCAAATAATGTTACGAGTGCGGCTGCGCCGTTTGCCTGCTTTAACACACCAAGTGGAAGGTATGAGTTTTGAGTGTCCCCAAAGCCGTTTAGATAGTTAATTGCACCTAACTCCGTAACGATTCCATCGATGCTATTCGGTTTTATGGCGACTAGATCACCAAGGCCTGCTCGGTCTCCAGCGCGTACGAGCATTTTGCCAAACTGTACGCCATGGCGGCTCTGTTCTCGGCCGTTTTCGTAGCGGGAATCAGGAGAAAAATGCGCACTGGCCGGCTGACGAGGATTGCCATAGTGCTGGTAGTCTAAAAGTAACCCGGCAGATGCCCCCAATAAGAGGTTGATATGGGTGCTACGCTGCTCGTGGCTAGAGGCGATATCAATTGCTGATAGGTCTAATGTGGACACTTTATCAATTTTTGTCATAAGTACGAATTAATATTAGCACAAACTTTATAAAAAGTCAATAAGATGGCGGTTAGTACCAGTTCTCGTGCTTAAAGGCGCGGGAGAGGCGAAGCGTGATGCGTTCACCAACCGAAGACCAGACACGGTAGGTGAGTGGGCGAACTATTAGGTCGTAGGCGCCGACGTAATCGGTGACTTCCTTGTTGAAACTTGTCTTGAACCGGCCGAGGCCATAATGCGGGTGAGATTCATCGAGGATTTGATCACTCGGCGGCGTACCGCAGAGGTCATAGCTCGTGACGCCGTGATCTTTCATCCATTTGACGATTTCCCATTGGAGGAAGTGACTCGCGCCATAGGCGGTTCGTTCGCGGATGCTCGCACCGTCTTTGTAGGTGCCTTTGTGGCCGAGATAGGAGCAAAACGCGCCGGCCACGATTTTGCCCTCGAAATGTGCGAAGAATAGCTGTCCGCGTCCGGTATCGACAAGGTTCTGCCAAAACGCATGGTAATAATCATAGCTACGGGTATTGAATTTACCTTCGGCGGTGGCGCGAAGGAGTGCATACATCGTCTGGGCATTTTCATCGTTGAACGGCACGGCTTCGGTAGTGACGCCGTCGCGTTCGGCGCGGTGGATGGCGTGGCGGCCTTTCTGGTTGAGTCCAGCCATGATCTCATCGAGGGAGCCAGAGAGATCGAGGATGACGGTCGAATTATTCGGTTGGATTGGGTTCACGTGAACGAGGTCGAGAGCCGTAGGGTCGGAGGTTAGCGCCTCCGTTTTTTTGAATTCTGGCTCAATTTTCACGGCGAAAGCTCCGGCTTGCTTTGCCGCTACTTTGAGGGCGGGCAAGATAGAGCGGAGCTGTTCAATTGACGAGACGCCGGGTCCTTTTGGCAAGTACCAGAGTTTCCCGAGGCCGAGAACTGGTTTTTCGAGAACGGTGATCGCGAGGCCATCAAGTTCGAGGTAGCGAGGCGTCCACCCGCCCATGCGTTTGACTTCCGCTACTTCGGCCGACTGAAAAATATTCCCGCCATCGGGATTGCTGACGAGTTTCTCGTCCCACGCATTTATTTCGTCTCGGGTCATGTATTTTCAGTATAGCAAAGGTGCATGAGGAAAAAGAAAACACCCCGTAGAGCCGGGGTGTTTTAAGACGAACAGATATTACGCTTCTTTTGGTCCTGAGAGGTAGTCGATCTCTTTGATGATATTGAGGAGGGCGTCGGCGCGTTTGGCTTCGTCCTGGATCGATTTGGCGGCCTCATGGGCGGGTGCGATGAGGGTCTTGTCATCGGTTGAGCGGATGAGCAGGAGATACGTGTCGAACTTTTCCTCTGGTGAGACGTTAAGCTTACCGACGAGTGGTCGGAGTTCGCCGAGCGCTTCTTTTTTGACGCTATCGAGATCGTCACTTGCGACTGGTGCGGGCGTCATGAATGTCGGTGTGGCTACGGGAGCCATAGGTTGGACGGCCGGCGAGGGCATCGGTGCCGGCTGCGGCAGTGGCGGCAAGGCAGCGCTATCGGATGGCGTCGTGCCACTTCCAGCTTCTGCCGACTGATCGGCCTCTTCGGTTACACCAGCAAGCACTTTTGCGAGCTCCTGGTCGTCACTAATTGGTTGCTGCGATTGCGGTTTTAGATCCATACCCACCCCTGTTTTTTATAATATCCTTATGCTTACTTACTAAATACTGTATCATAGGAATAGAACAATCGGCAAGCAGTAATAAGGAGTGGGAATGTTAGACGATCAAAACGTGTTGGCCCAGCGCGACCGACAGGGTGCGCTCGAGGTAGCGGCACATCTTTATACACAAGCGAGCTATGACGTAGTGCTCGAATACGCGGCAAATGATAAGCGCGAACTGAGCGCTGTCGTGATCGCTGGCATGGGCGGATCGGCGCTTGCGGCTGATATCGCGAAAGTATTGCTCAAAGATTCTCTCACCATTCCGCTCGAAGTCATCAAAGGCTATGACCTGCCGGGTTACGTCAACGAGTCGACGCTTGTGATCGCTTCCAGCCACTCCGGTAATACCGAAGAGACGGTCTCGTGTCTCAACCAGGCGATTGAAGCGGGGGCGCAGATTGCGGTCACGGCCACTGGTGGGAAGCTTCACGACATTGCGGTTGCGCACGACATCATGTACGCTAATATGCCACACGACACCCAGCCACGCATGGCGGTGTTTTACAATCTCCGTTGCATCTTGCGCATTCTCGTTGAGTTTGGGCTCGCCAGTCAATCCCTGTATGACGACGTTGCCGCTCACGAATCATGGCTCCAGGAAGAGTCCGCGAAATGGGGCAAGGAAGTGAGCGTCGATCAAAACTACGCTAAACAACTCGCGCTGCTCGCTGTTGGTAAAACGCCAGTATTCTACGGTGGGGCTCTGACCGCACCAGTTGCCTACAAGTGGAAGATCAGCTGGAATGAAAATGCCAAAAACGTCGCGTTTTGGAATTTTTACTCAGAATTTAATCACAATGAATTCCTCGGCTGGACTTCTCATCCGATCGAAAAGCCTTTTGTCATCTTCGATCTTCGCTCACATCTCGAGCACCCACAGATCCTGAAACGATTTGACCTGTCCGACAAGCTTCTCTCGGGCATGCGCCCGAAGGCTCACGTCGTCGAGCTCGCCGGGGCAACACTCGTGATGCAAACGCTCTGGGCCTGCACCCTCGCTGATTTCGTGAGTATCTACGTTGCTATCCTCAACAATGTCGACCCGACACAAGTTGACCTCATCGAGAAGTTCAAGCGCGAATTAGTTTAGCGGCTTATGCTTGCGCTGAGCCTCGCGACTTGGTACTAATAGTGACATGACGAATCAATGGACGCCAGACAGAATTCAGGGGCAGGTTGACGCGGCTCAAGTTGCACTCGAGCGACTTCATCGTGGCCACAAATATGAAGCACACAGCATCGGCGGCCTTGAAGCTTCTAACTTTTAGCATAGGGGATGCTCCTTTCGTTTTCGACGATCCAACCCTTCTTAGGCTAAAAGCTGGTGACCAGGAAGCCATTAACGGTGAGTGGATGCTTTCGTCCGATCGACATTATGGACTTCAGCAACTACCCGCGAATACTGAGCCGAGTAGGGCAATATCACTCCGCTTTCATGCAAACATGTTGACCAATCCCCATAATCCCTATTCAGAGAAACAGCTGTTCTTTGGGCAGCTCTCATACTCATCCGTGAGCCATATAGCCGATATTACCAGTAGGGGCGGTGAGCTAGTAGCAGATCCCCAGGCGCTTGCTTATTGGGTAGAGCGCCTCAATCGCCCTTATTAGTGATATTGTCGTAATGATTCGATTGGGTGTTTGCCTGCAGCGCGGAAGGCGGGATAGATACCTGCTAAGAGGCCGACACCAAGTGACATGACGAGAGCGGCAACGGCGGTTTGCCAGTTCACGCTCGGGGCGAAATAGAGCATCGTGCTGATGCCGAATGCAACGACATAGCCGGCGAGATAACCGAGGAAGCCTCCGACGAAGCTAAGCATCAGTGATTCCATGAGGAATTGGACGGCGATACTGCCGTTCGTTGCGCCGACGGCTTTGCGGATGCCGATCTCTCGGGTGCGCTCAGCGACACTTACGAGCAAAATATTCATAATTCCGACACCTCCGACGACGAGTGAGATGGCGGCGATCGAGGTCATGATAATGACGATGGCTTTGAAAAGGTCGCTGGTCGGAGCGGCGACGGCCCGCCCGTAGCTCACAGTGAAGTCGGTCTCTCCCTGGTGATTCGCCTTCAGCCCGGCATTGATCTTGGCGGTGATAGCGGCGAGTTTAGCTGCACCAGTGGCGCGGAGGTTGATCTGCTGAATCTGAGCAACGCCGCGGTTGATGGTTTTTCCGGCTTCGAAGTGGATGATTGCCGCGGTGTCAAAGTCGATATTGTTGTAATTGACCGGATCTGATTGGCGGGCGAGTACCCCGATGATCAGGAACGTCGTCCCGCGAACTGAGAATGTCCGGCCGATCGATTTTTCGGTTCCATAGAGATCGACGGAGAGCTGCTGGCCGACAACGGCGGTGTTGGCGGCTGAGTTGGCGTCGATAAATTGCCCATCGCTAGCTTTCAGACCAGAGACGGCCTCGAGTTCGGGAGTGGTTGCGATGATGACGCTGTCGTTGCGAGCTGCTCCGCTCACGGTGATTGTCGCATTCTGCGCCATGATGGGGGCAACCGCTTCAACGTCGGGGATGGCTTTGACAGTCGCGACGTCGGCTTCGGTGAGCGTGCTCGTGCCGTAGGCTGTTTGGCTCACGGGATTTGAGAATGTCGTGAGATTGGTCGATTGGATGCCTGGACGTATGACGGCGAGGTTGCCGCCGAGCGCGGTGATCTGATCGTCGATCACATGAGTCACGCCTCCAGCAAGGGAGAGGATCGTTGTGATACTTGCAACACCTATAAGGACGCCGAGCATTGTAAGTATGCTACGAGCGCGGCTGGCGTGGAGAGACCGGTAGGCGCTTGCGAGATGGTCGAGGAACATTAATCTCATGATGGGGTTCCTTTCTTCTTGCGGCGCTGGGGCGTCTTCACAGTAGTTTTAGATTTTTTCGATATCACGGTACGCTTGGTGGCGGGTGAGATCTGGATCTTTTTGCGCTTCGAATGCGCGGGCTTTTTCTCGATGGCGATCACGTCGTCATCGCTGGCGACGATGGCTTTTGTGTGGAAATTGAGTGGAATCTTGATCGCGGCGTCGCCGTCGCTAAATTTTACTTTGATCTTCGTATCGCTCGCGATCTTGCCGTCGAGCATATGAATGACGCGGCTGGCGTAGCTCGTGAGATCGGGGTTGTGAGTAACCATGATGATGGTATTGCCTTGACGATGAAGGTCGGAAAGTTCTTCCATGATGACATGACTCGAGCGGGAGTCGAGGTTGCCAGTCGGCTCGTCGGCGAGGACGATCGAGGGCTTATTGACGAGCGCGCGGGCGATCGCGACTCGCTGCATTTGGCCACCCGATAACTGCCACGGCATGTAATATTCACGCTCCTGCAGATGGAA
Source organism: Saccharimonadales bacterium (SeqCode) (assembly GCA_038205065.1). GTDB lineage: Bacteria > Patescibacteriota > Saccharimonadia > Saccharimonadales > Saccharimonadaceae > Saccharimonas. The sequence continues at coordinate 55,943 of JBBRCG010000006.1, forward strand.
ATTCTTGAGAATTGTGCTGGCGGCTTCGAGGCGCTTCAGGCGCCGCATGCCTTTGTAGGTGAGGGGTAGAGCGACGTTTTCGAGAACCGTCATGCGGTTGATGAGATTGAAGCTCTGAAACACGATACCGATTTGTTCGGCGCGAATCTTAGCCTGCTTGCGACCAGAAATACTCTCAACCGCCTGACCATCAAGCAGATAATCACCGTCTTCGGGGCGGTCGAGCAGGCCGAGAATGTTGAGTAGCGTCGTTTTACCGCAACCACTTGGGCCCATGATCGCGATAAATTCACCCTTTTCTATCTTGAGATTGACCGCGTCGAGCGCGCTGTGGGCAGCATCACCAATACCGTAGCGCTTTGTTAGCGCCCGGAGCTCAATAACAAGCTGGGTTTTTTTGCCTTTTTTCATCTTATACCAGTATAGATTTGCGACTTCTTAACATGCAAGCGGAATGGTGAATTTCGTGAAGTCAAAAAAACAACCCTTCACGTGCGCTATAATATCGAGGTACGGAGAGATGGCCGAGTGGTTGAAGGCGCACGCTTGGAAAGCGTGTGTGCCAGCAATGGTACCGCAGGTTCGAATCCTGTTCTCTCCGCCAAGAAATTATGACTGTTCAAATTACCTATTTTGTTCACGGAACGACGACCGATAATGAGGCGCATATTTCCTCTGGATGGAATAATGTTGAGCTATCCGAAAAGGGGGTTCGTCAATCTTTGGAGCTTCCCGAACAGAACCGGGATCATTTTGATGTCGTCTTTTGTTCTGATCTAAAAAGAGCGGTAGTGTCCGCGGAGCTGTCATTCCAGGGTAGATTCCCCATTATCAGGGATGCACGCCTGCGAGAGTGTAATTATGGAATATATAACGGAAAGCCATCATCCGAAGTCGAACCACTCCAGGAACAAATGGTCAACGAGCGTTTTCCAGAGGGCGAGTCATACGAAGATGTAAAAGCGCGCGTCGATGAATTCCTTAATGATTTACAGCTAGATTACGATGGCAAGCATGTTGCCATTGTTGCCCATAAGGCACCGCAGTTGGCTATTGAAGTTAGCCTGAACGGCAAGACTTGGAAGTGGGCCTTTGACCAAGATTGGCGTAAGGTGGGCGAATGGCAGCCCGGTTGGCGCTACGTATTAGCATAACCGCTACCTGTAGCGTGTGAAAAATATTACACACCCACAGCTGTAGTGTCGGTGATTGTAAAAAATACATAAGCAAAACGCTTGTGTTCAAAAGCCTAGTGTCATACTATAGCTACAAGACGCTATATATGTAGCGTTGGCACCAAATAGACAAGGACGTGTAAAACAAAAATATCGCCCATCGTGCGAGCGTGGACGATCTGTTTTCTATGCC
>JBBRCG010000007.1:0-56453 GCA_038205065.1 Saccharimonadales bacterium (SeqCode)
AAAAGAAAAATGTCATATATATAGCATAACAAAAAACACCCAGAATGGGGTGTCAAAGAATACTTGGATTTATGTCAACAATATTTGACGATTTATTGTTCGAGAAGGGTAAATTCGGAAGAATCACCTATTTTGACGAGCGATTCGCCAGTAGCGCCGTCACGAACGAGCTGGTGGTACACGCCCATCTTGCGCATTATGTCACGGAGACGATTCACATTCTCAAATTGGTCGTAATTCGTACGGCGGGCAAACTTCTCGATCTTTGGACCAGTCACGAGATACGTAGAACTCTCCTCGTCATAGACGATATCCCAGTGATCATCGAGCTGCTCGGATGACAATGTAATCGTGTCGAGTGCGTCGCCAGGGTCGGCTTCTTCGACGACTGCTTCGCGAGCAGCCCGCACCATCTTGCTCAGCGCACGCAGCACTTCCGTGGTACCCTTGTGAGCCTGGGCGGATATGACAAATAATGGCGTTTCAGCTGGAATAACCGCTCGAAGCGCGTCGCGTTGCATATCGATAATCTCGGCATCGAGACCTTCGGACTTCGTGAGAGCGACGACTTCAGGACGAACCGCGAGGATTGGATTATACTTTTCGAGCTCCTGGCGGATTGTCTTGTAAGAAGCAGCCACGTCGTCGTTGTAGATGTCGATGAGATGCAGTAAAACAGCGGTGCGCTCAACATGGCGCAAGAAGTCGTCACCAAGGCCCTTGCCTTCACTGGCGCCTTCGATGAGACCTGGAATATCCGCGACGAGCAGTGAATCACCGTCGATACTCGCAACGCCGAGATTTGGCGTCAGTGTCGTGAAGGCGTAGTCGGCAATCTCGGGACGAGCATTTGAGACAACAGAGAGAAAGGTTGATTTGCCAGCATTCGGGAAACCGACCAGTCCGACATCGGCGAGTAATTTGAGTTCAAGTTCGGCCTCGAAGGTATCGCCAGGCTCACCGAGTTCGGCCATTTTCGGGGTTTGGCGAACTGATGATTTGAAGTGAGCGTTGCCAAATCCACCGTCGCCACCGGTTGCAACAACCGCTTCCTGGCCATCAGTGGCAAGATCGGCGATCACCTCACCATCACGCTTCACGATCGTACCAAGAGGCACTTTAACGATGAGATTGTCGCCATTTTTGCCGTGTCGATCACGCTTACTGCCTGCACCACCTTCTTCGGCTTTGAGGTTAGGTTGATAGCGAAAATCAAGCAAGGTATTCTCGCCCGTTGTTGCCAGGAAAATAACATCGCCACCCTTGCCGCCATTTCCGCCATCTGGGCCACCCTTGTCGATGTAGATCTCACGACGAAAACTGACGGCTCCGTCGCCGCCTTTGCCTGCCGTTACTGTAACTTTCGCTGTATCTGCAAACATACTCCCGTTATTATACTAAAAACGCCCCTGATTTGACAGAGGCGTTTCGAGATTTTGTAATTCTAGTGAATGTAGCGGTACATTCCGCTGACGGCTTCGCTCCAAGGAATGTCACCACTGCCGATGCGGTTGAAGCCGCCGCCCCAGCGATAACCATTCATCTCTGAAATATGAACCGATACACCGACGTTGACTGATTCGACAATCGAAACGTGACCCGCGCCACCACCGTTCGCCATCACGGCGCCCGCCTCCGGGTTGACATCGACGCGGTAGCCCGCCAGAGACGCGTTGTACGCCCAAGTGCTTGCGTTGCCCCAGAAGCTTCCGACTGGCATACCGAGCTGAGCCCGACGCTCATAGGCGTACCAGGTACAGTTACCGAAGGCGTAGCGGTTACCCACCGAAGCACTAAGGTTCGAGTAGGAGGCCGAGCCCGCACCGTATGTCGAGTAGGCCGTGTATGTGCGTGGCGCAACATAACCGGGGCGCTCGGCTACTGGCAAATCGCCGCCAGGAATGAGAATCTGCGTACCGGCTGCCGGGAGTATTTGCGTGATATTCAGGTCGTTGTAATTGATAATGAGCCGACTATCCGATTTGTACTTCGCCGCGACGCTCGCGATCGTATCGCCGCTACGGACCGTATAGAGAATGCCGTCCTTTGGTGGAATCGAGAGTGACTTGTTCGGCTCAACCGCATCTGAGGTGAGATTATTTGCCCAACGAACAGTTTGCGAACTCACGCCATAACGGGCCGCGATGGCCGGGATGGTATCGCCTGCAACCGTGGTGTAGTGCTTGATTGTCGTTGAATCCGCCGATGGCTGAATAACCTGGGGCTTTGAGATCACATTTGTGTCGGTCTGCGCGAGCATGCTCTCGGCCGCGAGTGACTGAGAGAGGTTAGCCACGTTGTTGGCAATCGGCATACCGGTCGTATCGGCAATATTTGCCGCAACACTAGTCGCAAGAAGCGTGTCAACTGGTGACGCCTGCTGGATATCTGAGGCATACCCAGTCGACGCTAACTGGCTACTGGTGTTTGCGAGTGCCGTTTGATGCTGCGGTGGCCGATAGCCTACCGCGACAAGAGAAATTATCAAAAGAAAGACGCCGAGGTATCCGGCGACATTAGTCGCACTGATTGATTTACGTAGAGTTCGTCCTCGCTTTTTGGGCGCAACTGACGACGTGAACGCTTCTACTCGCTGGGCTAAGGTACTGACCTTAACGTCTGGTTGATTACGAATAATCGTTCTCCTGCACCGCTATTACTAGTGGTACGTCTGCCTCACTTTGTCTTACTTCCAGGATGGAAAAGGGTACGCGTGTCGACCGATTTTATTATTTTTATACTAAAATGTATGCTTATTTCGGTACCCGTACGACATTTGAAGGTAGGCCGCCTGATACTATAGGATAACCCACCCGTCGAGATTCGACGGCCCCTGTACCAAGCTGCTAACGTCTATGATACCAATGAGACGCTATACTGTCAAGCTCGCTCACCCCTTAAAGCTCATTGCAGAGTTGTTGGCAATGTGTTGCAATATTCGCTTCATGCTCAGCCTGTGTCCGAGCGAAATAGATGAGCCCGTCATCACCAGCGATAAAGTACAGGTAGTCTGTAGCGGAAGGGTTCGCGACTGCCTTGAGCGCGAGTTCGCCCGGTGCCGCAATTGGCCCTGGCGGGAGCCCTGTGTGGATGCGTGTGTTATAGAGCGAGGCAATATCTACCGTCGGAGTCACGCCCTGCATGTCGGCAGCGTAGATAAACGTGACGTCGGATCCGAGAGGAATCCCCTCTTTGAGGCGTTTGAGGAAAACCTGGGCGATAGTTTGCTGATAGCCATAACAGCGCTGCGTCCGAGCCTCGTCAACAGCCCCCTGGGAGTTCAACTTCCCCTCACAGTTTAGTTCACGCTGAACAATGGAGGAAAGAGTTATGCCCTGGTAAAGGTTGAGTCCTTGTTGCTGAAATTTCGCCACTAGATCATCCTGTTGGACGATCTTATAGAACTGATCGAATGTTGTCTGCAATGTCTCCTCGGCGGTCGCGTCAGGTTTCACGTAATATGTCTCTCCAAAGATATAGCCCTCGAGGCTCGTACCCGCCGGTTTGTCGGCAAAAAGTGGGCCGGCGTAGGCCTTGCTGAGGGCAACGGCAATATCGGCATCGCTGTACCCGGCCTGCTGAAGGCGGTATTTTATGTACATCGTCTGGTTTATCGTCGCACTTGGTGAAACATATAATGGTTTCTCTATCGTCGCACCGGGGTAAAATGTGACTGATTTGAAATCATTACATCCGTCTGCAAGCTTTTTGACAATGTCACGCACCGACTGCGCCTGTGTGACGCGGCACGTCCCCGCCTTGAGCGTGAGGCCAGAGGCGCGTACGTAGATCTCAAACGCGATCGGGCTCTGAATTAGCTGTAGATCTTTAAGTTTTGAGCCAATCTGGCTTGACCTTTCGCCCTGTGTGATGACAACTGATATCTCCTCGGTTGCGCGAGGGTTGACTGGACCGAGCATATTCTCGTACCACAAAAACGCGAGTCCACCGCCAATTAACAGAAGCGCGAAAAATCCCAACAAAAGCCACCTGAGAATATGCCGGCGTTTCGGGGATGGCGCCAGACTGAGCTGACTGGACGCCGATAGCTCACTTGCCTGCTCCGTGGCGAGGTCGTCAGGTGGTTGCACTGGAGTCGTGAGTGGCGGCAGGCTAGGCTTGACCGGCTGCGTCGCTGCTATCGTTTTTCGCGGTGGCCGAGGGGGGCTCTTAAACCCGTCCATTATGCTGCTCCAGATAATCTTGCAGAATAATGCTCGCAGCAATCTTATCAATATCACCTTTCTCGTAGGCTCCACCCTGTAGCTTCAAATACCGCTCGGCCTGCACAGACGTCAGCGATTCGTCCTGAAAGACGATTGGAAGCTGAAGGTCGCCGAGGCGCGTGGCGAATTGCTCGACAAACGCAGTCTGAGCCGTCGCTTCACCAGATTGGTTGCGAGGATAGCCGATTACAATCTGCGAAACTGATTCGCGCGAGATAATGCCCTGTATTCTCTCGATTTCGCGCCCATCGGCTTCGACCGTCTCGTACGGTATCGCGATCGCGACGGCGCCATGCGCAAGTGCTACACCGATGCGCTTTTCGCCCACATCAAGTGCTATCACTGCGCTACCCATTGAGTCGAAATTCTACCTTAATCCGATTGACGTCGCTAGGGGCGGTTACTACCCAGAATGGCGAGAATGACACGTCAGCTTGATCAACGCCCGAGATCGCTTCGACATAAGTCTTGATCTCTCCGACTTTTTTACCCTTTGCGTAAGTTTTGAGGTCTGCTTCGTTGATGTTCGGGCCAATTTTGCCGTTTGCCGCCACGGCAGCATGCCATGTGTCGCCGTCACCCGCATTAACGCTCGAGAAATTAACGCTCGAGACGCCATTATCATAGACCTTTTGGTCTGGCTTGCCGTCGACTTGCTGCGCATAGTAGGCATCGAGGAATTTCGTGAGTTCAATCTTTGGCACGCCGACGATGCTGTAAGTGACCTTGCCGACTAGCGCGCCTTTTGCGTCAACTGCTTCCTGACCGACTGCTGGGCTGGGCTTTACGGCCGACGTATCGACCTTGAATGTCCCATCGATCACGACATAATCAGCGCCGAATTGGTCATTAAGAGCTTTTTTCGCCGCGTCCGAATCTGCGGAGGTTGAGATATTACTCGAAACTGCGTCGACGTCGGATTGTTGTACGATCGTAACGACATTCGTCGTTCCTCCGCCAGTTGGGGTCGTGAAGGCGGCCGTAACCCCTGCGGGTGTCCCACCAAGGTTTCCTGTCGCTGCGTTATACTTCTCGCCCGAATCAGCCGCCGTAACCGTACCGGTCGCCGTTCCTGCGGTTCCAGTACAGGTAAAGACCGTTGGACAGTTGACCGTTCCCCCCGGAACGCTTACCTCAGTGTTCGTGACAAATACAAGTCCACCGCTACTTGTGAGCTGGGTACCCGCCGCTACAACTTTGGCCGAGGTGCTACTATTAGTCAGCTTGATCGTACCGGTTGCCTTGTCGCCAATGTCTTTTTGGCCAGTAGCAGTAAATGGAATCGATACGTCTTTTGTGCTCGTCTTCGTTTCAGATTTGATAGTACCGTCCTTGAGGGAAGTTGTCTGTGTCGGGCCGAATGTGACCTTGCTATTGAGCGCCGAAACTGTCGTTTTTGCCGAAATAATAATCGTGGCCTGTGCGGCGAAGAAAATTGCCCAGACGAGAAAACCAGCCAGTACTATAACTGCGGCAGCGATAAGGAATAATTTCTTTCGAAACTTATCAAAGTTTGGAATCTTTGTGCGACCTCTGGCTGCGGTGGCTGCGAGCGTCGCCCCGCCGACGCGTTTGGCGTTCGTGAGCTTCTCTTTTGCGGCAACCGCGATAGCCGCAGCGCCAACCACAGCTGCGGGTGCGACACCTTCGGCATCAGATGCGTCTCCGTCCGAACGCTCAGCCGACGCGATGGTCTCTTTCCCGTCGATAATATCATCTCCGTCATCAACCTCGAGGGCGGGTATCTCTGCCAGCTCGGGTTTTGATTGAAGGTTTTTTGCAACTGGAATATGAGCGGAACTCGCGAGCGCAGATAGCGCCTGATTACTCGTAATCACTACGAGGCGCTTATCAGCCTGAGCCGCTGCGCGTTGTACAAGTTTAAGATTGACGGCGCTCTGAATAGCACCAACACGCTTTGGTGGGACAAGAGCGACGATATGACTTTTACTCGCTTTCACTTTGCCGATAATGGCGGTAATATCGTCTTCGGTATCGATATAGACAACGTCTTTTTGCATCTGTTATACCCTAAGCATACGATTGAGTTTTTCTTTGAGTGTATCTGTTTCGTTGCTGCCTATTATTGTATCATAGCCAACCCTGAGCAGGCCCATCGCAGTGATGTAGGTATGGTCGTTTGCCCCACCTGTCGTGTCGGTGATACCGACGACGTCACCAGGATCGATAAGCTGCACGCTCGGTCGCTTCGTAAACGGAAGCTCCTTGTACCATTCGCGCGTTTCGAGCGCTTCTACGAGTGGTCGAAGACTCGAGCCACCGCCACAAAGGAGGATACGATTTGGTAAATGGTCGACTGAGTCAAACTCACCAAGAGCAAGCTCCACGCCGCTAATCCAGACTTCAAGCGTCTTGTCGACGGCCGCTTCAACGTCTTTCTTGACACTGGCTTTCACCTGCTCGTGATCCATGTTGATCTTGAGCTTTTCGGCGTTATCGTAGCTGACATTCATTTCAGTTGCGATCGTGTTGGTGAAGCTTCGCCCACCGATGCCAAACATCTTCGTCCCTTCGACGCCGCCATCATTAACGACCGCGATATCTGTCGTGCCACCACCAACATCGGCGAGAATGGCCGTAAATGTGCTATTCGCATCAGTACCAAGTACGCTGCGCGAAACCGCGAACGGCTCGGCGGCGACCGCGATAAGATCAAGCGCCAATTCACTCGCCACTCGTTCGAGTGCACCGATGTGCACCATAGGAGCGAATGCGGTGTAGATCTGGACTGCCACATCTTTGCCCTGAAAGCCAATCGGGTTACTTACCTTGTAGCCGTCGATATGTATACTCACAAGCGCGGAGTTTACTAACTTTATCTCAACATCCTCATTTCCCGTCTCGAGTGCGATTTGCTTTTGAGCTTTTGTCGAAGCCCTATCCTGAACCTTTTCGATAATAAATTCCATCTCAGTTTCGTCGAGTGGTCGATCTGGCTGAGGCCGGCGATAGCGAATCGTGTTCGTGACACCCTTGACGAGCTCACCAGCGATACCGATAATGACACGCTTTGCCTGCAGGCCAGCCTGTTCTTCAGCGTGCGACAGTGCGTCCTCGCAGTTTTTGACGACGCCCGCAATATCCGCGATTGCGCCTGAGTGCATATCGCCGAGCTGCTGATGGGTGCGGCCCACGCCGACGATCTCGATGTGATCACCCTGAATCTTTGCGATCAGCGCTTTGACGTATTCGGTACCAATATCTAAACCAACGAGGTAGTCACCCTGCGCGTGCTTGGTTGGTTTATGAAGAATTTTTTCAAATACCATAACTGTTGATCATTATACCACTTGTGGTTAGGCGCGACTAAAGATACGGAGGGGATTATTGCAAGACTGCTTTGATGCGACGGATGCCGGCAGAACTGGCTTCTTCTTTTGTGATCTTGAAGCGCTTTCCGTCTTCGCCAAGCTGACTCGTACGATCGACGTGAGGACCGCCACAAATCTCGAGACTGACGATATGATCGTCACTGCCCATCTGATAGACTTTGACCGTATCACCATACCGTTCGCCGAATGGGCCGATTATGCCCTTATCCATCGCCTCTTGGGTTGGGTAGAGTGTAAACTTTACGGGATTATCCTCGGCAATCCAGCCGTTGACGAGTTCTTCTGCTTTTGCGATTTCTTCTGGCGCCATCTTGCGATCGAGGCTGAAATCAAAACGCATGCGCTCAGCAGTGATGTTGCTGCCGTGCTGACGAACCGTGTCGCCAAACAACTGCCTGAGTGCTGATTGCAGGAGGTGCGTTGCGGTGTGGTATTTGAGATGGATAAGCTCGTGACCTTCGAGACCGCCCTTGAACGTGCCCTTGCTCGCTGTTTGCGAGCGCTCGCGCTGCTCTTTCATCTTTGCGTTAAATGCATCGCGAATATCCTGATCGCTCCAGGACTTAAGCGCAAGGTATCCTTCTGACTCAAGAGAGCTGAGCTCCTCGATCAATACCTCGTATCCGAGTTCATACGGATAGCCATGCGTATCATATAGAACAAATAGGAGTTGCCCGAAGAATTCCGGGGATGGTATACCTACTGATCCAGAATGTGTTTCTGGTTTGTCGATCTCTATCTTCGTAAATACTCTCGACAGTTCCGCTCGAAGAAACTTTGAGCCCTTTCGGAGAGTTTGGCGGAACGCCTTCTCTTCCTTAACGAGAACCGCAATTACGTTGTCGCGACCCTCTTTTATTTCCGGAAAGTCATTCACGTAAAGATCAGCAATAACTGGGACAATTTCTTCGAGGAAGTTCTGTTCGATACCGAGATCGAAACTATAGCGAATCGCTCGACGAAGCAGTCGGCGCATAACATAACCCTGTTCTTTATTGCTTGGCACGCAACCATCAACCGCGAGGAATGTCGCCGCGCGCAGATGATCGGCGATAACTCGCATACTTTCGTTATGACTCTCGTAATTCTTGCCGCTCAGGCTTTCGAGCTTCTGGATAATCGGCCATAGGAGCGAGATCTTGAATACGTCTGGATCGTTATTGGCGGCGGCGGCGATACGCTCGAGACCAGAACCGTGATCAATATTTGGTTTCGCGAGTGGCTCAAACTGACCTTCGGCGACTTTTTTGTAGGCCATGAAGACATTGTTGCCGACTTCCATATAGCGACCGCAATCACAGTTCGGGTGACAGTGTTCACCGAACGATGGGTCATGTTCGATGAAATCAAAGAGGTAGAACATCTCACTATCTGGTCCGCACGGATCACCAACAGGCGTATTGGCCTCGTTGCCATTGCGGCTCCACCAGTTCTTGCTGCCGTCGTAAAAGAAGATTCGCTCGTCATCTTTGACGCCACGAGCATATCCAGCGTCTTCGCTACCGATATCTGCCGTGCCGTTGCTCAAGCCTTTTTCGGCAAAAAGATTCGCCCAGATCTCAGCGGCGTCAGTATCCTTAGGAATATTAAACTCCTCGTTACCGATATAGCAGGAAATGTACAGCTTGCTCGGGTCGAGACCGACCACGCCCGTTAGGAACTCAAACATCCATGGAATTTGCTCGGCCTTGAAATAGTCACCCATGCTCCAGTTTCCGAGCATTTCGAAGAATATCGTGTGACGATTATCCCCGATGTGATCGATGTCCTGAGCGCGAAGGCAGGTTTGGCTATCGACAATTCTCACTCCTTTCGGGTGAGGCTCACCGAGGAGATAAGGGATCATCGGCTGCATGCCACTCCCCGTAAATAGCGTCGTAGGATCGCCCTGCAAAACAAGCGGAGCGCGCGGAATAGCGACATGTCCGCGGTCTTCAAAAAATTTCAAGTAGGCGTTACGAATATCCTGCGTGTTCATCTCTGTAATTATACCAGGCATCGTCATGAGAATAAACTCTCTCTAGCTAGCTAACGACAACACCGCCACCAACACACTCATCGCCGCGATACAGCACCGCTGATTGTCCAGAGGCGACGGCTCGTTCTGGATCATCCAGTCGCAATATGTCGCCATCGAGATGACACGCCTTTAACGCTCCGCGATGTCTGAGGCGAACCAATAATTCACCATCCTGCGGACGTTCATTGATCCAATGCAGGGCGCCGATACGCAACTCGTGTCGCCACATATGTTCGTCGTTAATATTGCGACTGACATAGACGGCATTTTGGTCCATATCTTTGCCGGTCACATAATATGGCAAACCGCCGCCTAGCTCCAGACCATGACGCTGGCCAAGAGTATAAAAAATCGCGCCATCATGACGCCCGATTACCGTCTGCGTATCCTGATCAATAATATCGCCTGGCACACTCGTCACGTACTCACTGAGGAAGTCACGAATGCCGACCTGGCCGACAAAGCAAATACCCTGGGAATCCGGCTTGTCCGCAGTATAGAGATCACGCGCTTTCGCCATATCGCGCACTTCCGACTTATTAAGATCGCCGAGCGGAAAGAGTGTTGATGCAAGCGCCGAGCCCTCGACGCGATACAAAAAATACGTTTGGTCTTTTCGCTCATCGGCGGCGCGGTAGAGACGACCATTGTGAGTCCGCGCATAATGACCGGTTGCGATCATATCGGCGCCGTCATGCTTCGCTGCCTCGAGAAATAGCTTAAACTTGATCTCTTGGTTACACATAATATCGGGATTTGGCGTCTGGCCTATTTTGTATTCATCGATCATATATTGAACGACGAGATCACGGTATTGTTGCTCGAAATCAAACACCTTAAAGTCAATCCCAAGCTGCACCGCAACACGCTTCGCATCCGCCAAATCATCCGCCCACGGGCAGCGCATCCCTGGAAGATCCTGGCTCCAGTTTTTCATATAGACACCCGTCACCTCGTAACCCTGTTCGACGAGTAGCGCAGCGGTCAGCGATGAGTCGACACCGCCACTCATCCCCACATGCACGCGGGTCATTATGACTGGACTCCGCCAGCTGCTGCGATAAATGACTTAACTAATTCTGAACCGGCGAGCGTCCAGCCGTAAGGACTGAGGAACCAGAAACGATTCCAGTCTTTATCTTCATGGACGGGATGAGCACGAATCGCGATACTCTTCGTCTGTCGCTGAAACTCTAGTAATGTTCGACGCTCATGATACGCCGACGTGACGAGGATAATCGATGTAATTTCATTCTGACGAAGTATCTTGACCGTGTTCACGGCGTTTTGCTCGGTCGTCTCGCTCGCTGTCTCAATGACAGTATTCTCAAATGGTACGCCTTCGCTGATCGCCTGCGAGCGCATCGATTCAGCGTTTGAAGGACCGGTTTTATCAGCGGCAGCGCCTGAAAAAATAATGATCGCCGCCCAACCATTTCGGTACAATTTTATTGCCTCCTCGGTTCGAGCTGCCGTATCACCACCACTTACGACGACAATCGCTTGGGCCGCAGCGCATCCTTTTTTGTCAGTCGGTCGGGTATCGCAACCGCGAAGATCATCGGGACCTAGCCATGAAGAGATCGCCCAAATGATGAAAGCAAAGAGAATAATGCCGGCAATGATCAATTTAAAAGCCAGCTTCATCGGGCTACCCTCGATCGCTCCGCCGACACAATATCGATAATAATGTCTCCTGCGCGCGCGACAGTATCACTATCCGACAACTTACCAAGCGTAATCCGCAGACTTCCGTCCGCGACGTCGGGCGCCAGACCAATTGCCGTTAGTACGTGCGATCGCGTGCCCTTGTTCGCTGCGCACGCACTGCCCGTCGCCACCAATACGCTTCGTGATTCGCACATCATGAGTAAACGCTCCGCATCGAGACCGGGAAATGAGATGTGCAAAAATCCAGGCAATTGTTTTTTCTGATTTCCGGATATGATCGCCTCTGGGAATGCGCCGATAAGGCGAGTCTGAAGACTATCCCTGAGTGTCCGTAAACGTGCCGTCTCTGCTCCACGATGCTCCTGAGCCACCTGAAGCGCTTTCGCAAAACCCACAGTACCAGCGACATTTTCAGTGCCGCTCCTGAGGCCTCGCTCTTGCCCGCCACCCATCGCTTGTGCCTGCAGTTTTACTGAGCTATTCGCCCATAGTAGTCCAACCTGCTTCGGCCCGTAGACCTTACCAGAATTGAGAGTGATCGCGTCGAGTCCAAGCCTTGAGACATGCAAGTCGAGCGCTCCAGCTCCTTGCGATGCATCACTATGAAAATATATTGGCAGAGACTCACCCGCATCACTGCGACGACGCCGTTCATCTTTTACCACTGCTGCGATATCACTCAGCGATTGAATCGTCCCAATTTCGTTATTGGCATACGCAATCGTGACAAGCTCAGTATCGGGTCGAATGGCTGCACGTATCGATTCGTGTGTGATCATACCGTCAGGTCGTGGCGCAACAAGCGTATGCTCATGCACTTTCACCGCCTCAAGTACCGCCGCATGCTCAATCGAACTCGTCACGATATGACCAGTTGCACTATGAATAATCAGGTTGATCGACTCAGTCGCGCCAGCCGTCATGATAATTTCGTCGCTCCTCACGCCGAGCACCTGGGCGAGGTCGGCCTTTGCCGCTTCATATTCTCGACGGACCGCAATCGCGGGAGCATAAGGACTCGACGGGTTGTAGAATTTTTCCGACAGATATGGCCTCATCGCTTCCACGACAAAATCGGCGATCGGTGTCGCCGCAGCATGATCGAGATAAATAGCACCCTCGTTAGTCACTTACCTATTGTACCAGCTACGCAGCTTGGGGAAGCTGAGAATAAATCGTACGAATTACTTGGTCGTGGTAGGCTTTGACGGCTGCGAGAAAATTGGACAGCTCTGGGCCTTCGAGATAGCTGTAGCGAGACCCCTCTTGGACCTTTAAGATACCGTGCTGATTCAGCTCATAGCGAACCGTGGTTTCTTTATCGAGACCGTTCTGGTCTTTCCAGGCTTCGTGCCAAATCCAGTTGGTATCATCGAGGCAGAAGAACTCGCGACGATGACCAGCGGGAGTCGGACCGAACAGTCGCGCACCAATCTTGCTCTCTTGGCTAATAAGTTCGCGCTCCGTGAGAATGTGAGGTGTGCGAGAATATTTCGAGAATGAACGCGGTAGCGTCGTTTTCGGGAATGATGGCATAGAAAAAGCAAGCGGGTCATTCGTATTACCGATAAGCAGCGTAAAGAAATTCTTGAGAATACTATTCATTTGACCTGGCCCTCATTTGGTTCACCTCAACAGCCCGTGCGCGTTGCGCCAGTAGGTCCTTCGTAAGCTCAACAAAATCATCAAGAGTAAGTATTTCACCGTCGGGGCCGTGTACTTCTGCAGGCTGAGCGACAAGCGTTTTTTGCTCAGAATCAGCCCCGCTTTTTATCGCAGTCTCAGCAAGTCGCATTGCATTTCTCAGAAGCTCTGATACGTCTTCCCTACTCTGTTGAGCGGGTATGTCAACCGGCCTCGAGAAGGCGCTTGGCTCGTTTTCTGGTTGGGGTCGGTATTCTGCCATAGTTATATTCCGAATAGTTTCTTAGCATTGGCGGTCGTTGCATCCCGAATGGCATCAAGTGAGAGATGGCGTGCATCCGCTTGAACCTCCGCAACCTTCGACACGTATGCTGGTATGTTCATTTTACCACGGAATGGCGCAGGAGTCAAGAATGGTGCGTCCGTCTCTAAAAGAACCCGGTCGAGTGGTACTGATGCATACAGCTCCCGCTGAGCCGCGTCTTTTGTAAATGTCGAGATGCCATTAATCCCGACGTATAGGCCCCGCTCGAGTCCAACTTCGAGGTTTTGCCGCGAATCAGTAAAGCTATGGAGTACCCCACGTACTCCCTCGAACGAATCGAATATCGGCCAAAAATCGTCAAAGGCATCTCGTACGTGAAAGCTAACCGGGAGGTCGTAGTCGAGGGCGAGCTGAATTTGCGCCCGTAATGCCTCATGCTGCACCTCTTTCGGGCTATGGTCGTAATAATAATCGAGACCAATCTCACCGATACCGATGATCGAATCTCGATGCATTGCCAACAGTCCGGCAATTTCTGCCCATCCATGCTTTACTTCGTGCGGGTGGACACCGACTATTGCGTACGCCGACGAATGAGTCGCGGCAAATTCTACCGCTTCCCTCGACGATCGCTCGTCTGTCCCCACGCAAATCATCACGACTCCGGCGTCAACCGATTCTTTGTACGCCGCTTCGCGATTATCGGGATAAAATTCACTATCGTGAACATGACAATGAGTATCGATCAACATACGGCCTAGCCCTTCACGCGTGGATCAGGAGTGTGGAGATAGAGCCTCGGAAATAGTGGCTGAATCTCATTTGGCACGACGCCTGTCTCAAACATTGTGCGAATTGTTGCCGCCGTAGTGGGCATAAACGGCACTAGCAGGTCGGAAATCTGAAGAAGCATACCAGATGCATAGGCGAGCACTTCCGAGAGATGTGAAACTTCCTCGGGGTCTTTCTGAGCGTTTTTTGCAATTTCCCACGGCTTAATCCTCTCAATATATTGATTGAGTGATCGTACTGCTTGCCAAATTTCATCCAGTGCGCCATTGAACTCGAGCGCTTCAATCTTTGCGCGATACGGCCCCATGTCGTGTTCACTTTGCGGCGCATCTCCGATCACACCTTGCTCATAGCGCAGAACCATACTGGCGACGCGCTGGACTAGGTTGCCGAGATCATTACCGAGTTCGGTATTATATGCCTGCTCAAACTTCTCCCAGGTAAAGTCTCCGTCATCGAGTGTCGGAATGTGGCGTGCAAAATAATATCGCAGCGCATCAACGCCATACTCATCCATAATTTGATTTGGGTCGACGACGTTCCCGACCGATTTACTCATCTTTGAGCCGGACGAATTGACGTGACCGTGGACGAGCAGCTTTTTCGGAAGCGGCAGACCAAGCCCAAGGAGCATTGGCGGCCAGATGCCAGCGTGAAATCGGAGAATGTCCTTGCCAATCACCTGCACGTCAGCCGGCCAGTATGACTGCCATCCCTCGATGTCCGGGTAGCCGAGCACGGTGATATAATTTGCGAGCGCATCGAGCCACACGTACATCACTTGCTCTGGATCGTCAGGAACTGGAATGCCCCAACTCAAACTCTTTTTTGGTCGAGATATTGACACGTCCTTTAGCCCATCTTTCATAAGCTCGAGGAACTCTTTGGCGCGAAATTCAGGTACGATCTCCATCCGGTGCGACTGAATCGCCTCTCGAATATCGTCAGTAAAATCACTACACTTCAGGAAGTAATTCTCCTCGCTGATGTGCTCGTACGGCTGCTGGTGATCAGGACAAACCCCATTCGTCTCCTGGACTTCCTTGTCAGTGAAAAACGCTTCATGTCCGATGCAATACCACCCCTCATAGGAGCCTTTGTAGATATGCGGCTTGAGCTGTTGCCAAATATATTGGCACGCTGCCATATGGTGAGGATCGGTTGTACGAATCACGTCAGTATACGACACGTTCATCTTGTTGATAAATGCAACGTAGACCTGCGTCATTTTGTCAGCGAATTCCTGTGGCGTGAGGTTCTGTTCAGCAGCTTTAGCGGCAACTTTATTGCCGTGCTCATCGGTGCCAACCTGGAATCGAACCTCGTGACCGTTTTGGCGTTGGTATCGGGCCCAAATGTCAGCAATCAAGTAATCAATCGCGTGACCAATATGCGGTGCGCCATTGACATAGGGGATCGCCGTCGTAATATATGCATTTTTTGCCATCATTTTTAGTATACCAGAGGACGACCTGTTTGACCGCAGTGTTCGTCATCACTATACTAATCACATGAAACAAAGCAAAAGCGGCTTTACGATTGTAGAGATTCTTATTGTCCTAGTGGTCATTGGCATTCTTGCAAGCATCGTCATCGTCAGCTACAGCCAAGTCCAAGCGCGAGCTCGCGATGCAAGGCGAAAGACCGACATATCAAACATGATCAAGGCGCTTGAAATTTACTACAGTGATAATGGAAGTTATCCGCTCGCATCGGGCACAAATAGTTCTATCAATGCCTACTGGTACACGTCAGACACCACGAGCTGGGACACGTTCAGGACCGCCCTATCGGGTGCTATCGACATATTCCCGACTGACCCGAGTAACGTGAGCGGTAACGTGCTGTCACCTGGATCAACCTCATACAACTATGCCTATTACGGCAATGGCGGTAGCTACTGCAATGCACACCCAGGGCAGATGTATATTATCGTGTACCGCTACGAAGTTAGTCCGCAGGAAAGCTCCATCGACGGTAATTGTACGAGCAACAACCTCGGTGCCGGATACTATGCCAACGGCGCCAGTTATTACATAGCCTCCCACGGTTAGGATCGTAAGCTAGCGATAATGGCAATTCGACTGGTGGTATCGCCATTATGGTGTGAAAAGTATCGGTCATCTGTCACCGTATCAATTGGCGAAACGTGAATTTTGTCACCGCGCACTCCGCTCGCATGAAAGAGATGTGCGTTGAACCCGGCAAGATCAAGGTAAAATCCATCTTCGCGCTTGTCATAGTAACCCCGCCAGTCAGGGTCGTCCTGACGGTCAAACCAGTCGAGGCGGTAACTATTCTTCCCGGCGTGCGGGCTCATCCACACGATTAAGTCTTCGGCGCGACTACCGTCGGTTACGAAATGGAAGACAAGCTCCGTCGCTAGTTTCGCATATGAGGAATGCCGCCCAAGATGAGCGACGGCAAGTACCTTTCGCCTCGGATCATAGGCGACCGTCGCAACACAGTCAGCCACGGGGAGCATGATCGCAACCCCGAGCGACTTCGTGTAAATCGCATCAGCAGCTACCTCGCTCACGTACTTCGTGGTTGAGCGTTCATCAACATCAGCGATGTGCGCATACGTCTGAGCGTCATCATAGATAATCCGCTGATACGCCGTATCGCCATAGTCGATACCATTTGCCTCACATAGTCGCGTACGATTTGAGACGATTGAACCATCGTGCACCCCCATCGCTTTATCGAGCATTGTCCCGTCATCCCTCGATGACACTGCCGCAAGGACATTATCGGGGAAGCAGTCTGGCTGATCGAATAAAATCATGCTCTGTATTATACGCCGTCACGAGCGAGACGCTGCCAATCAGCAATCGAAAGATCCTCGGCTCTCGCATTTGGATCGATATTTGCATGGCGCAATAACCCTTCGGCTTCGGGTTTTGGGATTCCGAGACCAGCCGCTATCGAGCTACGGAGTTTTTTACGCTTGGAGGCGAAACCGGCATGCGCCATATGCCAAAAGGCCTTCTCATCTTCTGGAGCAATCCGCGGGTTATCAAGAAATTCCAATACAATCACCTGTGAATCCACTTTCGGTGGAGGAGTAAATAATTTTCGTGGCACTTTCACGCCAAGTCGAGTGTCGGTATAGATCTGCGCACTCAGGGCAAGGAGACTCATGTCACCTGGTCGTGCCGCAATACGCTCCGCTACTTCCTTTTGGACAAGAAGAACAGCAACTGATGGCTTATTCTGAGCACGAACTAATTTTTCGACGATCTTGCTCGTGATGTAGTACGGCACATTCGCGACAACTTTGTAATCTGCCGGTAGCTGCGATATGTCGAACTGGAGAATATCAGAATTGATAACCGTGAGGTCTTTACCCGGAAACTGACCAGGGAGTTTGCGCGCTAACTCTTGATCGTACTCAACCGCCGTAACGCGCGCGCCGTGACGAAAAAGTTCGCTTGTCAACGTACCGAGACCAGGACCAATCTCGAGTATAGTGTCGCCCACGGAAATATCAGCCTCAAGCGCAATCGCTTCGAGCGTATCACGATCATGCAGCCAATGCTGACCAAGAGATTTATTAGTAGACATCTAATGACTCGCTAAGATATCGTAAGCGTACTGGATGCGTAGCCCCTCGACACATACACCGCATCGTTCGTATTGATTCTGGAACACACGGACCGCACCCTCGACCGTTGACTGAGCCTGTATGCCGGAAAGCACTTTCGCGTACGGGCCCGTTAACTCATACCAGAGATAGTCGAGCTGTGACTGGATTGTGGTGAAGCTATCGGGGTACATTGCCCTTAGCTTTGCCTGTCGGCTACCCGTCCACTGCGCGAGGCCATCGCCTGTTGTGTTGAAGCGATGCTCTTGCATCAGATTACCCATGATGCCCGCGACTTGTTCCCGCGTCAGGCCCTTGGCGAATAAAAAGCCCCACGAGATCTGCTCATTTTGTGTTGGCGTCGTGTAGGTGCCTTTTGCGCCAATAATCTCAACCTGTTCGACCGGTTCCTGTGTCGTAACGCTGTTCACTACAGAGCGAGAGATTTCCTTGCCGTCACGCATTTCAATCTCATACGTTACCGTACGCTCCCCATCTACACCTTGCGTCTGAACTTCTTTGTAGCCAGGGTCGCGGTTTGCATCTTTGACCTGTCGAGTAGTGAAGGCGACATCCTCGTCGACGGTCACCGTCTGCTTACCGTTCTTCCATAGCTGAATGACCATTCCACTGGTAATTGGAGTCAACCCAGATGGGCTGAGCGTGTCGTCGGCCGCTGCCTTTACGCCCTTTTGCGAGAGAAACTCCGCGACAGTGAGGGCGCGTGTCGATGTGCTCGTGAGCTTACCGTAAAATACAAACGTGACCGGAGTCGCACGGTCTATCGTCATCACTTCAGCCGCGCCATCAGCGATCGGGTCACTTGAGGGCGCCAACTTCGTTACGTCTGCATCGTTGAGCACGATACCCGCCTGAGACGCAATCTGCTTGCCTGTGCGATAAGCGGTGATCACCTTCGTGCTCGATGACCCGTCATGAACGACGACCGGACGGGCGCGATAGATATTTACATCATAAGAACTCGCGACGAGCGACTCGTCGAGAGATGGTTCGGTAATGTCATTTGGATCAAGGCGAATGTGCGCCTCACTCAAGGCCGTCCGTAGTGTTGCCGCTTTTGTAATAAACCCTTGCTCCGAATCGCCATCGTGAACCCTCAAGATATGCTCACCATCATGTACGGTCGCATCTCCCGCGTTGGCGATTCTTGTTGAAATCACACCGACGGAGATTAGGCAAACAAACGCCGTTAAGGCAACCACCATAGTACGAATCGGGTGATGTTTGATAGTAATTTCAATCATAGAATACGAACTCTACCTCGAGCACGCTCATATCATTATACCAAAAACGTAGGCATTTTCGAAAAACTAATCGTGATTATCCACTACTGTCATCGCTCTATTCACTGATTTTTACGAGCCGAGCAAATTCAATGTTTAGCTTCTTTGTTGTACCATCGTCGAACTCTACTGTGACCGCAAGGCCGTCGACATCGATAATTTCACCAATTCCGAACTGAGCCGATCGCACGCGATCAGCAATATCAAATGTATTGATAGGATCGACTCCGGATTCATCGTGTTGCGGCTGCGCCGGCCTATCAAGATCAAATTTCGCGACCGCATACCCCATATCACTCAAAAACCTCGACGGAAGCGAATAGTTACGCGCGCCGAACTGCATTCGACTCTGTGCGTAAGTGAGGTGCAGCTCTTGTTTGGCGCGCGTCATCCCGACGTAACAGAGGCGGCGCTCTTCTTCGAGCTCTTTCGGACCAGCCTCAAACGTACGCGAGTGCGGGAACAGCCCCTCCTCCATACCAACCATGAACACGACGGGAAACTCCAGGCCTTTCGCGGCATGCAGTGTCATGAGTGTCACCCTATCTTTGTCACTCACCGTATCGGCGCTCGACATCAGGGCGACATCTTCGAGAAGATCGGGGAGGCCCGCAAATCCTCTCGCATCTGACGTAAGCACACTAATATTCGCATCGCGCTCCTCGGCCTGTGGCGTACCGTCAAGCAAATAGTCGCGATAGGATATTTTCTCGATAGTTCGCTCAATCAGCTCCCCCGGGTTTGTTTGATTAAGGCTCATTGTTCTTAGCGATATCAATATCTCGCCAAGCGCCCGAAGCGCGGTCTTGGCTCGAACCTGAAGACGGCTCGTTTGATCGACATTGACTAGGGCGGTGATAATATCAAGTCCCGAATCTGACTGCCACTCCAGAAATTTCTCGAGACTCGTCAGCCCGATCCCGCGCGTCGGCACGTTCACGATGCGCGTAAAACTCATACGGTCATTCGGCTGATAAATAAGCCGAAGATACGCGACAATATCTTTCACTTCTTTTCGATCATAAAATCGCACGCCCCCCACGATCTGGTACGGGATATGCTGCTGCATAAACGCACGCTCAAGCGCGTAGCTCTGGGCGTTCATACGGTAGAGAACGGCAAAATCGCCATATTTCCTCGCGCGCATCATGGCCTGAGCATTAATTCGACTCGCTACCAAAAACGCCTCTTCCGCCTCATCATAGGTCGCGTGTACTTCGACTGGTGCGCCATTTTCTGACGCCGTCCAAAGCTTCTTGTCTGTGCGCTCAATGTTTTTCGAAATCACATTGTGCGCCGCATCGAGGATTGCCCCGGTCGAGCGATAATTTTGCTCAAGCTTAATGACCGTCGCGCCCGAAAAGTCACGCTCGAAGTTGAGAATGTTCTTAAAATCAGCTCCCCGCCAACTATAGATCGACTGCCAGTCGTCTCCGACTACACATATGTTTTTCTCGGTGTTAACCAAGCTCTTTACGATCGCATACTGGGCAGCGTTAGTATCTTGATACTCATCAATTAGAATATGGCGAAACTGATGGCGGTATTTCTCGCGCGTTTCTGTTGACTCGCGGAGCAGTCGTACGGTTTCGACTAACAAGTCGTCAAAATCGAGAGCATTAGCTTTCTTTTTCATGCTCTCATATTTCTGATAGATCTTCGCGACTGACGACTGAAATGGATATTCCGCACCATCTGCATAATCAGCAGCTGAAAGTAGGTCGTTTTTTGCGGCCGAAATCGCGCTCGAGACAGCCCTCGGTTTTATCTGCTCACTGGATATCGACAGCGCCTTCATCGCATGTTTGATGAGGCCTTGGCGATCGTCTTCGTCGTAAATAATAAAGTTCGGCGAAATATCAACCATCGCACCATCCTGACGCAATATCCTAACGCAAATTCCGTGGAATGTTCCCATCCACGGCATAAAACCACGCGTATTTGGTTGACCAGTCAGCAGCGAAAGTCGCTCGCGCATTTCCTTCGCGGCCTTGTTCGTGAACGTCACGGCCAAAATCTCATTGGGCCAGACGCCTTCATGCGCCAGTAGATGCGCAATACGGTGCGTCAGTGTCTTGGTCTTGCCACTACCCGCACCCGCGAGAATAAGCAGTGGCCCAGCCGTCGTCTCGACTGCTATTTTTTGCGCATCATTAAGCCCGCTAAATATATCCATCTATCTCTATTTTACTTAAATTCTCACTAATACTGTGTTGTGAAATAGAAGTATGCCGCGCCAGCTACTGCGCCGACGATCAAGAGGATCAAAATCCATACAACAACGAGCCACCCGCTATGTTTTTTCGCGGGATGCTCAAGTGGCTGATGATAGGCCGCGGTGTCATAGATCGCGCCCGAGGGTTCAGAGTCGTGAGTCTCGGACTCGGTATATTGGGGGACGATGTCAGTAGGAGTCGCACTCTCGACCGGCACCATCGGATCCGCCGGCGCCGAATCAGGGACGTCCTGCTCTGGTGTCGGCTGGTAAATTGAGTTCGACTCTATACTCATAATTTCGGGTGTAAGCTCTTTGGGTGTAGGCTCGGAAACTGGCGCCTCCTCGACCGGCTGCGAAGACTCGGCTTGCGATTCGCCGGGCTCTGGGGCGTATGTGTTGCCCTCTCCTTCACTCTCCTCAGCTGGCATACCGAGTGGTCGTTTCTCGACTTTCGCATCTGCGAGGAAGGGTGATTCCATCGGTCCATTATCATCGTCCTTCTCCGGTTCGCTAGATTCCTGCGAATCCGTGGATGGAGCATCCTCAGGATGATCAGTCTCGCTCGGCTGCTCGATCGGCTCCTCAAATGTTTCCGCGGCTACTGACTCCTGTGGCACTTGAAAACCGACGGGCTCATTCGCATCGCTCGGTGAGCTCTCGCTATCAGGCGCTTCGTCGGGTGAAACGACGGGCTCAGTTGATGACGGGTTCGTCCCATAGCCGCTGCGTGCTGGTGAAGCCGCCGCTGCCATCATGCCTTCTCTTCTTGGAGGAAACGGCGCGCTCATATCAGAGGAGGGGTGGACGACATCCATGAATCGGCCACGTCGTTGCACTGCAAGTGGCTGCGTCACGGATGGCGGGACGCTCCCTGCTGATGGTTGGTCCGTTGTGTCGGTGAGCTCAACAGTCTTTTCCTCTGGGTCATCAAATGCCTCGCTACGCTTCGATGTATCAACGTCGGTCATTAGATTATTGACCGCACGATCGAGCTCATCAAAATCAAATTCCGTCATTATCCCCTACTCTCCTTTGCTTTCATGTGCTTTATTGACGATGGCAGAAAACGCATGCGCCTCCAGACTAGCCCCACCGATAATTAGTCCGTCGATTCCTTTTGTATTCAAGAATCCAAGCGCATTGTCTGGGTGAACATTCCCACCGTAAAGCACGCGAACATTCTGAGCGACTTCCTTGCCGAACAAATGTGTCAGCTGGCTACGGATCGCGCGTACCGCGCCCTCGAGATCACTTGGTGAATCGGGGTGTTTACCGCTCCCCACAGCCCAAACGGGTTCATAGGCGACAACTAATTGCTTCGCCTCTTCAGCCGTGATATTAGTCACACCTTCGACGATTTGGTCGTGAATAACGTCGGCGCGTTCGCCGTTGGCGTGTTCACTTGCCGTCTCGCCAACGCATAAAATCGGAGTGAGATTGTTTCGAAAGGCGGCCTGGACTTTAAACCTAATGTCGCGATTCTTTTCGTCAAATATGTAACGCCGCTCCGAGTGACCGACTAATGCATAATCGACAAGTCCATCGAGTTGATGTGCCGAGACTTCACCGGTGAAAGCACCCTCATCTCGCCAGTAGAAATCTTGAGCAGCTAATTTGAAGTGTCGATGATCGATCTGTAATGAGAGCGACTGTAGGCCAAGGAATCCAGGCGCCAGTACGAGTTCGACGTCGCGGTGAAATTCGATTTCTCGTTCAAGCTTATGAACGAGCAAGCTCGCCTCATGAATAGTGAGGTTCATCTTCCAGTTTGCTATAAGTAATTTTTTGCCCACGCTCGAATCAATTTGGTTATGGTTACTGGTAACAGTGTACTCCATTTCAGTAGGAGCGTCTAGCGGCTTTTCGAATGATTAACCGATGACGCGTACGCGGATCGTATCGGTGCCGCCAACTAGTCCGGGTTGCTTGCCACTCACGATCACGAACGTATCGGGGCTCTCTGAATGATTGAAGTAGCCTTTTGTCTTTAATTCTTTCGCAAGTTCTATGCCCGCACGCTCACCATCGGGGCGCAAGAAGCTCCGCGTTGCGTAGGTTAGTGCGAGTTGCTGGGCGGTGCGCTTCGAACTCGTCGCGACTACGATAGAATGACTCGGTCGGCAAGCGGCGATATTCGCCGCGGTAGCACCTGATTTTGTTTCGGCAATAATCGCCGTCGCGTTGATATCGTCAGCGATACCGACCGCGGCTCGTGCAATCGCGTAGCGGTAATCATCATCTTCACCACCCATTTCCTGTTCATCGATTCCATCAACTGGCCAATGTTCTTGGGTGTAAATAATCGTGTTGCGCATTGCTTCAACTGCCTGAACCGGGAATGAGCCGTTGGCCGTCTCATCTGAGAGCATGATCACATCAGCGCCGGTGATGACGGCTGTTGCAACGTCGCTTACTTCAGCGCGCGTTGGCTCGGGATTGTCCACCATACTACCAAGCACCTGGGTCGCAACAATACTTACTTTGCCGTACTTGCGACAGAGAGCGATAATTTTTCGCTGAACAACGGGTACGACTTCTGGGCCGACTTCACTTGCAAGGTCACCACGTGCGACCATGACCGCATCACTTGCCTGCACGATGCGCTCAAGCATATCACCAGCGATTGCCGAGCGAGTCTCGATTTTAGACATAATCTGCGCATCCGACCCCTTACTGACGAGAATCTGCCGAAGATTATTGATGTCGTCATCAGTTTGAACGAAGCTGAGGGATACATAATCAAAGTCCTGCGTCGCGCCGAAGTCGATATCTGCGAGATCTTTGTCTGTCAAGATGTCACCACCGAAGTCGGTATCAGGAAGATTGAGCCCTTTTCGGCTCATCAAGAAGCCGTCATTGAGGGCTTCGATCACGACGGCCGTCGGCGAGGAGAGTTCTCGAACAATCGCCCTGATCTTTCCGTCAAACAGCGATAATTTTTCGTCAACTTTCATGCGCTCTGCGAGATTGTACTGAACGGGCAGACGAGACGAGCCGTCATGCTCTTTGACCGCATAGTCAAGTGTAATGAGATCACCTTTTTTGACATCAAAATGATTGTCTTTGAGTATCCCGAGGCGGATCTTCGGGCCCTGGAGGTCCATAAGAATCGCGACTGGACGGTCAATTTTTTCGCTTGCTTCGCGAATCCATTTAATTTGCTCCTCGCGCTCTTCATAGGTGCCGTGGCTAAAATTACAACGAAAGCCATTCGCCCCTGCTTTCATTAGTGCTTCAACTTTTTCTTGCGAGTGCGTCACTGGTCCCAGCGTCGCCAAAATCTTGGTGCGTTTAAAAATAGATGTCATATTCTTTCAATTATAACAGATTAGGGCGCAGTGCGCCTGATGAAATCGCGCTAACCTTGACGAGAGCATACGGATACAACGAGCTATCCGACGCTTGTACCGAAGATCACGCCAACTAGATAAGTAACCGCCATCGCTGCAATTCCGCCAACTACGACACGTACGATCGCGCGTGCTTTATGTGCATTTCCAGCGCGAGCACTGACATACCCAACTATGAGGAGAGAGACTACAACGGCGATAACTGTCGCGATAATCCTGAGATTAACTGGAAAGAGCACGATGGTGAGAAATGGGATAATGCCACCTACTGAGAATGCCAGCAGTGATGCGATTGCTGCGTGCCACGGGTTATTGATATCGTCAGGATCGAGATTGAAGTGCATGCGCAAGTGTGCGCGTAGCGCGTCCTTCTTGGTGAGCTCCTTGGCGACATCGTGGGCAAGCGGCTTGCTAAGACCGTGTTTCATATACTCACGCGCGAGTTCATCAAGTTCGTATTCGGCATTATCCTTCAGGTCATTTTTCTCTTCACGGATATAAGCTTTCTCGGCATCTGATTGACTGCTGACGGAGACATACTCCCCGACCGCCATAGAGAGAGCCCCTGCGATAAGGGCGGCGAGTCCAGCGATTGTAATCGCCTTTGTATCGGAAGTTGCCCCCGCCACGCCCATCACGACACTAGATGTGCTCACGATCCCGTCATTTGCGCCGAGCACTGCGGCGCGTAGTCTATTGAGTCTCCCGTTATTTGCTTGGTCGGATGGTAAATCGTAGTGTACGTTGTCAAATTCTGGCATAAATTTATTATACCCCACCAAAGTAAAATACCCATCGCTGGGATGGGTATTTTACTTTGGTGATCTCACGGAGAATCGAACTCCGATTGCCAGGATGAAAACCTGGTGTCCTAACCGTTAGACGATGAGACCAAATTTCGAGCGAAAAGCGACAAAAATCAGCTCGCTTATTTTTTCGCTCTTCCGAGAAATTTGTGGCTCATCTGTAATCAGATGAAACCCATTCCTGGACTGACCTATATATCAGTACCGGAAACCTCAGCAATTATATCAAATACCCCTGTTGATCGCAAGAAGAGTCGTCGTCGCACTACCGGTGAAAGCGCGGAAACTTCCATTTCCACCAAAATCCAACCGCGCCGCCGCCCGCAACAAATGGCACCGCCGCCATGACGGGCGCAACCGGAGACGGTGTTTGCGGCTTTGACTCGTCTATAACTCTCTGCGGTAAACTTGCAGCCACCGAGGTCTTGGAGGAGCTCCCATACGGCATCACGATCACACCGGTTGAGTGCGTGGGCGCTGGCGCGGGAACCCCCGCAGATACATTCCCCACATAAGCCGATCCGTCAGGAGTTAACGTCGGATTTGTCTCAGTCGAAACATCTGAACCAGGGCTAGGAATTACTGACGGCTGATACGTCACCACCAGGCTCGCCGCGTCATCCCTCACCGCGCATACGTCATTTGCGATCACTTTAATGGTATGGGTGCCCATCGTGAGCGTCACCGTAAATAGGAACTCTGTCTGCGCCGGTGCGACCGGAATCGTTGAGTTATATGCATCGTCGATACGAACCTCAATCTGAGTTGCACCCGACACCGAACCCGAGACGAGAAACGAAGCCTTATTGACCGTGCTATCACTCGAGGGGCTCGCAATAGAAATGGTTGAGCCAGTTGTGGACCCGCAGACAACGGCGGTTATCGTTGAACCAGACGCATGTACGATAGTAGAAAATCCAAGTACGCTTCCTAGAAGTCCGATCTTAGCGACGTCGAGCAAGCGCATATATCACGCCCCCTACTACCATTACCGCGACCACACCATAGAACCAGAACGGCGCCATTAATACGTATGATTTCGTATATACATCTTTATCGAGGGCTTTTGTGCGCACTTCCGTCTGGAATAAACCAAACTGAGGCGAGCTCGTCCACTGCATCGTAATTGCCCGTGTCGAATCCGGCAATACCGGATAGTCTTTTTGCTCGAAGTACTTTTGATTACCGAAGATATCGGACACCTTGAAACTAACAGTGGCGAGAAAGTCAGTGTTGCCGGTATTCTTTACGCTCGTATTTGACGTCAGCGGAGGTGATAACTGAACGAACGGTGTCGAGGCCGATGGCACCTCGGCACCTTTAGTGTACGTACCGTTCACTGTCGTATAGAGAACCTCTCCTACGCGTTTGTTTCGTGCAATGGCCGCACCGTCGTTATTTGCCGCCTGTGTCTCGGCGAAGAGCACTCCGTAATGGCCTCCCGGCGAGGCACCTACTGGTATTCGCACTGTATACGGCACATCGACCGATTGTCCCGGGTCGAGATGATAGCTACCTTTTTCGAACTGGACCCATTTGTAAGCATCGGCGTTTACCACCTTGCTCGCCGCATCGCCGTAATTTGGGTTGACATAGTCGGAATTAATAATGGCATACGGACGAGCGTACACGATGAAGTCATAGCCTATCGCACCATCATTGATGATTTTGAATGAATCCGTTAAGGAACTCCCTGCGTCTATGCTATACCGCTTTGAGACAGGAGAAAGCGTAATACTCTCCGTCGTCGGATCAATGGCTGCATTGGCAGGTGAACTCAAGAGGCCTGATGTGATGAGCAGGCCTCCGAGAAGGCCCGCCATCACGCCTCGAAATCGCATCGAAGGCAAAATTACATCTCCTAGTTGGCAGTTGCCGTGTAGGTTACCTGGTCACTATATGGAGTACCCACGCCACTTGGCTGAGTGTTATCAACCTTGACGCCGTACCAGACAGTCGTAGTGTCGTTGGATGCAGTTGTCGCGGTTGTTTTGAGGGTTTGAGGCGAACCAGTCGCCGGCATACCTGCCCACTTATCGGTTGAACTAGTCTCGTTTGAGATAGCCGTATACGTCGCACTAAAGCTACCGCCGGCGAGCGCGTAGCCCCACTTGTTAGTGGCTAGCGCCGTTGGAACGGCGAAAGTACCGGCATGAGCGGCAATGTTGTTAGCGCCACTTACGAGCGTCGTGGTTGCATCGGAGTCTGCGAGGGTCAGCGTGTACCCTGCGGTGTCGTTTGTATTCACAGTCACAGTGTCACTGGCGCGGCTCTCAACGGCCGAGGCTCCTGGCGTCAAAGTTAGGGTGACCGTACCTGTCGATGCGACAGTGATCGCTGGGTTGACAGTTGCGTTAATTGTCGTGTTAGCAGTTACTGCGCTCGCCGAGAGGGGCGCAGCGACGCCCGCAATAGCGACGAAGCCAACAGCGGCTACAAGAAACTTTCTTGATGTTAGTGACATAGTGGTGTTACCTTTCGAATCTTCTTTGTTTTTATTGGCCTATCTAACTCAAAATAATAACGTATAAGCTTAGTTGAGTCAACTTTATTTTGTGATTTTTATCACAATTTTGCTGGAGTATCAGTCGGGGCTGTGGATAACTTTTTGATTGGGAGTCGAAACCCGAACGTGCTGCCCTCGCCTTCGGCCGTATGGAAGACAACCCGACCACCGTGCCCATCGATGATTTTCTTTGCGAGGTATAGCCCGATACCTGTCCCGTCTGGGCGTTGACGTCGAGCATTTTCGGCACGGAAAAACTTTGAAAATAGCTTTTTCTGAGCATCTACGGGAACGCCGATACCATGATCGACAATCTCACATATCGCAAACCCATCGCTAGTATAGAGACGGACGGCAATCGTCGTATGCTCCGGGGAGTAGTAGACGGCATTGTCCAGAAAGTTCATCATCACCTGACGCATTTTGTCTCCATCGATATAGAGCAGGGGGAAATGCGATGGCATATGGTAGGCGATACCGATATCACGGGCCTTTGCCACCTCTTGAATCAGATGGACTTCACCCGAAACGATCTTCGAAAGATCGGACTCGGCGCGATCGATGATAAACTTGCCATTCTGAAGTCGAGAGACGTTTAGGAAGTCGCCAATAAGGGTCACCATACGCTCGCTGCTCGTGAATGCCTGCTCAAGCAGTATGCGCTGGTCGGACGTAATCTTGCCGGCGTCGCCCTCGAGGACCATGCTGAGATAGCCCTTGATACTTGTCAGTGGCGTCCGCAGTTGGTGTGAAGCCATGCTCACAAACTCGTCTTTCGTTTCATCAAGTTTCTTAAGTTTCGCGTTGGCGTGGCGTAGTTCCTTCGTGGCAGCCTCGACCTGTTCGCGAAGATCCAAGCCCGGGTCGGTGGGCACTATCTCATGCTGAACGGTCGGCTTAACCTTCCGGCGGGACTTTCCCGACGCAAATAATTCGTAGACCACAATCCCGACTAAGGCAGCGATCGCAACCGCAGCATATCCTATTACCCACTCAAATTCGCTACCCATTACACCCATACTATACGCGACATATTCCCCTAAGCACAAGCGTCTCTGCTATACTAAGGTCAATATGACGAAGATTGTAATTATCGAAGACGATCAAGTAATTAACCAAATGTACCGGATGAAGTTCGAAGCCAGCGGGTTCGACGTATCGACCGCGAGTGACGGGGAAAGCGGTATTGCCGTTTCCGAAAAAATCCGTCCTGACATCATTCTACTCGACATCCAGATGCCTCACATGAACGGTGATGCGGCGCTCGAGAAAATTCGCGCCACTAGTTGGGGAAAGCAGACTCCTGTCTTTATCCTGACAAATGTCGGCAAAGAAGAGGCTCCCGCACGACTCAAAGATCTCGACGTGGCTCGCTATATCGTGAAGGCTGAACGCACACCGAGTCAAGTCGTCGCTGAAGTAAAAGAAGTGCTTAATCTCGCGTAATACGCGCAAGACAAGCCTGAATCAAATGATCAAAAAGTAGCGCGACCGTTAGTGGTCCGACGCCACCCTTTTTCGGTGTCATCGTGACATCAGCTCGGTCACGTACGGCGTCGTCAACATCACCGACAAGTACGCCATTCTCGGTCGTTGTTCCAGCGTCAACGACGACCGCGCTTTCTTTCACTACTTCTGAGCTGATGATCCGAGGGCTACCGGCGGCGGCGACAATGATGTCGGCTTTTTTCAGTTTGTTATCAATATCTTTGGTATCAATGTCGAGGGCCTCTACGTCATAGCCCGATCCTCGCCACATTGCGGTCAACGGTGCACCGACGAGCCTGCCCTGCCCGATAACGGCGATCTTCTTGCCCACCAGGTCGACTCCGTATCCGGCGAGTAGCCAGTTGACTGCATCAGCTGTCGCGCTCGGAAACTTCGCTTTAGCCCCGAGCCCATCAACATCTTTGTCAGGCGCGATGGAGTTCACAATTTCATCGGTCAAACTGCTGTCATCGATGGGCAGCTGCACGATAATTCCCTGCACCGACTGGTCTTCGTTGAAACCTATGATGAGATTTTTCATTTCAGCCGATTCGCTCAGGATAATGTCAACGACGATTTCGATATCCTCAGCATAGTGCTGCTTCATGCGGACGTATACACCGCTCGGACCAGATGCGTTTGGCGTCATTAAGATGATGAGGCGGGGGATAATACCATGCGCCTGACGAATCATTCGCACCTGTTTTGCTTGTCGCTCTTTGATGAACGAGACTAGCTCGGTTCCATTTAGTTCGCGTGCCACTTAGATACTATCCTTTCGATCATCGATAAATGCATTCCACTGGCGAATCATTCGGAGGATTGTTTTGAGCGGCAATTCGATCACCATATCGAGGATAGTCGCGATGATGTTAAACTTCGCATACTTCTCGCTCATCCATTGCCCGATAACGACAAATGGCAAGTAGATGATGTCACGGACAAATGTGAGCGAATTTTGCTTGGGACGAATTACTTCGAGCTCGCGAATCATGCGACTGAGACGGAAACCGAGGAAGCTAGCCGCAGAAACAAAGATGAAGAAGATGACGATGTGCACGACCGTAAAGCCGACGTGGATTAGTAGCCACGTCACTAACGCAAAGATAGCCAGGGCAATCATACTGTAGATGATCGAGAATGACTTGCTGTAGCGACGATCTTTGACCCGCGAAGTGACGATCTGCTCGCTGCTACCATAGAGTATGCGGTCAATATGATCGATGAGGGCAGTCGTATTCGCGTACGTCGGGAGACTCAGCGTCAGACGTAGCGCGATCATATAGAGCGGCGGGAAGAACAGGTTCACGAGCAAGGCCGCCCATCGTACCGCGCCTTCACGCCAGATATCGTACGGAACTTCGATAGAGATACCAATCAAGAATTTCGTAATGACGAGGAATATAACGCTCCGGACAATCGCTCGATTAAGTCGCGCGCCGATTCGTTCATATTCTCTCCCGATTTGCACCTCGTAGGCTTCAAGAAAATGCTCTCGATTGCCCAGTAGCTGCCTGGTGTCGGCGTTATCGTGAATCATGCGTCGAAGGACACGCAGCGGTGCTCCGTTTCGATCGACAAGTCGCGTCAAGCGGTCTGCCGGTTTCGATGTGAGAAGTTCGTCGATAAGATTATTGAGCTGCGCGTAGTTGGCGAATTCGGTCGGCTTGACCCCATAACGCTCAAGTAATATTGAGCGGATTACGCCGTCATTCGACTTCAAAAGACTTCGGTAAATCGCGACGAGTAGTCGTGCGCCGAAATCCTGCGCCGAGCGATCTCGATCAGATACGAGCTGCCCCAGATACTCACTCGCAGTCGAGACGAAGGCCCGGTCAAGGACGTGAGGGTTAATAATCAATTCAATACGCGACGCAAGCACGTCGAGCGTCCAGCTCAGAGCGCGCTGACCGTAGGCGAGCTTCTGATCGAGCACGTGCTCATAGGCGGCATAGTAGTCAACCGCGAGTTGGTTAATCTGCTGTAGATAATCTACGGGGAGGGAGTCGTTCTGAACATATCCCGCATAGGTGAGTTCGACCGCCAATTCTTCCCCACTGCGCGCGAGCTGATCACTGTCTCTCATCACAAATAGACGCTTATAGAAGCGTCGAATGGAGCTTTGGAGGAGCAAATGTTCTTCGGTGTTTTCCGCAACGTTACGCAATTGTTCAAATGCAGCCGTGATCACTGCGCCCGCCCCAATAACGTTGAGTTTCGGAGCGTGAGCCGTCTCTTGAGCTCGTATGTCCATCCGCTCACGAGCGAACGAAAGCGATTCGGCAAGTTGCCGGCCAATTATATTTACTTCAGTCATAACTATGCACGTATTATACGCGCGCCAATCAAGTTCGCCCAGGGTGTGACGCGAAAAGTACCCGATGTACACATATAAAAAGAGTGGTACAATTTGAACATAAGGTAATCTTGAGGGGAGATATCAATGGACGAGGGTACATCAGCCGTTACGAACGAATCGGCAGTGAATCAATCAAATCAGAGGAGCTATCTTGCAATGATGCTATTGGCATTTTTCGCAGGACCACTTGGCCTGGCTCGCATTTACCGTGGCGACAAGTCAATGGGATGGGGACGATTTTGGGCATTTATCGGTTGTATCGTGCTCGGTATGATCAGCGCCACGATTCCCGCCTTAGCGCTGCTCGTCGGTCTCGTCGAGCTCGGCCTCGGCGTATGGGCTATTGTCGACTTCTTCCTCCTTTATGGCACGAAGCTTGACGCCAACAATCGACCACTTCTACGTAGTGACCTTGACGCTCGCGTCGCCAAGATACTGTTCATTCTCTTCATCGTCGGCCTCAGTATTGCGCTTATCGCGATAATCTTGAGCCTCGTTTTCTGGTCAGCGATGATGAGCGGCTTCATGTCTGGCTCGATGCATTATTCACAAACTTATTAGCTAGGTAATCTTAGGAGACTTCCAATATGGCAACTACAGATACAGATGCATCAAGCGTAAAAAGCACCCGGGTATACCTCGCGATGATGCTCCTCGCATTTTTCGCAGGAACGACCGGCTTAGCGCGAGTTTATAGGGGAGATCGGAGTCTGGGCTGGGGCCGCTTCTGGACGTTCATCGGATGTATCGTGCTGGGCATGATCAGCGCCGCGCTCCCCGCGTTAGCAATCCTCGTCGGTCTCGTTGAGATGGGCCTCGGCGTATGGGCTATCGTCGACTTCTTCCTGCTCTACGGCACGAAGACGGATGCGACAGGCAAGGAGCTACAGGTTACGCCATACGACAAAAAGTTCGCAAAAGTGCTGTTCATCGTTTTCATCGTTTTGCTGTCACTCAGCGTAGTGGGCGCACTCATCAGCCTGATCTTCTGGTCGGCAGTGATCAGTGGCGTCATGTCGGGCTCGTTACGCACGAATAATAGCACGTACACTGCGCCCAGCTATAACAATTCACGCTCAGTGGAACTATTCAGCGCGAGCGAAGCGGCGAGCATTCAAGAGGGCATGACAAAAGCTCACGTTGAGTCAATCCTTCATGGCGCAACCGGTAGTTGTACGGGTGACACATCATATGAGTTTTGTTACTACGACAGTAGTAGTAACCTTAATTCCAACAGCGTTTCCGTGACCTACGAAAATGGTACAGTCTACAGTGCCAACGCATACTAAATCAAAAATCTAACTGAAACCAAGAAATAAGCGCCCGGTCGGCGCTTATTTCTATATTTACAGAGATGGGCATTTTTGCTATAGTGTGTGAGTTGTTTATAGATGGGCCAGTAGCTCAGCTGGTTAGAGCACCTGCCTCTTAAGCAGGGTGTCGAGAGTTCAAGTCTCTCCTGGCCCTCCAAGCATAAGCACTATGAAAGACTTCTCATTCGAGAGGTCTTTTTGTTTGATATGCTGTACATATGATACTCATAATCATCAATGGCTTGCCTGGTTCGGGTAAAAGCACACTCGCAAAACCCCTAGCAGCAGAACTAGGCCTTCCACTTATCGCAAAAGATACGATCAAGGAGTTCTTATTTGACCAGCTAGGGGCAAGAGATCGAGCATGGTCGAGGACGCTCGGTAAAGCATCTAATGATTTTTTATACAGTCTTGTTGAGACAATGTTATCCGATGGTCAATCTCTGATTATTGAAAATGCTTTTGAAAAAACATTTGCCGCACCTCGCCTACATCACATAATCGAGAAGTATAGACTACAAGTAATTGAAATCTATTGTGCAACCGATCCTGAAATCAGAAAGCAGAGATTCATTGATCGCAATGAATCAGGAGAACGTCATCCAGGGCATGTTGATCACGAGAATTACGCTGAAACTGAAGGACCCGAACCTTTTGCAAAGTACGCTCCAATTGAAATGAGTAAAGTGATACATGTCGACACTACTAATTATGTCGACATAGCAGAATTAGCGAATTCTGTTAACATGTTAGCCTTAGCCGAACGTTAGTTGCAATAACGTCTACGATAGTCATCCAAGCATAAGCAGTATGAAAGACTTCTCGAACGAGAAGTCTTTTTATCTGTTACTATAATTATATGAAATCTGTTGGTGTAATTGGCGGGCTGGGTCCCGAAACGACTGCTGAGTTTTACTTGGAAGTTATATTTCAGTGTCAAAAACAAAATACCAAACAACGTCCCTCGATTGTTATATCGAGCGTTCCTTTGCTTTTTGAAATTGAGAAGGACCTCATCGAATCAAATACGGGCAAAGAGCGCTACATCCCTTTTCTAGTGGATGAGGCCAAGCGCCTTGAGAAAAGCGGTGTTGATTTTCTCGTAATGCCGTGCAACTCTCTCCATGTATTTATAAAAGAGATTAGAGATTCTGTCAGCATTCCCGTTCTCAGTATTGTTGAAGAAACAGCCGAGTATCTCAAAAAGCATAACTACAAAAAAGTTGGACTCATATCAACCTCAGCGACAATAGCAAACAATGTTTACGAAAATCAGTTAAGGGATGAGGGCATCGATTATGTCACGCCAAACGATTTGCAGCGAGCTAAGATGGATAAAATTATTCAGAGACTAATCAATGGCCAACACCTTAACCAGGACAGAGAGTTGATACTAGAGGTCGTTAAAGAATTATCTGCTCAGAACGTCGACAGCGTAGCTCTTGCATGTACAGATTTACAACTTCTTCTTCCGAGCAGCAACGAAGTCCCAATATTTGACACCATGAAAGTACTAGCTGAAAGTACGGTGGAGACAATTCTTTCGTAAATTACCAGGATTACGTATTACTTTTGTCCTGATAAGCTCCACTGTGTCCCTCCAAAATATAAATCCTACCATTTCCGAGTAGGGTTTTTATTTTGGAAAGATACTCCGTAGACTCGAATCTGGACCACGGCTTAAGCGTGCGCGAGCATTATGCTCACCGAGAGTGCGGCACGACACTATACTGTGTTCTATTAATTCGCCGCTTATGCTTAAATTAGAGCATAGTGAAAGACTCTACCCATATTCATGTGTGCCGCCCGCAACCATTGACACGGTTGACCCGAATTCGAGGTCACCACGGCTTTACTGTCGTTGAGCTACTCTTCGTTATTGTTATTATCGCCGTCTTGGCCGCTATCACAATCGTCGCCTACAACGGCGTGCAACAGCGCGCGCAAACTGCGGCGATCTCTGCCTCGCTCAATCAAGCCATGAAGAAGGTAGAGCTCTATCAATCAACTAACTACAACGCTTATCCGCCAACTCTCGCAGCTGCAGACATATCAGACGCTAACGTAACATATCAATATACCGCGTCTTCGACGGGCTACTGTATCACGGGAACCAAGGGTGGCACCAGTTTGTTTATTAGCAACACCCAAACCAGCCCAACATCCGGCGGCTGCCCCGGTCATCGACAAGGCGGCGTCGCGGCGATTACGAATATCGTCACCAATCCCCGAGGCGTAGGCTCGTCTACAGGATGGTTCGTACCTCTTTCGACTCAATATGTAACCGAGACGACGAATGTGTCGTGGGACGGTCGGTCTGATTGGCACAGATTTGTATGGAACAGCACAGGCTATAGCACGACTCGCCTTCTTCTAAATTTGAGCGACCTGACCAATGGCGCTACCTACACCTTCTCCGTGCTACTAGGCAATTCGGGAACGTCAGCGATCAGCGGCACGCTTGACCTCTGCGATGCCACTCCTGTTTTATCGTTTACTCTTCAGCCGGGTGAGTCAAAACGGGTTTCCTCATCAGCATCAAGAGCGACCTACGACAACACCTATCGATTCCTCGATATTAACCCTGGCGCCGGAAGCGCGGGCGTGCTAGTGACGGACGTGATGGTTACCCCCGGCACAACCCAGTATAACTACGCTGACGGTGACTCCCCATATTGGATATGGAATGGTGCCGCAAACGCATCTACCTCAACTGGTCCAGCATTGTAGCGTCTGTCGGTCATAGCTCGGAATAAATACGACCAAGTAAATAGCCCCGCTTTCGCGAGGCTGTTTACTTGGTGCACCCGGCAAGATTCGAACTTGCGGCATTTTGGTTCGAAGCCAAACACTCTAATCCACTGAGCTACGGGTGCGTATCAACGCCTGAGTCCTCTCGTGCGTACGACGACGGTGGCAATTCGCGCAGACGACTTCGCATTTCTTAATCTCCTCTAGCGCTCCCTTTATTCTACCAGTACTCATGAGGTAATTGATAGTATTTTCTTTTGATTCGCCATCCAGATGGTCAAAATCCATAACATAATATGGAAAATATTGTCCGCAATCAGTGCACGCAGTATCTTGCTTGATCGCCTGTATGCGCTCTCTGATAATGAGGCGGTACGACTTATTTCTCTCAAGATACTTTTGCTTATTTTGCTCATAATGTTGGCGGCTCGCCTTTTTCTGGTCTTCCTGGTTTTTATATGCCACATATAGATTATAACATGTAGGTGCTGTTCGATTCCACAAAGAATGGTTATGCGGTATACTGAGCTCATGCAGATTCACACCAACATTCCACTCAAAAATTTCGTGACCATGCAGCTCGGAGGAAACGCTCGTTTCATGGCAGACGCCCACACCCCCCAGGAAGTCGCCGAACTCGTCTCGCGGGCAAAATCACAGCAACTTTCCCTCCATATTCTCGGCAGCGGTAGCAACACGGTCGTTCGCGATGAAGGTTTCAATGGCCTTATCGTCCGCCCGCTCATCAAAAGCATGGAGGTTGTCCACGAAAACGCCGGCGATATCACGTTCAAGGTTGGCGCCGGTGAGATTTGGGACGATTTCGTTAACTTTTCTGTCGGAAAAAATCTGACAGGTATTGAGTCACTCGCCGGCATTCCGGGAACCGTTGGCGCAGCACCAGTCCAAAATATCGGCGCCTATGGTCAAGAAGTCGCTGAAACTATCATCGCCGTGGATGCCTACGACACGCAGACCGACACGTTCGTAACGCTATCAGCCAGCGACTGTGAATTCGGGTACCGCGACAGCATCTTTCGTAATAACGCGGTTGGCCGCTATATCATCGCCTACGTAACTTTCAGGCTATACAAGAGTGCGCCACAACCGCCATTCTATCAGGGGGTGCAGGATTATCTCGACCAACATAGTATCACCATCTACACACCTCAGGTCATTCGAGATGCCGTTCTCGACATCCGCCGAGAGAAACTCCCTGACCCGAAAGAACGTCCGAATAGTGGGTCATTCTTCAAAAACGCAATCGTTGAACAGTGGCAGTACGCACAACTGCTCGCCGATTATCCCGACATGCCCTCCTACGAAATGGCAGGATCAAAACGAAAAGTTCCGACCGGCTGGCTGATAGAAAAAGCTGGGCTCAAAGGCCAGCTTCTCCACGGCATGCGTGTCCATGAAAAAAACGCTCTCGTTCTCATCAACGAGTCGGCCACATCGTACGCTGATCTAGCCGCGGCGCGCAACGAAATAACTACCGCCGTTCGCGACACATTCCATGTCGAAATCGAACAAGAGCCACTCGAGATATAGCTTGCGATCACAAGCAAAAACCCTTATGCTAAATGTATGTCAAAAAGTAGGGGGTTTTCTATAGTCGAGTTGGTGGTTGTCATTATCATCATGGGCATCCTCATCGTGCTCGGCGTTGTCAGCGTCACGAAATCACAGGCGAGCGCACGCGACAAGGAGCGTGATGCCGATATAGGCAACATAGCGAAGGGGCTCGAAGCGAGATACACGCACGGCAACCCTGTCGTTAGCGCTTCATACGTGAAGTCAGGATACTACCCCAGCGTCAACGAGATCCTTCATGCTGAGGGAAAAAATCCAGACTCGACCAATCTCCCAAATACAGGAACAAACTATATCACGACGCTTTTACCCGGAACCCTGACCAGCAGCTACTATCCACCCGCCGCCGTGCAGACGGCTGATATGTCGACAACATTCAAGGTGATCTGCTCGACGAGCTGCTCCACACTCACCGCGGAGAACACCTCTCAGATCACTTCTGCACTTGGCGGATCGACCGCAGTTTACGTCTACGAGCCTATTACTGCCGATAACAAGGTGTGTATTAATAGTCTCTGTGTACGCTACAATCTTTACTACCTGCTGGAAACAGCCGCAGGCACCCAGACGAAGGCGAGTTTATGGCAATGAGAGACGAGAACGGCTTCACCGCTATTGAATTATTGATCACCCTGATCATCGGTATGATGCTACTTTTCTCTGCCTACCAGCTATACTCCGTAGTACTCCAGAGTAGCAAGGATGCCTCGCAACGCGCCAATGCAAGCAGTCTTGCCTATGAGCTGCTGCGAGATAATTCATACCTCGCGACGAACCCATGCACCTCTGTGTCCGTCCCGAACATCACTATACCTGCAAGCGCAAACTTGCCCTCTACGGCATCGGCAAGTGTCCAAATCTCTTGCGCCGTCGGCAATCCCACCCCAAACCTTACGCAAATAACCGCCGCGGTAACCTATGCATCAGGAAAGACGGTCGTCCATGCGACATATATTCGTAAAAGTTAATCGAAAACGACAACGTGGATTCACGCTCGTTGAGATGCTTGTAGTCGCACCGCTTATTGTCCTCGTCATTGCGACTCTCGTTGGCTTTTTGCTGGGCCTTGTCGGCGACTCTGTTGTCGCTAATACTCGCACGCAAGCAATATATGATACCCAGACTGCTCTCACGCAGATTGAGCGCGACAGCTACCTCGGCACGCAGTTCATGAGCTCGTTCGTAGCTCATTCACCCCAGGGGAAAGATGGAGGTGTCGGCGCATTCAGCACAAGCGCTGGTGATATCATCATCAATCAGTTCGGCACTACGTCGGACCCCACGGATCCGACTCGGTCAGTTGTCTATTACGCGAACCAGCCGCAGGCCTGTAGCGGCCAATACCAGGCGAACCAGCCGTTCTTTGTGAAAGTGATCTATTTCCTCAAAACCGAGACAGATGGCTCGAAGAGCCTTTACCGCCGAATGATCGTCCCCCTCAATAACACTGGGAGCAATAATGGCGATACAACCTGCGCAAAGCCCTGGCAGCGTAGCTCGTGCGCGGTGCAAAATCTCTCAGATCCGCGTTGCCAAGCAAAGGATACGCGACTCCTTACGAACGTCGCATCGCTCACAACGACGTACTTCAATAAGGCTAACCCGACCCAGGCGATTACTGATCCGACGATTGCCGACTCGCTTCGCGTCACTATCGCCTTCACAAAAGGCGTTGCCGGAAAGACCGTCAATCAGACTATGTCGATCACCTCCACTCGGACCAACACTGCCGATCCGACACCGAAAGCCCCTGGAGTGCCCGCCATATCGCTACTGAACCCCGACTCGATCAGCTACAACAGTCCGGTCCTGAATACCTTCCAGTGGACGTCGTCCGCCGTCAACCAATACACCTACACCTACCGGATAAACGGTGGCGCCTGGTCGACCCCCGTCGCAACAACCGGTACAAGTGCAGGCGTTACTATGCCATACTCAAACTCCACGATCACATTTAGCGTCACCGCGATAAATGATAATGGCTCATCGACTGGTCAGTATGCGTATACATCTCCGGTCTGGACGGTGCCCGCACTTCAGAACGGCTGGTCGAACTACGGCCACGGCTACGCGTCAATTGCTTATACAAAAACTAGCGCCGGTATTATAGTACTCAAAGGATTAGTGAATCAAGGCGGTACGCCGGTTTCTGGTCAAGCGTTCTTCAATCTGCCTCTCGGCTGTCGCCCGTCCGAGCAGCTGATGTACTTGGTCGGCACCAATGCGACCGGAGCTCGCCTTGACATACACACCGATGGCGATGTCACATACGCAACGGGGAGCGCGGCATTCATGTCATTTGATGGCGTCATCTTCATTCCGACCAGCACCAACTACCTCTGGACGCCATTTTCGCTGCAGAATAGCTGGGTGAACTACGCTCCAGCAAGTTGGGCAACCGCCGGCTATACTATAGATAGTTCCGGACTAGTCTTTACGAAGGGGTTGGTCAAAGGTGGCGTCACAACGAATGGCGCAGTCATAGGCTCCCTACCGGCAAACTACTCCCCGCCCGAATACCTCCATCAGCCGACCACTAGCAATAATCTTTTCGACTATACCGGCTTCAACACGGCCGGTGGCGGAATGGTAGCGAAAGGAGTCAACCAAAATGCCTACCGATCAATTCAACATAGCTTTTACGCTACCGGGCAAGCCGCCTGGACCAACCTTACACTACAAAACGGCTGGACTTTCTACGGTGGTATTTTCGCCATACCGCAATATACGAAGGGCTCAGATGGCATAGTTAAAGTCAAGGGCTTAATCAATAACGGAACATCAACAAGCGGTACGGTGATCGCCAACCTACCTCCCGGATATAGGCCGTCCGAAACCTCACTCCAAAGCGCGGCCTGCAACGGGGCATATTGTCGATTCGACGTACAGGCAAACGGCAACATCGTCGCAAGGGACGGCGTTAGCCCCGGCTGGTCAGCGCTCGAAGGGATCACGTTCCTGGCGGAACAGTAGTAGGCTGCCTATTGCATAGCCATAAGCAATTTGATATTATGCAAGCATACGATAATTAAAAAAATATTAGGGGGCATTTCAGAAATGACAAAACAAACTAAACAACGCGGTTTCACTATCGTCGAGCTTTTGATCGTCGTCGTGATTATTGCCATTCTTGCTGCGATCACAATCGTTGCCTACAACGGTATCCAGAGCCGTGCGAATAATTCAGCATCCACGCTGGCAGCAAATACTGTCGCGAAGAAGGTTGAGTCCTATAACGCCATAAAGTCGACCTATCCAACAGATACGACTGCCGCTGCCTACACGACCACTCTTGCATCGGACAACACAAGCACTCTGACCGGAACGAACATAGCTATCGTGACAGCTTTATCATCAGCAAATGGTAAGAATTCTGTTCAGATCAAAAATTGTGGATCTGGCGCGGGGGCAATAGTATATTACTGGGATTACACATCGGCAACACCAGCCGTGACCACAACCCCCCTAAACCTGGGTAATGTCACCGGAACCTGCACCGCTCTCCTATAGAGCTAGAGCATTCTGGCCCACGCTAAGCACATAAGCGCCGTTGTAGATACGGCGCTTATAGTTTGTTAATGAAATCATCACGCTCAAGCCAGCACCAGTTAACTCAGCCGACTTCTTGATTGAACATATAGTATTGATGAAATCAATAGAATGAGGATAAAGCTGAACATCAATACTATTAAGGAGCTATTTATGTTGGGCTTTTCACTATTCGCCATGAGAGAAGGAGAGAAAGAATCTTTCAGTACGTATATTAGTTTATTTCCCTGATCACAGGATATAACTCGCGAAACACATAATGAGCTTGCCGCGCTGGGTTCATTTATTAGCTTGGTACTGGCCAGGGGACTCGATATAGCCACGCTCGCGCCCACCGATGCAGCTTGATCCAAGTCACGGCTATCGTCAAGCCCGTCACCACCCGCATCGAACCCACTCGGTGCGATGAACTCACAGGTATCAACCAAGTATTCAATCCCTACTGTTGCCGCCGCGTTGCAAATCGTCTCATTGAGCGCCGTCACCGCTCGCCGTATCATCGTCCTCTCGTTCTGATTCAAGCTTTTCGCGATCTCAGCACAGAACAGCTTATCATCTCGTATAAACTGCGGATAACCGATTGCGTAGAAATCAGTACCGGGCGAGGCTTTCTTCGGTGCGGTATAAAACGCCACCTGGTCACCGTAGTTCTCATTAATTATCTTTCCTAACTGTGCAAGTCCGTCTGGTTTCGCATAGTAGCAATCTTCAGTGATTGGCAAATTAGTCACACACTCCATGAGAACTGGACCGAAACCCATGTCATCGCTAGATATACCGATCGTCGCAACTTTCGGCTGGTATTTACGCACCATCTCAACTTACTGAACTCTCCCAGGAATAAATTGGTTGATCGCTTCATCTTGCAGCTCTTGTGCGTTCGTGATGCCCGCAAGTTGAGGAGCAGACTGAGTGGAGTTCGAAAAAATACCGCTGAACATGGGAGCATCCTGCCCCGCGTAGGAACTGTCTGCGCCGCCGTTCAACTTCACACTGAGGATATCGCTACGGACGGCACCCGAGCACGCGATCGACTGCATATTATCACCTTGAGAAATACCCATATCGGGCGCTAGTAGGAACGGATACGATCGATCACTCACATGGCACAGTTCCCGCGGTATGCCGTTTCGATAATCGCCAAATACGTTCGTAAAGGATAGATAGTGACTACTCCCAGTTTGATCAATATCTCCTTCTCCGCTCGAGTAGGAGTCGCCCAGAGCAAGGTAGTTCATCGAGTCGGGAGCTATATAATTCGATGTATATATTTGGTACCATCGAATATTATCTGTATACGTAAAACTATCACCCCTTTGACTTAGCGTAATGCGGAAAGGATCAGGGTAGCCATTGTGATTCGTTCGACATCTAGCGTCTCCCCGAAATCCGTACCGCATACGTCAGATACACTATAGACCCTAGTG
Source organism: Saccharimonadales bacterium (SeqCode) (assembly GCA_038205065.1). GTDB lineage: Bacteria > Patescibacteriota > Saccharimonadia > Saccharimonadales > Saccharimonadaceae > Saccharimonas. The sequence goes on from JBBRCG010000007.1 coordinate 42,222, forward strand.
TCGAGATTGGCACCGCCAACAACTAGGATAGAACCCTCGTCATTGGTAGAGAGAGAGAGAGAGAGAGGCTGGGTGTCGGAAATATTCCAGAGACCCTGAATCTGGTATCGAGAATCTTTAGCTGAGCATCTGCAAGTGGCACTACACCTATCCCAAGATCACTAATGCCTACGGCAAGATACTTCCCGTTGTCAGAAACCGATGCCCCTAGAGCGGAGAGTTCACCCCTTGACTATTTGTTAAAGGATAGTACCCATTATCATTTCCTTTGAATTTAAGAAAACCGTCTGAGTTGATTACCATGTGTTGTAGGGGGCTATTGTACAGGCGCAACGTGAGCGCATAGTACGTATTCCTGGATTGATATACAAATAAATTACTCGTATCACCTGCGTATAGTCTATCCAAGTTATCCCCGCTGGTCCGTGAAGGCATCGTCTGATCGCTATCGTTATTTGCGAATGCCACCCCACTTTCATAAACTACACCGCTACCCGGCACGAATGGATCGATATAAAACGCCCGCGTATAACGTGCATATTGAAATCCATCATTCTTATACACACAAAGCTGACGGGTTGTGTTTGGGTCGGTATCGTCATATCGACGAAGTCCTGCGGGTTTGATTTTCCTATGCTCCAGGCTACACCTGTCGCTTTGTGCTGAACCCCCGTCGATAACTCCACCTCTTATATCCCCATCCATCCAATCTGGCTTAAGTGGTGTTGCTTTGACTGGAATTGAAATGATATTCGATAGGACGATAAGTCCAGCGAACATTCCTCCGGTAACGATTTTGCCGATCTTCATATGCCTCCTCTTGGCACTAATTAAGAGAAGGGTGCCACCGGTGTTTTAAGATTGAAAGCATGTGCTTAATAGTTTGCGAGAAAAGTGCGGACTTCGTCGGCAAGTGCCGAGAGAGCGACTTCGTCATCGCGACTATCGATCGCACGTTTCATCCAGTCGGCAATAAGCGGCATATGTTCTTCGCGTAATCCACGTGTCGTAAGTGCTGGCGTGCCGAGTCGGATACCGCTCGGACGGAATGGCGGCAATGGGTCGTCCGCGATCGCGTTCGCGTTGAGCGTGAGGCCTATCTTATCAAGTGCAATTTCGACGATCTTTCCGTCTATTCCGAAGCTTTTGTAGACATCGGCCAGGATGAGATGATTGCTTGTCCCGCCAGTGATGAGAATAAAGCCACGTTTTTTCATCTCTTCAGCGAGGACATTCGCATTCCGCAAAATCTGTGCGGCATATTCATGAAATTCCGGCTTCAATGCCTCACCGAATGCCACGGCCTTGGCGGCAATCGTATTCATATGAGGGCCGCCCTGCGTGCCGGGGAATACCGCCCGATCGATAAGCGTCGGGATATTCTGGATTGTCTTCTCTGGCTTCCTCAGCGGATTCGAGACTATTCCTCGCGACAAGATAAGGCCGCCACGCGGGCCGCGCAGCGTTTTGTGTGTCGTAGTCGTGATAACATGAAAGCCCGCATCGAGCGGGTTCTTGGCCACACCGCCCGCGATGAGACCAGCGATGTGCGACATATCAGCGACGAGCAACGCGCCCACTTCATTGCCTATCACAACGAACTTGTCATAGTCCAACTCGCGAGGGTAGGCAGAAAAGCCCGCCAGAATGATCTTCGGATGAGTTCGCAGTGCCGTCTCGCGGAGCGCTTCGTAATCTATCTCGCCCGTCGTGATATCTTTCATCTTGTAGCGAATAAAGTTATACTCGCGCGCGCTTCTCGTGACCGGCGCGCCATGTGTGAGGTGCCCGCCATGGGAGAGGTCCATCGCGAGGATCGTGTCACCCGGCTCACACCATGCGAAATACACTGCCTCATTCGCCTGAGCGCCTGAGTGTGGCTGTACATTTGCGTGATCCGCATGAAAGAGCATCTTCGCACGCTCAATTGCGAGCGTTTCAACTTGATCAGTAAACTGCTGGCCACCATAGTAGCGCTTGCCCGGATACCCTTCGGAGTACTTATTCGTGAAGACGCTCCCGAGCGCCATCAATACGTCATCTGATACGTAGTTCTCACTTGGAATAAGCTCGAGTCCGTCACGTTCCCGTTGAGCTTCACCATCAATTAAGCCTTGTACATCTGTATCGTCCACGAGTTATCTCCTTGTTCTCTCTATTATATAACACTTGCATTTATATCAGGCATGATATAATAGTTAGTATATGAATGAAACTGACTACCTTCGGAATATCGGTTCACTTATCCAGGAAACACGCCAAGCTCGAGATATGACCCAGGCTGAGTTAGCCACATCCCTCGGCACAAGCCAGAGCGCTATCAACCGCATGGAAAAAGGTGGACAAAATATCAGCCTTGAGATGATTGCTCGCATCGGCGAAGTTCTCTCGAGCGAAATCGTCCGCCTCAATCGTGGCGGCAAGACCAACTTTGTCATCAATGGTGGCAAGAGGCTACATGGATCTATAGAGGTAAAGACAAGCAAAAACGCGGCCGTCGGGCTACTCTGTGCCGCGCTACTCAATAAAGGCAAGACAACGCTTCGGCGCGTCGCCCGTATTGAGGAGGTCAATCGCATTGTCGAGGTCCTCGAAAGCATCGGCGTGAAGTGCCGCTGGCTCGACAACAACGACCTTGAGATTAACCCTCCCAAGAAACTCCGCCTGGACCAGATGGACATCGAAGCCGCAATGCGTACCCGTACGGTCATCATGTTCCTCGGCCCTCTCATGTTCCAATACTCGAAATTCGCTATCCCCTTCGCCGGCGGGTGTAGTCTCGGCACGCGTACTGTCGAGCCGCATATGGCTGGACTCGCTCCATTTGGACTCAGCGTGGATGCGACCAGTGCGAATTATGAAGCCACCTTCCGTGCAAGCCTAGTAAAGAAGGCTATTATCCTCGTCGAACGTGGCGATACCGTGACCGAGAATGTCATCATGGCCGCCGCACTTTACGATGGTGAAGTGACGATTCGCAATGCGAGCCCGAACTACATGGTCCAGGATGTCTGCTTCTTCCTCCAGAAACTCGGCGTGAAAATCGACGGCATCGGCACGACTGTCCTGAAGATTCACGGTGTGAAATCTATCAATAAAACAATCGAGTACTGTATCTCAGAAGACCCAATCGAAGCGATGAGCTTCATCGCCGCCGCGGCAGTGACGAATTCAGAGATAACTATCACTCGCGCACCGATTGAATTCCTAGAGCTCGAGCTCGCCGTCCTCGAAGGCATGGGGCTCAAGTTCGAAACATCCGACGAGTATGTCGCCCGTAATGGAAAGACTCGACTTGTCGACCTTACTGTCAAGCGCTCGACGCTCATTGCGCCAAAAGACAAACTGCACGCAATGCCATTTCCGGGCATCAATATGGACAACTTGCCGTTCATGGGGCTTATCGCCACAGCGGCCACTGGACGTACGCTCGTGCACGACTGGAGCTATGAGAACCGCGCGATCTACTTTACTGAACTATCGAAGCTCAATGCAACTATCGAGATGGTCGACCCACATCGAGTCTATATCACCGGACCAACTAAATGGAAACCCGCCGACATCACCGCTCCCGGTGCCCTTCGTCCAAGCGTTGTTATCATGCTGGCCATGATAGCCGCCCCTGGCAAATCAGTCCTCCGCGATATCTACTCGATCAATCGCGGCTACGAAGATCTCGCCAATCGCCTCAACTCCCTCGGCGCCGACATCGAAACTACCTGGGCGTAAAAATGAAGATAATCGTCGGCACAAAGAATCAGAATAAAATTGATGTTGTTCGATCAACTTTTATGGAATTCTTCTCTATTACCGATATCCAGGTCATCGGCCACAATGCTGACTCAAAAGTACCCGAAGCGCCGCATGACCAGGAGACATTTGATGGTGCGATGAATCGCGCGAAGGAATGTTCTGAGATTGGCTCAGCAGATTATTATATCGGACTGGAGAGCGGGCTCGTCGAGCGCTATGGAAACTACTTCGAAGAAGCATGGGGCGTCATCATATCTGAAGCTGGCACGAAACAAATCGGCTACTCGAGCGGGCTATTATTACCTTCCGTCGTGGTTAAGCGCATGAGGAACGGCGAGAAACATAATGACATCATGGCAGATTATGATAAACTCTTTAATCTTCCCGATGATAATCGTGACACTTGGTCGCGTTATACGGGTGGACATATCAGCCGACGAATCAGCCTCGAAGAATCGCTTCGCAATGCACTCATCCAAAGCGCCACAACTGAGCAGAGTTTGTATAAATTATAAATAATGTCAATTTTTGTACAGTAATTATAGTCGAAGCAATAAGAGACTTCGTCAATCTACTTAACAAGCGATGGCGCACTCTTTGCTACGTTCAGCCGTAAAGTCTTCACCTGTATTACCCAATAAACAAGCCAGCCGACAAGCGCAAGTACCACACCGATCCCACTCACAATAGCCTGATCTTCCATCGTAGGCCTTGCGTTGAGGTAGGTTGCAATAGCGTACACGAGTTGCGGCGAAGCGTATGTCACCACAAATACCATAGAGACGGAAACCGACGACCATGCTACTTTATTAAATTTACTTAATTGAGTTTTTCGAAGTGATACATACGATATTAGCCCTAGGAAGATAATAATTACGAGCGACATGAATGAATTGACACTTACGCTGTTCGTAATAATATTATTTACTAACGACCAAAGTGGCATTACTATCATAGAAGCAATAAGCAGTACTGGAAAAGGCTTATATTCAAGAATGTCATGCTTTGCTTGACGGCTCCGCACATGTGCAATCGCAAGGATAGAAGTCACGATCGCCACTCCAACGCTTGGGAGCACATTAAACACTATGATTCTCATATTAAAATCACCAGCGAATAAATCGGCTGGTATTACCATTAGCAAAGGTGAAGTTAGTACCTGAAACGCAAGTAGTCCAAATAACACTCCATTAAAATGATGGCTTAACCTATTTTTTGATTTCGTAGAACGGTCACCAATAACGTAGCCGATCAGAACTGGAAGAAACGAGCCCACCGTCAATGCGATGGTAATTACTGCAACGTTATGATGCAAAACTCTTGGATTAAATAGTAATATTCCAAATGGGATTGTCGTTGAGAGTAAAGTCGCAATAATAAGCAGAGAGAACAGAACATATCCGGACACCACAAGAGGTACGTGTATGCTTTTCTTTTTTGTTTTTATCATATTGATTTCTACTATAGGTAAAAACGTAAACAATATCAACTTAGATCAAAATAGTTTCTATGCATCAATAAAAATAGTACAGCGTCGTTGTCAAAGTTAGTGCCTTACTTGCCCCCTAGCTTCCCATGAGCTGTCTGACTATGCTGCAAAAAATATCTGATAAAATATAGGTATCATTAAAAGAAATGGAGGAGAATATGTTTGGATTCGGAAAAGCGAAGCAAGAAGCATGGACAGGAGTCGTAGTGCGAAAGGGACACGGTACGAATACCGATGAGGATGGTGAAAGAGAGACGTATTATACGCTTGACGTGCAGCGCGATGACAATGGTAAAAAGCAGCACTTCATAGTCGGGGGTGGCCAGGTTAGCGCTGAACTTTATAATTCTTTAAATGAGGGTGATAAGGTCGCTAAACCAGCGGACACCAAGCAACTTCGAAAGCCCTAAGTCTCGCTGACCAAAAACGGATATCGGTTCTGATGACTAGCACGGTTAATAACTGCCAAGTTATTACCGAGCTCAAACTAATCAACAGATTGAATTTCGTTTTCTGCATAAAAAGAAAGACGCATGTTGCGATGCGCCATCTGTTGTATCGGTTTGGTACCCCGAGCAGGAATTGAACCTGCGACCTTAGGCTTAGAAGTCCTCTGCTCTATCCAACTGAGCTATCGGGGCGTACCCGTTCCAATCACAGTATAACAAATCGACGACATATCTTATACTGAGAGGACATGGCAGATTATATCATCGATCGATGGCTTCCCGGCGCCGTACGTACTGCGTGTGACGAACTCGGATTTGAGTATGAGTCATTTTCAGAAGATTGGATCCTTCGCTTGAGCCACGAGGATGCGCGAAGATTTGTATTCGGATATTCGTTCAGCCTCAACTCTGGCTCATCGGCCCAAATCGCCAATGACAAGGTCGCCTGCTATCAGATTCTCAGCAATGCTGGTATTTCCGCCATGTCGCACTATCTCGTCCGTCCCGAAATCCTGAACGAATCATATATATCATCTCTGGAAGACACACTCTCAGGTAACGACATCGTCCTCAAGCCACTCAGCGGAACTGGTGGCCTCGGAATCTCACGGCATCACTCAGTACGCGAAGTACTCGAAACGATAAACGACAACGAGCGACCCGACTGGTGCCTCGCACCGTTTACCGAAATCAAACGTGAAGAACGGATATTCATGCTCGATGGCGAGCCGCTGCTAAGCTACGAAAAGGTCGAACCGCCAACTATCGGCGGTGTGCAATTTTATAATCTCGGCAGAGGCGCGCGAGCAGTAATTACCAAACCCTCGGCTGATAATCTCAGTCTCGCCGACCGCTCTATGAGCGCTCTTGGCCTGAGAGTCGCTGCAGTTGATATTGTGACACTCACCGACGGCTCACGGCAAGTTGTAGAGGTAAATAGCGGCATCATGCTTGAACGATTTATGAGGCAATCGGAAGCAAACAAGACAATCGGCTACAGTATTTACCGCACGCTTGTTGAAGCAATGATGAAATAGGAACATAATCCTCCCATCAACACTGCAGATTGCCAAGAGTGCGTTACTTAGATCTATCAATAGTTTCTAGAGTAAGCAACAAATTATCAACATCTCCCCAACATAATAATCGATATGCCGCGGTAGCCATTGGCACCGTATCGAGATGGGGCCATCCGAACAGAATATGCTCCCAGTTTGCAGTATTCGCTCCATTTGTGCCTCTCGGCACATCAGGCCTATCGTCAATTAGCGCTAAACCCTCATATTTCCATTTTTCCTTATCAATGATCGCCTGTTCGACAATTGATGGACCGAATACCGGCACCATAGTTCGATCAAGCCATTTAATCTTCCCCTCGACAGAACTTGGGTTGCTCGATAATGGGGCCGATGCGACTCGTGGCCTCCATCCGTTATTGACCATAGCCTGCCACGCCTCGATGAGTCCTGGCATTGGCTCAAGCCCCTCGAAAAAATCCGGTGTATTCAATACAGCGCGCATAGAAGCCCTCAACTCCTCAGGATAGTCATGCGAAACATAAAAGTTTGTCCTCAGGACAATCTCACTCGCCGAGATATGCGCAAGGGCGGCTTTGTCAAAATTAGCCATCACGCCATCCATATCAACCAAGACTGTCCTACTTCTTTCGGTCATGCCATGATTATAACAAATGCACATCACTCCCTGTCGCGAAATTTGGTGCGGGTGCGGAGAATATCGAGATATATCTTCGTCGCGTTCAGAAAAGTAAACTTTCCTGATCTGCCCCTCGCTATATCCAGATATAGCTGCGTCGAGCCCGCAAGAACTAGGAGGTAGTTCTTGTGTCCCGCCCCTTGTTATCGAACACCGATCCTATTTTTTGCTAAAGCAAAAACGGATCGGAGTTAGGCCCAGACTCATTACCAAACTAAAATCCCAGCTCAAGGCTGGAATCTTAGTTTGGTGCGGGTGCGGAGAATCGAACTCCGATCCCAAGTTTGGAAAACTTGTATACTAACCGCTGTACTACACCCGCAAAATCCCTACTAGTATATAACAAAAAATCAGTATAATGAAGAAGTGATAAACTTTAGCAGTTTCAGGCCAGTCAAGCGAGAAGAAGTCCTGCACAGTAGCGTATTCGCGCAAACTGCTGCTGGATCACACGTGGGCGCGACTGATAGAACGACATTTGCTCAACGACAGGAACGCGAAAAATCCCGAACGCTTATTCATGGCTACGATCAGGCGGGAGTTCACTCGACATACCGAGAGGAGTCGAAGCCCGTCATTCCCGGTAATAGCGTCGCACGGCCTACTCAAGGTATCGGAAAAATTGACATCGTGCGTCCCTCTCGCCAATCGTTCAATGCAACTCGAGGTCCAGTCAACGTGCCTATGCGTCCGTTTCGAGAGCCTCAATCCCGTGGCTTCAATCCCTACGCGTAATAAACCGGTGACAAGGGTTCTGTAATCTGTTACAATACGAGAGTTATTTTAACAATATGGCGAATGTAGCTCAGTTGGTTAGAGCGCTGGTTTGTGGTACCGGAGGTCGTGGGTTCAAGACCCATCGTTCGCCCCATAATAAATGACCCACCTTGTGTGGGTCGTTTATTATGGCCGAATTATGCTAGGGCAAGGACGCTTACTACGCGGATAGTTGAGCACGCCCTCTCTCAAGTGCCCGTTCAACCTCGGCACGATCTATCGCGATCGTATCCCCAGGATGCACCGAGCCTTCGAGCATGAGCTTTGCGACGGTATTTTCGACAGCACGTTGCACGACTCGACGCATCGGACGAGCTCCGAGTTTCGAGTCATAGCCCTTCTCCATGAGAATCTGCTTCGCCTCGTCGCTCACTGACACCGTAATCTTCTGCGAGGCAAGCGATGCGTTGACCGCCTCGAGCATCAGGTCGAGAACCTGCACCAACTCCTCCTTCGCAAACGGACGGAAGATCACAATTTCATCAAAACGGTTGAGAAACTCTGGACGGAATTGGCCCGACTGGATAAGTTCATCGGTGATCTGCTGCTCAAATTGATCGAGCTGATAACCGCGATCGATTAGCTCACGTATCCGCTCCGCACCTGCATTGCTCGTCGCGATCACGATCGCGTCACGGAAACTTACCTCGCGGTTCTTAATATCTCTGAGGATTCCCTCGTCAAGCATCTGGAGAAGCGTTGACAGCACTTCAGGGGCTGCTTTTTCGATCTCATCGAGCAATATTACGCTAAATGGCCGCTTCATAACCCGCGCCGTCAGACTTGATGGATCTTCGGCGCCATCAGCAATAAGGCGATCGACATCACTCGACTGGACGTATTCGTTTAGGTCAACACGAATCAAGCGATCCTCGCCACCATAATAGACCTCGGCAAGCGCCTTACTGAGCTCAGTCTTGCCCACTCCTGTTGGCCCGAGGAACAGGAACGTGCCTATTGGCCGATCTTTGTTACCCACGCCCGACCGAGCGCGGCGCAATGCATCGCTGACAACCTGGACTGCACGGTCTTGGTTAACCATCCTCTTGTGGATCAAGGTCTCCATATTGAGTAACCGGTCACGCTCATCACCCTCACTCACAGCGCCAACCTTGACGCCGGTCGTTTTCTCGATAGCCCGCTGCACCGAATCCATCGTCACTAAACCACCATCATGATAGCTCGCAGCGCTCGTCAGCAACGTCATAGCGCGGCCCGGCATCGCAAAGTCATGCATATACCTCTCACTCAACCGGTATGCTTCCTTGAGCGCCTGGTAGCGGTACGTCACCTTATATTCAATCTCAGTAAGGATAAGCTGCTCCTGCATGATGCGCATCGTCTCTAGTTGATCAGACGGCGCCACATTTATCCTCTCAAGACTCGCGACTAGCGCTGGATTACGCTGGCTGATCTGCAAAAAGCGCTGCTCGTCCATGGATAGCACCATCTTCGGATTACCCGACTCCAAAATGGGCTGCAGGATATTGCCAATATCGACCGAACCCGGCCCTTCCGTGAAAAACAGTTCGGCGTTATCGAGACACAAAATACAATTTTTTGACGCTGATGCTTCATTGATGATACGAATCATGAGCTCCTCAATCCCATCACGGCCATGCGCGGATGCGATTAGCGATGAAGGATCAAGCAAGATGACTTGATGAAACCGTAGTGTCTCGGGCACCGTCGTGGCAGTATTAATCATGCGGTCAGCTAGGGCATGAATAATCGTCGTTTTGCCCGAACCAGTCTTGCCGACAAGTGCAACGTTTCGGTGTCCAGAGCCCAGAACATCGACCAAACGATCGACCGCCTCGACATGACTCGCGCTATCGACAACTAGGAGGCCACCACTTCGCGTCGCTTCATCAGTGATATTGCGACCGAGTCGATCGAGCAGAGGCATGAAGCCAAAGGACCAGTCGCGCGCGATACCGCCAGTGCGTTTCGGGGCCTTCAGTCCCGTCACGAGATCGCGTAGATGTTGCTGCCACAATATTCCCTCGTCCAGATCAGTATCATCGAGGTGGATCTGCGCTAGTATATTCTCGTAGCCCGAAAAACTTCGAACAAGTGCAACCACGAGAATACTAGCGGTCAGTCTCGGTAATCCGAGCGCGTCTTTTGTTTCAAGCGCACGTCGCCACACGTCATCGATCTGAATCGCCTCCGACTCAGCAAGGTCACCGAGCATCTTCGGCGTAAGTCCAAATCGTGCACCCATAAATTGCCCACTCGTTACCCTGCCGACCGCCAGCGCAACATCCTGTGGTGTCGGCTTCTGAGGAAGTTGACCTAGCACATCACCAGAGAGCACCTGGTCAATCGCATTGCCAGCGCCATTTGGTAGATGGCGTAGTGCGTCTCGGCTCCATACGAGAATCATGAACGGAACTACAGCGAGCCCAACGGACGACCAACCGACGACCATATGTTGCAACAACAGTAGCGTACCTATTGCGAGAAAGGCGGCACCGATGAGTGCGAGTACAGCCCCGCTAAACTGACGGAGTCGCCATCCGCTACGAGCTAGCCGCGACCGTCGACTGTAATAATCGAACGCCACCTCTACCACGGCATCCAGCCAATCAACGAAATAATAATTCCGGCCACCGGCATTAACGGAATAATGATCCATAGTATGATCGCCACAAAACTCACTATCGTCATGGCAATGATGGCGATCGTTCCGGCAATAATCATCATTGTGCGCACGAAGCCACCGACGAATCGAGATACTGTCCTATCAGTAAATGCATGCCACTGCACGGATAGCGAACCTGAGGCGGCCCCTGCTGATATCTGTCGGAATGGCGCGAACCACGTGCGAAGCAGCTGATCAATCGAAAAATAATCATATGTCCTCGCGAGCCTGCGCCACATCATGATGACATGTCGTTTCAGCCCAGAGCCATACCACCAAGAGAAAAGTCCCACTACAACCATGACCATATTGTACCGCACGCTATCAGATTAGGCTATAATGGTCGACATGAGACAACAAATTGTCACGGTCGTCGGCAAGGCGATTCGCAAAGCATCACGACTTCGTGGCGGGGGTGGCTCAGCCCTTCCTGGCCTATTTATCGAACGCCTTGATCCACATTTCATGAAACGCACACTCTCCCAACTAGGCAAGGGTGTCGTAATTGTGACAGGAACCAATGGAAAAACGACGACGACAAAGATTGTCGTTGAACTTCTTCGCGCTCAAGGCCTCTCGGTGTTCACCAATCCAACCGGCAGCAATTTCACGCGTGGTATCGTCGCCGCACTTGTTGAGTCAGTCGATTATTCTGGCAAACTGCCCTACGATATCGCCGTGCTCGAGCTTGACGAGGCCTACGCGGTGAAATTTGCCGAATCTGTCCAGCCGAGCTATTCGCTGCTACTCAATGTTATGCGAGATCAGCTTGATCGATTTGGAGAAATCGACTCAACTGCAGATATGCTTCAACGAGTAGCAAAAGCGACGACGCAAGGTGTCATCATCAACCGAGATGACCCACGACTTAATTCAAAGTCATTTATTTCTGGGATCGATGCGGACGTGTGGTCATATGGGACAAGCCCCGAACTTGCAAAGTTCTTTCCCTCAGACGATCAGATGCGGTCCGGACATCATGCAGTCATTCCGACAATTACGAGTAAGGATGATACCCGTCTTCAGGCGTTCCAGGGCAGTACCGCATCAATCCATTACGGCTCGCGTACGGCGCAAGTAGATCTCAAACTAAAAGGAATTTATAATATCCTCAATGCTACGGCGGCCGTCGCCCTCACCAGGCGCATCATGGGACCAGAGCTCGATGAAACCAAACTACTCACCGCCCTCTCGAACGTAACACCCGCATTCGGTCGTGGAGAGGATGTCATTATAGACGGACAGATTGTCGAGCTCGTGCTCGTCAAGAACCCCTCTGGCTTTCGGCTTAGCTTAAGATCATTTGATCCCGAAGGTGTTGCGACGATGATCGCGATTAACGACAATTATGCTGACGGACGAGACATGAGCTGGCTCTGGGATGTTGACTTTGACTCGCTGCGCCACGGAGGCGTCGCGCAGATAGCTGGAATTCGCGCATATGATATGGCTTTGAGGCTGCAGTATGATGAGGTAGATGTTGTGAGTGTTTGTCCAGATTTGACAGAGGCAGTAGAAAAGTTTATTGACACAAATCGAGATAAACCGAAACGGATATATTGCACCTACACCGCCATGCTCGCCCTTCGAAAGCAGCTCGCAAAGCACACGACTATGGAGAAAGTGTTGTGAGCCAGACGATTCGTTTGCTGCAGCTTTATCCACGTGATATGAATATCTACGGGGACTGGGGGAATACGCTTGTACTCAAACGACGACTAGAGTGGCATGGTTATAATGTCGAGCTACTAAGTTATAATCCTGGAGACAATTTCCCCGAGGATATCGACCTAGTTGTCGGTGGCGGCGGGCAGGACTCTGGCCAGGACATCATCCAGGCCGACTTGCTCAAGATCGGAGTAAAACTCAAAGCTCTTGCCGATGACGATGTGCCGATGTTGATGATATGCGGCCTCTACCAGCTATTTGGGAGATTCTTCAAAACTCGTGACGGGCAGATGATCGAAGGCATTGGGATTTTCGACCTCGAGACTCACGGTGGCAATACGCGCATGATTGGGAATATTCTCACGAAGAGTGAGTTGTTCGGCGAGGTTATCGGTTACGAGAATCACTCCGGCGCCACCTATCTCGGGAAGAGCGTTAAGCCATTTGGGCACGTCTACCGCGGTGCCGGAAATAACGGCAAGGACGCAACCGAGGGAGCAGTTTATCGACACGTGATTGGCACCTATCTCCACGGGTCATTACTACCGAAAAACCCTTTAGTCGCAGACTGGCTCATCGAACAAGCCGTCACGCGAAAGTTTGGTAGCTTCAATTCCAGCGTCATCGAGGACCACTTCGCCCGTGAAGCCCGTGAAGTCGCCCTTCGGCGCCCACGTTAAGTCTAGCCATTACAGCCTGTATAATAGATCCCGTGCCCGCAAAGAAGAAAACATCGCTATCCAACCGGCTTCTCGCCCTAGATTTGTTGCGAGGATATTTTGTAGTTAATATCATCAATGATCATCTGTGGCGTTTTCCGAGTTTTTTTGGAATTCTTAGCGGACAAGGCAGGCTCTGGGTAAGCTCGGCCGAAGGATTTGTGATGATCTCTGGATTACTCATCGGATATATTCGCGGCTACCGAAATAGACACGCGCCATTTAAGACCGTGACAAAAAAGCTTCTCGTCCGAGCTGCCACATTATATGCCGCAATGATTGTCGCAAGTTGTGTTTATATCGCAATCGAGTGGAGCGATGTCGTACGATCAATGCCCTATACTCCGACGACGCCAGACGGCCAACAGAACTGGGGTGTCGCGCTCACAAATATCCTGACTCTCACCTATCCGCACACCTGGGTCCATTTCCTAGCCCTCTATGCAATCTTCCTCGCTCTCGCAATCGGTGCAGTCTGGCTCCTCCGAAAGGGCTGGTGGTGGGTATTGCTTGTGATTTCGGTCGCAGCTTATGGTATAGGTGAAATTACCTCGATCGAATGGATGAAATGGCAACTGCTTTTCTTTGGACCATCCATCATCGGCTTTTATCTGGAATCGGTCCGCTCCTGGTGGCGCCAACTTTCGCGTAGACGTCGTCACCAGATAATCTATGGCCTCAGCACGGTCTCGATACTAACCGTCGCACTATCGGCTATGAGCGTGAACTTTCCAAGCCTATTCCCACCTTCGCTCCAACAATTCTTCATGAGCGCGTTTGACCCAGATGTCCTACCCCCACTTCGTATCGGCCTCGCCTTCGTGTGGTTTGCGACCCTCACACTCCTGTTCCACAAAGGGGGCGCACTTATCCAGCGCTACACGGGCGGAGTACTCGAATATATCGGATCGCACTCGCTCCAGGCCTACCTCGTACACGGACTTGTCGTATGTCTATTTATTCTTATCCTGCCCGACTCAACGTCATGGGTCATCAACACGATCTATGGCCTTG
>JBBRCG010000008.1:0-45569 GCA_038205065.1 Saccharimonadales bacterium (SeqCode)
CGATGATTAATACGATGATACCTGCGAGTTTCATGCTATTCCCCTTTCATGACACGCTCTACATGTGCCCGATACTGTCAGGCTTCCTGATATTGAACATCCGTCTCCGAGGGCTTCTTCTATCTTTGCTCCTAGTAAACCACTAAGATCAGCGTCGCGCAATAATCCGCAGTGCTCGCACATGAAATGATCATGATGTGTAAGGTTTGCGTCAAATCGCATCACGTTTGCCTGTCCGCTCGGTGCCAGTTGTAATTCACCGCGCTCGACCAGTCTGGTCGTGATGCGGTGAACGGTCGTGGCGCTTAGGTCAGGGAATTCGGCCCGGAGTTCCGTCAGCAATTCGATGTTGGTCGCATGACCGACGTGATTCATGTACTCGCGAACTGCGGTCATGTATTTCGTCGTTCGATCATGGGCGACGAGCATTACTCGCCTCGTTTCTCGAGATATTCGCGAATCTTCAGCGCAGCCGTAGCGCCCTCACCGACAGCCGTGGCGATTTGCATCGTCGCACCGCTTCGGACATCGCCTGCGACGAATACACCAGGCATTGAGGTCTGGAGATTGAGATCAGATTTGATGAGTCCGACTTCGTCGAGCTCGATATCACTATCTTTCAAAAACTGGGTATTTGGTAGTAGTCCGATAAAGACGAATACGCCGTCAGCTTCGACGAGTTCTTGCTCGCCCGTCTTTTTGTGAGTGATCTTCGCGCCGATAACTTTGTTGTCACGTCCCACGATCTCGTCGGTCGTCACTTCTGTATGGACGGTGATTTTGTCTTTCGCTTCCTCGAGCTTGCGCTGCAAGACTTCGCTTGCGCGTAGCTCACTACGAACGAGTAGATCGATATGAGTCGCGAAACGTGTCAGGAATAAGGCTTCTTGAGCACCACTATTACCACCGCCGACCACGATGAGTCGTTTCTCTTTGTAGAACGCGCCGTCACACGTCGCGCAGTAGTGAACGCCGCGCGCATAGTATTCTTCCTCACCTGGTATGCCGAGTTTGCGATAGTCACTTCCAGTTGCAATCAGCACGGCCTTCGCAGATACCTCGCCACTATCAGTGGTCAGTTTGAGGTTTTCGCCGTCCTGTTCGATCTTGTGGACTTCACCAAATTCGATCTTGGCGCCAAATCGTTCAGCCTGCCCGCGTAGTTCATCGGCCAGTCGCATGCCTTCGATACCCTCGGCATAACCTGGGTAATTATCGATCCAGTCAGTTGTCGCGGCGAGTCCACCGACGATGCCTTTTTCGTAGAGCACGGTTTCGATTTCTTCGCGGGTCGTATAGATGGCCGCCGTCAGTGCTGCCGGGCCCGCCCCGATCATCACGACATCATGTAGTTGAGGAGTAGTTGTCATGCTTTTCATTATACATCTTTACATGTAGATGTAAATGATTTACATTAAGATACATTGCAAAAAAATAAGATAGGAAATTATATGGAACCAATCATCATCGATGTACGCGAAACTTATGAATACAAAATGGGCCACGTTAAGGGTGCGATCAACCTCCCGCCGGCCAAACTCATGCGCGGTTTGCCTAGTGAGCTCGCCGATACCCCGAAAGACGCCCCGATCATCCTATACTGCCTCAGCGGCTCTCGCTCTGGCGCATCGATTCGCATTTTGCAGCAGTACGGATTCACCAACCTCACCAATGGCATCAACAAAGACCACGTAAAAGCTCGCTACTTGTAATCAATCGCCTTAGTAATTGTGCTGTCGGAGGCGCTCGATCCGAGCTTCGGTGCTCGGATGAGTGCTAAAGAGCGCGCTAAGGCCCTGGGCGTTAAACATATTCATAAACATGAGGTGGTTTGTCGACTCCTGGCTTGGCGTCGGCCGATACTTCCGAAGGGCCGGCTTCACCGCGTCGAGTTTTTCAAGTGCGCTCGCGAGATCATTGCCGCTACCGAGTAGATGGGCGCTATGCTCGTCAGCGCCAAATTCACGGCTGCGGCTCACCGCCATCTGGATCATCATCGCCGCCAGTGGCGCCAGTATCATCATGGCGATCGCTGCGATCGGATTTGGCGAATTCTCGTCGTTACCACCGAACCACATCGCCATCTGAGCGATTGTGCTGATAGCCCCACCGATCGTGGCTGCAAGCGTACTGACGAGCATGTCGTTGTTTTTGACGTGCCCCAGTTCGTGCGCGATCACGGCGCGAAGTTCGTTGTCATTCAGTATTTCGGTAATTCCCCGCGTCACCGCGACGACGGCATTTGCGAGATTTCTCCCTGTTGCGAAGGCGTTCGGGATCGGTGTATCGACGAAAAACAGTTTCGGCATCGGCAAACTATCTCGCGCCGCCAGATCCTGGACGATACGTTCGATATTTCCATACCGCGAAGTGTCCAGAGGTTTTGCGCCCTGCATCTTAAGGACTAGACTTCCACTCCACCAGTACATCGCGAAGTTACTGATCGCCGCGAACCCGAGCGCGACCATCATGCCGTTGGTGCCACCGAGGAAATACCCGACCGCGAGGAACAGCCCGGTCATGATGCCGAGCAATAAGGTCGTTTTCGCAGCGCTTCTCATAATCCTATTATAGCCGATTTAGGCGAGAAGTTTTTGGATAACCGTGACGAGTTTCTCTGGTTTCGCCGCCGATGCGTAACGGTGAATCTCTTGCCCATCTGGGCTGACAAGAAATTTCGTGAAGTTCCATTTGATATCTTCGCCAAGCATCGATTTACTGTGCGATTTCAGGTAGGTAAATACCGGGTGCGTATTCGGGCCATTCACGTCGATCTTTTCGCTGAGCAGGAACGTCACGCCGAAATTCAGTTTACACACCTCGACCAGCGTCTCGTTCGTCTCTGGTTCTTGTCCAGCGAACTGGTTGCACGGGAAGCCGATGACGGCCAGTCCCTTGTCTTTGTATTCCTGATAGATCTTCTCGATCTCAGTGAGTTGTGGTGCAAATCCACATTTCGTCGCGGTATTCACGATCAGCAGCACCTTGCCACGGTAATCGCCGAGTGAGATTTCCTCGCCCTTGGTGTCTTTGAAGGTCAGATCATAAATACTATTCATCCTACTATTATATACTACGAGCCATATCCATAACATTTGCTAATATTCTCCGAAAGTTGTATAATCACCTTACGCTCTTTAAATGAAAAGGAGGTGGTTGACGTGGCAATCGTCGACCCCAAGGTAATCGCCGATCTCGTCCAATTGGCGATGTCGCGTCTCACGCTCGAGATTGAGCAACGCTTGACGGTGGCGCCCGCCCAGCCTGCTGAAGTAGCTGGCATGAGACCCATCAGGGTCACTACTACACTGTCGCAGATGATCGATTCGATCGACGAAATAATCGCGGCCCTCATCAACGATTACCGGGACGAGTTGTTTGGCCAGAGAAGCGATTCCTTCGTGACAGATGATGTCATATTCCGGCTCAGTCCATCCCAGGAGGGGCCAGATATTCTCGACATCGAGCCGAACGGCTCGTTCAACGTCACCCACAACGGGGAGCGCATCGCGCCACCCTCCGTCACGATCAAGTTAGCCCCGCGCTGACCCTGCCTCAACTTCATAGTTTGACGGCAGGGCCCTTCGCGGGGCTCTGTCATATCTTGACTCAATACACACACTGGCGATATTTGTTATTATGCCCATTTGGTTGTATAGTTATAGCCAGCCCACAGAGTACATTGGAAAGAGGTGGTCACAGTGACCAGTCGGGTCATCATCGGGGTCAATTCCCTGTCGCGACGGCTGTTCGACTTGAAACGTCGGCAGACCATACGCAAGCTCAAGTACCAGAAGAAGATCGACGCGCTGAGTCTCGCATTCAACGCCGAAGACGCCTACGACAGGGTTGAGTTTGAAAGCGTCAAAAAGCTACTGCGTAACCTTGTCGACACCCACACTGACGAGCTGTTCTCGGGAAAGCTCAAGTCCTTCGCGACAGTATTCGCGATCGTCTCTAGCCGTACCGTCCACCTCGGGCTCAAGGTCCTGGACCAGAGGCGCGCGGTCAAGGCCGCGCGGGCACTTCGCATCTTCAACGAGGTGTGCGTCGTCACCGTAACCGTCAACCCCGCTAAGCTCGAGAAGCACCTAAAGGAGCATCCCGAGCACCGCAGCAGGTTCGGCGACTCCATCCAACCCGCCAGCTCGTACGAGTCGAGGAGCGCCAAGCCCAACGGCAGGTACTTCGCCACGCACGATCCCGATCAGCTCACAGATGAGGCCATTCAACTCACTGAGCAGCCCTGAAGGCTCCCCGTCCCGCTTGAGGCACTAGCCTCGCGGTGCGGGGCTTTTGCTGCCCATAGACTATCCATGGATATTTGCGCTATAATACGAGCCGCCATAGTTCACGCGATCGAAGACGTGAGCCAATAAAAAAAGATGGGATAATTCATGGACTGGCATATATCGCTACTATTTTTCTATGTGTTCGCAGTGCTCAAATCATTGGGCCAGCGGCGCTATTTACGCAAAACCGGCCTGCCATCGAGCGTCGTCGTCGCGATGAACTACGTGCTGGCTATCTTTCCTCTCGCCCTCGTCGTGGGATTATTACTGCCCCACCACGTCACCTGGAGCTGGTGGGTCGTGCTCCTTCTCGTCATTGAAGGAATAGCCCTCAGCTACTGCAATAAGCTATTTGCCCGCGCCATCAAACGCATACCGATATCCCTCTTCCAGACACTCAACCAGTCAAGCACAATATTTATCATCCTCGGTGGCTGGGTACTCCTCGGCGAGACACTGTCTATTATGCAAATGTTCGGCGTCGTATTCATCCTCGCAGCGGCGATATTGTCCGCCTTCGCCGCGAAGGCAAAGACACGAGCGACAGCAATTCAGCCCGGCACCGTGAAGCTCGTCATCATCGCAGCCTTCATCATGAGTATCGGCCTCCTCACCGAAAAAGCCGCCCTGGGGCACATGGATGTCGGCGGTTATTTCATATTCGGCCTCGGCAGCCAGGCAGTATTCGCAGTGCTCATCGCTCTCAAAGACATGAACCGGAAAGTCTGGAAAGCCGTGACGCGCTCGGACATACGCAACAATGTCGTCGTCGGGCTGATGAGTTCCCTCGCAGGTTTCTCGTACCTCTACACCGTCAATGCCGCCAACAATATCCCCCTCGTCGTCTCGCTAAATTCATTCGTCCTGCCGCTCACTGCCTTCAGTAGCTACTGGCTTCTGCACGAACGCGAAGACCAGCGTAAGCTCTGGGGCTCCATCGCGCTCGGTATGGTGGGCGTTTGTATCGCCGCGCTTAATTAAACAGAGCCCCTCGCGGAGCTCTGTCATGCGCTTGCAAAGTCGCGGAGTGCCGACTAGATTTTAATTTGAATCTTCTTGTCGCTAAAGAATGAAGGGCTGTAGCTTATGATGAGGCCACTATCATTTGTAGGTATTTGGAAGACCATAAACCCAGATACTTTTCCGTTAGGTGCTAGCTCACCACTATTTAGTCCACCATCGACTGTGTATGTAGTGCTGTCGATGTCTTTGATGACACCCTGCGAGTCCTGCATCTTCCAGTCAAAGGTGTTGTAAGAGATTTGTGCCTTTGAGTTGTTCTCAATACTGACCTGGACTTTTACGTATTCATTGCCGCTATCAGCAGTGATGTATTGGTTTCCGCTCTGCCAGTTTCGTTCAACACTAGTTACGGTGACTTTTTTGCTATCAAAGTCGATCGCCTGACCGACGGTATACGTGGTTACAGCAGCCTGTGCCGCGCTCGTCCCACTAGTTGAACTCGTGCCGGTCTCGAGCACCTTCACGACGGCTGACGCGATAGAGATCACGATAATAGCCGTTATCAGTGCGACACCAGCAAGCGAAATACCCCAGATAGCCTTCACCTTGCTTTGCTTTTTAACTAACGCCAAAATTCCAAAAATAATCGCAACTATTGCGAGCACAAGTCCAATTGAGCCCGTCCAACCAAAGACGGCAGCTATAATTCCTAATACTAGTGCAGTGGTCGCAAATCCACTCGACTTCTTGACTGCAACTGCACTGTTATTAACCTGTTCTACCACGAAACCCTCCTCTTTAAGCTTTACGTCTAGTTATAGCACAGTTATCCGATAACTTTGCATGGATTGCATTGAAAAACAGCATTCATTAAGCTTTATCCAATTAAAGACTGTCGTTTGTCCTGCCACTCACCGCCCTCGGAAGCCACTGGCTCCTACGCGAACGCGAAGACCAGCGCAAGCTCTGGGGCTCCATCGCGCTCGGTATGGTAGGTGTTTGTATTACTGCGCTGAACTAAACAGACCGAAGCTGGTGAGTCTTAGGAAATAAAGTCCCGGTATCGTTTTGGGTCTTCACGATCTTTATCGTTTTTAGAATAGAGCTCCACCAAGTAGATTATATTCTCAGTTTTAACTGCGACGAAGACAAGCCGCGTCTTCTTATCATTTCCGAGTGATTTGCAGTCCAAGCGCATTTTTACCGCCTCGGTATCACCGTTTTTCGTGATAATGGTCGCCTTCGGCGCGGCAAAGAACTGCCTATATACTTCTTCGTTAACGCTGTTGTATATAACCTCAAGCGCCGCCTGAGCCGTTGCGACATCCCCTGGGAGTGATCGCCACCGCCTAGTCAGTGTCTTCAGGTCTTTTGCAAAGTCCGAGGTCTGCTCAAAGCTCAACATCGTCTTTACCACGAACTGTCGTTGCTGCTGTACGGTACATCGCTAACTGATAGTCGATTACTTCGCCCGGCTTTGTGGCGAGCCACGGCATATCCAGATGCGAGAGGTCGCTCAGTTCACCTGCGCCTTTACCGCCAAGTCTTTCAAGCTCTGCATCGATATGGGCCAATTCTTGCGCGTCTAACTTCATTAGGTTCGCACTTTGTCGAGGTAGATATTTTTTTTGCGTGTGCTTGAAGTACGACGTCTCAACAACTTCTAGCTCACCATCGACCTCCATTTGCCGCACCGTACTAGTGATAGTCGGCATATGCGCGGTCGGCCCGTAATGATTTCGTATATAGCTGAGGCCTGTGATTGATTTGCCATACTGTTCGTAGTAATCAAAATCAATAAAATACAGTAATTTATTGATCACCGTAGCGCCCACATTTGGCCTAGCCCCGACTTGCCCCGATATATACAGCAAGACCTGGCGCAGCTTTTGCCTGTCCAACTTTACATCCTCACGTGGGACTATTTCGTCCTCAATCTTCCGGGGGGCGTACTGTGCGACCGGCTCATTTACCATCTCAGCTCCGCCACTTATTAACTCAGCTGAGGATATCTGGTAGTACTCGGCAAGTTTATTAATCTCGTCCAAGTTTGGCGGTCGGCGATCAGCTTCGAGGCTCGCATAGGTAGCACGAGCAATGCCAATCGCGTCGGCCACATCCTGCTGGCTTACCCCGGCTCGTTCTCGTAATTCTCGTATAGTTGTTTGAAAATTCATAATCTCTGTCCCACCGATTATGTTTTGTATCTCTTTCAGTGTAGCAAATTCTACAATTCTTGTCAATGGTATTGCTACATATTTGTGCTATAATGAACTTAAGAAATCCCGCCGGGAGGTGAGAAATCCCCAGGAGGGTCGACCGTCCTGACAATATAACGAAAAAATCCGCTTTCGCATCAGCAGCATGACGATCTCCCCATCGGAAATATCATCATTTTTCATTCGACTTTCATGGGCTCGCTTATATTCAGCGATGTCGCATAGTCCTGCTCGGTCCAATTGTGCCATAATCTCGATATTCTACCCCTCAGGCGGTGAGATGTAAAGAATAAGCATGATCGATTACTCCCACGGAAACTCAGCGTGTCCGAAGTGTCCGTACCGGGCAGGTTGCTCGTGGCTAGACAGTCGAAAATTTGCTATAATATAGATATGAGTAAGTCCGAAAAAAGAAAAATTCTTATCAATAGCGTATCCCGCAGCATGGAGGCGGAAGGTTTCAATTTCGCCGCAGTAAAAAAGATCATCGAGCAAAAACTTAGCCCAAAGAAGTAGCCATGTCAGACTATTTCGCCGATGATATCCTCGTCAATAAACTAGGCATTGTTGATGTAGCCGAACTCAAAGAAGCCGAACAGCGAATAACCGCAGAAAAGACCGCTCAACTACTAGACGAGAATATTCCAGATAAGTTCGACATGAAATTCTTCAAGCATATTCATCGAATACTATTTGAAGATTTGTACGACTTCGCTGGCTTATTTCGCACCGTAGATATCGTTAAACCAGGTAGCAGAATACCTTTCGCATATGCGAAGTTTCTAGAAAGCGAATCACGGCGGATATTTGATGAACTGGGCTCAAAGGATTATCTGACTGGTTACGATTTTGAGACATTCATCGTCGAAATCAGTAATCTTGCGGCAGAACTAAATGCGCTCCACCCATTTCGCGAAGGAAACGGCCGGGCAATCAGGCTGTACTTGATACTACTCGCAGACCACGCCGGTTATGTACTAGACCTTAGCCGCGCGTCAACTGATGAACTTATTTCCGCTGACATACGGGCGTTCGAGGGCGATGAGGAATCGCTACATAAACTATACAGAAAAATTACGCTCAGCTCGTAGCCGAAGTGTGACCTTATCCCCACGGAAACTCAGCATACCCGAAGTGTCCGTATCGGGCGGTTTGCTAGTAGATCGGACGGCGAAGATCGAGAGTGCGGATGATGATGCCGTTTGGTGCTATTCGACTTCCACAGCAGGTCGTCGCACAAATATGCGGGCGATCGCTAATCCCGCAGCGGCGCCAATGACAAGATTTATCACCTCGGCAAAGCTATTTGTCTTCTCTCGGCATATTCCCATTTTCCGCGTTCTGAGTGGCAAGCCCACCGATTTCCATTCCATCATTTCGCAGGAGTACGAGAAGCAATCCTTGCTATACACGACATAGGGCCCGCAGGCTGGTAAATTATCTGTGTTTTCTACGGTTTCCTGTACCCAGCCCATCGGTAAATCCAAGCCATAGCCACTCTGGGCCAGACTGCTGTTGTTTAGTACCGCGACAGCAAATACCCCAAGGGCCGCGGCGATAATATAGATGATGTAGACGACCCCTTTATGCTTGAGTAACATATATAGTTAGCAGTATATCTATGTGGGCTCAAAAATACCAGTTATGCTTCCCAAGGAAAACCGCTATGACCGAAATGACCATACTGAGCAGTTTGCTCGTAGATCCCACAATAAATCACCTGGCGCCATTTCTGGCACCAGGTGATTTATCCTAGGCGCGATATTATTCGCGGCCGTGCATGCGCTGCCGAGCCCCGACGCCGGTTCCGTCACCAGCTCCAGTGCCATCACATGTACCATCCTCTAGATGGACATATCGTCTGTCTTGGGTCTCGGTATGGATACCGGATGTTGCGCCAACACCTGAGCCATCACGAGCGCGAATGGCTTGTGACGAACCCTGACCATCACCCTGATAATGACCGGCGATCGCACCGGCGGCCATAGGCGTGAGCACGACGGCGGCGACAGCAGCTCCTGCGAGCGTACCGTAAACTAATAGTTTGTTCATAATATTTCTACTCCTTTTCTCGTGCGTTTAGTGCACATATGTAGTACGCACGGGAGCGAGATATTATTTCAATTAGCGTACAGTATGCGAACCACGACCGCGCATGTTTTGTCCGTCGTCATGGCCGCCTATATCAGTAAACGACAGCCCGATACCGAGCGCTGCGCTCGCGAGGAGAAAAATAGCGATAATCGGCGCCAGTGAATGACGGTAGGCGCGCCCATATCGGCGCATCAACCCCACAGCTAGTGTGATACACGCTACAGCTAGTAGGAGTACCCACCACGGGAAACTGGCGAGCGAGTCGGCGAGATTGCTACGTGCGCCATACGCCGGAGTCGCTGACGCCTGGATACGGATGATATACGTCGCGATGTTCACGACATACGCGAAGAGGATGCCGCCGGCCAGCCCGGCCCCGACCATCGCCACCGTGATGAGGCTATAGTAGAGCCGTGAATGCATGTGAACACGGCCGCTCGAGATTTGCTGCATGACGGATTGTTGGATAGGTGATGATTTCTTTTTCATAGTGTGACTCCTTTCGCTTCGCATAGTTCTTTTAGCATCGCCTTGCCGCGAAGCGACCAGACGCCGACGGTCGATGGTGGGATATGGAGCACGTCAGCGATCTCGCCGTACTGCATATGTTCGTAATACTGCAACATGAGCACCTCGCGGTACTTCGGATCCAGGGTGTCGAGGCAGGCCTGCATATTGCCATGCAGGATCGCACGGTCAATCTCGCGAATGACCGTCGACTCGCTACTCGGCTCATCGATAGTCTCGACGTCGACATCCTCGGCGATATGCCGCTGTTTGCGCACCGCACTCATGGTTTCATTGTGCGCGATCCGGTAGATCCACGACGAAAACTTGTACTTCGGATTGTAGCCGCGCAAGTTTCGATAGGTCTTTATGAACGTCTCCTGTACGATATCCTGAGCGAGCGTGTTGTCATGAATGAGGTAGACGACATAGCGGAGCAATTTTGCCTCGTAGCGGCCCATAAGCTCACCGAAACGCTCGGTAGCGCCGTCCGCTATCTCTTTGACAAGTTCCGCGTCGGTCGTCTCTGACATGCTATCCTAACTGACGATTAAAGGCTTGGAGATGATTTCGTGAACCGCGCAACAATAGGCCGAGCGTATCGACGATGTCGGCGTGGTTGGTATCGATATTCTTCAGGTCTGCTTCTATGTCGGCAATGTCTTTCTCTTCGATGGCGACGCCAACTTTGTAGGCCTCGCTAATATTCTGGTTTCCCTGCGCGATGAGGGTATCGTAGAGCTTTTGGAGGTCAGTATTTTTGAACACACCGATTTTGCTACTGCGGGGGTCATCGATACCGCGGGCATCGAGCAACGCGAGCATACGATCACCATGCATCGTCTCACTCCGGGCGATGGAGCTAAAGACGCGAACGCCATACTCCTCGTACATCACCGTATAGACATCGTGGGCGAGCTTCTCTTCCTCTATGAGGAACAGTAGCCTGTCGGTGTCGGAGGCCGAAGTCGGCAGAGCTGATTCTGCGAGAGTGGCCCGCGCCATGCTTTGCCCCGTGTAGCCATATTGGCCCAGTCGCGTCGCGCTATTTTGCTGAGCGTTTCCGCCAATGTAACCAAGCGCCAGGGCGAGACCCAAAAGAAGGACGCCCGCACCGGCCATGATAATAATTTGCTGTTTCGTCGTTAACGTAATTGTCATAAAAGATTACCTTTCCTGATTATAGTACGTTTGCGGCGATGAAATTATTTCACGCCTCCCAGGGAAAGTCGTCGTAGCCGAAATGACCATAGCGGGCGGTCTGCTCGTAAATCGGGCGACGGAGGTCGAGCGAGCGGATGATGCCGTTTGGCGAGAGATCATAGCCCTCGACCGATTCCTGCACGCCGTCGATCATGACGCTCGCTTCGAGCGGTTGATCGTAGCCGATCGCGTAGGCGAGATGGCAGAACACTTCCTGGGCTTTTCGATCCCTTAGATAGTCGAGCGCGATCCTGCGCGCCATATAGGCAGCGCTGCGGTCGACTTTGCTTGGATCTTTACCACTGAAACAGCCGCCACCGATGGGGATACGCGGACCATAATTATCGACGACGAGTTTGCGACCAGTCAGCCCTGCATCGGCGTCAAATCCACCCTGGAACCAGTCACCTGTCGGATTAACGTGGATAGGCGAACCAGCCACAAATGGCGTCCCACAGGACTCGACCCACGTACGCACGGCGGCCTCGAGGTCATCATGCAGCGAGTTCTGAAAACTCGCAACGAGCGCGATGATCTCGCCATCTTTCAAAGTCACCTGAGTTTTGCCGTCAAACGGCCATTTCTCAAAAATAAATTGATTGAGCGAACGACTCAGCACGACTTCGAGTGGTAGATGCTCGGGCGTTTCATCGCACGCATAGCCGACCATGATTCCCTGATCGCCCGCGCCACCAGTATCAACGCCGCGCGCGATCTCGGGCGATTGTTTGACGAGGTGAATCTCGAGATCGATCTCATCGCCAGCGAGGCGGTGGACGATCGACTCTAACTCAGGATGCACGCTACTGGTCACTTCACCGGTGATAAATACTCGGCCGTGTCCGCCGACTGTCTCGACTGCCACGCGAGCATCCGCGTCCTGCGCCAGATACGCATCTAAAATAGCGTCCGAAATCTGGTCGCAAAGTTTGTCTGGATGTTTTGGCGAAACCGATTCCGCCGTACGATATATGGTCATATCTATTCCCTTTCTATGGGCTGAATGGAGCACCTGTCCGGTCATACCGGGTGGTTGCTAGCGGGTCGCAGAGTCAGATCTCTCACCGCTTCGTGATATTTAAATTGTTAAGTGTGTATCATTATAGCGTGCGTGAGCACGTTTTCCTAGTAAGGCTACAGGAAGAAATTCGGCGGAAAAGTGTCATCTATCGGGTCAGTAGTAGTCTCATGGAGAAACCTCTCGTCGTTGTACTTGTCATTGTAGGGCAGTAGCACGCCGTCGTAGGTCTCATCTTCATCCAGATCATGTTCAAAAATAATACCCGGCTGTCCATCGTCAGGATTCCAAGCCCTATCGGACATCGAACCGTAAAAGACCTTACCGGTCGTCGTACGCATATCCGCGTCGAGCAGTGTGATCTCTACAGAAATTCCTCCCATCTCGCGCCTCACCGACACTGGCCCCTTGGCTGCATCCACTCTGTTCTTGCGGCGCAAGTAGAGGTACATATCCCGAGCTTCCAAAGGAAGATCAATCACTTTCGCACACACTTCCTTAGCCCACATGTACTCTTGTAGGCCGCATCGTACTAAGTATTCTTTACCTGCCATAAGCTCGGATACTACACCTCCTTTTTCAGCTGCTCCATAATACGGAAGGATCGCATGATTCCTGCGCCAGCCCAGACTCGCCTCTTTTCCGACTCGTCAAGTTCTTTCTTTTGCATCAACTCTGCGATCTTCACAACTAGCTTCGCCGCCTCGGGGACCTCCTCGCGGAGGATCTCTGCCGCTTCATCAGCTATTTTCAACAGATCAAACGGATCGTAATCTCTGAGAGTATTCGCGATATCGATGGCGGCCTGGAATTGAGCGGGGTCCTGATATTCATCTTCTTCGATTTCCAAGTCTACTAGCTCCGGTAGTGTGGCGATCTCGTATGCCGTCGCGCCAAGGTCATAAAGGCGAAGCGTCCTCTTATCGACGACTCGTCCGAAGTTGGCAAACAGCTCACTATGACCGACACGGTTAAGTGGATCATGCTCGGCTTCGCGATGACGATCGAGGCGCCATTGACAATCTAGTGCGCTCTCCAGCACGTTCTCAGTCGGATATGTTGCCGGGAGATCATCTTCGTAGTTATAGGCCATATTTGGACCATTTTACGCCCCTGACGTCAAGATGTAAAACATAAGGGTTGAGACCATGTGTTTTTCATCCCAATATTGCTATAATTACACTGTAAACAAAGGATGGGATATATGGCTAAGGGAAACGACAAACCTAAGAAGAACGACAAGAACAAGAAGAAGAAACAAGCAAAGACAGCTATCTAAATAACGAGCCGGCCACAGCGCCGGCTCTTTTAGTGTATCCGTAGGAATCGCAAGGCGCGCAAGATCCACAGCCAAAACTTATGAGTGGTGAGGAGATAGCCCGCCCCGAACAGCGACAATACGCCACTCGGTATCCATATTATCCATGTCGGATCTGACGCGTAGGTGATGAGCGTTGTCGCGAGTGGAGTTTCATAGAAGCGGAATCGGACTTTTGCGTCGGAACCATCTGCTATGTTGACCACTGAGATTACGAGATCGATGCGCCCGTTCCCATCCGTATCGTAGCCGACCTGGTGACCAACGCTGAGCGTAACCGAGCCGCGTCCCGTGATCGAGAACGTCACGCTCGCCTGGCTGACGTCAATTTTGTCGACGTGGACTTGCACGACTTGCGTAGCTGCTTGCGTCGCGGTTGGCACGGCGAAATAGTATATCTGACCAGCCTTGACGGGCGCGGTATGCCCCTCTGCGGAGTGAAACCCGCTTATCGGATCGAGATTATTCACCGCAGTGGTGTCACTACTAGTATCGGGTAGACCCCAGTAGGGGGTATAGGTTGCCCCCCAGCTGATCGGTAACGAAGGAATATCCCCCGTCGTCGACGTTGAAGGCGTTAATATGGGCGTCGGTACGGGCGCCGGTGGCGTAATGATCTGACCGCATTCGTCTGGCGTCAAGAAACGTAGCTCGCCCGTGCCGACATCAACCACCTCAAACACGCAGTCCATCGGTAGAATTTGCTGCTTCAACTCCGATGATTCGGCAAATGATGACGGCGAAACGAGCAATGTACCGACGATGCAAAGACCGGCAATATAGATTGCCTTCATTAGTTAGCCACCACTGTTACTGTGAGGTTCAATGCATAGTCACCCGAAGGCTGCCCTGCCGGAATACTCTGAGACATGCCAATATTCTGGATATCCCAGTAGCACCCGTTTGCGGCGGCCGTACTCGCGGTCGCCAGAGTAATACTATTGGTCGTTCCTTCGTCGAAACCGGTCGAGGACCCGAGAGACAAGCCGGTCGTACTACATCCTCCCTGCGGAGTAATCGTCGCCGATGCAAATGAAAGGTTCAGCTGTCCCGCATATACATCAGAATCAGCTCCGGCGGCACAGCCCGGCGGCGACCCCGACGGATCGTTGAAGTCGAAGACTGCGCTCCCATTTGACCATAGCGCAGTAGCCCCATCGGTCGGAGCGATCGACATCGACCAGGGGATATTTGCACTGTGATTTGTCACGCGTAGACGCTCAACCGACGTCCCGAGGGTGCCGGTCGATTCGGAACAAGTCAGCATCGTCGAGGCCGGCGTCATCGCGACACTCGGGCTCGCAACGCCGCTCCCGCTTGCATTGACAATGTCTGACTGAAATACGCCATCTGACGTGGTCAGCGTGGGGTAGTATGAATAGGCAGCGAGCGCGGTTCCGTCACCATTAACAGCCCGGAAACAATACGTCGTGTTGGCCGGCGCACTGTGGTCGACTAGTGAGAAATCCCACAATCCGTCACTGCCCGGAGAGATGAACGATTGAGAATTTGAGAAATTATTCGTTTCATTATATGTCTGCAAGCTAGTCGTATTTGATCCATCGACTGGGTCGTTCGCACTGGCAACCACCGTCGATCCATTGGTAAGCTCCGAGAAATCCTTATAGGCCAAGGCTGTCGAGGCCGTCACGTCGCTATATGAACTCGCCGAACAGCTCCCCGATAGTGGCGCGTACTGAAGCTTGAATTGCTTGTCCTGCGCGACAGTTGCGTCACTCACTCCGAGTAACATCCGGAGACGAAACGCTCTGCCAGCCGCCGCAAGCGTCGTCGGTGTATTTTCAGCTGTCTGCGGAGAGCCAACGTCGCCGGGCGACATCAAAAACTCGACAACTTGCCAATAATGAGTACCGCTTCCGTTGCTACTGCCGCGCCAGTACGTCGTCTGAAGATTTGACGTCGTGGTGAGCTGCGAAATCCAATCATTGCGTGGAAATGCCGTGCCTGTACCGCTCGTTGTATTGGTGATATAGCCGAATGCCTTATTGATGGAACTGACTGCGCTCGGAAGTGTAATCTCAATATCGTACCGTAGGTTATCGGTCGTCCCGCCACTATCCGCTAATGCTCCTCGCTGCACGCTGACGTCACTCGAAGGGAATGTCACGACATACCACCGAACGCGGTTATTATACGTTTTGCTGCTATCCCTATTGACCGTCACTGTCGTCGCGTTGGTGAGATCGCAGCCGACAGCGCTTTGCTGCAACCCGTTAGTATCGGCGTCAAACGAACAGTAAAGCCAGGAGGACGCCGTATCCACAGCCGAAATAGCAGCAGTCTGGCTGGCGCTACCAGACGCAAGCGTCGTCTCACCTGTCTGCAGACTAACATTTGAACTCGTTGCAAACGTAATGACCTGCCACTGTATCGTATCTGTAATTGCTGGCGCGTCATAACGCCTGAATAGCGCAGTCGTTGCGTTTTGCAGTTCGCCGGTCGCTAAACCGGTCTGTTCTGTCGTGGACGCATCGTTATCGTAACTCGAGAGGATGACCATCGATTTCGTTGTATCAACCGAACTGATGGACGCCGTGTTTGAGCTCGCGCCAGAGGCAATCGTTGTCGTTCCTCGTTGTACGCTAAATTCGCCCTGGAAACATTCCACGAGTGAATAGCTAATCTGCGCATCCCCACTCCCGACATTGCCGCGCGTGAATGATAGCGTCGTCGTGTTGGTTATTGTACCTGTAGCCATATGATCTCGACCATTCGTTACCGACGAATCTCCACTTGAGTTCATGAGCAAATACGCTTGGTTGATATCACTAATAGGTGTCGCTAGCGTGACATTTGCCGATGCTGAGCCCCCAGGGATAACCGTTTCGCCGCCCTCTGTGCGACAGCTGCGCCAAGGCTGCGTACCAAGTGTCGATGGGTTGTCATAAAATCGATAGTCGGCCTGCGTTATCGTCGGATCAATAGCGGGAGTATAGGTGATAATAATAATCCCTTGACCACCGACCCCAGCGGTATTGACGTGAGTGCCCGATAGGCCAGCTCCGGCGCCACCACCACCATATGTTCCACCACTGCCCCCGTTGTGATCACCGCCCGCACCCGTTCCACCGGCGCCACCACCACCGCCACCGCCACCGGACGGACCAATGCCTGCACCCCAAAGATCTTCAATACCGCCATTAGCGCCAGGCACAGCGCCAGTCCCGGTTCCGGTGCCACCACCACCGCCGCCACCGCCCAATGTGCCACTGCCTGCGTTGCCTCCGTTCTTTGTGCCACCGGTGCCACCACCAGTGCCACTGGTCCCGTTGCCGCCGTCGCCACCTGTGGTGCCCGATGCCGCGCTTCCAGCGCTCGACGAGCCACCGTCAGATCCACCGCCGCCGCCGCCGCCAGTATTAGTACCGCCAAGACCAGCAGAACCATTACGCCCGATACCGATAGGACCAGCCGAGCCACCGCCGCCGCCACCGGAGCTCACGGTATTTGAGGCGCCCGCTCCGCCACTTCCACCGTTATAATTAGCGGCCGCGCCAGTACCGCCAGTTCCGGCGCTTCCCGCGGTCACCCCTGATGCATTTCCTCCATTCATGGCTTCGATCATCTTGACGCCGGCGCTATTTTTCAACCAAGCACCGCCAGCGCTTGATCCATCGCCACCAGCAGGAACATTGACAGATACCGTTGCACTTGGCGTCAACGTCACGTCCGTCACCTTGCGAAACTCGCCACCGCCACCACCCGCACCGCCGTAGGTATTGCTGCTACTATCTGCACCGCTACCACCCGCGCCAATCGCTTCAATCGTATTGCCGGTGCTACCCCATGCAACTGGCACCGTCCAAGTAGACCCGCTTGTTAAGACTATTTGCACTGGTGCTGCGTGAGCGTCCTGGACGCCAAGCCATCCAAAATAAGCCGGCAAACCGCCGACCTGTGAGAGCAGTATGATCGCGGTCATACTACCAAATTTGGCTGTATTGAGCCATGAAAATGATGAGGCACGTAGTGTCCGTCGTCTCAACTCGCCTACCTTACCGCGTGCGACCAGCGCCTTTTTAGTCAACCGCATCGGTGACTAATCCTTTGGCTGCGGTGGAACTTTCAGTTTGCGACCTTCTTTAAGCGTGTAGGGAGGCTTGACTCTGTTTGCACGAGCCAGCTTGCGCCATGAGGTGTGCCGCTCTTTTGCGATGCCAACGATCGTGTCGTCGCCCTTGGCCGTATAGTCAACCCAGTGTGCGCGAATATGCCTAATGTTGCGTCGCCAACGTACGTACCAAACTATCGCCGCGATGACGCCAGCCGCAAGGACAAGTTCGATGATTGTCGCCAGTACTGTCGGTGGCGCAAAGAATAACTGCGAACGCAGCTCCTTCGTGACCGACGGACCCTGTTCCGAACCGATTCCCGCCGTTGGATTACCGTTGTAGGCTACGGAAACATAGGCTCGATACCAGCCGCCCCAAAACGGTCGCTGGAGCTCAAGATTCCAATTCGCGCTTGAATGCTGCAGAACGGGATAGGTACTCAAGATGCCGTCTCCGACTTGCGTGCCGAAAATCGATTCAAGTCTCGCATGAATGTCCGTGTCAAGAGATACGTTGCCTTCGTTTGTCACCGTAGGAACAACAGAATATTTGTCGTCTTTCAGGCTCCCGACCTTGAGCGAATCAACTGTCAATTTTTTGACAATATCGCCTGGTATTGAGATAGCCATGCGAATACCAGAGCGAAAACCGAGCGTCACGCCACTCTGTCCAGTTGCCTTTGTCGCATTTTGGTCCTGAATCGTCACACATCCATCATGCTCGCCGACCGAGACATTCGCTGGTACCGTTATGGTAAACGGTACCGTTTCGCTACCACCCGCCTCGAGGACAACTTGCGTCTTCGACAATGTCACCCACGCGCCAACATCAGCTTTATGGTCAGCCGACTGGGCACAGGCAAAAGCCCCGCCGCTCGATAGTACCGAATCGACAGCGTCTAGGGTTATGGTGCGCTTACTATCGGTATTATTGAACACCTTTATTGCGTCATTTTTTGTCTGGCTAGGGTCAAGCTGATAGATAAAGATTGACTGGGTGCGCAGATTTCCTTCGACTGGATTAGCAGGAGTACCACCGACTCCTTGGTATTCCGCTGCGCTAGCTACCGGCACTACAGCCAGAGCTAGAATTGCAACAGAAATGATGTATCGAAGAACTTGTTTCATAAGTAATCTCTCCCTACTCTACCTCATGAGGCGGATTATTGTAAGGGACCAGCCTAGTTGGCCGTGACCGTAATTGTCATACCGAGAGCATAAGAACCCGCATGCTGACCGCCTGGGATCTTCTGGCTCAAACCAACACCGGTTAGGTAACCTTTCCATGCGCTGCCGTTTGAGTCCTGCATAAGCGTGACGCTGTCGGTAGTTCCGCTATCAAATCCGGTTGAGGCACCCTTTGTGACATTTGTTGCTGTGCAAATCGAGTTACAGTCGAGCGTGACTACCCCGCCCGAGGGATCAACGGTGAGCTGACCATTCGTACAACCAGCGGCTGTACCTGTTGGATCATCAAAGCTATAATTATTCGCTCCGGTGGTCCATTTAGTACCGGCACCACTAGTAGCCGCCATCGTCAGCGTCCAGCCGTTATTGTTCGCTAGGTTGCTCACATAGACGCGGTTGCTGGCATCTCCAAGTGTCGAGGTGTTTGTCTGACACAAAAAACTCGCGTTTACCGCTGGGAACGATACCGCCGGCGACGCAACAGGAGTCGTGCCGTCACCCTGTAATACGTCGGCAGTTAATGTCCCGGGATTGACAGTCTGATTTAGCGTTGGTGTTGGTGCCGCCAAAACCGCCACAGGCAATAATACGCCTACGGCCGCTAGGATGATTGCAAGTAGCTGCAATTTGATTTTCATGATGATATTCTCCTATATCCCCTAAACAATTACTCCTCATAATATTACAGGAATCCGCTTACGTCAAATTTAGTTCACGACATCTGCGTCGGCGAACTGGCTACCCCAGAGCGTCGCGTAGAATCCACTGGCGGCAACGAGCTGATCATGCGTGCCCTGCTCGATGATATTACCGCCACGCATGACGAGGATGAGATCAGCGCCGCGAATGGTGCTCAAGCGGTGTGCGATGACAAAGCTGGTGCGACCGATCGTGAGTTTGTTCATCGCTTTTTGAATCAGAGCTTCAGTGCGCGTGTCGACCGAGCTAGTGGCCTCGTCAAGGACGAGCATCGGCGCATCGGCAAGCATGGCGCGTGCGATCGTAAGAAGCTGCTTCTCACCAGCCGAGATATTGTCAGTTTCTTCACCGAGAACTGTGTCGTAACCGTCCGGTAAGGTGCGAATGAAGTGGTCGGCATGCGCCGCTTTGGCCGCATTCACAATATTTTCACGACTGGCATCTGGTTTGCCGTAGGCGATATTGTCGGCAATCGAGCCGTTGAATAGCCAGGTATCCTGGAGCACCATCCCGAACAGACTGCGTACATCGGCGCGTGACAACTTGCCCGTATCGATCCCATCGACACTGATCGTACCCTTATCGATGTCATAGAAGCGCATGAGGAGATTTATGATGGTCGTCTTGCCAGCGCCTGTCGGACCGACGATAGCCACCTGCTGGCCCGGAGCGATGGACGAAGTGAGGCTATGGATTGTCGGCGTACCTTTTTTCGTATAGCTAAACTGCACACCCTTCAGTGAAACGGCACCCTTGATGTGGGCGGGCAATTCTGCGGTGACGGTCGACGCTAACTGATCTGGCTCCTCAAGGAAACCAAATACTCGCTCGGCCGCCGCGATCGTCGTCTGGAGAACGTTTGCCACGTTTGCGGTCTGCGTAATCGGTTGCGTAAACTGGTTCATATACTGGATGAAGGCCTGAATATCGCCGATCTTGAGCGAGCCGCCGACGGCGAGATTACCGCCGACTACTGCCACGCCGACAAATCCGAGGTTACCAATAAACTGTATGATCGGCATCATGAGCCCAGAGGTAAACTGGGCGCGCCAACCATTACGATAGAGCTCTTGATTATCTCCCGTAAACTCCTTGACCGACGCCGCTTCACCGTTATAGGCGCGCATCACTGCGTGACCCGAGAACATCTCCTCGACATGACCGTCGAGTTTACCAAGCGTATTCTGTTGACCGGCGAAATAGCGCTGCGATTGTTTGACGATAACCGAAATCACACCCATGCTGAGGGGCAGCACGAGGAGCGCAATCAGCGTCAACTGCCAGCTAATTGTGAGCATCATAATCAAAATACCGACGATCGTCACGATCGACGTGACGAGCTGCGTGGCACTCTGGTTCAAGGTCTGCCCGACCGTATCGACGTCATTCGTCACGCGGCTGATGATTTCACCATATGGTGTCTTATCGAAATAACTGAGAGGTAAACGATTAATCTTTTCTGAGATATCGCGCCTCAAACGATACACGACAGTCTGCGTGATATTCGTCATGATCCAACCCTGTGCATACATCAGCGCCGAGCTGAGGACGTACAAACCGATGAGCCACATGCCAAGCGTCGCAATCGCACCGAAGTCGATAGCCGGGCGGCCCTTCGAAAAGTCGACGTTCTTGAGAGCATCAATCTGGACAGATGGAATCTGGCTTTTGACACTTTCGGGCATCTTGTTAATAATCGTTGCGCCCGTGGTGCCAGCAGGCAACTTCGCGCCTTTTGGTAACGCGCTGATCACCTTGTCGTACGCCTGGCCCGCGACATAGCCATCAACAACCTTGTTCGTCATATTACCAAGCATTCGTGGACCGACGATCGCAAATACCGTACTCGCGACCGCAAAGACGATAGCCAGCAACAGTTTCCAACGGTGCGTGCGTAGGTATGACCAAATAGTTCTGAGCGTTTTCTTGGCGTGTTTCGGCTTAGCGCTAGCCCCCGTCATCATGCCACCAGGGCCACGTCCACCGCCCATAGGGCCTCTTCCGCCGGGCCCCATTATGCAATCTCCTCAAGCTCGCTCGCGCTGAGCTGAGTGGTCGCAATCTCTTGGTAGACATGAGAGGTCTTCATGAGTTCATGGTGTGTACCGCGATCAACGATCTTTCCATCATCGATGACGAGTATCTGATCGGCGTGCATGATCGAACTAATGCGCTGTGCCACGATAATGACAGTCTTGTCGGCCGTTTCGCGCGCGAGAGCCTGACGAAGCATGGCGTCGGTCTTCATGTCGAGTGCTGAGAAACTATCGTCAAAGATATAAATGTCAGGGCGACGAGCGATAACCCGAGCGATGGATATGCGTTGTTTTTGGCCACCAGATAAGTTCGTACCGCCGCGTTCCACGCGAGCTTTATACTTCTTCGGTAGCTCATTGATAAACTCGGTTGCTTGAGCAACCTTCGCGGCGTGAGATATCCGCGCATCACTTAATTTACTGCCGTAACGAATGTTGCTCCTGATCGTACCCGAAAACAATGTCGCCTTTTGCGCCGCATAGCCGATACATGAACGCACTGCTGCTTGGGTTGCCTTCCGCACATCGACACCGTTGATTAGTACCGCACCGTCCGTCACGTCATAGAGACGCGGAATGAGGCTGACGAGTGTCGATTTGCCACTGCCCGTACCGCCGACGATCGCGGTAGTTTGGCCAGGAGCCGCCACAAATGAGATGTGCGACAGGGCCGGTTCCTCAGATCCCGCATAACGGAAGCTCACATCGCGGAATTCAACCGTTCCACTACCTGTACGTGGGATGGCCACTGGTTTCTTCGGGTCGACGACGCTTGGTTTGCTCGCCAGAACTTCGTTGATGCGTCCCGCCGATACCCATGCGCGTGGCGCCAGGAAAAATACCATAGTGAGGAGCAAGAACGACATAACTGCCTGCATTGCGTACTGCATAAAGGCAAGGACACTTCCCAGTTGCAACGCACCGGTATTCACATACTGAGCACCGATCCATACCACTGCGAGGGACGTGAGGCTCATCACGAGCATCATCGTCGGCTGCAAGAGCGTCATGGCGCGGTTAACGAACAGATTGAGCTTCACGGATTCCTTATTCGCGGTATCAAATTTCTTTTCTTCGTGCTCCTCTTTTCGAAATGCCCGAATGACACGAATACCCGTCAACATCTCACGGGTCAATAGGCTCAATCGGTCGACGAGCAGCTGGATCTTCTTGAATTTCGGCACCACTGCGATGAACATGACGATGATGATAACTACGATAATACTGATCGCCAGCGCCATGATCCATGACATGTCTGGCGAAAGCTGATAGGCTTTGACGATGGCGCCGACGCCCATAAATGGGGCCATGAGGGCGAGACGTAGAAGCATGATCAACGTCTGCTGCAGCTGCTGCATGTCGTTTGTGGCACGAGTGATGAGTGACGCGGTTGAGAACGTGTTGAACTCAGCCAGAGAGAAGTGCTCGACTTGGTAAAAAAGTGCCTCGCGCAGCCGGCGGACAAAGCCAGCGCCGATCCGTGCCGCCACGAAGCTCACGCCAATCGTCGCAATTCCTCCACCGAGCGTCACGAGTAGCATCCATAGGCCAGTTTGCATAATATAAGCGGTATCGCCAGTAGCAATCCCCTTATTGATAATGTCGGCCATGAGATCTGGCAAACTCAATGTCGCAGTCGTCTGTCCCCAGACTAGGGCGAGCAATACAATAAACCACACGAAATAAGGTGTTGCATAGCGAACGAGCTGTTTCATTACCGTCTATTATACACCCGGTGCGTCAGACCGAACTGAGCGATTAGTCGTCCGTGCCGCTCTCGTTCGGCTCACTGAAAGTTTGTTGTGGCGCGACCGTCGGCGTCGGCGATGCGGTCGGTGTTGTATTCACATTAGCGCTTGGACTAGTCTGAGTATGTATCGGAGTCGCCGCAACTGGTGCTGGGGCAGCGACAACTTCAAAATCCTGATACGGCATTGCATCGAAATAGTCGACATAGGCCACAACCCGATATTTTCCAGGAGTTGCAAATAAATTTTTCCAGGCAGCAAAGCTTCCCGCCCGTTCAGTATTTGGTGGAATAGCGATCTGTCGATCTTTTGATTCACAGCTAGTGACCGACGTCTCGTCATGTACTCTGACCCAGGTAGAGCCTTCGAGCCGATAGACCGCCAGTGGCTCGCCCGGGCACTCGTCGGCCACGTACACGGTGCTATTGAAGTTGTTTTTCAGGGTGAATGTAACCGTATCGCCCACTACATATTTCCCATATGGGACTGCCAGTTGAAACGACCCGACGGGGATACTATAGGTATGGATCCTTCCAGCAATGAGGAAGAATATCACCGCCAGCATGCCAAGCAGCAACAGGTAGATCATGGCCCACTTCAGATAGGTCACTTTCGGGTGAAGCGTATAGTCGAGCTCTTTGCTCATTTCGTCGTGCCGGCCCTTCGAAGCCGAATAATGATCGCACCGAGCACGATGAGGCCTCCCGCCACCCAGATGGCTCGACCGATTCCTCCGCTGAGATCAGTACCGAGGAATAATGCATGGAGAAATACGGCGGCGATGACAAAATATGACGCGAGGTGTATAAACTTCCAGACTCTCGGTGTCTTATCGACAAAGAATAGCGAGCTCACGACCACCGCCAGTGCGACATAAAATGCCAGGATACCAAGCGCCACAAAGACCGAACCGAGGTTGATACCGAACACAATGAGTGGCTTATACTGGCTCGCCCACGGCACTAGGATTTGTACGACGTTGAATGGAATAAATTTGTCAAAGAGAAGTGTGACAATATGTATCGCCATCGAAACCGCCATGACAATCCCCAGAGCACGGTGCGTTGCCCAGGCGGTCAGTGGCTCGAGGAAACGAAATGTGTGCCCCGTGACAGAACCAATACCCGACAGTATGAGGACCACGAGACTGACACCTGCGACCAGGCCAGAGGCGCGAACAACATACCACGGCCAAGATGATGCGACTTTCGCACCCACGATATCAAAGAGGCTTTGGCCCGGCACAGCCTGCACTGAAACCGTACCTGACTGTGCGGCTACTGATGGCGCCGAGAGTAATACGGCAAATACAACGCCGATAAGGAATAGTCCGAGTAACTTACGCATTAATTCCCTCTTTCGATGTTGTATAGGTATCATTTGGATTTATAACCTGCAGTATCCACGCTCGAGCACCGTGCTCGCGCAGGTATTCTGGCGCTTCATCGGAACCGACGATGACCGCACACGACGCAAGCACATCGGCATCAAGCGCCGTATCGGCCAGCACGGTCGCAAGCGCGATGTCAGTTTTCGCCGGCAGTAGCGTTCGTGGATCAATAATATGATGGCTACTCAGCGTCTTTAGCTGTGTAGTACGACGGAATGTTCCCGAGGTAGCCACGCCAGATGGCGAGAGCGGACAGATAATGGGCTCAGAAAGCGCATCACCAGCGGCTGATTGAACGGCGACCGTTACGGGATTACCGTCGGCATCATGCCCAAACGCGGCGATATCGCCACTCAACTCGAGCCAGTACCCAACCACGCCAGCTTCACGAAGTATTGCGCCGAGCTGATCAGCCAAATAGCCCTTACCGCACCCCCCGAGATCGAGTGCGGTCGCATACGGAATACGCGCATAGCCTTCTCCAATCTCAAGCTGACTGGCGTCCGCGACCGTCCGTTTCCGGTAGTCAGTTGCCTCGTCGTCGACATAATCGACATCAGCCGTTCCGACATAACCCGCCTTTTGTAGTGCAGGTAAAATAAACGGATTATAGAGACCGCCAGTCGTACGAGCTTGCTGTTGAGCGGCCCGGAGCAATTGCTCAAAAGCTGGCGAGATATCAACTTTACTACCGGCCCGCTGATTAAATCGACTCAGTTCGCTGGTATTAAGGAACCGGCTGAACTGTTTTTCAAACGTATACACCTCGAGCCATAATTGCTTCATCAGCTCATCCGCGTCGTTGCTATTCTTGGCACCGACAAATCCAAGCGTAACGGGACCGCCGAGTGCTTTTTTTGTCGATGTATATTCCGTTAGTAGCATGTCGTCACCCCACTTTGCGATGTCGTACATTTTGGTTGCACGGGCGCCGGAGTTGGGGCGGGCGTCGGGGCGGGATTCGAAACGACCGGGGCAGATGTTGTCGACCGTTGTGGGGCCGGGCTCGAGACCGTCGATTGAGCGGCGGCTAGGGCTGCGGTGACAGTCGGGCTGTCTGGACGATTCGAGTTCTCCGTGAGGCTATTCACGAGCGTATCGAGGTCTTTCTCTCTTTGCCCACTGCTTGTGAGAGGCGTGCTGGCCCCGTCCGCGGCGGTCAGGGGCACATTCGGTAGACTTTTCACGATCTCACTCACCATAATCGCGAGTGAACCGAGACCAACCCCAAGCGCGCCAAGAGTATACATGTTTTGAGGCCAGCTAGCGACTTTGCCGGTCTGTCGACTAGGTCCCTGGTTGAATGCTTCCGTAATGATTTGACTACGAGGCACGCTAAGTCCGGTGAGGGATTTTACCATGCCTTTCATAAATGCCGGAGGACCACAAATAAAAACTGTCTTACTAGTACCTGCGAGCTTGCTTCTCAGAAGTTCCGGAGTGACGCGCCCATTAACTACTTGGCCGACCGTAATGGCATCAACCGAGCCCTTGCTCACGGCATACGTTACGTCGAGATTTGGGTTTCGCACTACGAGACTGTCAAGTTCAGCGTGAAACGGCACGTCATCCTGCGACTGCACTCCATAAATGAGGCTCACTCTGCGTGTTGACTGTATATCTGTGGCGTACTGAACCATACTCATAAATGGCGTAATGCCGATACCGCCGGCGATAAAGATACTATCTCCGTGTCGCTCTGGATCATAGACGAATCCACCATATGGTCCGCGAACTCGTACGACGTCACCGATATTCACCTTCGCAAGCGCTAACGTGAAACGACCGTGAGTGCGCATGCTGAATTGCAGCTGATTTACGCGCGTCGGGGAGCTCACAATAGAAAAACAGCGCGCGACACTCGGTCGGCCATTGCGTATAAAGCTAATCGCGGCGTATTGCCCAGGGGAAAATATAAACGGTCGCTTGTTTTTTGCATCAAGCTCCAGTGTCACCCGAATTGTACTAGGGGTGAGTCGCTCATTCGCTACTACTCGGTAGATATGCATGCAGATATTATTATACAGTACAAATCGAGCTAAATTAGTACGGGCAGTCGTGAGTGACGCTGCTCACCTTGATGTGCTGATCTTCGTAAATATACGCGTGACTCTTCCAGAAATCCTTGCTATCATCGGTCTGTGATTTGCTGCCTGGGAGCGAGGGCCTGAATGGACCCGGCCAAAGATCATCGAGGTAATATCCGTCGGTCTCGCTATGGCATAGAACCATCGTCAGAAGGTTTGTCGACACGGGCGTACCTTTTTTTGTAAACGGAATGAAGATATTTTCTTTTGCGAGTTGCGCGTAGAATACAATGTCAGTTGCAGCGGGCGTAACGATGAAGTCATAGCCGATCGCGCGCCCCATGTCATAAGTCATCACAAGATGTGAGTCTACAAGCGTGAGCTCGCTGATTATTTCGCCCGCAAAAGTAAGCAGGTGCGGCCTGCGCGAGATCAGTTGTGCCGCCCCAGAATGTGTCAAATCGACACTGACTGTTATCCCATTACTTGTCACACCAACTACGTGCATCATGCCGTCATCTCCAGCTTATTATCAGCTCTAATTTTCTCTACAATAGCCTTCAGAAATTGACCGGCGACATCTACCGCTGGACCCTCCGTAGGCACATGAAACCATTTGAAACCTGGCCGCGAATTCACTTCAAGTACATACGTCTGGCCTGTCGAATCAATCAGGTAGTCGACGGCCGCAAACTTGAGGCCAAATATATTGGCAATCCTTAATGACAGGCTCGTGCGCGCTGGATCCCAGTCCTCTTTACGGTATGATATCCGCTTGAGCGGTCGATCCTCCGCAACAGATACCCCATACTCGCTCTGATGGACGGCAATCACGCGACCGCCAAGCACTAAATACCTCATTTCCCTGCCTGTGATATATTTCTCGAAGATATAGGTGCCAATATCAAGATCTGCCAGCTCATGAGCTGACGTGACGAGATTGATATCCTGCGAACCACTGCCGCGCTTCGGCTTGGCGATTATTGTGCCGTGTTCGGCCAAGAATGCAACCGCCTCTGTCAGTTTGTCCGTAACCATAAATGGGATATTCGTCACGCCACGCCGTTCAAGCACCTGACGAGTGACGTATTTGTCACGAACAAGACCGATACCGATGTCAGAGTTTAGTGGATTACGGGCGTGATACACGTAATGCTCAGCTCCATCAATCGTCACCGCAAACAAACCGTTCGCGGTAATCCAATCTGGCCGCAACCCCATGGACTCTGCCGCTCGAAATAGCGATCCGGCAGCACCCATGTTATCGCGAATAGCAGAGTTCAGAGAGTCGCTGTTAGCGTCGTCCGAAGCCGCCACGAAAATTGTCTCCAGTTCGTGGTCGATCTTCTTTTGGACGTGCAACGCTGACGACAATCGTGCGCTCTTCAAAGTCTTTGCCATCGAGATCTGCGATTGCTTTTTGAGCATCAGCATCCTCTTCCATTTCGACAAATCCAAATCCGCGTGAGCGGCTGGTGTCGCGGTCGACAGCAACTTGTGCGCTCAAAACCTTACCGAACTGTGCGAACAGTGCTTCGAGACTCTCGTTAGTAGTATTGAATGATAACTTGCCTACGAATAATTTTGTAGCCATGTAACTTGTTGCCTTTCTATCAGCTAATATTATGCGAGATAGGGTCTGCCGTCGTAGCCGAGATAGAATGAAAGCGTTGTGAGAGCTGCACCATATGCTAGGTTAAGGAGTAGAATAACTTGCTGTGGTTTATTATACCACAGTCGAGGCGAGATTGCGACCACGCTGGGTTACTAGTGCTTACCGTTCAGATACTTGCTGGCGACGCTGAGAGCAAACGAGGGCAAGATGATGAAGACGTCGATGAGCAATAGTTTACTCAAAAGCTCATTGAAATCAGAGTTTTGTCCTCGTATTGGAGACGTCAATACCACCAGTATCCCGATGATTCCGAAGACGACAGAGGCGTAGATGAAAACTTTTGTAGCTATCTTCTGCATATGCCTATTCTAGCACTTCACTATTGCGTCAAGTTGCGACGGCGCTTCACTACTAGCCACCAACCCGACGAAGACGCCGCTAGCACGCCGGCACCAGCCACCACCCAGCCCAAAACAGTTCCCGTGATAGCGTGCGACTGTGGCTGCGATTCAATGATTCCGCGAAGCGCTTGGGGTTTCGTAGATGTCCGACTACCAGTGAAGGGGCTCTCGTTTGTAACACTTGCCTGCGCACCTGTTGAGTCGACATTTCTTGATGCCAAACTTGCACCCGTCGAGCTGGAATTGCCAGTAGAAGCCGTGGGACCGCTCGGTTGTGCGCCATAGAGGACCTCGTAGGCCCCTGGCTGAGCATCAAAGATGGCATACTCTATGCCCTTGATGGTATTCGTGGCATATGACACCGCCTCCGCACTATGCGTAATACTAGCGAGCGAACCGTTGCTCGTGCTCATCGGCACCATCGCCTGCATACCCTCGCCACCCTCGGCAACCCGTGTGGTGAAAGTTAGTTTTGCGGGCGTGCTCGTCATGTCTGTGAAGGTAGAGCTGCCAAGTGCGTCTTTCCAGACTGCATACTGCGAGGCACTAATCATCGGAATATGGCGCGCGGTTGCCGCCGCAATGAGTAGTTGATAGTAGTTCGTATCCGCCCGGTCGTAATGCGTGCCCAATACCCCGTAAAATTCATTGCTATTAATTGTATTATCGAGATCGACATCCATGGTCGCGGAGGTGGGGTCGGTCTCGTAATCCAAGTCGGTTACTCCCTGGTATGTGTCGATGAGGTTGCCGTTGATGTCAGTAAATCGCATACCCATGCCCGAACCAGTTAAGTACCCAGTATTTGAGCCGGTCCAGGTGTTTGGATACCACTCGTAGTTATAATTTATACGCATGCTGTTTGCGACGTCAATCTTGGCGACCGAGTCCCAGTCTGGCCATAAGTAGCAGTGCGTGCGATCAAAGGTTTGTAAAGGCAATGAAGGAAAGACTGACCGAAACAGCGATAGCTGGCTCGTATAAATCCCGCCTAGGATGCTGGCGCTCGGTGATGATTGACAATCGTCCTGAAGGTGCATCCCCATTGCAAACCCGAGCTGATGAAGGGTTGACGCCTGGGTGTCTGTGAGCCCGGCATTAGGATAGAGCAGTGAGCCACCACGCTGACACGTCCAGTCGAGGACCGAACAATTAGTGGTGCTGTAATTGTAGATATCATTAAAGATATCAAGCGTCCCACTCACCGTCCCATGGTCGTCCATGAACATCACCAACGCAGACTTCAATCCATGCGGCAGTATCCAAAAGCGAGGGAGCGGCGAATTACGTCGCGTCATCGTGAGCATCATATTCGTAAGAAGGCGTTGTTGCTCGTCCGCCTGCGGAATATAGGCCTTGGCAGTATTGAGCCAGTCAGTCGACCCGTTGCCATTGAAGAGGTCATTGGGGCGG
This sequence comes from Saccharimonadales bacterium (SeqCode), assembly GCA_038205065.1. Lineage (GTDB taxonomy): Bacteria > Patescibacteriota > Saccharimonadia > Saccharimonadales > Saccharimonadaceae > Saccharimonas. Next base: position 30,204 of record JBBRCG010000008.1, read on the forward strand.
ATGGGGGGATTTGCGTCACGCTCCTGGCCCGCCCACGCCGGATTGCCCTGGTGGGTTAAAGCGATAGATTTCGGAAGATCATACGTGAATACACCGACATAGCCGCCACCAACAGCTCGCTCGGCGACGGCCGGTGAAGCTGTCGCGGTTGCGGCATCACTAAACAGCTTCGCAACCACTTGCGTTCCCGAGCTAACCCCATAGATATCGGCAGAGCCATGATACTGCATAGTCTCGGCGGTGATGCCAAGACCGGGATCTACCGTGCTATCAACCTTGAGATAGCCTTCGCTAAGAGTCTGGCTCTGATCAGTTAATCCCAGCAGGCCAGTCAGCTGTTTATCAGGTTGGAACGTGATCATATTCCCACCAGCGTTCACCCAGTTAGTGAGAATGGTGACTTGGGTCGACGATAGGGCGGCCTTACCGAGCAGGACTAGTTTATAGTTAGCGAGAGTAGCCGACGAGAGCGTCGAGACATCTTTGACGTCGAAGTAATTAATACCCTCAGCTCTGAGCATTTCAGCCAAGTAGGTGTCGTATGGGTTGGCCGCGCTCGTCAGTATAAGCACCGAACCGCCCATGCCCTGATTAATATCGCTATTCAGCGCGCCTCCTGCGGTAAACGTGAGTACATAAGGTGTCAAAACCGTCCCGTACACGTCTTTGATTCCACTGCTCAGCGTTGCCGTATATTTCGCGTTTGCCGTCAGGGGCTGAGTCGGCGTGAGGCTAATTGTATGTTCGGCGGCGTCATACGTGATCGAGCCAGCAACACCCTGGCCCGCGGCGTCTTTCAGAACAACGTTACCGCTAAGCGTAGAAGCATCGACAGCACTGGTCGTCTTAAAGGTGAGCAACTTATTCGGGTCTACGCCATAGGCATCTTGGAGCGGCTGAGATACGGCAACATTAAATGGTGAAGTATACGTGTTCGATGTTGTAAATACGGCATCAGCCCAAAAACTTGCACTCGCATTATTTGTACCATTCTGATCAGGGAATCCCTCCGACCCGAGCCGGAACCACGACCCATTTGCATTTGCGTGAATAAGCCCGTTCCCCGCTTGAGTAGATAGTTCTCCTAGACTGTACACATAAGTGCTATCACTGCTGTAATACGAGACTACGTAGTCCGTACCCTGCTGTATCGGTACAGGCGAGCTCAGTTGCACCTCCTGCCATCCAGCGGTAGTCTCGTGCGAGCTAGTACCCGATCCAAGTAATGTTCCAGTCATAGTCCAGACGTGCACCGTGTGAGAGGTTGCGGTTGCTTTCAATGGCTTATAGAACCGGACTGCCGCCAAATATCCATTACTATCGGCATGGACCGTCATCCCAAGCTCTTCGCCGCCATTGACACCAACCGCAGTGAGCGGCGCGCCACTAGGTGCTGCGTTATTCCAAATGCTCCAAGGACCCGTATCACTACCCGTTGTAAAAGACCAGGCATAGTCGGCGACCATAAAGGTGCCGTCTAGATTCTTAACTCCGCCATTGCCGCCCCTAATCGTTGCGGTGTAGGTCGTGTTTTGAGAAAGTGGCGAGCCTGGCCTCATCGTGATAGCGTGCGTGCTATCGCTATAGGTTATGGTCATGGTGGTTGCGGCGCCTTTTGCATCAGTCAGCGCGACAGTAGAATTATCTATGGTGCTCGAATCAAGTGTCTGATTAAATGTGGCGACGATATTACTTCCTAGAGCGGCACCCGTCCCGCCATTAACCGGTGTCGTAGCCGTTACCTGTGGCGCGCTTCCGTCGATTGTCTGCCGAAACGTGACGTCTACCCAGTAGTTGCCACTGTTATATGTGTTGGTCGGGAAGCTATCGCTACCGGTGATATATACGCCATTGCCACCCACAACGCTCCCACTATCGGGCGCCAGCAGCGGGTAGCTACCGACCGCACTGGTAAAATAATTAGCATTCGCGACATACTTACCCGTAGGCGTATAGAACGAGGCTACGTAGAGCGTGCCGGCACTAACCTGCACCGGACTATTGAACACCAAGTCCTGCCAGCCAGTGCTTGTTTCCCCGCTGAATGTGCCGCTTGCCAGTAACCCCCCGCCGGCATCCCATAAACTGCCGGTGTGCACATCGGTCATGCTGGCGTCTTTGTAGAACCGAACACCGGTTATGTAACCGTCTGACTGCGGCTTGAATTTCACGCCAAGCTCGGTCGGCCAATTATCATTTGCGATGATGGGTGAACTCGGCACGGTGCCGGCCGGAAATATGTGGCAGGGGCAAGAGGCCTGAGCCTGCGCGGGGTAATTGGCGATCATCATCGCCGACGCCAGAAATATGACTCCAAAGCAGATTAGCAATAATAGCTTAGGCGCACGCCATTTTACGAAAGAAATTCTCAACTTATTTTTCGTCTCTCACTTGCGGTTAACCTTGTTTTAAGTATATCAGATCAGCGCATATCTTAAACTACACAAGAGGTCCGTACCTGATTTTGCGCTCTAGCGCTTGCGCAGCAGGCACACAGTCCCTGCGGACACGCCCGCGACCAAAAGTAGCAGGACAACAACGGCCGCTCCAAGCACTGCATCGAATTGCACTTCAAACGCCGTAGTAAATCCGATCATAGCCGCAAACGCGATGGCGAGCATCGCGATGATGTAATGCGCACGTCGTAGCTCGGCGACCGCGACAGCGCCTTTAATGTCCTTTGCTTTTTTTGGGAGAAGATAGTTATTCATGCCTTCATAATAGCAAATAACCTTAAGCCGTTTGAGCTCTCCCTAGTATTCACCTTTAATGACGAAGAACGAACCTCGAATTGTTCCTGCTAGTTTCGACTTTTGTCTGGCGAACTTAAATTTATCTGCGAGTTCTTTGGGTATTTCCATGCCATCCGAGAGTTTGAAACCGACCGCCCTTTTCTTGGGGTCATCAACCGTATAGAGCACGTTAACTGCCAGGCCGTCTTCGTAGAACACGTACGCCCAATCGATATTCTCGACTCGAAAACGTGACGTCTCCAGTGGTTTCGCGGCAAACTCAATCCCGCGCTCGTCTTTGAGCACTCGGCTTACATAGTCGAGAGCATCCCGGCTTTCGCTTGCAGGAATGGTAGTAAATGCATGATTATATTTGTTCTTGAAATAGCGAGCCTCGTTGGCGCGCAAACCCGCCAGCGCACCGGCTACGGGTGAGGACTCTAAACCGACGGTAGATACATTGGTGAAATCAACCATATAGGACATCTGTTTCTCCTTTTGGAAGCATATGTTTTAGGAAATCGCTCATACTATTATTATATACCCCACTGCACCCCTGGTTTGCATAAGCGTCATGTCTTACGGTATACTAAAAACACTCACGCTTACGTGATTATGATTCGTTATAGTTTTATGAAAAAAGACACGCATAGACGAAGGGGAGATGGAAGATTGAGTAGGGTGAAACTGCACGCTACAAGTTTCTTGTCTCGATTATTAATACACGCCTACCGCTCCGCCCTACCGGCCATACGCATTGTCAAATATATTGCCAAGCGACTCAAAAAACCCTATCTTATTATCCGTGGACGCTACCGATCGATGCGAGCGGCGGTAGTCTCAAAACTCCCCTTCATGAAACAATGGCATGCGTGGCCGCACCGACCCATCGCCCGCCGTGGCGCCTTGACCATTGCCGCCCTAATCACGTCTGTCATAATCTTTCGATTCACCGCCCTTGCCGCGCCCGACCTTCAAGACCAGTGGGATTTTGCAACACCGAGTGACTATTCTCATAGTGACGGAATAGAGATCACGGGGGGGTGTCGCACGACTCAAGGCGCAGAATTATCAGACCGATAGCAGCACCGCCGCCCTCTTCCACTTCGATGAGTCTGGTGGTATCACGGCGAGTGACGCTTCGGTAAACAATAATGCCGCAACCTTGCACGGTGGCGCCTTTAGTATCGGCAATCTCAATGACGCGGTATCGCTCAACGGAACAAGCGACTATCTGCAGGCAACAAACAGCATTAGCCTGCAGCTCGGACAGCAGCAGACCATTGAGGGCTGGACTAAATTCAACACACCATTCAATAATACGAACCAAGATCGTCGCTACCAAATTGTCGACAAGGGCGATTATCAGCTCTACTACGACAATGAGACCGGTAAACTCACTTACGAGTTGGCTGACGCTAATGCAAATACCTGGAGCCAAGTCGCGGGCAATGACCTCAATGGAGGTTGGGACCTCAATGGAAAATACTCCGTCAATGCACTCATCAAAATGGGTTCGCATGAGTACGCCGGTATCGGTGTTGCGACTGGTGACGCCGAAGTTTGGGAGCACAACGGTACTTCATGGACAAAGATCGGTGGTGGCCCGGAGTCGATCAATAACAGCTGGTCGGCGCAAACCTACGAGGGCGTTTATTCCCTGGCGACCGACGGAACACACCTCTTCGCCGGTCTCGGTACGGGCACTGGAGATGGTGAAGTCTGGGAATGGGACGGCAATTCGTGGACGCAAATTGGTGGCGATAGCAAAAACTCTGGCTGGACGACCTACGCGGAACAGGTTTGGACGCTCGACTATTACGGTGGTAAGCTCTACGCCGGAATAGGATCGTCGGCAAATGACGCCGAGGTCTGGGAATGGAACGGCAACTCGTGGACGCAAATTGGTGGCGATAGCAAAAACTCTGGCTGGACGACAAATTATGAGATCGTTGGCGCGCTCACTAATGATGGGACCAATCTTTACGCTGGACTAGGCGTGACCGCTGGAGATAGCGAGGTTTGGAAGTGGGACGGGGCTAGCTGGATCAAGATCGGTGGTGACGGTATGAATAGTAGCTGGGGTACGACTATTGAAACAGTGCGCTCCCTGCGATACTTTGGCGGTACGCTCTACGCTGGGCTCGGGGATTCAGCTGGTGATGCAGACGTCTGGAGCTGGAATGGCACCAGCTGGGCGCAGATCGGTGGTGACGGTATGAATAGTAGCTGGGCGGCCTCGACCTTCGAGCAGGTAGCATCATTTGCCTATGACGGCACCAACTTGTACGCCGGGCTGGGAACAAGCAACGGTGATGGTGACGTTTGGAAATGGGATGGAGCCTCATGGGTCCAGCTCAACGACAACGCGGCAAATGGCAGCTGGACAAGTACGATGGGTGACACTGTCAACACCCTGCTATGGGACGGCACAAACCTCTTGGCCGGCCTGTACGATACCGGTGGCAGCGGCTGGGTGTATAGCTGGAATGGCACAAATTGGACGGCTATAGGTGGCAATTATATCCAGAAAAGCTGGGGCTTCTATGGATTCTCCGCCGTCCAGGTCATGCAGACGGTTGGTGACTATATGTATGCTGGTATGGGCAACACGGCAGGTTCTGCGGTTGTCTGGCGCTGGGATGGCACGACGTGGGAACTGGTCGGTGGCCAAGGCGTCAATAATAGCTGGGACCCGAATGTATATGAACAGGTCATGAGTATGGCAAGCTACAAGGGCAAGCTCTACGTGGGCCTGGGTATCACGGCGAGCGCGACGAACAACGACGCTGATGTGTGGATGTGGGACGGCGCGACTTGGACAAAAGTTGGCGGTAATGGTGTGAATAACAGTTGGCCGTTCACCGCAAGCCACTATGGAGAGGTCGACTCATTAGCCGCCGATAACACGTACCTATACGCCGGGCTCGGCGCTGGAGCTACCGACGGTGAGGTTTGGCGCTACGATGGTACCAACTGGGCCAAAATCGGTGGCGATAGTCTCAATAGCGGCTGGACCAATTACGCCGAAAACGTCTATTCAATGGCCTTTTATAACGGCAACCTGACCGTCGGCCTCGGCCGTAATGCCGTCGGTGATGCCGAGGTATGGCAGTGGAGCGGTTCATCCTGGACTAAGATCGGTGGCGATAGTGTTAATACGGGATGGACGGGCTACCAGTCGGTGGAATCGATGGTCTCCTACGACAACAGGCTCTATGTTGGGCTGGGTTATGCCACGGGCGCTGCCGTAGTATGGAGTTGGGACGGTACGTCGTGGACTGAAATCGGTGGCGACGATATTAATACTAGCTGGACAAGCGGTACGTACGAGAAAGTCAAAACAATGTCAGTTTATGACGGAAACTTGTACGCCGGGCTCGGTAACTCGGCCGGTGACGGTGAAGTATGGCAATGGAATGGTAGCAGTTGGGCAAAGTTAGCCGGTAATGGTATGAACGGTGGCTGGTCAGGCGCGATCGAAGAGATTGAGGCATTCAGCCCGTACAAGGGCAAGCTCTATGCCGGCACCGGTCTGAGCACGAATGTTGACGCCGCGGTTTGGTCTTGGGGCAACAATGGCTTTTTGCAAAGTTCTACTAGTAGCTTTGATACTAGCTGGCATCATGTCGCAGCAACCTATGACGGCATCACCATGAAGCTGTATATTGACGGCACGCTCAACTCAAGTACGACAAAAGCTGTTACTGTCGCGAAAAATGATCATGCCCTCCTAATTGGCGCTGGCTATGGCGGACGTGAATATGGCAAACCACAAGCTAGGTTTGCTGGCATGCTTGACGAAATCAGACTCAGCTCGGTTGTGAGATCATCTTTTACAACTACACCCTACCCGACGGCCGCCCAAACTATTAGTCCTGTCGCGAGCATCAATAAGAGCGGCGTCTGGCACTGGGACACGCTCACTCAGACGCAACTCCCTAATGGCGGCAACGTCCTATATCGACTGTCCGCGGACGATGGCGCCACCTGGCTATACTGGGACGGGACGGCTTGGGCAAATTCTAGTGATACGACAATGGCCAATACGACTCAGGTCATTACAGATCACTTCAGCACCTTCCCTGTCACGTTTAGCGGTATGAAATGGCAGGCGGTTCTCACTGGTACCGGTAATGAGCAAGTTGGCATCGACGGAGTAAACTCAGCGGCAACATCTGATACGACCGCCCCATCGACAAACCTAAGCAACTTGCAGGCCTACAAGGCCCACGGCGGAAGCAGCATCAACGATGGCGGTTGGACAAACGGATCATCGCCCTACTTTACTTGGAATGCCGCCACTGACACCGAGGCCGGTATTTATGGCTACTGTGCGTATCTCGGTACCGATCAGACCGCCGATCTCACTACCGCAAAGGGGCTGCTCGGGACGAGCGGCCTGTCTACGGGAAATCACTGTGCATTTATCGTGCCAGGCACCTCACTTGACCTATCGACACCGGGCTATCTCGAATCGCCGCTGGTAAGTGGGAATAGCCCGTATTACCTCACGCTGCGAGCAATCGACAAAGCGGGAAATGTCGCGAGTTCGTCGGTACAATTTAGCTTCAAATTTGATAATGCTGCCCCATCAAATCCGAGCTTTATCACCGCCCCGTCAGGATTTATCAATACAAAAGCCGTCGACATGACATGGCCGAGTATCGGACCAAATGCCGCCCAGGATGCCAACTCTGGTGTCGCAGGTCTTCAATATCGAATCGGGCCAACCGGTCAATGGTACGGAGATAACCACAGCGGCAGTGGCGACATGGGCGATCTCCTCGCAAATGATGGAGTTTATAGCACTATTGCTACCCCTGATTTCGATAATCTCGTTGACGGCATCAATACCGTCTACTTCAGGACATGGGACAACGCGGGCAACTACTCAACCGCGTACGCGACGGCGACCCTCAAGATCAATACCAGCGGAGCGCCAAGTGAGCCGAACGACTTAGTCGCTACACCATCGACCAACACTGAGAATGCGTTCGGTTTTAGTTGGCAGGCGCCGACCACCTACGTCGGAGATGCATCACATATCACCTACTGCTATGTCGTTAATGCGACTCCTTCGGCGAGTTCATGTAACTACACCGCTCCGGGATCAAGCGTCCTGACGATTGGTCCCTACGCAACTCAGCCTGGCGTTAACACACTCTATGTCGCCGCGCGTGACGAGTCCGGAAACATCAACTATGCAAATCATGCATCTGTAGAATTTACCGCCAATACAACCGCTCCAGGAATGCCCCTTAATACCGATAGCGTAGACGTATCCATAAAGAACACCAGCAACTGGCGCCTGGCCCTCACCTGGGACGCACCAGCGACCGGGAGCGTAAGCGCCTACCGTATATATAGATCAACTGATGGCACTACCTTTAGTGTGGTAGGCACTAGCAGTAGTACGACCTATATCGACGCCGGCCTCACCCAACAGAACTACTACTATGAGGTAGCCGCCTGCGATAACACCAATAACTGTGGCGCCAGTGGCGGTATTGTCAGCAACTACCCGACCGGTAAGTTCACGAATCCCGCCACCATAGTCAGCGGACCAGAGGTCAGCGACATCACGACAAAGCGCGCCACAATTTCGTGGAGTACCGATCGTGCAAGCGACTCAAAAGTCGCAATTGGTACGCAAAGCGGACAATACAGTTCATCTGAAATCGGAAATTCCGATCAGGTTGCGAGCCATAAGATTCAGCTGGACAATCTATCACCTGGCACGACCTACTATTACAAAGTGAAGTGGACCGACGAGGACGGAAACACCGGTACGAGCCAAGAGGCGACGTTCACAACCGCACCCGCCCCGACTATCAAGGAGGTTTCCGTCAATAATATCAACCTGAGTAGTGCGTCAGTCACCTTCACTGTCAGGGGATCGACAAAGGCCAATATCTACTTCGGTCCGAACGAATCATTTGGCGGCGTTAAAGAGCTCAACACTTCTGAGTCTGAGTCGCAATACGAAGTGCAATTGCCGGACCTGACAGACGGAACGAAATACTACTATATGATCAGTGCAATCGATCAAGAAGGCACCGAATATCGGGGCAATATTGCATCATTCGTGACGCCCCAGAGGCCTACGATCAAGAGCCTGAGATTCCAGCCAGTCGATGGTGAGCCGACGAGCACTCAACAGGTCACTTGGGTAACAAACGTGCCCTCAAGCAGCTCCGTGACCTATACGCTCATAAACGGATCACCCGTCCAGATACAGGATCCAAAACTTGTCACCGAACACTCGATCACGACGAGCAATCTGCAGGATAATAGCCAATACTCGCTCATCGCCGAGAGTCGAGACGCCTCGGGCAACCTCGCGAGATCAGACAGTCAGTCGTTCCATACAGCACTGGATACCCGACCGCCGAAGATCAGTGACGCTGTCGTTGAATCATCAATTCGCGGATCGGGATCAGAAGCACGTGGGCAGATCGTAGTCTCCTGGCACACCGATGAGCTGTCCACGAGCCAAGTCGCCTACGCCGAAGGGTCTGACGCGTCAAGCTTCAATAATAAGTCAGCTCAGGATATGAAGCTCACCACTGAACACATGGTCATCATTTCCGATCTGCCGACCTCGCGCGTATTCAGCGTCCAGCCAATTTCAAGCGATGCCGCCAATAACGAAGGTACCGGAGAGGTGCAAACCGCAATTATCGGTAGAGCTTCAGATAGCGCATTAACAGTTGTCTTCAACGCACTAAAGGCGATCTTCGGACTATGACAAATATACCCGAACCACCCCTATTCGCCGGAAAGAATATCTCCTTGAAATTTACCGTTGGAGACGAAACCGTGATGGCAGTTTCGGCGACTGACATAAAAATACCCAAAGGTAAGATAACGATTATCTACGGACCTTCAGGCAGCGGAAAGTCGAGTTTGCTGAACGTACTCTCGGGGCTGCAGACACCCACGACCGGTACCTTGCTCTATGCGAATAAGAATGTCTACGATAGGACGCAGAATGAACTCGCGCATTTTCGAGCGACTGAGCTCGGCATCGTCTATCAGTCAAACTACTGGGTGAAGAGTCTGTCCGTTCTCGAAAACGTATCGCTTCCTCAATATTTCCTCGGCAAAGACCGCTCAGAGGCCCATCGTATGGCCAAGCTCGCGCTAGAACGGGTTAATATGTCTGACTATGTGCGAAAATCATCTCCAGTTCTCCTCTCGGGTGGAGAGCAGCAGCGCATCGCGATGGCCCGCGCAATCATCAATGACTCGCCGGTCATTATTGCCGACGAACCAACCGGAAATCTCGACAGCAAGAACGGCGACATGATCATCGATCTATTAGTTGAGCTCCAGCGTGAGAGTAACAAGACAATTATCCTCGTTACCCACAATATGGAGTATCTGCACATCGCCCATCATCTGATCAATGTCCAGGACGGCCATGTGACACAGGTTGAGTCTGGCGATATCCCAAAGACGCTGCGCGCCATGATTGACGAAACCGAAAAACGGATCAATCGACTGATGGAGAAGCACCCATGACGGAACAAAAAACACGAGTCAACAAACAGACCGTGAAGCCCTATATACTGATGTCTATTGCTCTCCACAACCTTACGAGCAAGAGGCTCCGTACTGGCTTGACCGTATTTGGCATCGCCATTGGAATTGGTTCTATCTATTTCCTACTTTCCTTTGGCATCGGCTTGCAGTCCGTCGTGACGAATCAAGTTATCGGAAACCGATCCATCAAGACGATCGACGTCGATACCCCTAACTCAAAAATTATTCGACTCGACGATATCACTACAGAGAGGATCCGCAACATTGGCGCCGTCGACTCGATTGGCAATGCCTACTATTATCCGGGCAGTTTCAAGCTCAGTAGCAGCGAGTCTGACGCGATCGTGTATGGAATCGATAGCGGCTATGAGTCGCTGACCTATCTCAATTTGATAGCCGGCTCACAGTTATCAAAATCAACCGACCCCCATTCGATCGTATTAAATACCTCAGCGCTCCAGGCCATCGGTCTGGCCAGCGATCCGAAGTCGATGATCGGTAAGACAGTCACCTTAGTAGTGCCGCTCGGGAAAGTTACTGGTGGTACTGGCTCATACACGAAAGATTTCACAATTGTCGGCATTATCGACTCCGGATCAGGCGCCGAAATATTTATCCCATCGACCATATTCCGTAACCTTGGAGCCGAGAGTGTGACGCAACTCAAAGTGAGCGTTAATGACGTCTCCAACGTTGCGAAAGTGAGATCTCAGATTGAAAGCTACGGGCTCGAGACGGCCTCACCAATTGACACTCTCGAGCAGATCAATACCATCTTCCGTTATTTCAACCTGATCCTTATCGGGTTCGGAGCGATCGGTATGTTTATCGCGGTAATCGGCATGTTCAATACCTTAACGATTTCACTGCTCGAGCGAACCAAAGAGATTGGCCTAATGATTGCGCTCGGTGGTCGGTCAATCGATATGAGGCTCCTCTTCATGCTCGAAGCATTCCTACTATCTCTAGTGGGGACGGTAATTGGTATCCTCGGTGCATTTTTGATCGGGAGTGCCGTTAACGCGGCGATGAGCTACTTTGCGGCTCAGCGCGGCGTAGAGGGTAGCTTCATGTTGTTCGCCCATCCTTGGTGGCTCATCCTCGGCGTGTTTGCATTTATGGTGCTCGTCGGCTTTCTTGTCGTACTATTACCCGCTCGCCAAGCAGAAAAGATCAACCCGATCGACGCACTGCGACATGACTAGTGATATATCTAGCTCATAGAAAATTGGATTGCCTATCCGATATCTCGCCGTGCGTAGCCAATCATCGCGATGATGGAAACGACAGCGATCGTCCCTATGAGATATACAACCAGTCCACTATCAATTTGTCCGCTTAGCAAGCTAGCCGTATTGTAGTAATGATACGGCATGAACTTCGCCGGAGTCTCCAGCCAGGACACCAGACTAGCCAGTGACGAAATCGTGTATCCACCAAAGGCCAGGACGATTACAGCGCCACTTGCCACCTTGCGCGTCAACCGACTGGTCGCCATGAGGGCAAAAGCAATCGCACCAAACGACGCTGAAAATGCAAATGATAGCAGGTGGGTTATGAGAAGGTCGCCCTGGTTGATCGTAATACCGGCCATCTGAACTGTCAGGACTGTAACGGCATAGGTGAGCGCACAGACAGCAGCAACCACGACCAGCCAAACGATCGCCTTTGAGGCAAGTAGCTGCTGCCGGCTAATGGCGCGGGCCAGCGTATATTCAACCGTGTCGTCATTCTCATCACGGTTCATGAGACCGCTCGCCAGCGTTGTCGCCATAATGATAACGAGGATTGGCAACAGTATGTAGTAAATCTGCGAACTCATGTAGCCGATTGGCGAGAAGAAGTCGCTACCGCCGAAGAATCCTCCTGCCGATGACGAAATACTATTAAACGTTGCGTTAAGCTGACTGGCATCGTGACCAATCGCCTTGTACGCGAGCACGGTCATAGCTATCAAGCTCGCGATGCCGATTGTCCACCAAATTATGAAGAAGCGACGACGCTTGAGTTCCCAGGCTATAGCTGACTTCATGACCGCACCTCCTCCTCGTAGAATCGCAGGAATTCATCTTCCAGGCCGTGCTGACTAGTCGTCATCGAGGAAATCGCACAGTTCGATAGCGCCGCGAGTGCCTTTTCGATGGTATCAGCTGGTTCAATGGTCAGAGCGGCTCGACCGACATCAATTACCTTAAACGCCGGATCGGTCTTCAGTCTTGCGACGTCACTGGCGTGTCTGAACGTGACGCGCCAACGGGGCTTTTGTGTCGCAATGATGTCCGTTGCCGAACCTTCATGCACAAACTCGCCTTTGCGCATAATCCCAATACGGTCACAAACGCGCTCAACTTCCTCGAAACTATGGCTACTCAGTAGCACGGTCGCGCCGCGCTCGCGCGCCTCGCCGACAGTGCGATAGAACTCCTCTTGCATGAGCGGATCAAGACCGCTAGTAGGCTCATCGAGGATAAGGATGTCGGGCTGATGCATAAACGCCTGGATAATGCCTATTTTTTGTCGATTTCCCTTTGAGAGTTGGTCCATTTTTTTGTCCAATTGTGCCCCAAACCGTTTCGCAAGTTGATGCATAAATGTGCGATCCGTGCCCCCGCTCAATTTGCTCAGGTATTCGAGAAAGGCCTCTCCGGTAGCGCCTTTTGGTAGCACCACGTCGCCCGGTAAGTAACCGACGCGAGCGCGAAGTTCGGCGCCACTTTGCTGGTTGTCGTTGCCAAACAGTTGAATTGTACCCGAACTCGCTCTAATAAAATCTAAAATCATCCGGAGAGTGGTAGTCTTACCGGCACCATTCGCGCCGAGTAGCCCGTAGACCTCGCCAGCCTGAATCGTGAGCGACAGATTGTGAACTGCGGGAATTTTTGCATGACTGTAGTATTTCGTCACGTTTTTGAGCTTTATCGGCGCTGTCATATGTCTCTAGTATACCAAGATTGGTGGAGTTTGCTAAAGAGCCTCTCCGTATCGCTGTTTGGTCTTCGGGACAAACCGCATTGAAATCGAGTTGACGCAGTACCGAGTGTTTTTATCCGTCAGATGTTCGCCGACAAAGACATGCCCGAGATGTCCTCCGCATTTCGCACAACTTATCTCAGTCCTCATACCATCTGCGCCCAAAGTCTCTACGATCGCATCCTTGATCTCATCGTCAAAGCTCGGCCAACCACAGTCTGATTCAAACTTGTCTGTCGAGAGGTATAGCGCCGCGCCGCACTGCCTGCATGCGTAGACCCCTTCGGCCCGATTATCGACGTACTCACCGGAGAATGGAGCCTCGGTGCCCTTATCGAGGATGACGTGTTTTTCTTCTGGAGTTAGTTCCTTCATGTCCCAATTATAACTACATTAAATTGTCACGATGTAACATTCCTCACATACAAACATTTAAGCGCCTTCTATACTATCTTGTAGACAGTAATCGTTGCGAGAGGAGGATGTTCGTCAAGGTTATCGGGTATGCGTACGGCACATAAGATGCCATGGAGGGAATAGTTATGACACATAATTATCCAATCAAACAAAAAAACCAAAACGAACACCCGAAATTCTCAGATATTGACTACATCGCCACTCCAGTCGAGCTACCTGTTGGGGTAGTGATCGACGATTTGTCGACAGATGTCGAGATTGAGATGTCGAGGACGGTATATGATATGCGTCGCGAGTTCCATAGAACCGTGAGAAAGTTCAAAAATCATTTCGCTGAGAAAGAACCGCGAGCTTCGATATATAAGTTTGGGTACACGTACCCGACGGGAATTCATTTCTTCAAGAGACGCGCGATGGGATGAGGCGGCTAGGCGTCAATTCCGGAATTATTTTCACGCAAGTGGACACACGTCACGACCATAGCCATCCCGTTATGGTGTCTAAATCTGCTTATATAGCTAATTGGCGATCCGCTGCTCATCAAAAGCTTTTCGAGCTTTATACGCCAGTTTCGCTAATTCAGGAAGAGCTTTTATTTATTTTCCCTATCGTAAGGTCCATAGACCTATCAAGGTCAGTAGCGAGATTAAAGTTCGGTATCATATCGTTCAAGTCGTCAACGTTTATAAAATCAGCATCAATCTTCTGAGCTAAGGCTCTAGCTGTGGTAGTTGTTCCCGAGTTAATACTGCCGCTAATAAAGGCTAGCACGCTTTTATTTTCGCAAAGAAAAATCCAGTAGCGTGAATGCTTACTGGGTTTAACTTCAACATTATACCGTAGTGAGTCTTGGCTCCGGGGACTGGATTCGAACCGAGTGTTCACACCACCTGATTTTTAGACTTGCTTTAGTTTAGCTTAGGACCCCGTGATGTCAAGCTCCTTACGAGATGATTATTTGGCGTTCTACGAGCTACTTACGGTATATGCTTGTTATTCTTTGTCGATGGGAACATGTGGGAGTATCTTGTCCATCCACGCGGGGACCCACCAAGCGCTATTGCCAGCCAGTGTCATGACAGCTGGAACTATGATCATACGGACTAAGAACGCGTCAACTAGAACCCCGACGGCCAAAGCAAAACCGAGCGCCTGAACAGTAGCGCTTTCGTTGGTGACAAAGCCCGCAAATACCGAGATCATTATGATGGCCGCCGCCGTGACTACCTTGCCGCCAAGGCTGAATCCGCTGACGACGGCTTGTTTTGCGTTACCTGTGCGCTCATATTCTTCGCGCATATTAGATACCAGGAAGAACTCGTAATCCATAGCTAGCCCGAACAATATGCCAGTACCAATGATAGGTATAAAACTGACTATTGGTGCCGGAGCGGCCGCAATTCCGAACCAGCCCCACTGGAATACAGCCACCAAGGCACCGAACATTGCAGCGACCGATAGTAAGTACCCGAGCGTTGCCTTGATTGGCACTAAGATTGAGCGAAAAGCTAAAATGAGCAGTACGACCGAGAGGCCAACGACTACCAGTAGATATACCGGGATCGCGGCTGCTAGCTTGTTGTTGATATCTGTCTGCAGGGCAGTGCTGCCGGTA
This sequence comes from Saccharimonadales bacterium (SeqCode), assembly GCA_038205065.1. GTDB lineage: Bacteria > Patescibacteriota > Saccharimonadia > Saccharimonadales > Saccharimonadaceae > Saccharimonas. Next base: position 45,486 of record JBBRCG010000008.1, read on the forward strand.
GTTATAAAGCTAACATCTTCATCCGCCCAGCTACGTTGCTGGCTTGGGTCGCGAAGTGTCTTGATGAGGTCCTTTGTGGCGACG
>JBBRCG010000009.1:0-41682 GCA_038205065.1 Saccharimonadales bacterium (SeqCode)
CTTGGTGCAAAGAAGTCCATCATGGGCGCCCTCTACAAGGGTATGATCGCCTCCTTGCTGCTTGCAGCAGTTGGGTTCTACTTCGTCATTATGAGCGTGTACGGTGGCAGTACTGAAGGCATGAAGATTTACTTGGCTTCACTTATCGGCCTCGCCGTAACTGGCTTGATGGTCTTTATTACAGACTACTTCACATCGAAAGACTACAAGCCAGTAAAGGCTATCGCTGCGGCTTCTGATTCGGGCCACGGCACGAATATCATCGCCGGCCTCGCAGTTGGCCTCGAATCAACGCTATTTCCTGCTATCGTAATTGTTGCTGGTATCCTCGGAAGCTTCGCACTTGCTGGCATCTTCGGTGTCGCAATCGCATCAGTCGCTATGCTTTCAGTCGCAGGCATCATTGTCTCGATCGACTCATTTGGACCTATCACCGACAACGCCGGTGGTATCGCCGAGATGAGCAAGCAACCAGAGAAAGTTCGCAAAATCACCGACGCACTTGACGCAGTCGGGAACACGACAAAGGCTGTCACGAAGGGCTACGCAATCGCTAGCGCCGGACTGGCCGCACTCGTTCTCTTCTCGACGTACGCACAAGAGACCGGTGGCGCGATCTTCAACCTGTCAGATCCGAAGGTCCTCGCTGGTCTTCTGCTCGGCGTCGCTATGGTCTACTACTTCGCTGCCCTCACGCTTCGCGCTGTCGGTAACGCCGCTGGTACCGTCGTCGAAGAAATCCGACGTCAGTTCCGCGAAATCAAGGGTATCATGACCGGCGAAACCAAGCCTGAATATGGTAAAGCTGTCGACATCGTGACGAAGGCCGCGATCAAACAAATGATCGTTCCTGCCCTCATCCCCGTCATCGGAGTGCTCCTTGTCGGCTTCGTTCTCGGTAAAGTTGCCCTCGGAGGCCTCCTGATCGGTATCATCTTGAGCGGCCTGTTTATGGCCATCAGCATGACCACCGGTGGTGGCGCATGGGACAATGCCAAGAAGTACATTGAAGATGGCGCGTACGGCGGCAAGGGCTCAGAGGCTCACAAGGCTGCTGTTACTGGTGACACTGTTGGTGACCCCTATAAGGATACAACTGGCCCAGCCATTAACCCACTGATTAAGGTCGCGAACATTATTGCGCTCTTGATCGTCGCTCTACTTCACTAGAATACTAGACGACAATAAAACAGCCCGTATCTGCGGGCTGTTTTTGTTTACGCTATAATGTAGGGACATGTCTATCCCTATCCGCCCTACCCTACTTCCTGCGCCCGATTATCTTGCCGACCTTACGGAACGAGTGAGCCTCGCAACGACCCGTATCATCATCCTCACGATGGTCTTTCACAACGATAGCGAACGGATAGAAAAGCTCGTGCAGGCGTTGTGTGACGCCGCTCAGAGAGGCGTCACGGTACTGATGAGCGCCGATAGCTTCACCTACCTGGAACCAAATAGCCCTTGGCGAAGGTTTATTCGTGGACAGTCTTCGCAGGCTTACCGTGCGCTTCGTGCTGCCAAGCGTTTAAAAAATTCCGGCGTCCAGTTCCGCTGGCTTGGGCGACACGCAAATGTCGGCGTCATGGGCCGCACGCACGCAAAATGGTCGATTGTCGACGACACGGTCTATAGCTTTGGCGGGATTAATCTGTTTGAAATGGGAATAGAGAACACGGATTACATGTTCAGGATCAACAACAAGGAGCTCGGCGATATTCTCGCCGAAAGATTCAAGTGGCTTATTCATTCGGACAAGGGCAACCACGCGGGCAAAAACCGTGTCGTGACGCTGAGCCAGAAAACTCAGATTATTCTCGACGGTGGTATTTCGTTCAACTCAAGGATTTATTCGCGCGCAATCGAGCTGGCTAGACAAGCCGATGATATCCTTTTCGTATCGCAATACTGCCCAACTGGGCGACTCGCCTCGATACTCCGTCAAAAAAAGTCGCGATTATATTTCAACCACTGGGAAGATGCCGGCGCACTCAATACGTTCGTGATTCGCGCCGGTATGCATTCATCGAAATTATCGACCAGCTATAGGCGAGAGGCCTACCTGCATGCGAAATTCATCATCTTCACGATGCCAGACGGCAAGAAGATCGCCCTTACGGGATCACACAACTTTGCTGCCGGTGGTGTTATGCTCGGCACGCGCGAGATATGCCTAGAGACTACGAGCGAAGTAATCATCGGGCAACTTGAAGAGTTTTTCGAATCGTCGATTCGGTAGCTTAGTTGCCGCTGCCGTAGTATGCCTTGAGTAGAGCCTCAGACATCTGTGGGTAGGCGATCGCAGCGGGAGGATCTATCGCCATGACGATAAATTTCAGCGAAGTGTTCGGGGGAATGACTTCCTTGCCATTGCTATCGGTTGTACCTTTTTCTTTGTAGGCCTTGTCTGAAGGGATGGTGAGCAAACGTACGCCTCCGATTTTCATCCCCTTGATGCCCTCTTTCCATCCATCAATCACTGAAGTGGCGTCAAGTCCCGTTTCGATTGAGAAAGGGGATTTGAGCGAGGTGCCGTCAATTGACTGGTCAAAAATCTTGCCGTCAGGCAGCCATCCAATATAGTAGGCCGCGAATTTGGTTGATCCATCAATTGTTGCACCAGTTCCTACAACAAGGTCCTCTGTGCTAAGTGCCGTTACGGCATCGCGGTTGAATGTCCCGACTTTCGAGGCATATTGGCTGAACGTCCCGTAGTAGGTCGCCGACAGCTCAGTTGCCTGGGTCTTTTGTTGTGCCGTGTAGGCGTCGACTTGTTTCTGGTAGGCGTCCTGCTCAACTTTAAGCGCAGCCGCCTGCTGCTCTTGGTTCTGTTGACCTAGTATCATGACTGCGAATGAACCGATCGTTCCGATAATCGTCACAGCAAGTATGATCGCAATGCCAATTCGTTGGCTTTTTCGTGTTGCCATATTCCCTCTCAAACAATTTACTTATTACTAATAGTATAACAGATTTACGAGGTGATCTCGTAGTTCTGCAAGCGCTTCTTGTCTCGCTCGGATGCCCGAACCTGCAGCGACAAAAGCTCCGCATAGATGCCATCGGTCGTCGCGAGATCTCGCGGTGCCCCAATCTCGTCTACGGTTCCGTTCTTCAGAGTAACGATCGTGTCGACTTCAGCGATCGTACTGAGTCGGTGAGCGATAATTAGTGTCGTTCGGTGACGCATGAGGCGGTCCAGGGCTATTTGTACTTCGTGCTCAGCTTTGGAATCGAGGCTGCTTGTTGCTTCATCCAATATCAATATCGGCGCATCTTTGAGGATCGCCCGTGCAATTGCGATCCGCTGCTTCTGGCCACCGCTGAGTTTCAGCCCGCGTTCACCGATTTGCGTATCGAGACCTTTTTTTAGCTTCGCAATGAACTCGAAGGCATTGGCGGCCTTGGCGGCGCGGATGATATCCTGTTCGTTTGCCCCTGTATTCCCATAGGCGATGTTCTCCCGAATCGTCCCCGAATACAGCGTCGGATCCTGGAAGACTACGCCAACTTGCTCGTGTAAGCTCTTCTGCGTAACGTTTGCGGCGTCTTGCCCGTCAATGAGGATTGATCCACCTGTGACATCGTACAGGCGAAGCAAGAGGCTGCTAATCGTTGTCTTACCTTCCCCGCTCTTTCCAACAAGCGCAAGCTTCTGCCCGGGAGCAATCGTAAACGACACGTCTTTTAGTACTGCGTCCTCTGCTGTATAGCCAAACGAAACATTATCGAATACAACTTCGGCCTTCGTCACCCGCAATCGACGCGCCGATGGTTGGTTTTTTACGCCCGGTACGAGGTCCATCACCCGGAAATAATCAACGCTACCAGCGATCGCCCGCTGTGTATTGTCGACCAGGAAACTCATGCTGAATATCGGTATACGCACCATGATAATAAGTTGAGTGAGGAGCACCATTTCGCCGACAGTAAACCGGCCGGTTGCGGTCTGGGCGAATATGTAGGCATACGCCAGGAAAAAGATGAAACTCAGGATAATCCGACGCACCACGTCCATCTTGTGCCAGTAGAGCGACTGTTCGCGCGTGAGGTCGATTGTCTTATTGAAATTTCGCGAAAACTGCGTGAGTTCAAGCCGTTCGCGTACGAAACTCTTGACTACCCGAATACTACCGACCACTTCGGCAAACCGCCCACTCGCAATGTCAGTCAGTTCATTCTTCTCTTTCTGCAGACGCTGCCATTTCTTACTCGTCAAGGCCGTAAGCCACATAAAGAGCGGGTAGATCACGAAGATGATTGCCGCAAGCTCCCAGCTATAAAACAATAGGATCACAAGGATTGCGACAATCGTGAGAAGCATCTGGAAGAAATTGTTCGCAAACATATTCACAAACTGTGTCACTTCCGCGATCGTTCGGTTTAAGCGGTTGATGATCGTTCCGGTGAGTTCGTTGTCATAATATTTTTGAGAGAGACCAAGTAGTTGGTCGAAATACCGCACGCTCAAGATCGTACGCAGCTTCGCCGACATCACATCACCGAGATATCCGCCCCAGTTTGTAAAGAACGTATTAGCGACATCAGTAACAAAGTATATTACCGCCCAAAAAATCGCGCCACTCACATTTCCCGTGTGCTGATTAATCGAGTTCACGACGACGTCGACAGCATTCTTCGAAATAAATGCCTGAAAAATTCCCGTCGCCGCCATGAGTATCGAAAATATAACCGTGGCCGTATAGTATGGCCACAGCTGCCGCGCGCTGCTAAATATCTTTCCCAATGAATTCACTTGTTCTATAGTAGCGCAGATTGACTATTTGAGGAAATAGTACGATTAGTGTCGTCGCTCAATTATCTCGTCGACATCAGCGCCGACAAGCAACGAGAACGCGCCGAGATTTATCCATATCATCAGTGCAATTATCCCCGCAAATAACGTATACGCATTCGAGAAATTCGCGAAATACTGTAGATACATAAAGAAGAGCGCCGTGCTTATCATCCAAAGCACCGTTGCGACCACCGCCCCGCGGCTGAACCAGTGCCAGGCGTGCGTGCGCATTGCTGGCGCGTAATGGTAAACAACACCTATACCCACGAATGTTATCGCAATAAGTAATATCCAGCGAAAAACCGAGAACGCCGCGATAAGGCCGCTGGGCACTCCAACTGCGTGCAAGAAGCTAGCACCGATAAACACGAGCGGGAGTGTGATTGCCATACCAATAATAAACATACCCGCGAGAAGCAAACTCAATAATCTTTGATGGACAAACGATCGTTCGTCCTTTAGCCGCCGAAGCGTGTTGATCGCTTTTATGATCCCATCGGCTGCGCCCGAGATGCTAAATACTGCGAGTCCGAGGGCGAATATGGCGATAATCACATTTGTTTGGTGATGGGCGGTGGCATTTTGAAGCTGTGTTGAAACGACAGTTGCAATATCTTTTGGTAGGTACTGTGCCATGCCGCTAACGAGATCACTTATCTGATCGCTACTAAATACTAGGCTCGTGGCTGCTACTAATGTAGCTACCAGTGGGAAGAATGAAAGTGTTCCAAAATAGGCAATTCCCGCAGCGAGAATTGGTGTCGTAGGGTTGAAAAGCGCACGCCTGGTTGCCGACATTACTGACCAGAAACGTGCGAAAAAACCACGTGAATTCTGCGTCGAGCGAGCACGAACATTCATACAATTATTATACGTTATTACACCTTAAATCTGAAGAAAAACATAAACAGTATTGACATGTGGGCGGCTGTCCGGTATGATGAGATTTGTGTTTTTTGATGACTGAGAGACTTATCGAGAAACGCGGCATCCCGTGTGCCATTGGATAGCGCAATAGAATTATTCTGGCCGTGGGGGTATTTAAGGAGGAAAACAATGTCATTAAAGTTAACTTTAGTGGCACTCGGCGTTATCGCCGGAGTGTCATTCTTCGCTGCGCCCTCAGCTTTTGCTGAGAGCACGACTACCGTAACGGTCGTCGCCGGCGATACGCTCTCGTCGATTGCAGATGCGCAGGGTACGGACTATGTTCGGCTGTTCAATGCAAACGACTTCATTACCAATCCTGATGTGATCGATATCAATCAGGTCATCCGCATTCCAGCCGCGGACGAACAACTACCCGACCGATTCGGTGTATTCGAATCAGCGCAGGCGCCTGCCGTCGCACCCGTTGCGACAACATATACGTCGACAGTCTCTCGGCAAGCAACCGCGCACAGCTCGAATGCCTACGCGGTAAATGCGGGGAATCGCTACGCATGGGGTAACTGTACATGGTACGTCTACAATCGCAAACCCAATATCGGCTCGTTCTGGGGCAATGGCGGATACGGCTGGATCACCGCTGCGCAAGAATCGGGCTTCGCAACTGGCTACACGCCCGTCGCTGGTGCAATCGCCGTCCAGTCGGGCCATGTCGCCTATGTAGAATCTGTTTCAGCCGGCAACGTAACCATCTCTGAGATGAATTACGCTGGTGGTGTCGGTGTTGTTCACTATCGAACCGTGCCGGCGAGTACGTTCAGCTATATCTACGCCTAGTTAGTTATACGCGATACATAATATACCGCCCAATTACAGGGCGGTGTATTATTTTGCCTTCTACTATATATATGAATTATACGGCAGCGAGCAATGCATCAAATGTAGTCGCAAAACTACTCGAGACGGTCTCGTGGTTCTTGATTGAACCGTCAAATTCTATTTCTTCACCAAACTGCAAACCGCTAATTCGTTGGTCGAGCTTCGCTTTGATGACGGTGTTGATCTCCTCAAACTGAGCAATAGAATGACGACCAGCATAAAACCCGTAGGCGACAAGCGCGATAGGCTTGCCTACCCATTCGTGATACAGCCAATCGATCGCGTTTTTCTGAATAGCCGTCATGCTATGGTTGTATTCCGGCATCACGAACACCACCCCATCCGCGCCCTTCACCATATCTGACCATTTTTTTACGGACTCATCGGTGATTTCGTATGCCGGCTGCGATGGCGGCATCGGAGCGTTCATAAATGGCAGGTTCATCGCGACAAGGTCAGCAACGCTCACCTCGACACCTTCTCGAGCAGATAAGTTTTCTTTTACTGCTTCGACAATCTTAATATTCGCGCTATTTGGTCGCGCACTACCAGTAACAATAAGTATATGGGACATATACCCTCCTGAAGTTTATAGTTTTGTGATATCGATACCAACCGACTCGAGCAGCTCTCGATCAATCGAGTAGGCCTTTTCCGTTCCGTTGCGGTGCTCGCGCAACACACCAGACTCAACAAGTTTGGCAAAATGATGGCTCATTGCCGGTTGAGACAGTTTTGTCACGCTCTCGCATGCGAGGATGTCACAACTTTTCACCGCGCCATCACCTGCCTCGTGGGCAAGCTTATTGAGGATGCCGAGACGCGTCTCATCGGCAAGTGCTTTGAAAATAGTAACGGGTCGCGGTTGGTTCATATCTTTATTATATCGAAATATTTAAATATATCAATATCGAGAATAACACATTAGCAGAAAACGGCGTGTTTGATCTATAATAATGCTCATGATAAAGCTGAAAAGCACAAGAATTCGTTATCTCCTCATCGCAATTATAGGCCTTTGCCTTGGGCTCGTGTTATGGCTCATCTACAGTTTCGTGACTCGACCAAGGGCGGCGACAACACCGGCGCTCACTTCTGTCACCGTCACAGTCTCACACCCGGATGGCAGCCCGCTTGCAAACTCTCGCCTCAGTATCACAAACTTTGGTTATGCATGGAGTGGAAATACCGATAAAAATGGCTCAGCAACAGTTCCACCTCAGGCAATCTCCCCACCTATAAAGATCTGCGCGTTTAGTGGCCCCGACAGTGGTAGTGGGAAATGTGACTACTCCGCTTCGATCGACGAATCCGGCAAAGCTCTTGAGTCTGGAAATACTCTGATCGTATCGCTACAAGATAACTTGAATGAATAATCGTGAGCACTATTGACATAGTAATTTAACATTGCATTGTACTCGTTATCGTGCTATCCTGGCTATGTCCGAACTTCGACACGACACTCGGAAGGAGGCATGATCATGGGATTGGCTAAGAAGGCCGTATGGCTCTTGGTCGCGACTTTCGTCGTATTCTACCTGTTCACTAAGCCAGAACAGGCGGCTGCGGCCGTAAAGACGTTCATCGGAGCCTTTGGCTCCATCGTCCGATTTTTCACCGCGCTTGCTACGCCGTGATGGAACGATCTCGGTGGGGTGGCGGGCAGTGACCCGCCGCCTCACCTTTAACTATCTTATCTTGTGATACCTTACTAGACGCGAACAGCGGCTAGTTTTTTGTTTGCATCTGAGGCGATCTTATCCATGATCGGCGTGATGTCACTATCCGTTAACGTACGTCCGTGATTTGTAAATTCGATATGGATTGTCGTTGTTTTTGTCGAGCTATCTTCATCTGATTGGTACACGCTCACAGGCTTGACGTCAACAATGGTATCACCCGCCACTCCTGCGAGCGCACCAGTGATTGTACTCAGAAGCATCGCGTATGATACGTCGGCTGGAGTCTTCAGTGATATATCCTGACTGGTCGATGGGAAACGAGAGAGTGGACGGTAGGCGTAAGCCGTGACCTTCTCAAGGTGAGAGAGGAAGAGTTCGAAGCCGGCCGCATATTTTGGTAATTTGAAGGCGGCAGCAACGGCAGATCGATATTCCCCAACCACACCGACGAAACGATCATCATACATGACAACCGCAGAGCGGCTTGGCTCAAATGTGGCCACTAGTTGGCGGAAAATCTCGTGTTCTACTGCAAAATCTTCAAGAGGGACATACTGGCAATCTGGCGTGAGCTGCTCGAGATAACGCTTTGCCATGAAGTATGCGACTCCACTAGATTTTTTGGCGGCATATACGAAGCCAAGCCGGTCATACTCGCGCGGGAGACCATTACCATCAACATCACCAATCCGGTGAGCCTTGCCGATCTCAAACAGAGCGAACTCATCGTGCCCAGCTTTGATATTCATATGGATCTTATCGAGTAGGCTGGGCGTCAGGCTGAGTCGGTAGTACTGCAAGTCAGGACTAATTGCATTGCCGAGACGATACGCCTGAGCCGCATCTTGGCCTGCCTCGGTTAGGACGTTCTCATGAACGAAACTGTACGTCAGAACCTCATTTGCGCCTGCGCGGAGCAACTGCTCGCGAACACGCTGTTTCGTGACAAATATTGGATTAATTGCAGCGGGCTTAATGCTCCGAGTCGGTAATTCACGAGGTAGTTTATCGAAGCCATGAAGCCGACCGATTTCCTCGATGATATCTTCTTGCAACTCAAGGTCGGTACGCCAGAATGATGGAATAACTTCCAGCAGTTTCCCATGTTCCTCTGTTTCGGTTTCATGTGAGGTGTGCATTTCGACGTTATCTAGAAGCTTCGCCATATCATCAGTAGACAAATGAGTGCCGAGCCGTTCATTCACAAATTCTTCCCTGACGACAATAGGACTCTGGGAATCATTACCGGCCAATCGCAGATCAAAAACATTGCTCGCCTGCTCGCCACTAGCGACGTCGTTAACGCTCATCATAAGCAGACCTAGGACGTGATTATTTTGCAACGGCGATTGCCCCTTATTGAACCGAGTAACCGCGTCGGTGAATAGACCGTGTCGCATGCTTGTTTTTCGCACCGTATACATATCAAAGGTCGCGCATTCGAGCACGATGTTTTTTGTGTCTTCAGAGATCTCGCTATCGCTACCCCCCATCACGCCGCCCAGTCCGACAATTCCTTCACCATCGACAATCACGATATCGTCTGGGGTTAATTCATATGTCTTTCCGTTCAATAGTGCTGTCTTTTCGCCACTTTCAGCGAGCCTCGCGCCAAGCGTGTGCCCACGAAGTTTATCATAATCGTAGGCGTGCGTAGGCTGAGCGGTCAGCAGCATGGCGTAGTTCGTTGCGTCGACGATATTGTTGATCGGCTTGCTGCCAAGTCGGACGAGTTCTATCCGAAGCCACAGCGGGCTTGGTTTTATCGTAATATCCTGAATTGCAACAGCCATAAAGCGTGGTACTTTTTCGCCCGCATTATTGATAACTTCTAGATCAAGTCCAGTTGCTGATCTAAACTCTGGTGCATCTGAATACCAAGCTGGGCTCGTAAATTCATGCCCCAGGATTCCAGCTATCTCACGGGCCACACCGAGCTGGCCGAAACAGTCTGGGCGGTGCGTAAACATCTTGTTCTCGATGTCAATAATCATATCGTCGAGTCCGTATGCTTCCGCGAAACTTGTCCCCGGTTTGATCTCGGTCTTTGACGGCTTCCATTCTTCTGGATCAATCTCGACAATTCCAGTATGGTCACTTCCAAGATCGAGCTCATCAGCCGCTGCGAGCATACCGTTGCTCTTTATGCCGCGGAGATCCCTGGCATCGAGCACAAACGGTTCGCTTGTACCATATGTCGATGGTACCGTTGACCTTGGCGGTAACCAAGCTGCAAATAATCCCGCTCGAACATTCGGCGCGCCACAAACTACTTTTACGTAGCCATTTTCGTCGCGTTCGACGTCTTCTACGATTCGGCTGTCATCTACCAGGCAAACGCTCAATTTATCTGCGTTTGGGTGCTTATCACAGGTCACAACGCGAACAATCACCACATCTTTATACTTCGATGCGAGATCAGTTACTTCCTCAACTCCGCCGAGCTGCTCGTTTATCCGCGCCACCAACTCATCAACTGGAGGTAGTTCAAAATCAATGTACTGCTTTACTGTATTGAGACTAACTTTCATTCTAGAATTGCTCCAAAAAGTCTAATTTTGCTGATTCAAGGTGACGGATATCTTCGATCTGATATTTCATCATCACAAGTCGGTCAATACCGCAGCCGAAAGCAAATCCGGTATATTCATTCGGGTCAATGTCGGCGGCTTTCAGCACATTTGGATGAATCATGCCGCAACCAAGCAGCTCGATCCAGCCCTCGCCACCACAGACTTTGCAGGTTTCATCTTCACCTTTGCAAAATGGGCAGCTAAGCGCGAACTCAAACGACGGCTCTGTGAATGGGAAATAGAATGGATTAACTCGCACATTAAGCTCCTGCCCGTAATACTCTTCGAGAAACTTCTGCAGCGTCGCGATGAGCATACCGACGTGCACGCCTTTTGCAACATACACACCTTCAACTTGGTAGAATGTGTGCTCATGGCGGGCGTCGAGGTCTTCATTACGGAATGTGCGGTCGGGCACGATTGCGGCAATTGCTTCACCGCGCGATAGTTGATCGCGGTACTTGATAAGCGTACGGTTTTGCATCGTACTAGTATGAGCTGGTGCAATAAATGGCTCGCCATCCTTGTCTTTTTGAACAGTCATAAACGTATCGTAATCGTCTCGGGCTGGATGGCCTTTTGGAAAATTCAAACTTTCGAACATATGGTATTGATCGTCGATCTCGCGCGACTCTTCTGCCACAAATCCCATTCGATTAAAGATACTGACGATACGTTCGATTTCCTGCGTGATCGGATGAAGACTGCCCTGTTCGGTCGACAGTAACTTTGGTTCTGGTGTATTGATATCAAATGGCGCGGTCACATCGATCGTCGACAAATCGGCCGTAGCCAACTCCGCCCGACGCGCTTCAATCGCTCGCTCGATAGCTTGCTTAAGTTCATTCACTTTCTGACCAAATTCGCGTCGCTGATCGACTGGTAAGTTTGTAATCTCAGCATATAAGTCGCGAAACTCTGGGGCGCGCAGCACTTCCTGAGGATTTGCGCTTTCGTTGACCCGCGTAAGTAGTGTCGTCTGGAGGTCTGCAATCTCTATCATATCTTTTACTAGTATAGCATTCTCTAGCGGCTAATCTGTGTCATGAAATATACAAATACGATGATTGCTGCAAAGAAAATTAAGAGCCAAACTGGCGCAAGGCTCGTCGTTCGTTTCGTGCCTTCCATATAGGCAGAATCTTCAATCTCGTCGCGCTCAGGCTGATCGATTTTCGACTTCGCCTCGGCGCGTGCGCGCATCTCGGCAGCGATACGTTGCTGGAGCTCGCTTCTTGATTCGGTCTGTTCGTAATATCTTCCCATACATATATGATACCACTTTGTTTTTGGTCCCAAGATAACCGTATGTGTTATACTAAACGACATAAAGTTATAAGGAGGAATCAATTCCATGGCTACAAAAAAAGCCACTTCTGTAAAGAAGAAAACGACCGTCACGAAGCCTGCTGGCTCTGCACGAAAAACAACCGTCAGATCATTCCGGGCCGAAGAAAAAACTGTCAGCAAACCAGCCGCCCAGGCAGTTTCTGAAAAAGCCGCACGAAACAAAGACGCGAGTATCCTACCAGATAATATCGTTGCGATAGTATTTGGTGAGTTGTTCGGCGCATTTGTTCTCACATTAGTTGCGCTACTCACACTCAAAGAAGCGTACGCGCTCTATGTTGGTCTCGCCTTTGCGGTGCTCACGCTCAGCGTCGGCGCGATCACAGGTGGACATTTCAACCCAGCGATCACATTCGCTAAATGGACCATGCGCCAACTCAAGCCGGTGCTTTTGCCATTCTACTGGGGCGCTCAATTCCTCGGTGCAATGCTTGCCGTTATCGTCCTGAACTGGATTACTAGCAACGCGCTGCATCTCGACTTCAGCCACCTCTGGAACATGGACTGGCCAATCTTTGGTGTTGAACTAGTCGCCACAGCAGTGCTGATGTTCGGATTTGCCGCTGCAACTAGCAAAAGAAGCGCTGAAGTATCACCACTTGCACGCGCCCTCAGCGCCGGTCTCGCAGTTATTGTTGGCCTGGTTGTCGGTACCTCACTGCTCGCAAGTGTACAGGGTGCAATTGACACATCAAAGATCACCTCACTGACCGCGATTCCACACCAACTTCGCGTCAAGAACGTGACCACGAACCCAGCCGTAGCCCTCGCCATGACAGAGTCGACTGACTCATCATACAGTGGCTCATACAACAAAGACGAAAAGCAGATCTCACGATTTAGCCTAGAAGTCTTGTTCGGAACACTTGTTGGTGCCGCCCTCGGTGGTAACCTTTACCTGCTCATCGCAGGCCGCAAGAAGAACTAGTCCTACGGGACTACGCAAAAATCCCGCTCTCGCGTAGAGCGGGATTTTTTGTATCAACAACCAACCCTTAGTCGTCCGTTACTGGTTTCTCAAGCAACAGGCCCTCGACGCTCGGGCTCTTGTCGGCTATCTTTACCACGTCCTTGTCGATCTTCACGAACTCTTTGCTCGCACTATTATAATGATTCACGGTCGTGCCAAGCGCTCCGCCCAGCTTCTTCATATACTCATCAAACTTAGAGATATGTTGGCCAAGCTGGCCGACACGCACCTGGATGTCTTTTGCCTGTTCTTCGATCTGAAGACTACGCAGACCCTGTAGGACTGTCTGCAAGTATGCCATGAAGCTAGTCGGGCTCGTGATGATCACATGCCGGTCGCGAAATGCATACTCGATGAGATCACGCGAGCTGCTGCCGGTACCAACATTGTTGACCAAAAGATCATAATACAGTGACTCGGAAGGAATAAACATAAATGCAAAATCCATCGTGCCTTCGCTGGGCCGGATATACTTGCTGGTCTCATCAATTCTAGCCTTGAGATCAACTTTCACCTTCCCGATTAACCTAGTTCGTTCCTCGCCTTCCGCTTCAATCATACGGTTATAATTTTCGAGGCTAAACTTACTATCAACAGGTAGGAGCTTTCCCTTATCGAGCACGATGACCGCGTCGACGATCTCGCCATCATTAAACTTATACTGCATCTTGTATTGCCCAGTCGGCAGAACATTGTTGAGGACGCTCTCGAGATAGAACTCGCCAAACACTCCGCGTTGCTTCGGATTCTGCAGCACGTTTTGCAATGTCTTGAGCTCATCGGCCACGTCGACTACCCTGCGGTTTGTTTCGTCGAGCTTCGCGAGTCGATGTGTGACATCGGCGATTAACTTTGCGCTTTCAGACAATTGCTTATTGACCGATGTCTGGACATTCGTATTCGTGCGTTCCAGTTTATCGCCAAGGATTTGTTGCAGCGAAGCGATCGTACGCGATAGCTCCGTGACGTCAGACTTTACAAGTTCCACAGCGCCTACATTTTTCAACTCATTTAGTTTTTGCAATAGCATATACAGCCCGGCAGCAAGGCCGAGAATAACAAAGACGAGCAACGAGATAAGGACAACTTCCATGTCCTTTAGTATATCACTTACGCTCCGATGACGAGGCGGGTCACAACGATCAGCACGACCATCATCACAGCGGAAACGATAAGAGAGCGGATGCGAGCAATCCATGAAAAGAGAAGGTATGCACAGGCATAGAGAAGCCCGAGCGCGATAAGCCCGACGTACCAGGTAGTATTTGCGAGATAGTCATGAAGACCCCAGAGCGAAATAGTGGAGGCGACAACTACGAGCAATGGACGATATACGCCGACGCGAGTGAGACCGACAATTCCAGCGATCGCGCCTATAACGACGGCGATGATCGAAGAATAAAGGGGCGCCTGCGTGCAACCATCAGCAGTACCGCGACACAAGACCGCTCCAAAGATGTATGCATTGAGCAAATAGAATATACCCGCCGTCACAAGACCAGCAACTGCCCCGACGAGGATAGCGCGTACGACATCCCGACTTGACATTGTCACAAATGGCGACGTATTGACTACGACTTTATCATCACTGCGAACATAGGTTTTACCTGATGGGCTCATAACATCTCCTTAATCTAGGAGGTTATTATACTACTTCTTTGGTATTTTTGCTAGTCTTATGTAAATGCGATCTCTTTTGCGTCCTCAAGTACCATACGACGCCCGCAGCTGCGATCACGATTCCTCCGACTACATCGAGAACCGTATGAACTTGCGCAAGTACTCGCGCAACGCCGAGGATAATCGTGAGCAACGCCATCATGATCGTGAACCATTTGTGCCGAGTTCCGTACCAAACCGCACCTGTCAAAAACGCCGCGAACAGCACGTGATCTGAAGGAAATCCCGCATTTCCGATATATGATGCCCCTGGAGCAATACCGAGGATCTCAAATGGCCGCAACTTTTCGGGTTGCCATAGATTACCAATGACTTTTGCGAGCCAATAGCTCGTCAAGCCGGCCATCAATATGCGCGTGTACTTATCATAGCGACCTCGTTTTGGGACTTTGAATAGCAGCAAGTAGCCGGCCAATAAAACAAGCGCGAAGATCAAATAATCAGCTAAGATTTTGATAATCAGTTCCATAATGCTTATAGTATACTACTTTTTTGCGAGCTCCGACGGTGTTCCGCCGAAAAATATCATTGCTAACTCACCCAGTACGGACATCAAGCCTGGCTTTTTGTCGCGGCCTTGCCGCTCGCCGCGCGTGGCAAGCGAACCTAGCCTTTTATCACGGCGCCACCGCTCTTTCTTTGGCGATTTCTCCACATCAGTCGGAAGTTTCTTTTTTACAGGCGGCTTGGGCTTAGGCTGTGGGGTTAATAGTGCGGTTTGGAACATACTCGCCTTCTCGGGGAGTGCCACAAAGCCGCCGCTCCCGTCAGAGATAATCGAGCCGACGGATTCATCGAACAGGGCACTCGACGCCTGCTCTGCTCTGATCACTCGTGCTTCGGGCGGACACTCCGGCGCTGCCTCTTGCTTACCGGGGCATCCTAGAGCGACAAGCGGGCAGCCGCCACAGGCACTTGAGCCTAGCTCGCGTTGCACATCGGCCCGTAAGGGCGACCGCCCAACTTCCATCCGGTTCAACATAGCAACACTCATGACTCAAAAAACGTTTCTGTCGTTATGTCACCCGGCTGGACGCCGCGCAACGCGAGCCCCTGCCACATGTCGCGCACAAATTGCACGCTACCACAAATCATATAGAATGCGCCCTCGCGCACGCATTCATCCAATGCGATGCGACCCCGCCGCATATCGGTCGGCACGTGTTTTTCAGCGGTAATGTAGTTCGTCACCGCGCATGTCGTGCCGCTCAGTGCATTTTTATGAGCAACCATGCGGGTCGTTTTGTTGCTATAAAAAAGGTGCGCGAGCCGGGTGGCGTCGTGGTTAAGCTCATCCTTCAACACGCTCAAGATCGGGCTTATACCCACCCCCGCTGCCAGCGCCACAAGCGGTCGGGTAGTGTGGGGATTGAAGAACCCATAGGCACGGCTGACCGTAAACAGATCACCGGTTTTTAGCCCGCACAAATAGCCGCTAAATTCACCGATATTCTTTACTGTGATACTCATCCATTTTTCATGCGGCGCACTTGATAGGCTATAGGCCTTGCCAGCTAGGGTCGCGCTCCCATCGATAAATACCGTGATGTATTGCCCGGCCTCATACTCCAGCCTCCACCCGCCTTCGAGCAGAAAATAGATCGTATGGACGTCCGGCGCTTCGCGCACCACGCGCGTCACAATAGCGTTCAACTTCTCCATATTAGTGCACCACGCATTCTGTGACATAGTTACTCATTATTTCCTGCGCTTTCGTTAACTCCTGATCGGTGAACGATTCTGCCGCGATAAACTGCGGGCTGACCAGCGCTCCTTGGCTCACGAACCGCTGCAAGGCGTATCTCTTGGCACCCTTCACCATTTGGCCAATTTGCTCAAAGTCACCGACCGCCAGCTGTGAGCGTACGATCGTCGTCCTAAACTCATGATTCTGCATATTCTTAATCAACGCGATACTTCGCTCGATACCAGAAACATCAACTGGCCGCGCAGCAATTTGCACATATTTTTGCAGAGGCCCCTTGATGTCCATAGCGATAAAATCGACTAACTCTTCGTCGAGAAGTTCCTTAATGACATGTGGCCGCGTGCCGTTGGTGTCAAGTTTTACTAGATACCCCATAGCTTTTATCTTGCGGATAAAATCCACCAGATCATGTTGTTCGGTTGGCTCACCGCCACTTATCGTGACCGCCTGTAACCTGCCTTTGCGAGATTGCAGAAACAATAGAATATCTTCGGTCGGAATTGTTGGCGCGAACTGCTCGGGTAATACCAGCTCAGGGTTGTGACAATACCCGCAGCGCATATTACAGCCGATCGTGAAAATGGCGGCACACGGATAGCCCGGATAGTCGACCGTACTAAATTTTTGGATACCGCCAATTTTCATTACTCTACCTGAGCGACTTTATCAAAGTGATGACGCATGGCAAATTCGGCCTTTTTGCCCTTGTTCCACTGCCCGACGGGGCGCAGAAAGCCCACTACACGACTATATACCTCGCAGGTTGCCCCGCACTGTTCACAGGTCTCCTGTTCGCCCTTTAGATACCCGTGGTTGGCGCATACGCTAAAGCTAGGGCTGAAGGTGAAGTATGGCAGTCGATAGTTTGTGCAGATTGTCTTCACGAGCTGCTTGAGCGTGTCTGGATTGTCCATCCGCTCACCCAGGAAGAAATGAATCACTGTGCCGCCCGTGTACTTCGTCTGCAGGTTATCTTGCAAATCCATCAGTTCGAATAGGTCATCGGTGTAGTTGACGGGGAGATGCGTACTGTTTGTATAAAACGGCGTCTCGACCGCACCGCCGATACCATTCGCGAAATGAGCCGTGGACGGATAATCTTTTTGGTCGATTTGCGCCAGGCGGTAGGTTGTGCCTTCGGCGGGTGTCGCTTCAAGATTATAGTTATTGCCCGTCTCCTTTTGGTATTCGACCAGCGTGTCGCGCATGAAATCGAGCGTGCGTTCGGCAAACTCCTTGCCCTCGCTACTGCCGATATCAACACCAAGCAGATTTTCGGCCGCTTCGTTCATGCCCACGAGGCCGATGGTGCTAAAGTGATTCTTCCAATATTCGCCAAATCGTTCGTGTATCTCGCGCAGGTAAAATTGCGTGTAAGGATACAGGCCTTTTTCCGTAAGCTGCTCGAGCGCTTTGCGCTTTACTTCGAGGCTGTCTTTCGCCCTCTCCATGAGATAAGTCAGGCCCGTTATGAACTCTTGCTCATTGTCGCTTTTCAGCGCCAGTCGTGGCAGATTGATCGTCACGACGCCGACACTACCGGTCATCGGGCTACTGCCGAACAGGCCGCCGCCCCTGTGTGCGAGCTTCGTGTTGTCAATACGCAAACGACAACACATACTGCGAGCGTCTTCAGGCTTCATGTCGCTGTTTACGAAGTTGCTAAAGTAAGGGATCCCGTATTTAGCACTCGCCTCCCAGACATTCTCAATCACAGGATTGTCCCAGTCAAAATCAGGCGTGATGTTGTAGGTCGGGATCGGGAACGTAAATACGCGCCCGCTTGCATCACCCTCGCATAGCACCTCAAGGAGCGCTTTGTTAAAAATATTCATCTCGGCCTGGAAGCCGCCATAATTCTCATCCGTCATCTCGCCACCGATAAACACGGGGTTACCCTGCATGTGCACGGGGCACTCGAGGTCCAAGGTGATATTAGTGAATGGAGTTTGAAACCCGACACGCGTTGGCACGTTTACGTTAAATACAAACTCCTGTAGCGCCTGTTTCACTTCTTCATACGACAGGTTGTCTTTGCGGATATACGGCGCCAGTAGTGTGTCAAAGTTACTAAACGCCTGCGCACCAGCCGCCTCGCCCTGTAGGGTGTAGAAGAAGTTCACCACCTGGCCCAGTATCGTACGAAAGTGCTTGGCAGGTTTACTGCTGATTTTGTTCGGAACGCCCGTAAAACCGGTACGAATAAGGTCCATGAGGTCCCAGCCGACGCAGTACACACTCACGAGATTAAGGTCATGGATATGGAAATCACCACTGCGGTGCAGTTTTCCGATCTCGGGGCTATAAATTTTGCTGAGCCAATAGGTTTTACTGACTTCGCTCGCGATATAGTTATTAAGCCCCTGAAGGCTATAGTCCATATTGCTGTTTTCATTTACCCGCCAGTCGGCGCGACCAATATATTGATCAATCAGGTCGATGTGGCCCGCAACGGTAATGTCGCGAATCTTTTTGTGCTGGTCGCGGTAAATGATGTATGTTTTCGCGGTCGTTCGGTAGGCACTATCGAGCAAAACTTCTTCGACGATATCTTGGATTTGTTCAACAGTGGGGACCTTGACGCCGATAAGGCTCTTTGCTGCGCGTGCGACTACTTTTTTGGCCAGTTTTTGCGCCTCAGCTTCAGCAAACTCGTTAGTCTCGAGTCCGGCGCGTTCGATCGCGCTTCGAATTTTTTGGATATCAAACTTTGCTCTGCGACCATCGCGTTTTTTAATGTATTGATACACTAGTCCCCCTTTTTGGCAACAGCAAACACACCATACCCATGCGTCTGCGGTGCTCATAACTTAATTAGATTGTGTTGATTTTACCAGAACCGCGCTCTCAACGCGGGCCGGCGCTGACACTATATGTAGTGCTTACGCATATAATAGACCCTAGGGGACTGGGAGTCAATACATTATTCACACAAAATGTAGTGTTTTTTTACACAGGTACCGCTACTGATAGTGTACGGATAGATCGCGTGCGAACGTACTCGTCAATTTTGGTTGAAGTCCAGCCGCGTTGTCGTAGCTCATTCCTCAGCGCTCCGAGTAGGGCGATACGAAAGATTCGTTTCGTCATTCCCTGGCTCCTAATAATTTCGTCGAATGACATCTGTCGAGATAGTTTCTTGAACTCATATGGCGTGACGCCTAGGATGTCCGCTCGAATCTCACCTTTACGATCATGGCGCTGCAAGAGCCTGTCGAACTGAGACTGGCGATTCTTTCTTGGGTCGAACACTGTCGAGATTCCTGGTGCTGGGATGGCTGCGGCTGTCGCAACCAGTAGTGTGGCGATTGTTTTAGTAGAGAGTTTCTTCATATCGTAACCCCTTCCTTTTATGCGTGGACGAACCCGCTGTTGCCTACCCTTATTGTAGCGTAGGTCGGTTGTCCATCGCGGCGCATTTGCGCCATTATTGCAACTTTCTTCACATATTCATCATGATGAAACTAGCTGAAAAACAGCTTAGGTACGACAATATTCCTCGGAACGACTATAATAGGAAATCATGAAACGACTCGACAGCTATTCTCAACATTTTCTCCGGTCACCACGGCTAGTTGCGGAGCTGATCGGGCATAGCAATATTCGCCCGAGAGACCTCGTGCTTGATATTGGTGCCGGTAGTGGCGTCATAAGTTCTGTGCTCGCGGCTCGCGCCGGCAGAGTGATCGCCCTCGAAGCGGAGTCGAGTGCCCTCGAGCTTCTCCGGCGCAATATGGCCCCATACGACAACGTAAAGGTAGTTCGTGACAATATCCTGCGCTATACTCTCCCCAATGAGCCCTACAAGGTGTTCGCGAATATCCCCTTTCATCTCTCCTCGCCGATCGTGCACCTGCTCACGGAGTCTCCAAACTCGCCCAAAGCGATCTATCTGATCGTCCAGAAGCAATTTGCCCAGAAACTTCTCGCCGACGACAAGCACTTCACCTCGCAGCTCGGTGCGACACTTGCGCCCTGGTGGACGGTGCGAATCCGAAAACCGCTTAGGAAAACCGACTTTTCGCCACCGCCCGCAGTTGATACGGTCCTACTCGAGATGAAACGTCGAGAAGAGCCACTTATCTCCCCAGCCGACACTGAGCGCTATCGAGATATCGTCCATAACTCATTTGAAAAACCAGCATTTTTCTCTAAGCTTCACCGAGTCAAGGCCGGTATCAGCCCCGAAAGAACCCCGTCTCAGCTCACTGGCGAGCAATGGGTCGCGCTCTACGGCTTGAGCTAATCTTCTGTCGGTGCTATAATTCCACTCTGTACTGGGGATTGGCCAAGTGGTAAGGCGCCAGGTTCTGGTCCTGGTATTCGGGGGTTCGAATCCCTCATCCCCAGCCAAGAAGATTATGCTTAAATGCTCCTTTTGTGGGAGTATTTTTGTTATGATAATATCTATGGAAATTCTTATTCTTGTCGGAATTATAGTTGTCGCGATATTCTTTTTTAGTTTGTTCCGTAAAAATTCGAGTGTTGAACGCAACATTCATAAGAAAAATACATATGTATATACGGCAAGGCCATTGTTGATGTCGAATGCTGAAGCGGATTTCTTTTTAAAAATTGAAGTTGCTGTGAGTGAACGCTACTACGTATTTCCGCAAGTTCATTTGTCTGCGATTTTAGATCACAAAGTTAACGGTCAGGATTGGGGGTATGCCTTTAAGCATATTAACGGCAAGTCAGTTGATTATGTGCTTTGTGATAAAACAACATTACGTCCGGTGTATGCGATTGAGCTTGATGACTATACGCACGAAAGAAAAAATCGCATCGAGCGTGACATTGAGGTTGAAAGAATGTTCAAACAAGCGGGATTGCCTCTAGTCCGATTTGGAAACAAAAATGTATCGACTGAAGATATTGTTCAGGCACTTATGAGTGCAAATTCGGAAATTAGGGCGTAAGGTTCTTCCTGAAACACATCCACTAGCCCCACGTGTTATGATTTAACAAAGGAGTATTTTTATGCCTCAGCATATTTTAAGAGAGAATATCGGTCGATCAAAAAAGAATTTAACTAATGATTAGAAATGATTTTGACGGTTACATAGCGCATATCATTGATGGCTACTTATTCAACGATTTAGATACAATTCACGATGATATCAAAAAACAGGACGGAAATCTTGCGTATTTATATTTATTTGCAATATGCTCAGCTATGGAATTTTTGGGTTTATTGTTGAGAGAAAATCCTCCTACTATAGAACACAAGGGTAAACTTTCGGTTGATTCGTCACATGCTTTACCGCATTATATAGCACACTACCTTAAGCCTACTAACCCATCTTTTGACTACGACTTACTGCAAACAATTGCACCAACACTTATAAGGAATGGGCTGGCGCATAGCTATGCCACAAAAGGCCCAATTGCTGTAGGGCGTGCAGGTTTTGTAGATTCTTCATTGCATATGTCACGTGACAAAATCGGTAATGACTTAATTCTTATACATGTAGATCAATTGTACGATGACTTTAAAGAATCATATATAAAAAGAGTTAAACCTCTAATTCAACCTGGAGGTTCTCTATACGATAGAGCAAAAAATAACTACGAGGCGATTCGCGCTATTTATAGTGAAGAAGTTAATCGAATCCTAGAGAGAAGCGACTAGCTTATAACTATTTTCCTGGAACACGTCCACTAACCCCAGCCACAACCATCATGTCCGAAGACTCGGTTGCGCGGGTCTTCTTGCTATCATATAAATAATGAGAAAGATAATAATCATTGGGCCTGCTGGTGCGGGCAAATCTACACTGGCGGAAACAATTGCCGAACGGCTTAATTTGCCGCACACGGAGCTAGACGGAATCTACCACCAGCAGAATTGGGCACCGATCGATAAAAACGAGTTTCGCATGATCGTTCGTCGCAAGGCTCAGGAAGATGGCTGGGTTATTTGCGGAAACTACTTCTCTACCCTCGGGCTAGATTTTTGGGGAAAAGCAGACACGATAATTTGGTGTGACTATTCATTTCCACTCGTGATGAGCAGATTGCTAAGGAGAACGTTGCGAAGAACTATCAGCAAAGAAGAGCTGTGGAATGGCAATACGGAATTATTTTTTGTTAATTTCTTTACTAGGGATTCTTTGATTTTGTTCATGATGAAATCTTGGAATAAGCAAAAGAAGCGGTATGGCCCTATTTTCACGAGTGGCTCAAATGAATTACCAGGGGTGAGACTAGTTCGGCTGAAGACCCCGGGAGCCACCGAAGCTTTCCTGAAACACGTTCGCTAGCTCAAATTGAACCAGACGGCCGTCAGCGCTACAAAAAATGACCCGTATGGGTCAGATATTTTGTAGTCGCCCGACAATGAGCTACTTGTTCGAGGCTGATTCAGCCTTCTTTTTCTTCAAACGCTTCCATGCCGCGCCGTGCTTGTTTCGTTGCTTTGCCATAACTATCCAATCGGTTTTATATCTGTTTTATCATAACACATTACCGTAGATCCTCCCAAAAAATGTGAGGGGAACCGCGCTATTCGGCAGCGTCAGCTTCTTCCTTGGTCACATGAACCGTTCCATGCGGGTGTTGGGGTGGTGCATAGATTGAGTATACTTTGAGCGGCGTATCACCCGAGTTGACCAGGTTGTGCCATGTCCCCGCAGGCACAATCACCGCATCGTTATTGTTTGCTTCCCAAGATTCGAGGTTATCCTTTGAGTCCCCGAGGTAGACGATCGCCTTACCTTCTTCGATTCTCAGGAACTGATCGATCGTCTCGTGGACTTCAAGCCCGATATCATGGCCGGGCTGGATCGCCATTAACGTCACTTGCAAATTGGCACCCGTCCAGAGTGTTGTTCGATAATTTGTATTCGCGAGTGTCGCTTCCTCGATATTCGCGACGAATGGGGCTGGACCGTGATCGATGATGTCTGTCATGTGAATTTCTCCTTTGTATCTAGTCTACACTTATTTACTCTCGCAAAATACCATTCGGTAAAACCAAGTGCGGGAGCATACGAACTGTTATACTTCACTAATGAACTCGAACGGCTTAACCAAGATTGATATATCTTTGATCGCTTCATTCGACGGGGTACTCCGGGAGCTCAAGGCACTTGAGGAGCAACTGCCTCAGAGTGACCTGAGCCGATTTATCGTGTTTAATACCGCCTACACTATCGTGACGGATGCGATAAAAGACGCCGCCGATAATAATTATTTTGACAAACCAGTGTTTATCGAACAGTTCACTATATGCTTTGCCTCGTATTACTTCCAGGCCGTCAACGATATTGCGTCTGGCTCTTCGGGACTGCCTCCGGCGTGGGCCAAGATGTATGGTGCAGCCAAGACTGATTCGGTCCCGGTCTTTGTCGTCTTGCTCATGGGCGCAAATGCCCACATCAACCACGATCTTCCGCTGGCCTTAGCATGCTACATAAGCAAGAATGCCGATTACTCACTGCGTGATGCTCGCAGAGTTGATAAGTTGCTCATAAAGAGCGGCAAACAGATAATCCCAACCTTCAACGAATCAAATAAGTTGTTAAATACGATGAAGCGTCGATTCAGAGTCCTCTATTACCGTCCGGTCATGTACGTAGTTCTCTTCTGGCGAATCATCGCCTGGCGAAGCTACGTTAAGATTAAAAGAAATAATGAAACAAAGGACAGTCACAATAGAAGAAGCCTGACAATTGCAAATCGTTTATTAAAACTAGGAAACTATTTAAGTAGACGGTGACTACCTGGTGACGAGATAGGCTACTATTTTCGCGCCGGTAGCTCGCGACTTACGAGCCAGCCAGACCAAAATAGCAGTCCCGAGAACATTACCATCCACCACCCGCTCGCCGTTGCGAGCGTTGCACCGAAGATACCGGATTCAACCGACGTACCCGTCCTAATCACAACCCATAGAGATATCACCGTCCACAGGATACCGATCGCAAGCACGGCCCACTTCGAAGCGAGCCTGGTCCGACGAGAAATTCTCATTGATAACAGATACGGGAGCGAGGCAATCTCGAGGAAAGGAATAAGAATCGCTAATATCCAGGCGACAACCATACCTCCAGGCAGCTGGAAATTAGCGATCAGCCCAGGATAGTTCTCAAACGTAAAGAGCTGAAGGGCGGCCAGGATGACCATTACGCCGGCGACCGTGAAAGCGCGCCAGTACGCCATGTTCCGATAGAACTCACCAGGAAAGATAGATTTGATAATTTCAAACATATATTTAGTATAGAGTATTCGCCAAAAGTGGGATGTTGTATTTTTGTCTATTCCGCTTGCGCTTTCCTAGATACGGCGATATAGTACTGACAGCGAAAGTTACAAAAACAAACACCTACAAAAAATCTTGTGACCGCTCGCTCTACGATATATCCACCACAACATATTCGTTCTAGTAGCCGATTCGTTCGGCTATTAGTTTTTGGTGGTTTTTTTGCTCTGCGCCGTGCGCCACTTGGCGATCTCGCCGTGGTTACCGCTTAAGAGTACACCCGGCACTTCCATGCCCTCGAACACCTCCGGTCGTGTATACTGCGGAAATTCAAGTGTTTCACCATCGCTAAAGCTCTCTATCACCGCACTCTGCTCGCCACCGAGCACACCAGGGATTAAGCGTACGATACTATCGATAATTGTCATAGCTGGGAGTTCCCCACCCGTGAGGACATAGTCACCGACGCTAACTTCCTGATCAACCAGTGCCATAATGCGCTCGTCATAGCCCTCATAGCGCCCACAGATAAAGATATAGCCGTGTTCCGCTTCGCTATACGTCTGCGCGAGCGACTGCTCCCAGCGCACGCCACGTGGCGTCATGAGCAGCACTTTAGCGGTCGAATCGTTCTCTTTTGCCTGCTTGACCGCGTTCCACAGTGGCTCGATCATCAAAAGCATCCCATCGCCACCGCCGTACGGAGTATCGTCCACTGTCCGGCGGGGACCAAGTCCAAATTCACGCAAATTAACTGTCGAAAGCTCAACGATTTGGTCTTTTTGCGCCTTCCACATCATAGAATTCTCGAAAACACCCGTGAACATCTCGGGAAATAGAGTAATAACTTGGAACTTTCTCATCTGTTACAGCATAGCAGGTATTGACTTATTTGTCTATATTTGATATAATATATGAATCGCACTAATCTGGGCGACACTACTCGTTATCCGGGGGGATAAATGAATTATGAAGACCGGCTTGCAGTCGCAGGTCGAATCCACGACAATTGGTGGGAGGTTGACCTATATCCGCCCACCAACGAGATCCTCGAGATGAGGGAAGAGTATGACGTTCTGCTTGAAAAGATAGAGCGCCATAATAAGTCCTTCAAGTTACTCAAGCCATGGCGTATGCTCTGGCTCCGGATCAGAACCAAGTGGTTCGTATCCCAATTCGGGAAATACTACGCCCCACTGCGCGCCCACTGAACAACTCGCCTGAACGGGCTCAACCTGAATCAAATCGGGTTGAGAGACCCGGTCCAGGCTGAGCCCGTTCGGTGGGCTATTTTCATAGCAATTCTCATGTTAAACTATAAGCAACATGGAGGAATTCACAAATACTGAAAACACGGCCACGAACGTGGATCCGGACGCTTTGCGCTCAGATAATAGAAACGTCACGATTGAACCGATGCACGAAGACATCAAAGCCAACGAGCTGAGCGACACCGAGATCGCGGCTAGTCACGTCAATGGTGCGGCCATCGGCAATATCGAGATCGACCGCGAGGTCACCAACGCCGCTGGATACGCGGAACATCCCGATGTTGATCCAGCAAAATTGCGAGTCAAGGGCCAACGAGTAAAACCGAGCATGGGACAGATCCTGTCGCGGATCGGGTTCGTCCTCTTTTTCCTAGCCCTCGCCTTCCTCGTCTACAAACTCCTCTTTCCTTAGGATTCAATAACCCAACAACCCCGCCACAATAGGCGGGGTTGTTGACACATATAAGGCTCTCAAACCTGATGGGTTTGCTCGTAATAGAGCTATTCTGTTCTCGCAGTTCAAGAAGTTTGGTTGAACTTGTTTATGATTATATATCGAGATCGTCGAGTTCTGCAAGCTCTTCGCGTGATTTCTTTGCAAAGTCAGAACCGTTATCCACAGTTTCATCTGTTGAATTTTCCACAACCTCCTCGTCAGTGGATAAAACTTGAGCGTCATCGGTACTATCGTCTGACGAGATAACCGTCGAATCGCTCGGATTATCGTTGTTGACGATCTTGAGATTGTACCGAGCACTGTTCTTCGTCCCGAGGGCGCGAAGTAGCGTACGGAGGCTCTGTGCGGTCGTACCGCGGCGCCCAATGACCCGTCCGAGATCGTCTGGGTTGACGGTCAGCGTGAGCAACACGCCCTTTTCATCGATGATGCGATCGACGATCACGTCATCTGGGTTTTCTACGAGTGATTTTACGACATATTCTACGAATTGCTGGTCGATAGTTGACATTGTGCCCTCCATTGTCTCTCTGGTCTTACGGAATTTGTATCGTACTCTCAGTATATCACGCGCATGGCGGACCAAAAAAGCCCGCGACATCGCGCGAGCTCTTTATGGCAAATCAACAAAAAATTTGGGCTATTCAGCTGCTTCTGGAGCTTCCGCGACAACCGCTTCAGCGACTTCTTCGACTACTTCAGCTTTTGGCTGGTTCTTGCGAAGCTTATCAGCCTTTTTGACTGATTTTTGCTTGCTAGAGTCAAATTCTTTCACCCAGCTCGGTAGCTTGACTCCGGCTTCTTTAAAAAGCTTGACGACGCGGGGTGTTGGCTGTGCGCCATTGTTGAGAAATTTCTCAGCGGTTTCGTTTTGAATATTTGCCTCTTTGGTGTGAGGGTTATAGCTACCGACATAGGCGACAACACGGCCACTTGAAGGATGTCGTTGAGACTCCTGAACCGCGAGGCGGTAGGTCGGGTAGGCTTTACGGCCGAGGCGTTGCAATCGAATTGCGAGCATAAGCGAATGTAGTTCCTTTACTTTGGATTATTGTGATTTGTTTACTTCTGTAACATTCTACACTGTTTCACTAGTGGTGTCAATCTGTTCGTATGTGTTGAGCGCAGCTTTGGCCGCCTCCTGCTGAGCAGACTGCTTCGAGGGGCCAACGCCCTTGCCCATCAGCTTGTTGTTGACGTAGGCGCCAAGCGTAAAGACCTTGTCGTGATCTGGCCCCACCTCTTCTATTACTTTGTAGACAGGGGTCGCGCTATCGATCCGCTGAGATACTTCCTGGAGATGAGATTTCGGATCGCGCCAGGTTCCCGCTTCGAGAATCGTATCGAGTTTGCTGAGGATATTGTCGGTGATAAATTTCGCCGCATCTGCGTAGCCACGATCGAGGTAAATCGAACCGATCACGGCCTCGAACGCGTTAGCCAAAATCTGCATACGGGCACGGTCGGAACCACTCTTCTCACCCTTGCTCATCCGAACGAGTGACTCGTAGTCAAGTCTCTGTCCCGCTTCACCGATACTTTCAGTTCGTACCAGCGCTGCTCGCCAGCTCGTGAGGACTCCCTCCTGCTCGTTGTAGTGCAAAAAGAGATAGTCGGTGACGACAAGTTCGAGTACGGCATCACCAAGGAACTCGAGTCGCTCATTGTGCTCAGTGGTCGACTTACGATGCTCGTTGACATAGCTACGATGCGTGAGGGCAGTGATTAATAATTCAACTCGGTTATACTCAAAACCGAGATGCTCTCGCGCCCAGGCTTGATATGGCGCTACCGGCATGCCACCGAAAGTTGTTAGCTTCTGATCATCTTCGCTCATAAATTCTCCGTTCGGATACGTTTCATCCCCAGTAGCATCAATTTCCCGATATCTTCATACTCGATCAGATCGAGCGCTTCGGAAAATGGGAACCATTTGATACCGTTCATCCACTCTTCTTTTTGGATCTCGTTGCCGTCAGTCTGGACCCGCATGAGATATACCTGCTGAGTAATCAGGACGAGTTTGTCGATCCGTCGATAACGAAAATGAATTTTGCCGAGCCATCCGAGCATATCGACGTCATGAAGTCCGGCCTCTTCACCGATCTCACGGCGCGCGCAATCCTGCGCGGTCTCACCTTCTTCGATATGGCCCTTCGGGATCGTCCAGCGGTCTTTATGATCTTGGATCAGGAGTATTTCGATCTCTTTTTTGGCATCACGGCGAAACACAATACCGCCCGCCGTCGGTTCGCGTACTATTTCTTGGATAGATGGTTTTTGACGTCCAAAATACTTTTTGAACTTATCAAGATTTGGCGTCTGCACTGTCTGAATTCTCCTCAACAAGGGTTCGATACGCGGTGCCGAGCACCCCGTTGATGAACTTGCTTGAGTTATCAGAACCAAACGCTTTAGCGAGTTCGACGGCTTCGTTGATCGCCACTTTCGGCGGAACAGCTTCTTTTCGATAGAGTAGTTCATAAAGCCCGAGTCGTAAAGTTGCTCGGTCAATTCGTGCGATCTGATCGAGCGGCCACTCTGGCGCGATAGGCTGAAGCTTCTCGTCGAGATCGGTTTGATGCTCAATCACGCCCTTTACGAGGTCGCGAACGAACTGCGTATCGTCGATCGCCGACTCATATCGCTCGAGATTTCGCCCGAGGACTTCGTCGACATCAACCGTCGTGTCATTCGATTGCGTGCGGAATTCAAACTCATAGAGAGTTTGGAGAGCGACGATTCGGCCTAGATGACGGTTTGAAGCCATGTTTGGTTCTTTCTTATGTTAAATGGATGCTAATGTAATTAACGCTAATTACTTAGCGAGGTTCTTGCCAGTTTCGTTCTTGGTAGTTCGGACTTTGACTGGTGATTTTGCATTGACTGCGCGAGCAAGCTTTAGCTTGAGGTGGCTGCGACGCGTTCCGGTCTTTCGGGGGCTTGTTTGCTTCTTTGGCTCTGCCATGAAAAGTTCTCCTGTTTAGGCTCTTGTTAACACTTGTCCCACATTATACCGTTTCCCCTCACCCTTTTCAAGTAATGCTTGACATATATAAGCATTAGTGCTATAATGAGAATATCCTATGAATTACGATCCATCATCCGTCCCAGTTGAGCCTCTATACGATACACCTCTGAGTATCCAACCTCGGCGTGCTATTACCGAAGTACCGCAGTTCGCACATTCTCGGCATCTAGACATTGCCCGCGCCGATGATTCGGACTATTCTGCACCGCGACACGTTATGATATCACGCGAGGCGGAACAATCGCCTGCCGTGGAGCGGTTATCAAAAATCGGTTTTCAAGTTTTGCGCGTTTGCTTACGAGTTACGGGGCAACTACGAATCACGCAACAACGCTAACGAGTTTTCCCTTGATGTAAATCACTTTCTTCGGCTCTTTACCATCTAGGAACTTCACGACATTGCCGTCCGTAAGGGCGGATTTTTTGACCTCATCTTCAGAGGTATCTGAGGCGAGTTCGAGTTTCGCGCGAACTTTGCCGTTCACCTGCACGATGATAGTCATCGTGTCGCTAACGATCTTTGATTCGTCCCATGCGGGCCAGGTTGCAAAATCTACCATATCGTCGTGTCCGAGTTCCTGCCACAGTTCTGCTGCCATGTGTGGCGCGAACGGCTGGACCATTCTGACGAGAGCTTCGAGTGATTCTTGCCATTCTGGACCGAAACCGTCGAGTTTGAACTTATACAGTCCATTCACATATTCCATAAGTGCCGCAACCGCGGTATTGAAGCTAAGCCGATGAATGTCATCGGTGACTTTTTTAATCGTTGAATGAGTGAGATTGGCAAGTTCAGGTGGGTGGGCCATTGCGGCCTTGTCGCTCTCCTCGTATTCCTGAACGAGCGTCCAGGCTCGGTTGAGGAATCGATACACCCCAGCGATGCCGCGTGAGCTCCAGTTGCTGTTTTCGTTGATCGGACCGAGGAAAAGTTCAAATGTCCTGAGCGCGTCGGCGCCATATCCTTGGTCAATCACTTCGAGTGGGTCGACCGTATTGCCGAGCGACTTGCTCATCTTGCGACCATCTTCTGCTTGAATAAGTCCATGGTAGACCAGTTGATTGACGGGTTCTTTGAACGAAACGAGCCCCATATCCTTGAACACGTGTGTCCAGAAACGAACGTAAAGTAAGTGTGCGACCGCATGATCTCCGCCCACATACATATCGAGCGGTGCCCAGTAGTTTGCAATACTAGGATTCCATGCCTGTTCGCTATCGTGCGGATCGGTATAGCGTAGGAGGTACCACGAGCTACAGGCGTAACCGTCCATCGTGTCGGTCTCACGCTTCGCAGGAGCGCCACAGGTCGGACAGGTCGTATTGACCCAATCTTCCTCAGCGGCAAGCGCCGACAAACCATCGCCACGCGGTGCGAAATCTTCGATCACGGGAAGTACGACAGGCAAATCTTTTTCGGGAACCGCCACTGCGCCATGCTCGTCACAGTAAATAATCGGGATCGGCGCGCCCCAATAACGCTGTCGGCTGATAAGCCAATCACGCATCTTGTAGCTGACACGAGCTTTGCCGAGACTCTGTTGCTCGAGCCACGCCACGATCTCTTCGCGCGCGTCAGAGCTGCTCATATCATCGAATCGGCCAGAGTTTACGAGTGGACCCTCGCCGTGATAGCACCGTTCGTCACTATCATCCGGCTTTGAGACTACCTCAACTACCGGCAATCCGAACTTCTCAGCAAACTCAAAATCACGTTCGTCATGCGCGGGAACTGCCATGATCGCGCCGGTTCCATAACCACCGAGCACATAGTCGGCGATCCAGATCGGGACTTTCTGGCCATTTGCAGGATTGATCGCATGACTGCCGCTGAATACACCAGTCTTTTCCTTGCCTTCACTACTGCGCTCGATCTCAGACTTTTTAACTGCGTCACTCACGTAGGCTTCGACGGTCTCGCGAGTATCGTTAACGATTAACTGAGAAACCAATGGGTGTTCTGGTGCGAGTACGAGGAACGTTGCTCCAAATAATGTATCGGGACGAGTCGTAAATACTGTAATAACCGAATTCTTCTCCATGAGTTCGAAGTCATAGATCGTAAACGTACTATCGAGCTCGACTTCGTCACCGTAATATCCCTTATAGCTCGCGAGTTGCGCCTCTTTCGACGGGTAGCCTTCATGTCCGTCCAGATCAATAGGAACTTCTGAGAGCGACATACGTCGGACATTGGTAATTTTAGCGAGCGCAAACGGACCAGACACTGTACCTGAATCGATACGAGTCGAGAATTCTGCAACATCACCAACTTCTAAATTCTTTGTACCGTAACGAATAGTAGCGGTTTTTTTGCCAGCCAGAATAAGGTCAGAGAGTTTCCGGGTAAACTTGAGCGTATCCTTAGCCTCGCCTACTCCTGAATTCACGACCATGAATTCAACCTCCGCGCCTTCACTGCGACCGATCCAGTTTGTCTGGGCGGTTTTGATCTTGTCGGGCCAGTTGAGGGCAGGGATTTCTTCGAGCAACGCATCGGCATAATCGGTGATCTTGAAGAACCACTGCTTCATCGACTTTTTGACGACGATGCTCTCACAGCGCCAACATTTGCCATCCACGACCTGCTCATTTGCGAGTACCGTCTTGTCTTTCGGACACCACCACTGCATCGCTTCCTTTTGGTAGGCCAGTCCGCGCTCAAGTAATTTCGTAAATATCCACTGCGTCCATTTGTAATACTCTGGATCGGCAGTGTTGAGCTCTCTAGACCAATCAATACTGGCGCCGACACGGCGAAGCTGATTTTTGAAGCTTTCGATGTTTGTCTGGGTCGTTTCCTGTGGTGACTTGCCTGTCTTTATCGCGTAATTCTCCGCTGGCAGACCGAAGCTATCCCATCCGATCGGATACATGACATCATGACCGAGGGCTCGACGAAATCGCGCGATAGCATCGACGATCGAGTGTTCCATGAAGTGCCCAGTATGCATGCCGGCGCCAGATGGGTACGGGAACATACCGGTCACATAATATTTCGGCTTATCCGAATGCTCGGTAACCTCATATCGTTTATCGGCCGCCCACGCAGTTTGCCATTTTGGCTCAATTTCAGATGGATTATAACGTTTCATTACTCTGTATTATAGCAGAGCTGGCAAGCGGCTGCGCGGGGTCAGGACTTAAAATGTATCAAAGTAACGTTGCTTGGTCGCGACCCATGCCGGAGACTGCCGGACGAGCTTTTCGTGATCAGTCAATTCGCATAGCACTTTGACGCATTCTTCGAGATAAATCGTATTTTGTGAGCCCTTAACGAGAATCACCGAACCCGGCTCGCTGACCGATCGAACAAATTCGCCCGCTTCGAGGGCGTTTCGGCAAACCCTTACCTGACAACCGCGTGCTCGTGCAGCTGGAGCGAGATATTTTTCCATATCGGGACCGACCGTAACGACCCATGAAAGCAAGCTTCCATCGCAGAGCGAGCCGAGTGTTTCGTGAGCAGCGGGACTTTCAGCACCAAGCTCGCGCATATCACCGAGCACTGCGATGCGTTGGGGCGCGTTAGCGAATAGTTCGTAGAGCGTACGAAGGGCCGCGCTCGCAGCGGCAGGACTAGAATTGTACGTGTCGTCGATAATCGTCGTATCGCCAAGGCCTCTGAGCATCTGCATGCGTCCCGGAACGGGGCGACACTTAGCGGTACCTTTCGCGATATCGACTGGCGTCATACCGAGAATTCCTGCGACGCTGATCGCACCCATGATCGGACGTAAGCTATGTTCGCCGATGACATGCGCATCGACTTCGAATGGTTCGGGAAATTCTGGTGCGTAGACTTTCGCATGGTATCCACCATCGATCGCGAAATCACCTGGCTCGAGTCGATGTTCGGCGAGTGTCGACACGCCATAGGTCGAGAAGTTCGGATTTGTCTCGAGCATCGCATAACGACTGTCGATATCATCGCTATTGATCAGCGTATACTTCGAGAATACCGACACGCTCATCTCTTCGGTTGCGACCGCGTCGAGCGTCTTGAAAAATTCCATATGTTCTGGTGTCACTGCCGTGACGACCGCGATATCGGGCTTGAGGTAGCGTCCAAATGCCGGGATATCACCGGGATTATCCGTACCGAGCTCTTGCACGATAATATCGACGTCAGTAGGGCTACTTATCCTCGCCCTACAGGCCTTAAATACCGCCATCCACTCTAGCGGATTACGAATATCTTCTGGATAATCCACTCCGAGTATGCCGAGCGGCGCCGAAAGTGCCGTGTTGTGATTGCCCTCATGCATACGAACGCGGTGACGTTCACTCAGTATTGTCGCGATCGCACGCTTCGTGCTCGTCTTGCCGACACTTCCTGTCACTACTATTAGTTTCACTTCGGGATGAGCGACAAAATACCGCGTCACGTACTTGTCGAGTCGTTTTTGAATTCGTGTTTTAAACATAACTAATGTTTATTGTAGCCGACGCGCCTGCAAAACGCCACGCCTGATCTATCGGCTAGTATGTATGCTGTTGCTTATTTACGCCCAAGCAATGAGCCAACAAAACCGACGATGAGCCCGATAACAATCAGGGCAATAAACGCCGTCCAGTCAAACACACTCGGCACTACAGCGCCGACTCCGTGGATGACGGTGGCATCTTGGCCAAATATGCCCGAAAACGGAGCAACAATCGGCGTGCTCCATGTATATACCCAGCTGACGATCATATTGCCGACATTTGCGCCAACTAATCGCAGAATAATCCTCAGACCAACTAAGACCTCGATAAATCCACCAATTGCGTAAAGAATAGTTACGATCATCTGCCTTCTCCTTTTTTATTTATGATTTAGTCTACCGCGATTCTTGACTAGATTTCTGTAAGATATCGCGCACACAAACGTAGGATTGCTTCAAAGGACCTATACTATGTACATGAATCATTATACCGCAATGGTTAAGCGATATTTCAAAGACAGTGATGGTAAAATTGTTATTTGGCAACGACCAAATATCCCACTCATCGGCTGGCTAGCGTTTGCGGTCGCTGCTTTCTTTATAAAAACAGCCCCCTGGCAGAATTTATTCTCGTACCTGAGCTTTGGTTTTCTATTCACCTGGGCCTGGCTCGAAATCACGCAGGGCAAGAGCTATTTTCGACGTGCACTGGGTGTCGTCGTATTGTTGCTCGCGCTTTACCCCCACATAAAATAAGCTACGGATAAAGACAGCCCCTTTCGGGGCCTGTCTTAGTGTTCGCAATAGACACTACGGTCGTAACGTACCGGCGAAGACTTGCCATGCTAGCAAGGTTTTTGCGACAAGGCTCAGGATTATATAGACCCTTTCGCCGTAGATATAATCTTTCCATGGACCGATCTTTTTGTACTGCAGCACCATGTTGACGGCGAAACAGCTAAAGAAGATGAAGATCGAGACGAAGATCCAGTACACGAATGTCGGGGCGGCGCTTCCCTTGTCTGCTGAGAGCCAGAAGTAAAACGCGATGACTATCCATGGGATGATCCCTGCGAGGCAGCCTATCCAGTAACTGATCCAGTTTGTTGTTTTGGTCGTTTGGTTGTGAATTTCCATCACGAGACCGAGCAAGTTCATGATCGCGACGAAACCGAATATCATGAGCAGGCTCATGGCGTCATACACACCGACGAGGAGCGCGATCGCAACCATCATGATGCTGGCTGAGATCGAGTATTCAACCCATCGCATCTTATTGATACCGACGCGCAGGTCTGCGTTATACTTCTTGTTGTAGATCGTGGCGATGACGAGATGCGCCACAGATGACAAGAAGAAGAAACCAGCGATAAGGAGTGGCAACGAGAGGCTGAATAGGGGTGCCGTTGTCGGCTCGAGGCTCTGAGTGGCGTGATTGAATGAAAGATAACTGCCTGAGATCGGCACATCAAAGCTACGGCTTAATATAACAACCACGAGGCCCTGCACTGCATGTAGCATAGCCGCGATGAGGTTGAACATTCTCAGTGATTTAAAACTAATTGTTTTACTCATTTTGTTCCTTGTTTACGCTGTTAATGATAGCTACCCGTCTCGTGATACATCAACGAAACTTCGTATCTTTATAGTAGCAGAAAAAACACAAGCTTAATGACCCACGTGGGTATCCGATTTTCCATTAATGTGAATATTTATACAAAATAACGTCACCGTGGAGTAAGAATAGGACGAGGAGCTCACGAGTATACCCCACCTTCCGCTGAATCTTGTTACAATAGGGTTATGCAGGATAATCACACCGTCAAAATGGCCGCGAGTGCAACGCTACATTGTCTCATAGGCTGTACGGTTGGAGAGCTTATCGGTGTCACTATAGGCACTCACTTTGGATTTGGCATTGTGGTTACCATCATCTTGGCCGGTAGCCTTTCCTTCGTGTCGGGCTATACATTTTCGACAGTTCCGGTCATACGTGCCGGCGTGAAGTTCTGGGCAGCGCTTCGGCTCATCTTTGTAGCCGACACCGTCTCGATAGTGACAATGATCCTCGTCGATAATATATGCATGGTACTTATACCTGGTGCATTTGACAAAGATTTATCACATCCAGTCTACTGGCTCTCGCGCATCATCGCCGTGGCCGCTGCCTTTATCGCGGCTTGGCCCGTCAACTACTACCTTCTCAAAAAAGGTAAGGGACACGCGCTGACGCATCAGTATCATGGCGCGGGCCATACCGAGCATCACATGTCCCATACGGATTAGTTGCGCGTCTGACGCTGAGTGTTATTTGCTCAGGTCTTTTTTGATCTCTTCAAATTGTTTTTTATCGATCTCACCCTTCGCGTAGCGCTCTTTGACGATATCCATCGCATCAACCCCGCGCGAGTGCATGCCGTAGCGATCATGCCCTCTAACCGCTCGTAGTATTGCAAATACGGCAACTACAAACAGAACCGTGAGCACCAACATTATCACCCACCCCCATCCTGATTCATATCCATATCCATCCATCATTCGATAACCGTACATAATATTACCTCCTTCATCATTCATTGTACTCTCAAATCTCAGCGAAATATTTAATACCGACAGAGACGAAACTGAATTATCTTGAACAGAACTTTCCTAGCAGCCTAGTGCGGTAGTCGCTCCCGTCGCCGTATGCTCCAAGATATTACCCGAGCAAACGTTACCGCCGCCACTACCGTCCCACGCGGCGAGCCAGCCATAGTATCCGCCATTCGCGTAATAGTGATCGCTGATCCGGTTGTTCGTAATCTGCACATTCTTCGGAACGGCACCGCCAGAGTTTGCTCCACCATAAATCGTATAGCCGCCGCCCGCCAGATAGTTATTTGTGATCAACGCATTTTGCTGCGCCCCAAAGTCCTCGAATAGGCTGATGGCATCAGTCTGACTGAAGTTATTGAATATCGTATTGTGCTGAATATTCAGCTGATCGCAGCCGGCATTGCTCGTGGTGCCATTCAAGTGGTCGCCGTTTTGGTACCCGAGATCATGGATGTAGTTGTCCTGTATTAGTCCTTGGCAGTATTGGATACCGGTAGAAACAAATGAGATGTTGTTTGCGATAGAGCGCGGATTCACATCGTCACCATAAATCGATTTAATGGCAACACTGAGACGCCCCGTCGAAGCGTTCGCTCCTGCGATCCTGCAATTCTTGACCGTCACGTTCGAAGTATGCCGGAGGCTAACACCAAAGTCACCATTATTTGCAGTAAGTATGCAATTCTGAATCGTGACATTGCTACCAGTTACATCTATATTCGCATTTGTCTGGATACCACTCACGGTAACATTGCTGCCCGAGACGGAGATCCAGCCGCGAGAATCCCACGTCCACCCATTACCGCTCGTGGCTTGCTCGGGCACTTTCGTGAATACCGTACCCGCTACCGGACCGGTGTTTGTCGCGTCAGGATAGCCGCAGCTCGAAGGAGCGCCAAAGCAATTTCCACTCGGTGCGTTGATGACGCTTGGCGACGACGGGCTCGTAGGGGTAGCTCCACCTGAAGTACTACTCGTACTGGTTGTCGCACTAGTGCCAGCAGCAGTACTCGTACTACTGCTTGCTGGTGTCTGACTCGGATTCGACTGCGAGCTCGAGCTCGGCGTCGCGCCCGGCTCAGCAGTTTGATTTTGAGAAATACCAGTGTTTGATGCGCTCGAGTTGCCGATATTTTGGGTATCCGGCTGACGGACAACGAGTGCTTTATGTGTGGCAATATAGCCGAGTCCGCCCAGTAGTATTGCCGACAAGATCATAGAAGAAATGAGCAATTTTGACCTAAAGATCAGCCCAATTCCCTGCGCAGAAAAACCAATCGCTCCGCCAATAACAGGGAGCTTTGAGACATTCGGAAAAAAAGAGAGGCTTGCGCCTGAAACGTGAGCACTATGTGAAATGTTTATTTTATGTATCATTCAACAAATTCTTCCCTGATAGATATTATACACTAGCGTTTTGGTTTTGGCAATGAGGGTGGCGACTCGCATCTGTTGCCGAGTTTCAACAATTGCTGGCGACGAGCGACCTAATCATGAGGGAAATTGCGCGGGTCATATTCGCCCCTATAGGGAGTTTTCGTCGGCTCTGGAACGGGGGGATACGTATGGGCAAATATCTCGCGAGGGTCGAGTACATGCCGAACCTTACGGAGCCGTTCCCAATTTTCCTCCGACAATAGTCCAATATCCGCAAGCGACAGCGCTATTCGGCGAACTCGCCCTACTTCAGCGGCATTTTCTACGTCAACCGAATAATTCTCGCTCTGAAATTGTGTAAATATTTGCCCGTAGCTCAACACATCGACATCTGTGACGGGGCTCGATGGAAGGTCGGAAGCCGCATAGCGCTGCTGTCCCACAGCTCCTATGATATCTGTGTGCGAACTCATTATTCCCACACCCCACGGGGCGTTAAACGTACGCAGTAAGCCGCTGCACTGCAACATGACTAACTTTCCTAGTTTGACGTGATCGGCAAGCGCCGACGCATGGAGCCAGTCCAGGTAGGTGTAGTGCGAACTCCCCTCATCGCGCTCGAGAGGGACGGCAATAGCAGAAATATTACCAAACCCCGCGAGCACGATAGACCCAAACTTTCGATCTCGTAGAACTTCCCTGTAGTCCTCTACGGTAGCGCGCATAAAGATCGTGGGTACTTGGCCGCTCGACTGGAGCAACGCCTCAACACGCTCTATCTGCCCCAGAAATTGTCGCCATGAATCTCTTTTGTCCTGCACCAACTCTGGCATAAATGAAGCAAGGATCGCGATACCCGCGCCATCACCCACAGGGGCACTCACCTCGCCGTGCTCAATCAAGTAGGCTCGTTTGGCAAGTACGCGATCGTAGTATTGCCGGTGTCTCATAAATCAATCCTTGTATAGCGTAGCCATCGCTCGCGAGTACGTCTCCTTTGTTCTATTACGGACTGGAGCGGGCACCTCCACATAGAGTGGCCATCGCCCCACAATCCTAGATTAGCGCCAATAGCTACCTTCTTCAGTTAGAAATATTACAAATACCGCTACGAGGCTGGCACTTTACATAGTACCCCCAAAGAGAATCGGTCACGTCGAAAACCTATTCTTAAGCGTTTCAGAAAAATAATTTGTTATAATTGGTCAGACAAGCTTCAAACCTGGAGGATACCATAGGTTTTACCGTTAGAAATTTACTTGAACGTGTTTGGTCGTATATTTGCGACCAATACTTAGTCCTCTTTTTCATCCTAAGCACAGGGGCGAAACTATACATATTAAACACCTATATGTTAGTGGTGACTTGGCCTATCAATCAATACTGGATGGGTATCGCCGTCGGCTTCACTAGCACGGCGCTACTCTTCTCGCCGCTTTTCTTCATACGCAAGTACAAAAACAGACTCACGATCATACTAGCTTCTACGCTAACTCTATTGTTACTGATTGATACGATCTACTGTGCGTACTTCAAGACCCTCCCCACTTTCGGCCTACTCAGCTCCCTCGGCGAAGCGGCCGATATCGGACCAGCTATCACGGGCCTACTACGCCTTAAATATGTACTATTTATCGCCGATATTGTGTTTGTCATACTATTCTACAAACCAATCAGCACGTTTTTCAGCAAGCAGAGAGCCAGATTTGCTCCAGTTAAATCCGGCCGCCTCGTCGCAGCGCTCGTATCTCTTGTCGTTATCGTTGTTGGGTTTCTACTCAGCCTGCAGCCGATGGGCGGGATGGACAAGATCAACGAGGTGATCGATCGAGGCTACGATACGGTCTCAACCTCGCAGTTTTACGGTATATTTATGGCCCACGCGCTGGACATAGCTCGTTTCGTAAAGCAGGAGACTACGCACTTATCGGCCGAGCAAAGTCAGGCTTTGGTCGATTGGGACGAGAAGAACCAACCCGAACAAGCTACTAGTGACTTGACTGGCATCGCAAAAGGCAAAAATGTCATCATGATCCAGGTGGAATCACTGGGCGCGTTTGCCGTCAACCAGTCAGTTAATGGTCAGGAAATTACCCCCAATCTGAACAAATTGGCGAAAAGTTCTCAATTCTTTCCCGACGATCGATTCGTGATCGCGGCCGGCCACACTGCAGACACCGATTTCGTGGCAAACACGTCTTATTTCCCGCTAAATGATTCCGCTGTCTTCGTGCGATACGGACAGGACAATTTCAACAGTTTACCAAAAACTCTCATCGACGATGGATACAGCGCCTATGCGTATCACGGCTTCAACCGCAATTTCTGGAATCGCAATGTCGCCCTCGCTTCTCTTGGCTATCAGAAATTCTACGCGGCCGACAATTATCCGAAAGGTGCAATTATTAACATGGGGCTCAATGACGGCGACTTCCTATCCAAGACTGCTGAGTATATCAAGGACCAGCCGAAGCCGAGCCTCAGCTATGCCATTACCCTCTCCTCGCACGTGCCATTCAACATTACAGACCAGACCAAGGGGCTAGACATTAACGCCAGCGATTATCCGGAGTTAGTGGGCGGCTACCTGCAGGACATTAATTATACGGATCGCATGCTCGGCGCCTTCTTCGATAAGCTGAAGGCCGAAGGACTGTACGATGATTCCCTCATCGTTCTCTATGGCGACCATACTCCGGTGCTACCCGCGTTTACGGCCGGGACTATCGATTACAACCCAGCCTCAATCCAAGAAAAAGAAGTCCCGCTCTTCGTTA
The DNA here is from genome assembly GCA_038205065.1 of Saccharimonadales bacterium (SeqCode). Classification (GTDB taxonomy): domain Bacteria; phylum Patescibacteriota; class Saccharimonadia; order Saccharimonadales; family Saccharimonadaceae; genus Saccharimonas. The sequence continues at coordinate 40,667 of JBBRCG010000009.1, forward strand.
AATTGCCAAACGAGACCGATGGCGAGACATATTCGAACCAAGGCACTCACCTGGATATCATGCCGACGATTCTGGACCTTCTCGGCATCAAGACCAACCAACTAATGTTCGGCCAAAGCCTGTTCGCGAACAGTAAAGACTCGCTATCTGTGTGCGCCGATCAACTCGTCGCCTTTAATGGTAGCGGAAACTGTGCTGACATCTTGGCAGAAGAGCAAAGCCAATCGGCCATGATTATTCGCTATAACCAATTCGACAAACTACCGAAAACGACGATCGTATCAAAATAAATCAAAAATCCAGCGGCGAGGCTGGATTTTTGATTTTGGTGCGGGTAAGGAGACTCTAACTCCTGGCCTCTTCCTTGGCAAGGAAGCGCTCTAACAACTGAGCTATACCCGCGTACAGATACAGATTGTACTACAGATTCCCCACCGGTTCAACAGTTTAGACAACATGTACGGCTACTGCTGGAGGCATGAGTTTCCGTCATAGAGCTGATCGTAGGTGATCTTGCCGAGCATGCTGGCTTTTTCTTTCATCTTTTGCGCGTAGCATACCTGAGCGGCAGCATTTTGCCTATCGACTTTCTGCTGTTCAACCACGGCCGCCGCCTGCTCGTCGGCAACTTTTTTGTTCTGGTATACGACTAGACCAACAGTCACCAGGCCAATCACAAGCAGCGAAGAGAGCACGACAATAGTTTGCTTTTTCGAGGGACGAAACGCACGCAGTCGCTTGAGAATCGGCTGCTTATTCTTTGTCTCGCCGCTCACTGCTCCGAGCGACGCCGCAACCCGACCATAAAAAATAGCTTTTTTGCCGATTCGCTTCGCAAGCGAACGAGCCTTCTTAGTCCCCTTAAGAATTTCCATATAGTACTATGATATCAAAAAATGCGAGACCTAGGGTAATTTGCGCTCTCTATCGTGAATATCGTCGTGATTGAGGCCGTAATGGTGGGCGATTTCGTGCCAAAGGGTGCGTTTGATCTGATCCCTGAGAGACGCCTCATC
>JBBRCG010000010.1:0-33436 GCA_038205065.1 Saccharimonadales bacterium (SeqCode)
ACCGTTTTTTGACGCCAAGGTTGTTGAGATTGACGTGACAAGCGGCACAGCTAGCCCCAAAGCATGAGGACAGGCAATAATGAGAACCGTCACGACTCGCGCTAGTATAAATCCGAATGATGCATCAGTAAATAATCCCCAGCCCATCCAGGTAGCAATCGCCGCCCCCAGTGCAATAAATGTCAAATAAGAAGCAGCTCTATCGGCTAGTATCTGGGTTTTCGATTTCGTGCTTTGGGCATCAGCTACTAGCTTCATAATGCCGGCAAGGGCGGTATCGTCTCCCACTTTATTGATTTGAATCGTCAGTGCGCTCATACCGTTAATTGTGCCGGCTATTACCTGAGAGTTTAGTGCCTTATGGACAGCCTTGGATTCACCAGTTAGCATCGATTCATTCACTGATGAGGTACCTTTTTCCACCTCGCCATCTGCTGGCACCTTGGCGCCAGGACGGACCAGTACAATATCGCCGACTTTTAACTCTGCAACGGCAACTTTTTTGGTAGAATTGCCAGTTACGAGCTCAGCCTCATCTGGCAGTAGTTTGGCTAGTTCATTAAGGGCGCCTTGGGCGCGCTTCACTGACGCCATCTCTAGCCAATGTCCAAGCAGCATGATCGTAATAAGCGTTGCAAGCTCCCACCAAAAATCCATACCACTGACAAGATGCAGGGTAATCGCTAGGCTATAGGCAAATGCCACAGAAATAGCCATAGAGATAAGTGTCATCATGCCAGGTTGGCGACCAGCAATCTCAATCTTGGCACTTTTTAGAAATACCAAACCGCCATACCAGAAAAGGATGATTCCGAAAATTGCCGGTATATATTCGCTTCCGGCGAAGGAAAGATTCAAGCCGAACCAGCCCTGAACCGTCGTTGAGAATAATAAAACCGGTACTGTTAGCGCCAAACTGAGCCAAAACTTCTTTTTGAAAACGTTAGGACTGTGGCCAACATGCTTATCGTGATTTTGATGCTTATAACTAGAAGATTTTTTCACTTTTGCCGGCACTAGATGCATGCCGCACTCAGGACACATGCCAGGTTTTGATTGCTGTACGTCTGGGTGCATTGGACATGTATAAGTCACATTGCCGACTTCTCCTGGCAAGTTCTTATTACCAGTTTGACTTAAAGTATGTATAGCATGCTTCACCACTTAGTACTCCATTTTATACAAATATTATTTGTCGTTCAAATCTTTTTTTATCTGTTCAAACTGCTTCTTGTCGATTTCGCCAATTGCATAACGTCTTTTAAGTAACTCTAGCGAGTTATCCTTTATGCCACTGTTATTATTAACACGACCAAAAGATCTTACCGCCCAAATAATTAGAGCTACGAATAGAAGCATCATGGTGAACATAAATATCATCGAAACGATTCCGTCTCCGTGGTTATATCCACCGCCCCATCCATCCATCATATCGCTGTATCCGTACATATCATTCACCTCTATCTATTATTAGTTCTTAAATTTGTTAATTCATACAGGTCAAGTAACTCTTTAATTGATTCATCCTGCAAAGCCTCGTCGCCAGTTCCAAATTTTTCTTTCACGTGTGTTTTCAAATGATTCTCTAGAATTAGCTTATTAAGTGAGGCCAGGGACTTCTGGGCTGCGAGCGACTGTGTAATGATGTCCATACAATATTCATCGCCATCAATCATCTTTTCAATACCTCGCATTTGGCCTTGGAGGATTTTGGTTCGATGCAGTGCACGTTTCTTAAGTTCTACTAACATAACTCTACTGTATACCCCCTGGGGGTATAAAGTCAAAGTTACAAAATACACCTACGATTTAAAATTAAAATAATAAAGCAAGGTAAGGCCTGTAACTTGTTTGACACTATTCTGCTTCTGCTTGCATTTAGGTTATTTCAGCAGCATTATCACATCCATTGAAGGCTGTCATGAAAAGCTACGCAGAAATCATGCATGATCGGAAGCGATGGATGTCGGTGACAAGTTAATTACTGTTCTTACTACCCTTGCGAACGGCAGGAAAATTATATACTCGAAAAACATAAAGGGGAAACAGGAATCGAACTTTTCTAACAGATGAGGATTTGACAAAAATATAACAGATTAGATTGTATCCGAAATAATCGAACCGATTCTAATCTGTTATTTCAATATTGTCCTTCTTGGCAGGGGCTCAAGGACGATTACCAAACATGTTGTGGCATAATAGATTTTTCTAAGGATCAAGTAGATGTGTAATATTACTTCATCTCGTCTGTATGATCAAAACACATTCTATAAAGCATTCCTTCGTGACCTAGAACAAGCCCATTCACGTGTTATGATAGAAAGTCCGTTTATAACATCGAAGCGCATGGCAGTACTCTTCCCTACTCTACGAAAGCTTCGTCGTCGTGGGGTAAAGATAATAGTAAATACAAAACCGCTTGATGAACATGAAGCATTCTTGAAAGATCAAGCAACACAGGCTGTTGCAGCTATGCAAGACATAGGTGTTGTCGTACTGCTGACAGTCGGTCATCACCGAAAGCTGGCTATTATAGATAACGAAATATTGTGGGAAGGAAGCCTTAATATTCTTTCACAGAATGATAGTTGTGAGGTAATGCGCCGCACCCATTCCCGCAAAGCCGTTAAACAGATGACATTCTTCATAAAGATAAAAACTTGGTGCTGATCCATAATTAATCTACACTAAATGATTATAGTGAATGTCGTTCCCTCATCAGATGATGTCAAACTTATCTTGCCTTTATGCAACGTCACAATTTCTTTGACAATAGCCAGTCCAAGTCCAAAACCGTCGCTGCCGTGATCATTCTTGATTTGGTAAAAACGATCGAATAATTGGGATTGATGGACGCTGTCTATTTTTTCCCCTAGGTTATGGACTGCTATCTTTGCATGATTCCTTGGCAGTCTATGCACTGTAACCTCGATGCTTTTCCCGTTGGGTGAATATTTGATAGCATTTCGTATGACATTGGAAATAGCAACGTCGATGAGCTTGCTATTGGCTGTAATGACAATATCTTTGGGGCATGTCATATCTATGCGGACTGATTTTTTTTGCGATAATATCGCCATGCTTTTATTTACCGTCCATATGAGTTCGTGGAGATTAATTGTCGTTGTTTCGGGTGACTTGTCGTGCATCTCATCGAGCTGCGCTAGCAGCAGCAACTCTGTCGTCAATTGAGTCATGTGATCGACTTCTTGCTTGCTATTGGTCAACGTTTTTTTATAGTCGCTGATAGAATGTGTTTTTCGCAGCGCAAGTTCAAGCTCTCCGCCAATCACGGCCAGTGGTGTGCGTAACTCGTGAGATGCATTAGCAATAAACTGCTGTTGTTTATCCTGCGATACTTTTAATGGTATAAGTAACCGACGTGTCAAAAAGTAAGAAATGAATGGAACACAAATAAAGGCAACAGCGTCGAACATGATCAAAATATCGCGAAAGTTATTGACGGCAATCTCGGCGGCAGTATTTGCCGTGTCAGATTGCTGAGTCGATAGTTCAGTCGTACTATTTTGCTCAACTTGGTCACGAACCTGCGTCGTAAATCCATCGCTAAATGAGCGATTTACCCAAAAGTACAGCCCACCACTAAATATCGCCAGAAAAGTGAGAAAAATCAATGAATATGTGAGCGTTAGTCTAAGGGTCGTTTGTTTCCACATACTTATGCCTGTAACATATAGCCTAGATTACGATACGTCTGGATCATACCTGCATTACCTCCACCTTTTCGTATCTTACTCCGTATATATCTGACATACGTCTCGAGAACGTTTGATAATCCGTCGTAATTCATATCCCACACGTGTTCAAGCAATTCATTTTTTGGTATAACGCGACCACTATTTTTCATAAAGTACTGTAAAAGCGTATATTCTTTTGCGGTTAATGAAAGCTTTATCCCTTCATATGTCACTTCTTTTGTCGCAGGATTCAGCTCAAGACCTCCGGCATGGAGAATAGTAGAATCTGCTTTCTTGCCTCTTCGCAGTAAGGCGCGAATACGCGCAGATAGCTCATCAAATGAGAACGGCTTTACAAGATAATCATCAGCACCACTGTCGAGACCTTTAATACGATCCCCCAGCCCATCGCGAGCCGTTAACATAATGATTGGTATATCAAGATCGGTTTTTCGCATCGTTTGACAGACTTCGATTCCGTCAATTTCCGGTAACATAATATCCAGTACGATGACGTCATAGCTATTGAGTTCAAACATATCTAACGCGGTCTGACCATCTTGAGCAATATCAACGACGTAGCCGTCTTCAATAAGCGCACGTTTTGTAACGTCGGCGAGTTGCGTATGGTCTTCGACAACTAATACTTTCACTTTACTAGTATACCTGAGCTTTGATGAGATGAATATGAGAGAGAAATGTGTTTATGCTCACGTTAGTATCATGTGGTTTTGGCTATGATAGGTAGGTAATAACACATAATAAAAGGAGATATTACATGAATAAAAAACTTGGATTACTTGCAATACCAGTGGTTGCAGGGCTCGGCGTGTTAAGTATTGCAGCATTGAACTCATCTGCACATGCAGCACCCGTTACTGCGTCGTCAACAACGTCGTCACAGGAATCAACGACAGCTGAAGCACCTGATGCAACAGAGGCAAAAGGTTCCACGAAAGCAGATGACCCTAATGGGCCAAACGTTGAGCAAACTGGCCAAAACGAAACAAATAACTAGGATTTTCTAGTAACCGAAAAAGAGGCGTGTTATGCGCCTCTTTTTCATGTCACCTGCGAGTGCTGTCTCTTTTTCTGCCATAGTTTGTAGAGAGAGTGGCTAGCGTAGACGCTGACGATGCCAATCGCTAGGCCACCGATGATATCTATTGGTGAGTGGACATGTGCAATCACTCTCGAGCCACCAACGAGAATAGCGCCGATGAACAAGGCAATCCCTAGTTTTCGTGATGCAAAAAAGAGTGTCACCGCAAGGACTGCTGCAAGTGAAGTATGGTCTGACGGAAAGCCATTATCTGCAGCATGTTGAAAATATGGAACGACGGTATGTGTCACAAAAGGACGTGGATCATAGAACAAGGCGGCTCCGATCTTCATTAGAATGAGCGCGATCACTGACCCGAGCAGACCTATGAAGGCAATCTTGATCTTCGCTGTCTTATCCTGTTGAAGCCAGTATATTCCGGCAATGGCAATCAGGATAAAAAGTAAGTACTGCGCAGCAAACGTAACGATAGTATGCATTAGTCTTTTGTCTCGGCGCCACCGGCAGCTTTCGTTACTGTAATGTTTTGCGGTGCATAGCCTGGCGTACTAATTTCGACGTTGAAATCAATTGCATTTGACGACGTATAGTACAGACTACTTTTATTTGCGCTAAAGTGACCGTCACCCGTTTTATTATCGAAATGAATCGTAGCGGTTGCATTAGCCACAAGCGTGAAACCAGCTAACTTTTTGTAATAACCTTCTTTTTGCTGTGTCTTTGTATCCATCATTGTGTAGTATATTTCAAAATCAGTCAGCGGTTTGGCTGTTGTGTTCACTAATGTCACTTCTAGATGGTCGGAGACAACCTTACCAGTTACTGAGTCAGTATTGTTTTCAACTGCGGCACTTTTAATGGTAAAGCCGACAGCCGTTGCAGTGTTCTTAATCTCATTTGGATAAAGGCCTGCAACCAGATCTTGTGGATTGCTGCTAGTCGCTGCTTGTGACGATGGGACAGAACTGTGTCGTGAAACAACTATACCAGTTATGGCAAGCCCGACGACGACAATAGCCGCAATGATGATAGTGATATTCTTTTTACTCATTTAAATCTCCTTATTTTTTATAAACCCAACGTATAATAGCCCCGTCATACCAATGGCCACAGCACCAAGGACGACAACATTCCCCCACTTGTCATTCCAAATAGAAGACAGCGGCTGACCATTGTAGATGTTCTTGATGCCGAGTACGGCGAAGCTAGCTCGTTCAAAGTGTTTCGTTGGACTCATCACTTCGGTGGTGTTACGAAATGTTTCGTAGGCACTAAAGTGTGTCAGTACTGACTTTTCGGCTGTTTTTGGCAAGTTGAGACTGGCAAAGAAGCCACCAGGTACCTGGTTGTCGACATCCATCGTATCACCTATTTGCGGTAAAATGAGGACAAAACTTACCCAAAATACTAAAGCAATGACCAGCCCATTCAGGAGTGATTTTACGTGTGTTGCAAGTAACGCAGCAAGACTGTAAAAAATCATCAAATACATTATGGATAGGCCTCCTGCTATAGCCAATTTCAGTACTTCAATGGGACTTAATAGGACTTGTCCAAGAACAAAAATACTAAGACAGGCGAAGAGGCAGAAGCTGACAACAACTGTCGTAATGATCGCGAGATTACCTAGTAATTTACCTGTCACATATTCTGTTTTAGTTACTGCCCGACTAAAAATAAGTTTTAGTGCTCCGCTTGTTCGTTCGCGCGCAATGCTTGTGTAGCCAAGAACAATTGCAAAGATAGCCCCGATAATCTCTAAGTACTCAATACTGCTGCGTAGCATCTGGAGTGGTGAGTAGTGTGGTGGCGTCAATATACTTGTTTGCCCGCTGCCTTGTAATTTCGCAAGAGCCTGTTGATAGGTACTTACATCGACGCCTATCTGTATGGTTGCAACGACAATTGATACAACCACCAAAAGTCCTAAACACGCAATCAGTACGACAAGTAACTTTTCGCGCCATGCATCACGAAATTCTTTTTTTGCAACAATAAATGCTTTGATCATGATGAAACGTCCTCATTTGGTCGGTATTTAGCCGCTGACCATACGGTCACTGCCATACTGACGATGGCTGCTCCAACTATTGAGCCAACAAGTTGTACGGTATCAGCGGCTGAGTTGGTAAACTCCAGTAATGAATTAGATACGACTCGATAATTTTCAGCGAACGAAAATGGACCAACGATCTTTTGCAGATCCGTAAAGAAGCTATGCGATTGGTCTATAGCAGTAATAGAAACAGGGTTCAGCAGCGCCGTCGGTTCTAAGCCGGAAATAATCTGTGGAATGACGAATCCAATAACAACCCATAACGTTACGTGGAGTAGCAATGCCATTGTTTGATTTTTTGCGAGGAGTCCGCTGATAACGCCTACCATGCCGAAAGTGACGAGATAGACCCATGATAGTCCATAAAAAATCACGAAATGAAATATCTGTACACCAGTCAAATGCAGTTCTGGAAATATCGAGGCAACAATAAGTGAACACAAAAAAGATACGAAAAGTATGCCAGCAAGAACAAGTGAAACTGCACCGGCTTTTGCTATAACAAACTGCCTTTTTGTGAGCCTTCGTGTCATGACAAGTGCTGAAACACGGTTTAAACGATCTCGAAGTGTTGACCGGTAGCCGATGACAATCGCCAGTAATGACCCGACAAGAAAAAAGTACATGCCAATATTACGTTGGAGCGAAAGGTGTGATACCCCTGAAAATGGATTTGGTGGCATAGCGGCACCTTGGGCTAAAAACGGCTGGCTCAGGCTATATGCCTGGTTGACTGTATGGCTTGTTGACCAGCCAATAAAGCTAGCTGCAATTGTTAACGCCAGGAATATAAAGCTAATGATAATGACGAGCTTTTCGCGTAAAAGTAGTCGCAGCTCCATGACAAGCGTGGTATACATCACCCTCATAGTCACTAGACGGTCGTACCTTCAACAGCGGTATAGATATTCTCGAGCGATGCTTCATTTGGAAAACGTTTCATTGTATTAACGAGACTATCGTTATAAATAAGCTTTCCGTGGTTCAGGACGCCGATTGATGTACACGTCTTTGCGACTTCACTCAGAAGATGTGTATTCATAAAGATAGTCATATTTTCGTCTCGGTTGAGTCGTATAATCAAATCGCGAAGTTGTTTAATACCTTCTGGATCAAGTCCCGATGTCGGTTCATCTAAAAATAGTAATTTTGGTTTGTGGACGATTGCCTGCGCAATACCAACTCGCTGGCGCATTCCTTTAGAAAATTCACCGACTCGTTGATGCATGTGCTCTGTAAAATTGAGGAATTCAAATACTTCAACGATACGTTTTTTCGGATCAGATAACCCGGACAACTTCGCTAGGTACTCGACATTTTTATAGGCAGTCATATTGTCATAAAACCTGACATTCTCTGGGAGATAGCCAAATAGTTGACGTGCTTGCTGGCTATCCTTGTGAATATCATAGCCAAATAGCTCTACACTACCCGACGTTGGCTGTAGCAAGGTCGTAAGAATGTTGACGGTCGTTGTCTTCCCCGCCCCGTTATGCCCAAGTAATCCGTAAATTTCACCGCTCATAATCCTTAAGTTAAGGTCTTTGAGGCTTACATTTGTACCGTATGTTTTGGATAAACTCGTTGTTTTAATAGCAAGTGGACGGGATTTAGTCATACGTTCAGCATAGCAACTACAAAATGAGAGCAGCATGAGTAGACACCTATAGATAAGCTGTCAAGATTGAATGACTCTATAAAAATGAGAGATTATGGAGTGAGTCAAAAATAAAGGGGCACATGGAATCGAACTTTTCTCACAGAGGTAGATTTGACAAAAAATAATAAAGCTTACGCTTTATTAAAATAACCAAACAGATTTACATCTGTTATTTTGGGTTTGTCCAGCTTGGCAGGGGCACGTGGAATCGAACCACGATCCTAGGTTTTGGAGACCTATGTACTAACCGTTGTACTATGCCCCTTTACGAGTGGTAATTATACCAGATGTTGGGCTTGCCGGAAACTGTGAATAACTTTACTGTTTTCCTTGTTGAAATAAGCATAAGCTTAGGCGTATAATGTAATGGAAACAACACCATAACATATAAGGGGATCTGAGACGATTTACCGTCTTATAGAGCCAAAATGAAGATATTAATGCTAGGGTGGGAGCTGCCTCCGCACAACAGTGGCGGACTTGGGGTTGCTTGCTACCATATGAGCAAAGCTATTGCCGCCGAGGGCGCGACTATTGATTTCGTACTCCCCTACGCCGCCGAACATCCCGGCACTGAATACATGACGATCCATTCGGCGACCAATCTGTCGCCTATTCACAAATTTGGCATGATGGGCGCCTATGATAGCAAATATATCGAAGAGCACGACCTCGATAAGGTCGACGTCAATGACCTCCAGACCATGCGCGGTGTCCAGAAGCGCTATATCCAATACGTCGAGCGACTATTGAAAGTTCTCCCGACCCCTGACGCGATTCACGCTCACGACTGGCTCACGATGGAAGCAGGCATGCGCGCCAAGCAACTCACCGACGCACCGCTAATCGTCCATGTTCACGCAACCGAATTTGACCGCGCCGGCACGTCAGGATCGGGCAACCCGATCGTTCACGAGATCGAATATCAGGGTCTCATGATGGCCGACCGCATCCTCGCCGTGAGTAACATCACCAAGAGCATTATCGTTCAGAAATACGGCATCCCAGCCGACAAAGTCGAAGTGGTCTATAACGCCATCGATGTGGCTTCGATGGGTGTGTTCGAATACGACCGACGCACCTATCGCTATCTCGAGTCTCTGCGAAATGAAGGTTACACGATCGTTTCGGCCGTCACTCGTCTCACTGTCCAAAAGGGCCTCACTCAGCTGCTCGAAGGCTTCGCCAAAGCCGTGTCAAAGAATGACCGTATGGCACTTCTCCTCGCGGGCAACGGCGAACAGCGCGATGAACTGATCGAACTGTCGGCCAATCTCGGCATCTCAGACAAGGTCTTTTTCACTGGATTTGTCCGTGGCAAACAGTGGCGCGACGCCTACAACGTGAGCGACGCCTTCGTCATGAGCTCCGTGTCTGAACCCTTCGGTTTGACCGCGCTCGAAGCCGCCCATCACGACACTGCACTGATCCTGACGAAGCAATCTGGTGTCGCTGAGACGCTCCACTCGATATTGAGATATGATTTCTGGGACACTGACCGCCTCGCGAACCAATTAGTCGGTATCGCTACCTCCCCAGCTCTCCAGCAGAGCCTCAAAACTGATGTCAAAAAAGAATATGCAAAGTTATCCTGGAGCGATGTCGCTCGCCAATGTATGCAGGTATATAACCGTATGAAGATAGGAGCAACCGTATGAGCAAGCGTGGGTTAGTTCTCTATCTGCACGTTCACCAACCATGGCGCGTGAGGGACTACTCGGTCTTTGAGACTGGCGTCGTGCACGATTATTTCCGTGAAGGGACCGATCACTATGCCGCCAACGAGGTTATTTTCAACAAGGTCGTCGATAAGTCGTACCGACCGATGAATGCTCTGCTCAAAAAGATCCTCGATAGCCAACCTGACTTCAAGATATCACTCAGCATCTCTGGTGTATTCCTCGAGCAAGCTGAAGCGTGGGCGCCAGATGTTCTCGATTCGTTCAGGGCGCTGGTCGATACCGGCCGCGTCGAGATCGTCGCTGAGACCTACTATCACAGCCTCGCGTTCTTCTATAGCGACAGCGAATTTGAACGACAAGTCGAACTGCACCGCAACAAGATCCGTGATCTGTTCGGTGTCGAGACGACTGCATTCCGCAACACCGAGCTTGCCTACAACGACCGCCTCGCGAAGTGGGCCGACGATAAGGGCTTCAAGGCTATTATCACCGAAGGTTGGGACAAAGTCCTCGGTTGGCGCAGTCCGAACTATGTCTATCGCCCGCACGACACAAATCAGATCAAACTTCTGATGAAAAATTACAAGATGAGCGATGATATCGCCTTCCGCTTCGGCAATCGCGAATGGAGTGAGTGGCCGCTAAGTGCCGATCGCTATACCACCTGGGCCAATGATGCCCTCGGTGATGGTGACGTGCTCAATCTCTTTATGGACTACGAAACCTTCGGTGAGAACGTCTGGGATGACACTGGTATCTTTAACTTCTTCGAGACATTCGTCGGAGAATGGGCGAAGAACGAACACAATACCTTCTACACCATCACAGAAGCCGCTGAGGCCTTCGATACTAGCGATACTGTGTCCATGCCTGATACCGTCACTTGGGCTGATGCAGAGCGAGATTTGTCAGCGTGGCTCGGCAATAGTATGCAACAAGAAGCGATGCGCCACCTCTATAACCTAGAGGACGACGTACTCCGCAGTGACGATATGGATCTGATCTCTGACTGGCGACGCCTCACAACCTCTGATCATCCGTACTACATGAGCACGAAATACTCGAACGACGGGGACGTCCACGCGTACTTCAGCCCATACGAATCGCCTTATGATGCATTTCTTTACTATATGAACGCGGTGCGTGACGTTCGATACCGAGTAATGGACTCGCCAGCGCGCGGAGAATTGTAGGGGTGTCACGCCCAATCGTTCTATCGAACGGCGAACTTCACGTTGGCCTGAATAACTTTGGCCTCGTCCATGACTTCTATTATCCATACGTTGGTCATGAAAATCACGCCGCTGATAATTCGCTCAGGCATCATGTCGGTGTCTATGTCGACGGCGCTATCTCGTGGCTCGACAGCGGCGACTGGTCATTTGAGTTTAGCTATCCGCATCGAGCACTTGTCGGACATATCATCGCGAAAAACCCTAAAGTAGGGATTATTCTCGAGTTCGACGATCTAGTGGACTCTGACTACAGCGCGCTCATGCGCAATATCCATGTCATTAACGATAGCGATCGCCCGCGCGAGATAAAAGTATTCCTCCATCAGGCATTTATCATCGGCGATTCCATGAGCAACACTGACACCGTACAGTACCTGCCAGATGACCATGCGATGTTCCATTACAACGGACGAAGAGCGTTTGTGGCGTCGTGCCGAATCGACAAGGGTGACTGGTACGATCAGTACACGTGTGGACTATTTGGGATGGAAGGTAAAGACGGGACATTTAGAGACGCCGAGGATGGCGAGTTAACTGTCTGCAACGTCGAGCACGGTCACGTGGACTCGACATTCCGGCTCAAGCTCAACCTCGAAGCGCATGACTCCGCACGGATAAGCTACTGGATTGCATGTGGTATGTCTCTACGTGAGGCGCTATTTATCCATAAAGCCGTCCAGAAGCATGGTTTCATCGACCGATATGACGCGACGTGTCACTGGTGGCACGAGTGGATTGTCCCGCTTGAACGAGCGGCGAGCAAGATTTCATCAGAATTTAGAAAATCATTTATCGAAAGTGGCCTCATCGCAAAAGCTCATATGGACAAGCGCGGCGCCGTGATCGCCAGTACCGATACGGCAATGCTCGAGGCCTGGCGCGACGTATATGGCTATGCCTGGCCACGAGATGGTGCGTATGTCCTATGGCCGTTCATCCGAATGGGATATTACGACGAACCATATCGATTCTTCGAATTTTGTCGTCGCGGACTCAATCCGAACGGGTATCTCTCGCATAAGTATCGCGCCGATGGCGCCCTCGGCAGTAGCTGGCACCCCTATCTTCATGATGACGGGACGATTGCGCCACCGATTCAAGAAGATGAAACCGCTCTGGTGCTGTTTGTATTCACGCAGTTTTACATGATGAATGAGGATCCGAAACTTCTGCATGATTTCTATGAATCAATGGTCGAGCCGATGGCGCAATTCCTCTGCGAGTACGTCGATCATCATACCGGCCTCCCTCGACCTTCTTATGACCTCTGGGAAGAGCGCTTCATCGTATCGACATATACGGTCTCTATCGTCGTGGCTGCCCTCCGGGCCGCCGCAGGTCTGGCAGAAGCGCGCGCCGATACCGACAACGTCATTAGATGGCGCTCATCGGCGGACGGAATCGCCGAAGCCGCTAGGAAGCACCTTTACGACGAGCAGAGTCACGTTTTCTACAAAGGACTAGATGTTCATCCTGATGGCACGACAGAAATCGACAAAACTCTCGATGTTTCGTCGACCTTCGGCGCATTCATGTATGGGCTCTACGCGACCGATAGTGACGAAGTGCGAATGAGCATGAAAGTGATACGCGACCGCCTCGGTACGCCGGGCAGCTATGGGCTTCCTCGCTATGAACGCGACGCCTATCTCCGGGCCGATGCCGACAGTAAGAGTAACTGGTGGCCAATCGCTTCGCTATGGTGGGCACAGTATGAGCTCGAAGTCGGCGACAAAGAACTGGCACTATCGATTATCCGCTGGATTCAATCGAAGATGGCGCCAACTGGCGTGCTCAGCGAGCAGATCAGTCCAACGGACGGCGAAACTCTCTCGGTTGCGCCACTCGCATGGTCACAGGCTGAATACCTCAGCACTCTTCTCGATACCGTCATGGAGCTTTCGAACGATGAATAGGATTCCTTCGACACGATCACGCGTACTTCGTCGTGCTTTCCGGCACATGCTACCGGGACACATCGTCAAGTCCTCTTTGACGAGGCGAACCATCCAAAAAGTTGCCAATAAGCTCGGATTCGTCTACTTCGGTTACGTAAGCCAGCGCGAGGACGATCACAAGCTCGTCAGAGGCCACACGGTATCGGCGACCCATATCGATAACCATTACAGCCTCGGAACGCTTCAGGGCTACGATACGACGATTGTGACGCGTAATGACGTCATCGTTACCCGTAAAGCCATGGAGCAACGTGTTCATTGGCTGATCGTGACGTTTGATCTCCATACGCGCTATGATATCCCTCATATTTACATCGGTCACAAGGCGCGCGAAGAGGCGTTTAGCGCGTCTTATGAAGAGTTAAAGGCTATTTTGCCCGGAATATATCGACCCTACGACAAGAAATTTCTTGAAGATTATACTATCTACGCGTCACCATCGCGCATGCTTGATGTCGAACAGATCATACCTGCCGAGGCTGCTGCGGTCATTTCCAGTCGTTTCCACGGTGCTAGTATCGAGATCGAAGATAACATCGTATATCTCTATATCGAAAGTCAGCACCCAAGTGAGGTGCTGATCGAGAAGTTGCTAGAAAACGGTTTGTGGTTCGCGCAGGTCGTCGACGGTAACGCGACGATTATGACGCAATCTATCTAGTGTTTCTTGGCTTTTACTTCGTTGCGGCCGAGATTTTTCTTTGTCTCGACGTACTTTACGTGCTTGCGGGCTCGTGGGTCATATTTCATGAGCTCGAGCTTGTCGGGCGTATTCATTGTGTTTTTTCGCGTCACATAAGTACGGTGGCCAGTGAGTTCACTGACGAGTGCGATAATCTTGCGCTTTGTATTCGTTTTCTTAGCCATAAACTTCCTTTAATATATTTCTATTGACAATCAACTGTCGATTATACCAAATAACAGTAGTGGACGCAAGAGAGACCTGTATTGACCAGCCGCCCAGTCCGTAGACTGGGCGGCTCTGTAGTCGAGACGCGTCGTTCATCAGTATTCCCCTGACATCTGGCCGTCATCACGAATGAATACGGCGCCCAACTCTTTTCCGCACCCTCCGCACCGTGAACTCCGGTACAGGTTACCGGACTGGTCGATGTCGAACAGTCCGCCGTACAGAACCTTCTGTTGATGAAGGCAGAAGGTCTGCGTCCATGCACTCTTGATGCGACGCGCGGCTTTCACTTTTGTCATGTCGTGCTCCTTGTCGGTGGATCAATTACATACTATTAATAACACAAGCCCGAAAAAAAGGTCAAGTACCTACGATTTATGTCACGCACACTATGAGCTCTTACGCGAAGTCAAATTATCTGTAATTCGTAAATATGACCGGGAAATCGAGATCTGCGGCCTGTGTCATTTGCATGACAGCCTGGAGTTCGTCCTTGCTAGCGCTCGTGACGCGGACAACTTCTCCCTGAATCTGAGACTTCGCTTTCGGATGATTTTCGCGGATGAGCGCTGCGATTTTCTTCGCATCGTCCTGCTTGAGTCCATCTTTGAATGGAATCTCTTTCCAGGCGCGCATATTTGCTTCGTGGACTTCTTTTGTCAGGTCGAGTGATTTGCTTGTAAGCTCGCGCGCAGCGAGCTTCTTGCGAACGATATCGACAATAGATTCAATCTGCCATTCGTTTGAGCCGATGATCTTGAGGCCCTTCTTGTCATCGAGCCATTCAACCGCTGCCGGCGTGCCCTTAAAGTCGAAACGGTTCTGTAATTCCCTCTCAACTTGCTGAAAAACGTTATTCATTTCTGCTTTGTCGTAGGTTGATTCGATGTCGAAACTAAACTGTGCCATATATTAATTATACTACGATGTAATTATTTACTGAGATTGACGAGGAAATTGATCGTCGTCGCAATGATAGCGGTGCCGAAGACGAATGAGAGCGCTGCATGGCCGAGCACGACGGCTCGGAATTTCGATGTGCTGATATCTGTATCGGCGATTTGGTAGGTCATGCCGACAGTATAGGCGAGATAGAGGAAGTCTGAAAAGCGTGGCTGTTCACGGCTATTGAAGTCGACACCACCCTCAGGGTCTGAGTAATACATCGCTGCGTAGCGCACGGCGTAGAGCATGTGAACGGTCGCCCATGAGATGACGATGCTCGCGAGGCCGAAACCTACATGAAGTATCGACGAATCTTTGCTTACAAGCAGGTAGATAACGGCACCGATGCTGGCGAGGCTTGCGAGAAGCACAACTGCATCGCTGAGCGAGTGATTCATATCATCTCGCTTCGCGACAGTAGCTGTCATTTTCGAGTCGGCGCCACGCATGTCCCATGCGATGACTCCTAGGATCACGAGGGCAGCGACATCCCATCCGGCGATTGGGATAAATTCTGGTTTGCCATAGAGTGCGGTAATACTAGCCGCGACGATACCCGCGACAAGCGCCATCACGTATCGGCTACGTTTGCTTCTAACTTTTTTCATATATTTATAGCGTAGCGCTACGAGGTTAAGTACGCAATACAAAAAACCAGCCGTGTTGACTGGTTCTTGAATTATCTTATGGAGCCGCGACCGAGATTCGAACTCGGGACCTCATCCTTCACTTACACCCCTATTTGTGAAACGTATATTAGGGGGCTAGACTGTATCTTAAGCATATCGCACGTGGCGACGTAGCTTCCCTTGTCAGTCGTTCGGGCCTTCCGCGATGCGGATTGCCACGGTCTTACCCGTACGCTGGGCTTTAACCGTTATTCGGGATTCACGTGGTAATTTCTTGACCAGTGGGCAGGAGGTTATATGACCTACCATGGATGCGCTCTACCAACTGAGCTATCACGGCACATATTATTAAATGCATTTATTCCCCTGCGATTGATTTACGTCTCGCATAGGAGCTATCTAGGCATATTATTAATTTGCTCTACAAGTATATCACGCAGGTGTTTGTTATTGTAGTACAGGGTCACAACCCCGTACTGGTTCTTCTTACGATATGTGCCGATACTGCCCGAAATTGTCCGGATTGGTTTATAGAACTGTTCCTTATCTACTACTAAGATACGCGTCCAGTATTCCAATGCATCTTCAAATGAACAATCGGTAAATAATTGCATTCCAAAGTGCATGTTTTGGCGGTTAACGCCGTATATCCGTTCAAGAAACTCGATAAATTTGAGTATAATACCAGGGTCAGAATTACCAAGGCGCACCGATGAGGGATTTGCCTTCGTCCCCTCCCCCCAATACAATCCCAAACCCATACCGTACAACTCGCGTTCTTTAGTGGTAAATTTTACTTTAACAGTGAATGGGTCACCGCCCGGGTTACGACGAACATATGTCGCATCGGAACGAGTGCGACGTGTAATTTCGTACTTTCTCATCCAATAATCGACCCTATTCAGTGAACACCTTAGACTGTCAGCGATCTGTTGCATTGATCTACTCTGTGCTATGTACAATTCTTCGAGCAGTTCTCTCTTAATCTGGTAGAGTGGTGCCTTCATACTATATTAGTATACCACCAGTTTTTAGTGCATTATATGAAACGGACAAGTGGTTAACGTAGTAGGCGGAGGTACTTAGCGATCTCGTCATCTGTAGGAACATAGAGGTCATCAAAGCCCATAGGGACATGAAACACTTATCTTCTTCGAGTTTCGGGACTATATGGAAGTGAAGGTGCTTCATCTTTATGCCGTTTTCTGGCTGCGCGGGTGCGAATTTCTGATGTATTTCTGCACCGAAACCAGTATCGAGAAGACCCGCTATCCTACCCGCCTCTTGCATTAATTCCAACGACTCTTCGGGCAAAAGTTCTGCCAACGTTGAGATATGCCGACGGGGAATAACAAGGGCTTGCCCCTGGCAGTAAGCTGGCTTAGAGATGAAGGACACGATGTGCTCGCCAACTCGAATAGTTCGGTCGGCAATACTATCAAGGTCACAGAATGCACAGTAGTCAGGTTCGGGCATACAACTCCTCTATCGAGTTATTTATGTATGGATCAACTTCATAATTTTCAATCGTATCTTTCGTTGCCCAGAGAGATTCGTCGTGCTCTTCGCTCAATACGATCGGTTGCTCGTCGTTGTGATATGCGTACGCGGGGCGGACAATGTGCAGATCGTCGTACGGGAAAATATCTTGAACATCGATTAGCTCAAAAGTCTCCGATAACACTAACCCGGTTTCTTCATGCACTTCACGAACTAGGGCCACATTCGTTGTTTCTTCAGGATAAATCCTGCCGCCGGGTATATCCCACACGATTTTGCCATTTGAAAGAGGCTTGACTCGTCGAAGAATGAGAATAGACCCGAGTTGATTGATGAGTAGGACTTTGACGCCAACCTGTAACCGCATGATGTAAGTGTAGTGCGATAACGCCCTTCTCGCAAGCAGTAGCTAATAGGATTTGCTCGGGTAGGTGTACTTTTTCTCCCTTAGGAATGGTTTTTGTTCACGGATGTACTTCGTCGTTTCTTCGGCGTTGCCGAACTTCTTGTCTTTGTTCTCGAACTCTTCATCACTAAGCCATTCGTTTCGCTGTCCATCGCTATTTTCTTTGAGTTCACCGCGAGGATTCCTGCCGTAGATGAGACAGAGGTATTTATCCTCAAGTAGCGCGCCATCTTCATCGTAGTCTAGCTTGTGGTAGAATCCGAGTGGCGTAAGGTCGGCCGTTAGGCCGGTTTCCTCCATGAGCTCGCGTGCTCCTGCCTCGACCATAGTCTCGCCCCAACGGATCTTTCCTGTCGGATGACCCCAATACCCATAATACGGCTGCTTGAGGCGCTCTTGCTGTAAATGCTCACCATTTTCGTTGACAATCACCAATACGACGCTGATCTTCGACTGTTTCTCGATGACATTTTCGTCCGTATCCATCCGATTGGCATATTCTTTACCCTTACGGGTTAAACGATAGAGGCCATACTCTTTCGGAATATGCTCGATAAGGCCGTTTTGAGTCAGTTGTTTGAGGTGAAAGTTGGCGTGATCACTCGTGAGGCCGGTACTTTTACTCAGAGAGCTGAAGTTGAGGCTATCCGCAAGCAATAACTCACGCAAAATCGCCATCTGAGCAGAGTGTCCACTCGCGTCATAGTTGTTTGATTTTGCCACTTCGAAGCTCCTCTCGTAGTTCCATCCATATTGTACCAAGATTGTTCGCGCCTTTCCTATCTGGCCCCCAACCCCAGTACGGATCGATGGGTGAATCTTCGACGATGAGCTCGTTACCTGTCTCGAGAAGCTTTTTCTGAACGTATTTGTGCTGACTCAGTTTGCAGCGAACGATGTCTTTCATGATATTGCGCTTTTCATCGAACCAATCCGGACGCTCATCGTCGCGATTGTTGCGCATGAAGTCGTATGCTTCGTGAGCTGAGCGCATAGTTCTAATCTTTTCGGCAAGATCGTCGCGAATGCCCATATAGCGAGCCGCCTGGTAGGCATGCTCACTTGTCGGCCATAGTTTCCCTTTCCATTCGACCTGAAGGCTCGAGAAATTTGAGAATACATAGAACGTACGCTCATAAAAGCTCGCGATGCTCCCGTCGGTTAATAACTTGTCGTCCCTATATCGTGGAAACTTTGCCATAATTCTTCTCCTTATAGCCATATATTAACTACTCACGGATGACGATTCTAGTAAAGCCGACTTCAGTAATCGTTAAGTTGATTTTACATCTGTTGTGCGATAGAATGATGACTGTACTTTAAAGAGTAAAAGAGTGACATGCCGCTTTAGCTCAGTTGGTTAGAGCACCTCTTTTGTAAAGAGGGGGTCTACGGTTCGAATCCGTAAAGCGGCTCCAAGTGAACAATGAGACAACCGTAAACAGTTTTCTCATCGCGCCATGCGAGCGAATGAATCGCTCGAGATGGGCTACTCTTCCCGGGTTAACGAGCAACCACATGCTGGAATCGTGTAGTGGCAATCACAGGAGACTGTAAATCTCCCGCCTTTCGGCTTCGTAGGTTCGAGTCCTACTTCCAGCACCACACTAAATAGACCACCTTTTCGGTGGCCTTTTTAGTTCATTAGAACATTACTTTGCGCGGCTGTTTGACGCTACGCTGCGGTGGAGTGTGAGAACGCTCCGCGCGGTTGAGTTTGGCGCGAATGACTGTTGCCTTCTCCTGCTCGCCAGTCACGTCATAGGCGTCGGCAAGGGCGTTATATGAGGCGATACTCGGTTCGAGTTCGATCGCGCGCTCGAGGGCGGCGATCATCCTACGTTTGTTGCCGAGCTTTTCCTGGACTTTTGCATAGGCGATGTGACGCGAAGCCACCTCTTCTTCCATGCTGAGCGCTTGCTCGAAAGCAAGTCCGGCTTTTTCGTAATTTCCTGTCTCAAAATAGATCAAACCGACGTTGTGTAGCGAACTGGCGCTTGATTCGAGGCTCTGGGCGATCTCGAAGCACTCAATTGCATCGCTAAAGGCCTGCTGCTTCGCGTACAAGATGCCGAGGCGATTATATGCGGTCGCATTACGTTCATCGACACGCAAGATGGTGAGGAGCGCTTTTTCGGCTCGCAGATACTTACGGTCACGAAGCGATTCCTGAGCGATGTCCCAGAGTTGATTGAGTTTGAGCGAAATACGCTGAGGAGTCTCTTCAGCTAGTTCCGCCAGGGTTTCTTGTTGATTGATCGCCCAGAGAGCAAAACCCGCAACAAGCAATATTCCAAACATGATTGTAATTATACCACAGTAGCGATGAGCTGCAGGCGTACGTTGCCGTTGCGAGCGATCGTGTCATAGGCGTCGGCGAGCCTCGAGCCTAGCTCTATGAGTTCGTAATTTGGCTTCGAACGTATGGTGCGGCGGATAATTACTGACGCACTCATGAGCAGGAGCAAAGCCTGGTCGCGATCGCTGGCATAGCGGTGTGCGATGACGGAACGGTCGAACTTACTCGCGCTAATAAAGGTGCGGGCGTCAGCCATTACCTTTGCGCGTTCGGTGAAGTATGTATCGTCACTGGCGAGTCGCGTGAGTTCGGCGGGCATGCCATTTGCCAAGAAATTGAGCTGTTGCACCTTCTTTGTATCCGTTATGCCAAGTGAGCGGATAAGTTCGACAGTTTGCTGCTCAGATAGCGGGCTAATACGTAGCTTCTCGACCCTCGATAAGATAGTCGTCAGTAATTGATGCTGACGATGAGCCGTCAGGATGAAATGGATATGCGGGGCTGGCTCTTCGAGAAGCTTGAGAAAGGCATTTTGTGCGATGTGATTCATCTGATCGGCGTTATCGATGACATAGACAAGCTCAGTTTTTGACTTCCCTTTCGTCTCATCATAGAGCGCACGAATTTGTTTCGCGCGGATGATCCCGTGCGGATCGTCTACGTCATGCGCGTCGGTCGGGCTGATAATACCTGCCAACTTATCACCTGCGAGGTCACGGGCGGCACTCAAGAGGCCTACGCCGTAGTCGCCATGAAGCAGTAGCCCTTGTGGCAGATGTCCGCGAACGGAGCTTAGAAGCGAGTCGGTTTTTTGATTATAAACCAAGCTCATGAGTTGCCTCAGGGAATAGCTTCAAAAATTCAGGTGGCAGTGGCGCGACAAAGGTCTTGCGCTGCTCTGGGGCGATCGTCACTTCGAGTTTGTAGGCATGAAGATAGAGGCGATCTGCGGCTTTGCCATACACTCGGTCACCGTGAATCGGCGTATTGAGATGCGCGAGATGAACGCGAAGTTGGTGGGTGCGGCCAGTGAGTGGATGAAGCTGCACGAGATCGGATCGGTCATTTCGTGTGATGACGTGGTAATCGGTGATACTCGGCTTTCCGTTCGGGTTCGGACGGAATGTGCTGGGATGCTTGGGATCGCGGCCGATAGGAATATCGATCCTGGCATCATCTTTCTTGAGATGGCCATCGGTAATGGCGACGTAATCTTTCTTCGCTTTGCGATCGGCGAACTGGCTCTTGAGGATATCAAATGACTCGGGTGTACGTGCACCGATGATGAGGCCACTCGTGTCACGGTCGAGGCGATGGACGATTCCGGGTCGTGTCGTATCGAGTCCGACCTGCGTATAGCGACGGAAAAAATCTGCTACGGTGAACTCGTCGTTCATCGCACCTTTCGAGTGCGTCAGGACACCGGCAGGTTTGTTCACGACGATTACATTGTCATCGATATAGATGATTGGAAGGGTTGAATCGCTAAAATCAGTGCCATCAGGAATGGTTGACTCGATCGTCTCAGTTTCGAGAATCTCTTGCTTCGGTGACGATTCGACTTCCCCATTCACCTTCACATAACCTGCGCGGATATATTTCTGCCAGGTGCTGCGACTAATATCGATGAAACGCTCCGCAAGGAGGCTGTCGAGTCGGCGTTTGTCGCTTTTGCAGTGGAAGAGATAGGCATCTTTGCCTTTGAACGGTAATCCGTGCGTCTCGACATCAGTTGTCGGGTTAATGAGTAGCACGCCAGTCGCATCGCTTTTCGCAGAATATATTTGTGCCATGATATATTTTTCGTCATCCTGGGCGGTCTCGTCGAATAGGGCGAAATAGATCTGCTTGTTGAAACGGAACCTGACGAGTTGGTTGATTGGTGATGGGTTCGTATTTACTATCTGATCGACGAGACGAGGCACGTGGGTCTCGTTCGCTATACGAAATCTCCTGAGGATAGCGAGTAGGTCGCCTGTGGTGACTTTCACGCTTGTGGGCCTTTTCTGAGGCCGACAGCGACTTGTACGCGGTGTAGTGTGGTATTTGCCACTTCATTCATGGCGCGCTCACTCGACTCGAGTTTCGCGAGGACAGTTGCATCGTCGACGGCTGTGAGATTGCGCTGGAACGATTCGAGGAAGGTTGCCATCTCGTCTGCGACGATGGCTTTGAAGTCGCCATAGCGATCCATGCCCTTGTACTGAGTCTCGACTTCTTGAGGCGTCGTCGAACGAAGCAGCGCGAGGATATCGATGAGATTAGTGACGCCAGGTTGCGTGTCTTTGTCATAATTGACGCTCGCCTTGTCATCGGTTGTGGCGCCCATAATCTTCTTGCGCGCCACATCGGGTGTGTCGGTGAGGAATATAATGCCTTTTCCGGTCTCGTCGCTCTTGCTCATCTTCTTGGCTGGGTCGACGAGGTCTTTGATACGAAGCCCCTGGTCTTTGCCGAAGAATTCATGCTGATTTGCGACAGGTTCAGGTACTACGAATAGTTCGCCGAACTTACTATTCATGCGTTCTGCGATATCGCGTGTAATTTCGAGATGTTGTGTCTGGTCGTCTCCTACGGGCACGTATTTGGCGTTGTAGAGCAAGATATCACTAGCCATGAGGACTGGATAGTCGAAGAGGCCGACTGAAACGGAGTCATTTTGAATTTGAATCGCAGTTAATACATTCGCTAGTTTCTCATTTGGAAACTGTAGATTCAATTCTTCAAGCGTTTTTGAGTATGTAGGACTTTTGTATCGCTTTTCTTTGAACTGTGTCATTCTCTCCATTTCACCAAATCCAACAAAGTTATTGAGGAGAACAGTCAGTTCGCTATGAGCACTAATCTGGCTCTGGCGGTAGAGATAGATATTCTCATTTTCGAGCGGCAATCCAGCCGCCGCATAGACGCGCGCATTGTTCATGATGCTGTCATAGAGCGCGGTGTGATCAATGGGTGTCGTGAAGCTGTGAAGATCAGGAATGAACATGTTGATTTGATATTCATCGTTACGATTTTTCGCCATATCAATCATCGGCATGATCGCACCAAAATAATTTCCGATATGTAAATCGTTGTTTGCACGAATACCAGTTAAAATCACATCTTTAGCCATGCCATTAGTATATCATCTTACCTCTATACAAAAACAGCCCAGAGACTGGACTGTTTTTGAGTAAACGAGTATCGCTTAGCGCTTCGAGTATTGCTCGCGCTTGCGGGCTTTTCGAAGACCGTACTTCTTGCTTTCGACCTCTCGTGGGTCGCGGCGAAGGAGTTCGGCTTTTTTGAGTGGCGCTCGGAGGTCGGCGAATCCGACGGTGATTGCTTTTGCGATCGCCATCTTGATTGCATCGACTTGTCCCGAGATACCGCCGCCCTTGACCATGATAGAAACATCAAAGTCTTTCTGCTTGCCAACTACGGCGAGTGGGTCGGTCACTTCAGCGAGCAAAGTCTTGTTGCCATCGAGGTAATCGGTAGCAGTCTTGCCGTTGATCGTGATCTCGCCCTTACCCTTGAGTAGGCGCGCGCGAGCGGTCGCTGTCTTGCGACGACCGAGGCCGTACAAATATTTAGCTTCAGCCATATTATTTAACCTCAACTTTCTCTGGTTTCTGAGCGGCGTGTGTGTGCTCGGGGCCCACAAAGGCTTTGAGTCGCTCGAGTCGGCCAACTGAGAGCTTGTTCTTTGGGAGCATGCCTCGGACGGCTTCTTCGATGATGCGCGTTGGGTATCGCTCACGAACCTCTTTGAGCGTAAGGCTTCGGAGGCCACCTGGGTAACCACTGTGATGGTGGTACATTTTTACTTCTTCTTTATTGCCAGTGACGATGACTTTTTCAGCATTAATAACGACAACGTAATCCCCGCCATCAATATGTGGGGTGTAAGTTGGCTTGTATTTGCCGATTAAGTACTTGGCGATCTCTGTCGAGACGCGGCCGAGTGTTGCGTCGGTGGCATCAATCAAAATCCAGCGACGAGTAACGTCAGCAGTCTTCTGAGAGTATGTCTTCGTAACAGCCATTATTTTGACTCCTTCTTCACCGCAGGCTTCGCTGCTGGTTTCGTCTCAAGCTTCTTCGGCATAGACTTCAGTTCGTCGACAAATTCAATTATCGCCATCTGAGCGCCATCTCCGACACGAAGTCGAGTTCGCTCAACACGTACGTGACCGCCTGCGCGACCAACGAGTTGAGGTGCAATCTCGTCAACGAGCTTGAAAGCTGCAACCTGGGTGCTTAGTCCGGCGATAACCATGCGTCGATTCGCAAGGTCGCCCTTCTTTGCCTTTGTGATCAATTTCTCGATGTAGCGCGTGAGCTCTTTAGCCTTTGGAAGAGTAGTTTCGATCTTACCTTCCATAACCAAACTAGTGGCGAGGCCTTTTATAAGCGCACGACGCTGATCGGTTTCACGGCCGAACTTGCGGCCTACATATCCGTGTCTGTGCATATTACAATTCCAACTCCGCTAGCTTATCTTTAACTTCATCAAGCGCCTTGCTACCGAAGCCCTTGAGCTCGCGAAGATCTTGCTCACTAAGAGTGACGAGATCGTGCACGGTGCGGATATCATTGTTGATAAGCGCATTTGCGGTTCGGGCTGAAAGGTTTAGCTCTTCGATTGGCGTATTAAGTTCGCTACTCTCATCGTCAACCTCTGTACCGAGCGCAGGGACTGAGTCGACAGTTGTCGCACCGGCAAGCGCAGTGTACTGGTTAACGAGGATAGCGGCGGCTTCCTCAAATGCCTCACGTGGGGTGATCGCACCATTGGTCTCGATAGTTACTTCGAGGCGGTCGAGGTTTGTCTCTTGGCCGACACGTGTTGGGTCGACTTTGAAACGAACTCGGCTCACAGGGCTGAACATCGCGTCAAGCGCGATCATGTCGCTGTGCTCACGTGTGTATGAAGCGTCTTCGATCGTGAGGTAGCCACGTCCACTGTCGGCAACAAAGTCGATAGTAAGTGTGGTTTTCGGATCATCGATAGTACAGATGACGTGATCGGGGTTAATAACCTCGACGTCAGCTGTCGTCTTGATATCTCCGGCAGTCACGACTCCGGCGCCCTTCTTCACGAGGCGGATTTCGACAGGCTCTTCACTGAGAACCTTGACGTCGACGCCTTTGAGGTTGAGCATGATGTCTACGACATCTTCTTTGACACCCTTGATCGTGGCGAATTCGTGGCTTGCACCTTCGATACGAAACGCAACGATCGCGCCACCGCGAATGCTCGAAAGCAAAACGCGGCGAAGTGAGTTACCGAGGGTATTGCCGTAGCCGGCGTGGAGCGGCTCGATGACAAACGTCGCACTATTGGCACCGTTTTCGTCGATACGAGCGAGAGCTGGATTGTTGATTACTTTGGTCATTTCTCTAATCTCCTTACCCTTTTTAACGTGAGTAGTACTCAACGATTAGCTGTTCATTAATACCGGCCTCGGCTTCTTCGCGCTTGGGCAGACCAGTGATCTCGATTTTCAGTTTCTTTACATCGCATTTAAGCCATGAAAGTGGCTGTTGGAAGGTGTTGCTCACCACGTCGTCGATCTGGGAGAAGTATCCCGATTTCTGACTCTTGGCGCGAACGATCAACACATCACCTGGTTTCATCCGGATTGATGGGATGTCGACTCGGCGACCGTTGAGCTCGAAATGACCGTGTCCGACGAGCTGACGTGCAGCGCGACGTGAGGTAGCCAGACCAGCGCGGTAAACCGTGTTGTCCATGCGGCGCTCGAGGAGTTGGAGCAGGTTTTCACCTGCGAGACCCTCTTTGCGGCCGGCTTCGTTCATCAGTTTCGAGAACTGCTTCTCGAGGAGACCGTACATGCGACGGACTTTTTGCTTCTCACGAAGCTGAATTGCGTACTGACTTTGCTTGCCCTGACGACCATTTGCATGCTCACCGGGGATTCCGCTCTTACGAGCCATGATTTTAACTGCCTTTGGATGAAGCGCAACACCTTCACGGCGGCTCTGCTTCACAATAGGCGAAGAATCTCGTGCCATATGTTAAGCCCTCCGTGCCTTACGTGGTCGGACGCCGCCATGCGGCACGCCAGTCACGTCTTTAATGCTGTTAACAGTAATATCATAGTTTGCGAGTGCACGAACGGCCGCATCGCGACCGAGCCCAACACCGCTGACGAAGACGTCAACCGCTGAGAGGCCGTAGTTGGAGCGAACCAATTCGGAAGCTTTTTCAGCAGCAACCTGGGCGGCATATGCCGTACCCTTTTTGCTACCACGGAAACCGCAGGCACCGGCGCTACATGCGCTGAGTACGTTGCCCTTTGGATCTGCAAACGAGATAATCGTATTATTAAATGTCGCCTGAATATGCAGCTGACCGGTCGGGACTGATCGGCGTGCTTTTTTCTTCGACGAAGCTTTAGCTGTAGTTTCTGCCATAATTCTAGTCCTTTCCTTTAAGTCTTACTTGCTGCTTTTGGCTGTGCACCACCAACTGCCACTGACTTGCCCTTGCGAGTTCGTGCGTTCGTACGGGTACGTTGTCCACGTGTCGGCAGTCCGGCTTTGTGACGAAGACCGCGGTATGCGTTCACGTCTTTAAGCCGTTTGATATTATTTTGTACCTGGCGTTGGAGGTCGCCTTCGGTAACATATCCTTTATCGATAATGTCACGAATGCGCTGTTCTTCAGCCTCGGTGAGATCTTTCACCCGAGTGGTCGGCTCAACTTTTGCCGCCGCAAGGATGGTCGAAGAGTGCGTAGGACCGATGCCGTAAATATACGTCAAAGCGATCTGCACTTGCTTCTCTGCGGGTATAACTACCCCAGAAATTCGAGCCATGCTTAACCCTGCCTTTGCTTGTTCTTAGGTTTTTTCTTATTGATGACGCGAAGGATGCCCTTGCGGCGTACGATCTGGTCATCGGGACTGATTTTCTTAACACTCGCACGAACTTTCATGAGTGAGTAAAAAATCCTTCCTCCGGAAAAACCGGTTATTGTTAGTAACTCTTATGATGGTCGAACGGAGTCGAAACTCGAACGATCATCCTTTGCGCGGAAGACGATTCTGCCCTTTGTGAGATCATAAGGGGTTAACTCGACTTCTACGTTATCGCCCGGTACTAGACGGATATAATGCTTTCGCATCTTACCGCTAATGTGGCCGATGATACTAAGGCCGTTCTCAAGTTGGACCTTAAATTGAGTATTAGGCAGTGCTTCCACTACCCTTCCTTTCAACTTAATTACTTCCTTTTGACTAACCATAGGTATACAAACATATAGTATACGTCAAGCTGCACCATAAGTAAAGAGATAATCCGTGTGTTTTACCCTGTTTTTTGATCGGATTTGTATAACGTCTATTGTACATAGTTTTTATGGTATTTCAAGTACTTGATGTTGTAATTTACTATGCATAAAGAGGAGCGCCCCCGCATGCTTTCGCACGCGAGGGCGGTTGAAGCCTCATGGCTTCCGAGGGTCGCTAAGAGTACGCATCCCTCACGGACTTTTTCACCTCCTTTCAGCGCTGCTTACAGCGTGCTAGAGCCCTTCATGTGAACAGAGTCATAGCGTGGTGTCAAATTGATCACCCTCTCAGTAAAGGAGGCAGGTAGCCTCGGTGTGTCGCTGGCCTCCCAACGATACTAGTAGTATGTGAAATTTTTCACATAAACACAAGCACGTTTGTAAATTTTACACCTTTACTTTGCGAAATCGAGCCAGGAAGGGTTTCTTCCCCGAGCCGTCGCTGCCATAGTCGTCGTAGGTGACCATGAGGGCGCGAGAGTTGACCTGGCGAAGCGTCTCAAGGCCTACGGTGACGACGATGAGTAGTCCGGTGCCACCGATGGTGAGGTTTTGGGCGCTGAGGCCGAACTGCGTGAAGATATACTCGATCATGATAGGCATGACGGCGATAATGCCGAGCGCCAGGGAGCCGAATAGGGTAAGCTGATTAACGACCGAGCTCAAATACTTCTCCGTCTGCATGCCCGGACGGACGCCTTCGATGAAACCGCCTTGCTTTTGGAGGTTCTCGGCGATCTCGTTGGCGTTAAAGACGATACCAGTATAGAAGAACGTGAACAGCACCACGAGGAGGAAGTACGATGCCGTATAGATCCAGACTGACGGGCTATTACTCGAGAAGGCCGTCTGTGTCGGCGCCTGGAACCAGGTCGTGAGATTGTTTGCGATATCTGCGAATGCGCCATTGTTCATCGACTTCAACACTTGTCCCGCAAAGGCGGGAAGGCTGAGGAATGACACGGCAAAGATGACTGGAATCACGCCTGCGGCGATCAGCTTGATCGGTAGGATGCTCTTGATCCCACCATACGCGCTGTTGCTATTAACACGTTTGGCGTAGTTGATCGTAATGATTCGTTGCGCTTCGTTGATTTTCACAAGCAGGTACAGAACCGAGAGCGAGAGCGCGAGTACCACCAGACTGACCCAGAAAGCCGTCGGACTCACCGGTAGATTAAACCATCCGAACACACTAAGCGTTCCTGCAGAGGTATCAAAGAGCGAGTTGACCATGGTGCTAAGGGTAGCGGGAAGGCGGGCGATAATACCTGCGAAGATGATGAGCGAAATACCGTTACCGATCCCCTGCTCGGTGATAAGCTCGCCGATCCACATGAGGAGTAGCGCACCAGCGGTCATTGCCGTGACGGCAAGCACCCATTCGAGCGGGCTATTTGACACCGTAGTGGCCGTAGAGGCCGCGAGGGCTTGTTGGCGAAGGATATAGATATAGGCAATCGACTGGACGATAGCGAGCGGTACAGTGATAATACGCGTCCACTGGGCGATCTTTCGACGGCCGGACTCGCCGTCTTTGTTGATCTCTTCGAGGCTAGGAATAACCTTCGTGAGAAGTTGCGTGATAATACTCGCCGTAATGAATGGGCTCAGGCCCACGAGGACGATGGAGAGAGCGGAAAGCGCACCACCGGAGAGAAGGTTGAGGAAGCTACCGAGACTGCTTGAGCCCACGAAGCTATCGACGATCGCTTTGAGTTTAGTCGGTTCAGCAAGCGGCACAGGAACGTGCGCGAGGAAGCGAAAAGCCAGCAAAAGTCCCAAGACGATTAACAGGCGCTTTTGCATATCTTTATTTTTCAGTGATTTTAACACTGTCTTCCAGTTCATATCAGTAGTATTCCCTCTTTATGCAGTCGATTGATAATTCCAAACTATTATATCATACCCCTGACAGCGAAACACCCCGCTCCCACGCGGGAGACAGAGTGTCTCGACCAGCGAGGTGCGGGGTCAGGCCAGTACGGCATGAAGGCCGATCCAGGACACACCGGGCGCGGGAGGGGCGTAGATGACCACCTCCATATCGTTGAAGCCGTGACCGTATTTGACATGTAATATGTCTTGAATACGCTTCACTAGTAGGTCTAGAGTCTCATCACCGAATAGCTCACGAAGCACCTCCGCGGTTGCTTCCTCAATGACGGCTTCGTCGACGCCCTGCTCCTGCTGACGCAGGAACACTTCTCGCTCTATAACTGCCATCGAAGCCATGCACTCGTCTAGCCACATCTCGATGAGCAGTGTCGCCTTCACTGCGGCGCCCTCTTTTATGGCTCGCAGTACCTTCGCATCTTGCCGAAGGGCTTCAGCGTAGCGAGTGAGTTTACTCCTTAGCCTTAGAATTGCCATATGTTAAGCTCCTTTGTGCTCGCGGCCAATACTATATAGCTTATGTTTAATTCGCACAAAATGCAAATTTACGCTATAAAAAATACCCCGGGAGAACCGAGGTATTTTTCTTCTGTCAAACGACTATTCTTTGTCGCTTGCTTCTGCTTCTTTGATCGAAGAAGGGATTGGGGTGGCAACTTTTTCGAATGTACCACCAGCTTTTTGGATAGCTGCAATGACCGACTTCGATGCGCCCTGTGTCTTGAGGGCGATCTTGGCGGTAATCTCACCACGGAGAATCACTTTTACGGTGTGGAAAGGCGTACCGATAAGGCTCGCTTCGTAAAGCGCCACATTGTCGATCGTCTTTGCTTTCACGAGTGAAAGTGTATCGAGGTACACAACCTGCGCAGGAGTATGGAGACTCTTGAACCCGCGGCTCTTCGGGACTGATCGGGCGAGTGGGTTTTGACCACCCTGGAACATACTACCGAACTTTTTGCCGGTACGTGAGTTCTGACCCTTTGTTCCTCGTCCTGCGGTCTTACCACCACCGGCAGCAATACCGCGGCCGACGCGCTTGCGGCCCTTGTTTGAGTCAACTTGAAGTTCGTTATATTTCATAACTACTTCTCCTCTTCCTTCTTAACAGCTGCTTTTGGAGCTTTTTTCTTAGGAGCGTTAAGCCACTGATCTTTAGGGACGAGCTCACCGAGAGCTTTGATCGTTGCATAGGCGAGGTTGATCTTGTTGGTCGAGCCGAGGCTTTTGCTGATCAGGTTGTGAATACCCGTCACGCCGAGCACCGAACGAACCACACCACCGGCGATAACACCGGTACCGGGAGCGGCAGGCTTGAGGAGAACGTGAGCGCCAGAGACGCGGGTCTCAACATCGTGAGGAATCGTCTCATTGGCGACTGGTACGGTGATGAAATGCTTCTTGGCAACACCGGTCGCTTTCGCGACTGCGGCTTGAACGTCAGAACCTTTTGCGAGGCCGACACCGACCAAGTTTTTGCGGTTTCCAACCACTACGAGAGCCTGGAAGCGGAACCGACGGCCGCCCTTGACGACACGTGCGACGCGATCAATCGAGATCACTACTTCTTCAAACTCTTTTGGTGCCTCTGGGGCGCCATTTCGTCGGTCATCCCGACGACCGCCACGCTGCTGTGGACGACCGCCACCATGTTGTGGTGCGGCGCCTGAGCGAGGGGTAGTATTTGCTGATGCTGGTTCAGCCATACTAGAACTCCAATCCTTCTTTACGTGCAGCTTCGGCGAGCGCGTGGAGACGTGCTGCATAAGCACGACCGTTGCGGTCGAAGACGACACTAGTTATTTTAGCTTTCTTGGCCTTCTTGGCGATTTCGGTGCCGATAACGGCAGCTTTTTCGGTCATTGTACCAGTCGCTTTTGAACCAACAGTGGTTGCGCTTGCGAGGGTATGACCCTTCTCGTCGTCAATTAGCTGGGCAGAAATGTGCATATTAGTGATAGAAACGCTCAGGCGTGGGCGAGCGGCGGTGCCGTTCACGGTAGCACGAACTCGAGCCTTACGAAGGCGGAGGTTAAGTTGGATTCTAGCTAGTTCAGTGTGGCGCATTACTTCTTCCCTGCCTTTCCGGCTTTACGCAAAACTATCTCATCGACATACATGATACCCTTGCCCTTGTATGGTTCAGGTTTCTTGATCGCGCGGATTTCCGCGGCGACCTGGCCGACTTGCTGCTTGCTAATACCGTTGACGATGATGGTCATCTTTTCATTGGTGAGCGAGATGCCAGCTGGTGCTTTGTATTGCACCGGGTGGCTAAACCCAAGGCTCATGTCGAGCACGTTGTTCGCTGTGCTGACGCGGAAACCGACACCCTTGACCTCGAGACGCTTCTCGAAGGATTTAGTGACGCCAGTAACCATATTGTTGACGAGCGCGCGCATCAGTCCGTGCTGGGCGCGTGCCTCTCGGCTTTCGTCTTTTGGTTCGACGGTGAAGACACCGTTTTCAACCTTTACATTTACTGCTGGAGTGATGAACTGAACGAGTTTGCCTTTGGGGCCCTCGACAGTAACATCGCCAGAGTCAACCGTGATTGTCACACCTGACGGAATCTCGATTGGTAGTTTTCCGATTCGACTCAGACTCATTACTTCTTACCTTTCATTAATTTCTTTCGCACAATGATTGCAACGATACACGCCGCCACGATGGCGAAGGTTACGATTCCGGTCGTTATCAGCATACCTTGGGTATTTTGTGCTTCAATCGCTACGGTTCGTTCTTCGACTGTCCTGCATGACCCATTCGAATTGTAGTACGAATTGTCGGCGCCACAGTACGGGAGCATCTTTGCAAAGTATTGCATCTAGTAGACCTTGAGTAGTAGCTCTCCACCGAGCTTGTTCTTATAGGCTTCGCCACCGGTCATGACACCCCTTGAGGTGCTGACGAGGACGATACCACGACCACTTTTGACACGCGGGATCTCGTCGGCTGCGATGTACACACGGCGGCCAGGTTTCGAGAGACGCGTAATCTCATTGATCGGGCAGTTCTCTCCGGGATTAGCGAGTGTCACGACGAGCGTGCCACGTGGCTTACCATCTTCGAGCTTCACGCCTGCGAGATATCGATTCTTCACGAGCTGTTCCGCGACGACCTTCTTGATCTTTGACGTTGGAACACGGATTTCGGTTTTGCCGACCATATTCGCATTTCGGATGCGGGTTAGGAGGTCAGCGATTGGATCTGTTGATTGTAGACTCATAGTTTCGTTCCTCCTTCCTACCAGCTACTCTTAGTGATACCAGGGATTTCTCCCTTGCTTGCTTTTTCGCGGAAATTAATACGCGAGAGGCCGAATTTGCGCATGTAAGCTCGTGGTCGACCGTCGAGCATGTCGCGGTTTTTCAACCGACTAGGACTGCTGTTCTTCGGGAGAGCTTGCAGACCAACGAGATCACCCATTGATTTGAGCTCTGCGCGCTTGTCGGCGAACTTTGCGATCATCTTGCGACGCTTGAGGTCGCGTGCGATCATGGATTTCTTAGCCATCTACTTGCTCCCGTCTTTCTCGAAGGGCATGCCGAATTTAACGAGCAGCGCCTTTGATTTCACCTTGTCACCGTTATTGATCGTAAATGTAACCTGCATACCGTGCACAACCAGGGTCTCTTCAAAGCTAAGCTCAGCAAAGATTGATTGGTCAGTGATACCGAGGTTGTAATTGCCACCGCGGTCAAACTTGGGACCAACGCCGTGAAAGTCACGGACGCGTGGAAGCGAGATGTTCACGAGGCGGTCGAGGAATTCGTACATACGGTCACCACGAAGAGTGACGTTGATACCGACGCGGTTAAGGCCCTTGCGGATCTTGAACGTGGCGATCGATTTCTTTGCCATACGGTCGACAGTTGCCTGTCCTGTAATCTTCTGGAGGGTGTTCTTGACGGCTTCGTAATAGTGCTTGTCGTCTTTGTTCTTGCCGATTCCTACGCTTACGATGATCTTCTCGAGGCCCGGAACTTCATTGATATTATAGAGTTTCAGTTCGGCCTGGAGTTCCTTGCGGTACGTATTGTTATACAAGGCTTTCAAGCGAGGAGTGTAAACGGCGGCTGTTTTCTCTGCCATTATTTGATCTCCTTATTTTTCTGCTGGCGAGCGACGCGAGTCTTCTTGCCATCAGCGTTTTTGATATAGCCAACGCGGCTTGTCTTAGCGGTCTTCTCATC
>JBBRCG010000011.1:0-31409 GCA_038205065.1 Saccharimonadales bacterium (SeqCode)
CTCAATATGTGGCGCGAGGGCCACCAGGTCGTGGTGACGACGGCTGAGGACGACGATGGATTCGGGTTTTGCGCCTGCGTCTATCCGCGATTTGATCTCCTGTGCAATCCACGTTCGCTCGTCGATCGGTGACGAGTGTTCGTAGACGGTCACCGATGAAGTCTGGTGATGGGCTGTGAGGCTTTTGTCGACAAAAGCGATCGTATCCTCGAGTCGTCCACCACCTTGCGTGATGATGCGACGTGATTGTTCGAGAATGGTGACGCCTGACCGGTAATTATCGGTGAGAACGATGATCTCGTGGCTCGGGAATCGGTCGCGGAAACGGTGGATGTTATTGACGTCCGCTCCCTGGAAGCTATAAATCGCCTGGTCGTCGTCGCCGACTGCCATGATATTCGGACGACTTTCATTGGCCGGATTGTCGGTGAGATTAAACAGAATGCGAAGTTGTGCGAGGTTGGTATCCTGAAATTCGTCCACCATGATGTACTGGTATTTTTCCTGGAGATTGTACCTGAGATCGTCCTGGGTCTCGAGAGCGTGGACGAGCCCGAGCACCATATCGTCATAGTCATAGAGTCCCGCCTCGTTCATGTGCGCGAGGTAGAGATAATATATCGAGGCAACAGCGCGCAGTTTGGTGATGCGTTTGCGATCTTTGAATACGAAGGTTCCGACGGAGTTTTTCTCAAGCCAGGCATTACGCCAGGCGGTGATGGAATTTGTCTTGCCTGTCGCGACGGCTTCGTCAAAGGCATGTGCCATGCTGAGTGCGAGAACATTGGCGAGTGGTGTGATGCCGGGAGGAAGTGTGCCTTCGGAATGGCTGGCGGCCCGTTCGGCGAGGGGCACGAGGCGCGCGAGCATGGAGGTGCTAATCTTTGCGTTGAAGATATCGCTCAAGTCGTGTTCGACGAGGTCGATCACCGCTTCGTCGTCGCTGAGAATGCCGAGAAGCTCATCGCTCGTCAGGCCGTTTGATTTGAGTTCGGAGATAATTTGCTTGGCGTCGCGTAGGTAGGTGTACTCGCCGTTCCATTTGCTCGCGAGGATGTTTGAATAATCCAGATCGTCAAAGATCTTGAGGAGGATTTCGTGACTGGCGATATCGTCGGCCGGTTGCATCGTCGCACCGTTGTAGAAATATTCTCGGTGGTGATTGATTGCCTCTGATCCGAAACTATGGAAGGTGTGGATGGCGACTTTGTATGCCTCTGGCCCCATGATCTCGGCGAGACGCTCGCGCATGGCGTTTGCGCCGCTATCGGTGAATGTCAGAAGTAATAGGTTCTCGGGCAGTGTATCGGTCGTACGCAGGATATTTGCCGCGCGCATGCTGAGCAGCTCGGTCTTTCCAGTACCGGGTCCGGCGATCACGAGCAACGGCCCGTCGATTGCGTCGACCGCCTTCTGCTGTGCAGGGTTTAGTTTCTTGTACCGCTCCTCAAATGTCATCACATCTTATTATACGGGAGAAAATAAAAAAGACCTCATGAAGAGGCCGGCTTCCGTCCCCGCTAGCTGCCTTGCGGCGCCAGGGGGGACGGAAGCTTGGGGGACGAGAGGTCGGGCAGTATGAGTGTCCGAGCGTGTGAGTGCGCGTACGAACCATCCGTTCGCGTTGCAGAAGCATGCCTCCTCAGTATAGAATGTCCCCCCCCGCCGGATAAGAGCAGATGCTCAGTCCGGCTTGGGTATAGTGACTATACTGCCGAATTCTTGTCGTGTCAATCACTAAAGTGTTATTATATCTATAAATGAACGATGATATCTTTGATGATCTAGCGCTGGAACATGAGGCTAAGGATAAGTTTGGCGTCGTATTCGAGGTAGAGTCGGTGATCGTAAGGGGTGTCGATGTCTCAAAATCGGCTCGCGCGACGGTTTTTTTGACCAAAAAGCGACAACTGATGTGCTATGTCTATGGCCCTGCCCGGCTGACGCTCGGCGATGTGAAAAAGATCCTCAGTCGCATGGGGCTCAAACCCGAAATGCTCTTCCCTCCAAAAGGACATCCGCAGCATTTTGATAATTATGGACGTGATAAGTTTCGTGAAGTGTTTCCTGGCCGCAGCCACGTCAGCGACGACGACATCGTCTATTATCGTACGCTGACACCCTACAACCCGGCCCTTATCCAAGTCGCTGAAGTCCGCGACGGGGTGATCTACCAGGCTGATAGTGACGCCCAGGGCGGCTGGCGCCAAAGCGCGAAGTTCGCGTATCGACGGATCAGAACCAGCTAATATAGCGCCGCTATTTAGAGGTTAGTTATCTTACAAACTTCGCCCGGGAAGGCTTGGGACGTAGCGTTTGTCGTGATGACGATATTGTTGCCCACGTATTTGATAGTGCTTGATGCTTCATCGAACCAGGCGATCGCGTAGTATGGTTTATTGTTGGAGTTTCCGGCAACAGTGCATCCTGGGCCGCGTGTTCCGTCGTCACTTACGCTCGTCGCGTTTGAGCCGCTGAGGTATCCATAATTTCGACAGGATGGGCCGAGCGAACCATCGCCACCACCCCAACGAGGGATCATGCCGCAATATTTTGTTGTCAGGTTACGGGTGTGGTTCCAGCTCGCGATGTCGGTTGGGTCATTTAGGCCAGAGCTACTGAGGTTCACTATGTATGCGTCCGAAACGGGAGGATACTCTCCGCTCTGGTCATAGTATTTGCCTATCTGGCTCACCATTGAGCGTACGTCGGTCAGCCTCTCGTTGTCGCGAGCCTGGATTTGTATTTTGTTGAATGCAATAATTATTAAACCGACGAGTGCGCCGATGATTACTATCACTATAGAGAGTTCAACGATAGTAAATCCACGGCCATGCTTCATAAGGCTAGTGTAGCATATCGCTCATGGTTACACGGCACGTGTTCTAGGTATTGAAGAATCAAGGCGGACTAGTCCTAATAGATATATTTTGCCAAAAATCCGTCGTACTTTGGATCATTGACTGCGGCTTTTAGCGCGCTCGAAAGCTGGAAGCTATCTTGTGCGTCGATAGAAGGCGTGACCCTACTGCCGATGTATGACCATTTGCCGTCAATGGCAGCAAAGATGAGCGTGTAAGGTGCTTTGGAGGCGTCCTGTGAGTTGATGGAGAGCAGGCTGAGGTCTTTGTTGCCTTCGGTATAGGTTGTACGTACGACATTCTTGAAATCAGTCGCCCCGCCCGTCTGCGTATAGAGCGGCAGTAATGTCTTGATGGCGTCGCGCTCAGTCACCAGGGCGCTCATATCCGTACAGACTAGTCCGTACCCCGATGCTTTCTTGGATGGATCGAACGAGCTAAAGAGTTTACAGACAGTGCTCGGGCTGTCATACACTAGCTGAGTCTGATCGGTGGACGCTTGGTTCGCCACCACCTTGAAGCCATAGCTAGTCAGGAAGGCCTTGCCGCTATCGGTTGCGTGCGTGATATCGGCCGTGGTCGAGTTTTCGGTCTTCGTGAACTGAACGTTGTCGCGAGAACTAATCTGGACCGTATAGGCTGTGTCGCTCAATTTGTATGATATAACGGAATCACTTATCGATGCGCTTTTCGCGTAGCCGTCTAATTTATAGCCATCGGAGTACTTTTTTATCAGTTCTGTCGCGCTAACCGCTTTGGTTGTCACTGGTGTCTTATACATTATCTTTATGACGGCGAAGGTAATAACGGCCGATAGGATAACAATACCCAGCCCAGTCAGGACTCGTTTAATTATTTTGTAGGGAGTATGTTTTTTAGCCATAATTAATTTCCTAGTATGTGCACCATGATGTTGTTATCGTTGGCGCGCAGCCAGTCCCATAGGTGTACCAGCCGTCAGCGTAGGCGTCACCCCATGGACCATTACAGTGGAGTCTTACTCGAATGTCGCCATCTCCCCAGGCGACTCCCTGGTTGCTGTAGGAGGTATAGCCGACTCCGTTGGCGCCGGCGGACCACCCGCCTCGGTTCGCCATAACCTTCCAGTCGTAGCTCGAAGATGTCGTATAGGCTGGACATGTGCCGCCCCAGCCCATCTGTCGGTAGGCGATGCCGGTCACCCATACGCTTGACCACGGCAAGGACATAGAGGCTGTGTTATTCGACCAGACGAATGGGCTCGACGTGACGCCTGTAGTACAGCGCGTGGCAACTGATAGGATGACGGTTTCATTCCAGCTGAGTGCGTACCCAACGGTTTTATACTGACTGCCACTTACCCAGATACTATTCGTGCCGTTGCTATTGCGGTACCAGTCATAGCTGGGCGTGGTACCAGCCGGACAAACAGCATTACTTGTGGCGTTGAGCCAGTTCCAGCCACCCGCCAGAGAGTTTGATGAACTCATTGTGTATGCTGCTGGGCCATCAATCAGGGTTGTTTGTGATGTGTTCGCCCAGGAACTCGTGTAGGCTCCCTGCACCGCTTGAACGCGGACAGAGTAGTTGTGACCCTGGTTAAGTCCCGAGAACGTATAGTTCAGTCCAGTCGTGCTAGTGGTACAGCTAGGGTTCCAGGTGCTATCGGTGGTCGCATCATAGCACTGGATGTTGTAGCTAGTCGCGAGAGGTACGGCAGCCCATGATTCCTTAAAGCTCGTGCTGGTCACATTTGAGATCGTTATGCTTGGTGTCGCGAGGCCACCCGTTGTTGCGACCGCAGTGTTTGACCATACGCCCTGGCTAGCGGCAGCGTTCGCCTTCACTCGGAAATAATATGTCGTGTTGGTTGTTAGTCCGGTGGACGATGAGGACAATCCCGTAACTGTCGTGTTGACGACACCAGTAGTAAAGGCGGCATTGGTCGCTTGTTGTAACTGGTAGGATATCGCGTTAGTAACGGCAGTCCAACTTAGGTTGATCTGCGTGAAGCCGGACGGGCTTGCCGTCAGGGTGGACGTCCCTGAGGTTGCGATCAGAGTGTTGCGGCGACTCGTGATCGTTTTGATAGTTCCGGTTGCTTCGTCGGTGTATTTTAGCGTCCAACTGAGACAGGATGCGCCAGTCGCACAGTCTGAGCTGCCATCTCCGACGTAGGCGTAGACGTCTGGGCTGGTTGAAGGGGCTGTTAGGTCTGCGCATGAAATTGAATTTGTGCTCGCCGGTCCACTCATTGGTGTCACTAGCGCTGTCGGGTCGATACCTGGCAGAACCGAAGTGTCAACAATGTCCGCGGACTGGGTGAGCGCACTACAGCTTGGGTACTCACCGTTAATATCATAATATTTTTCTAATGCGTCAGCGAGTACGGTTGTCCGTGCCGAACGCTGCGTATCGCGGGCGCTTGCCTGGACGCGCGAAAAGTTAAGGGCCACAAGAGAGATCAAGACACCGATGATCACGATTACTACTGACAGTTCTACGATAGTAAAACCGCGTTTACTTCTACTCATGATTCCAGTGTAGCAAACATAAGCAAAATTATACATTGCTAATTTTAAGTACTTTTTTAGGAGATAAGTATATTTAGGAGCCCAACTACGGAAGTTCACTTCCCTGGATTTTGTTATTTTGTCGCAGTAGGCTTAGAGTAATAGGAGATAATTATGAGTCACGAAGCCCAAATACACGAAGCGCAAACTAAAATTCTACGAGAGTTGTTGTTCTTGCCGGCGACAAACTTTGCCGAATTACAGCGAGTCACCGGCCTCGAGAGTGATCATGCGAAATTTCATATCAAACGACTAGTCGAGCTGGATTACATCGAAAAGATCGGTACAAAATACCGTCTGAGCGTCAAGGGAAAAGAGTACGCGAACAAGCTTGATACCGAGGCGGGCGTGATCGAGCGACAGCCAAAAGTAGCGGTCATGCTAGTAGTGGAGCGCTTAATCGACGGAGAGAGGCACTATCTCGTGCAGGAACGGCTCAAACATCCGCTTTATGGTTTTTGGGGATGCCCGACTGGCAAAGTCCGATGGGGTGAGTCGATTTTTGAGACGGCTTCGCGCGAGCTATACGAAGAGACGGGCCTGAAGGCGCACTTCACATTCGCAGGGATTTATCACGAGCGGGTCGTTCATGAAACGACGAGGGAAATCGTCGAGGACAAGTTGTTCAACGTGATGTTTACCGATACGTACGAGGGCGATCTCAAGGTGAATTTCGAAGGTGGGCGCAATGTCTGGCGCACGATGAAAGACATGAAAAATGAACCGAAGCGCTACAAGAGTTTCGACCTCGAAACGAAGATTGGAATTGATGGCGGACCGAAATTAACGGAGAGGACGTTCGGATATTCGGGCGACGACTTCTAGCTTGTTATTTTAGATCGAGTATAACTAAATGCTCGATGTGGGGGGTTCTAGGAAAGAAATTATAGCCCTGATGGTGCGCGATTCCATAGGATTCGGCGAGCAGTGCGACGTCACGCGCCTGAGTGACGGGGTTGCAGCTGAGGTAGATGATACGGGCGGGTTTGGTTTCCAGCAGTCGTTCGATGACGCCAGGATGGAGCCCAGCGCGCGGTGGATCGACGACGATCGTCTTGTCATCCGTGATGTATTCGAGCACTTGTTCGGCGGGAGCAAGAATCGCCTCAGCGTGGCGCGTGCCACTGGAAATATTATTTCTCATCTCGCGGACGGCGTTTTCATCGATCTCGATGAGTTCGGTATTGTCCGTCCCAATCGTGAGACCGATTGTGCCAACGCCAGCATACAGATCAACGAGTGGCTTATCTTTGGGAACCCATTCTCCCATGTCGTGAAGTGCCCGCTCATATACTGGCAAATTAATCTGAAAAAATCCTTCAGTTGCGTAGTGAAACTGCGTGTCGAGAATCATGTCATCGAGCTCATCCCCTACTGAGACGAGGCGCTTGGTGATTCGGCTTGCGGGGCTTTTGGGGTCGCTATAGATGATCTCGCCGCGCTGAGCACCGATTGCACGAATAGCCGACTCGCTCATAATCGCGGCGTTACGGTCTTTGATGTAGAGTTGCCAAGAGCAACTCCCCTGTTGGTCGGCGCGGATGAGCAGTGTTTTGAGCTCGCGGGCGGTCACGCCATTGCTACGAAGGGCATCTCTCACCTTTCTCGCGCAGACGTTAATCGCCTCGATGGCGAGACTCGAACCTTCGACGGGTATTTTTCCATGACTTCCTCGTGCAAAGAATGAGAGGTCGAGGGTTTCGGTACCATCGACTTCGTGGCCGTACCAGCTGAACTCGAGCTTATTGCGATAGCCGAACTCGCGCCCGTCACTGTAGACTTCGATAGGGCTCGGAAGCACGATGTCATGTAGTTCGAACGCTTCTTCAATCAACGCCGCTTTGTAATGCTGTTCGGCGTCAAAATTCATGATCTGCCACGGGCTCGTCGAGACATAGCTCCCCGCATCTTTTGGTGTAATCCGCTCGTTTGAAGCCTCGAGGACCTCTGTCACAACGCCTTCAACGAGATGGGACTTCTTTTTCGTAATCGAAATAGTCACCTTTTCGCTAGGAAGCCCGCCCCAAACAAAGGCTTTTCGGCCGTCTTCGAGCGTGCCGAGGGACTGCCCGCCACCAACGATTTTATCGAGCGTCAGAGTTGCGAATTGTGCTATTTTCATCTCATGTATTGTAACACGGTGGCTAACTGCGCTTGAGTCTTGCGAGATTGAGCATGGTTCGGATAGCTGCCTTCTTGATGTTCACGGGGCGATAGGGGCCACTCTTTATCTTCGTATAGATATCGGGTAGATAGTCGGCGTGGTATTTTTTGCGTATGCCGCCATACCATTTTTTGTCAAAGATCTGCCAAAATTCCTTTTCGCTATAGAAAGAATGTGCATAGAACCATTTACGTCCGCCAAGCTCGGTGACTTTTTGCTCGATGCGACGATTGATCGCGATGAAATCTTCGTAGTTGCGGAAGGCTTCATTTGACCATACGCCGATATTGATAAGTGACTGGGTTTTCGAGTTCGTGAGTAGTAGTGGCGACTTCGTATTGGGCCGCAATGGACAAATCCATAGGGGGAATGCGCGCAGGTTTGACTCGATAAATGACATGAATTCAGCGGCTCGCTCGCCCGGTAATGCAAGGTCCTGGACGACGTACTGTTGGTCAGCTCCGCTGAGTTGGAGGGCTTCGTATAGTTTACGGGCCGTCATGAGGCCTGATGATAGCACTCGAGTGAGGTAGTTGAATGCGAGGCCTGCGCGCTCAAAGGGATAGCGACCCACCCAGAAGGCGCCACGGTTATAGCGGAATAAGTAATCGACGATTGGCACCGACTCGACTCGGTGCTCATGTTGATGCTTCTCGACATGTAGATAGAACCATTCATCGAGTGGTCCACTAAAAGTCTCGTGTTGGGGTAACCTTTTGTCTGAGAGCGAGGCGACGAG
This sequence comes from Saccharimonadales bacterium (SeqCode), assembly GCA_038205065.1. Taxonomy (GTDB): domain Bacteria; phylum Patescibacteriota; class Saccharimonadia; order Saccharimonadales; family Saccharimonadaceae; genus Saccharimonas. The sequence goes on from JBBRCG010000011.1 coordinate 8,317, forward strand.
GATTACTCCTGATGTTGGCGAGAACATAATCCCATCGATAAAGTCCAAGTCTTGCGTCGTGGACTCTTGCGTGACGGAAACCGCTTCCTCGTAGGAGCTTACGGGGATATAAGTCAGGTGAACGTAGGGTTTGGCAGGGATCAGTTTAACTGTTGCGGCCGTTATGACGCCAAATGTGCCATAGGAGCCAGCGGTCGCATGAAATAATTCAGGATTTTCATCGGCACTCAGATGTCGGATTTCGCCATCGGGAGTGATAAATTCATATGCGCTACAAGTATCACTGAAAAGGCCGTATCGAAACGAACTACTCTCGCCCGCTCCTCCCTGAATGCCACCGCCGACAGTGATGCCGGGAAACTCCATGACAACTTCTGGGATAAGGCCATGGCGGAGTATCTCTTTCACTAATTTGTCCATAGGCACGTTAGGCTCAGCGAGGGCGGTTAAGCTCGTCTCGTTTACCTCGAGAACCTGGTTGAACTCGCTCATATCGATTGAGGATTCGCGATCAAACGCTTGGTGCCTCGTGGAGTTTGTGCTGCCATGGTAAATTCGAAAACCGCGCTTCGCTTTATAGAAACGCTTGATCTCGGTACTGGCTAGTTCGACTCGTGTATCGTGGCTATTCATATCTGTAACAATCTCTCGACTAATCTTTCTTCACGCGTGAGATGAGGGTGATCGCATCTGTTTCATTGTATCAGACACGGTGCACCTACTTAAAGATGAGCGACCAGAAGAGCACGATGGTTGCGGCGGCCATGAGGGCGAAGGCGGCGAGGACACCGATGTTACTGAGGAATCTATTGTGGTACTTACCCATAACAGTACGGTTGTTCCCGACGCGGAAGATCATCCAGAGGAGTGGGACGGAGGCGATGGCGTTAAATACGGCTGTGAAGATAAGCGCCTGGATGGGGTCGATGCCGATGATATTGATGATGAGCCCGGTGAGTGTTGCGAGCGCGATGATGATATAGAAGCCATGGGCTTTTTTGAACTTTCGGTACAAGCCCTCGCGGAGGCCGAGCGCTTCACTGATGGCGTAGCTGGAGGAGCCGGCGAGGACGGGAACGGCCAGTAGCCCAATGCCGATGATGCCGACGCTAAAGAGTATCTTAGCGATCAGCCCGGCATTCGGGAATCCGTGTACGAGTGGCTCGAGGGCGGCCGCGGCGTCGTTGGCGTTATTAATGACGGTGATACCATGCGCGTGGAGCGTGCTGGCGCAGGCAATGACGATGAACCAGGCTGAAACACTCGCCAGTGTCATGCCGGCGATATTGTCGAGACGAATCTTGCGAATGAAGCGACGACTGATGCGTGGAATGCCCTTTCCTGACGAGGTACTGATGCGATGGGTTTCGACTTCATCCTCGACGACTTCGCTCGTATTCCAGAAGAATAAGTATGGGCTGATGGTCGTTCCAAGTATACCAACCATGATATAAATCGTCTCCTTATTTAGCTGAATGTCTGGGATAAAAGTGTTTTTGAATATATCACCCCACGGTTGGCCGATGATAAATGCGGTGACGGGGTAAGCGAAGAGAGCGATGGCAAGCCATTTGAGGATCCTGGCGTATACCCGGTATGGAACGAAGATCTGGAGTCCGACGCAGAGGAGGGCGAAGAAGATCGCGAGCCCCACGTAGGGCAGATTCGGTGCGAATAGCTGGACTGTGGCGGACATGGCCGCGAGGTCGGAGCCGATATTGACAGTGTTCGCGACTACGACGAGCATGACGGCTGCGAGAAGCACTTTTCTCGAGTAATGCTTCTTTAAGATGGCGGCGAGGCCGCTACCGGTGACGGCCCCGATTCGGGCGCAGGACTCCTGGACGGCGAGGAGAAGCGGGTACATGATCGGAAATAGCCATAGCAGACCGTTGCCGTAGACGGCACCAGCTTGTGAATAGGTCACAATGCCGCTTGGGTCATCATCGGCGGCGCCAGTGACGACGCCGGGTCCTAGGATACGAAGGAACCGACTGAATCGGCCGTAGTGGCGGTGGGCGTGCTCAAGATTTTTCTCACGTAGCTTAGCGGCCTTCGGCGTTATCTCTCCCTGTCGCGCCCAGGAGAAAACTCCCATCGTTTAGCCTAAGACCTTAGTGACATGTTTGGCGATTTCGTAGGATTCGTTGGCCGGGATTACGATGATCGGTTTCGATGAAGCTTTCTCGCTCACGACGGTAAGATGTTCAGGGTTGAGGGTCGCATCATTGACGTCACCATCGAGACGAAAATCGGCAAATTCAAGATGGGCGACAATACGACGGCGCAAGATAGCGGATCGCTCCCCTACTGTTCCGGTGAAGACGATGGCGTCAACGCCGCCAAGGGCAACCAGCATTGAACCGATAGCTTTGTGATAGGTGTGGACGAGTGTCGTGAGGGCGAGATGGGCTAGATGGTCTCCGGCCGCTTCACGTTCGATCAGTTCTCGGATGTCGGCACTCTGCCCGATACCGAGAAGCCCCGACGAGTGGTTGAGGTAATCTTGCATCTCTTCGTCAGATTTGCCGAGCTTTTCCTGGAGTACCGTGACGGCCGTGAGGTCAATCGAACCAACACGTGTAGCCATGAGAACGCCCTCAAGCGGTGAATACCCCATGGTTGTATCGATACTACGTCCGTGAAATACCGCGCTGACTGACGAACCGCTACCGAGGTGACAAACGATCACTTTTGGTGGTAATTTGCCGGCGTCCCAGAGCGCATCGACGGCGCCCTGAACGGAGATGCCGTGATAACCAAAGCGTTTGATATCGTATTGGTCGGCGTCGTGGATCGGTAGCCCATAGTTCCAGGCATACGGTGGTTTAGTTGCGTGGTAGGCGCTATCAGAGATGGCGACGACGGGAGTGTCGTTGAATCGTTCCTGGAGCGATGCAAGTTCAGCAAGCGTACCGCCGACGTGAATTGGCGCGATGGTCCTCGCGTTCTCTAACTGCTCGGTGAATTCTTCGTCGACCGTCCGGTCGTGCATGAAATAGCTTCCCGGTGCGACGACTCGTATGCCGATTGCATGGATTTGCTCATCCTGATTGAGAGTTTTGGCGTCACGCAGAATCTGCTCGATATGATGTGAGCTTTCCTCAACCTCTGAGAAGTCGAGCGTAAGCGCCTGACGCGGTTCGTCACCTTTGATTAGTGTGCCGATGAGCCCCTGGTCGCTCGTCTCAATGTTGACTGAAGCACGACAAATCAAACCCTCTTCAGTTTGCTCGTAGAGTGCATACTTGCGACTTGAACTGCCCGGATTGGCGACAAGTATTAGTAGTTGCGCCCCTGCCATGCCCACGCGTCGATTTCTGGCTGGTCGATACCGTTGGCCTTAATGTATTCGGTGTTCTGATCAATTTTCTCGAGATATTCGGCGATCTTGTGCTCCGCTTCTTCGAATGGAATCACTCCAGCTCGACCGAGACGGTCAAAGGCGGCGATCGCCAGATGGTAGCGGCTCGTGAAGTTGCGCACGTGCATGTCGAATGGTGTGGTTGTCGATCCGACTTCTACGTAGCCCCTTACGTCGAAACGGCGTGGTTCGTGGACGTAATTATAGAGGATGCTTTTGATCGTCTGAGGGTAGCCGTGGAAATTGAAGATCACTGGTTTGTCTTCAGTAAATACTCGGTCGAACGTCTCTTGATCAGTGACATGCTCGATCGTACCGAAGCCTGTGGTTGTGAGGCTCGAAACGTTCACGAATCGGACGCGCACTTCTGGGAATTCATGGATGACAAGGTCGAGTGCAGCGAGCGACTCCTTGAGTGGGTAGTCACCGGCGGCCGCGAAGACGACGTCTGGGTTTTCATCAGATGCGAAGTCCCATGTCATGAGTCCGTCGTGCACTTGTTGGCGGGCCTGGTCGAGATTGAGCCACTGTGGCTCCATCGTCTTGCCTCCGACGAGGGCATTGATCTGTCGAGTTGAGCTCAACATTCTTTCCATGGTAACGAGGCTGGTATTGACGTCTGCCGGGAAGTAGACGTTGCTGAAATTGCTCTGACGCCTCAGGATATCATCGATGAATCCTGGGTTTTGGTGGCTGAAGCCGTTGTGGTCTTGGCGCCAACCGCTTGAAGTGAGGATGTAGTTGAGGGATGCGATTGTTTCGCGCCACTCGACACCGCGACTCTGGGTGAGGAACTTCGCACACTGGTCTACCATGCTCGAGATCACCTGGAGGAAGGCTTCGTAGCTTGCGAGAACTCCATGGCGTCCAGTGAGGACGTAACCCTGCATCAGTCCCTGCATGTTGTGTTCAGAAAGCATCTCCATAACACGACCGTCTTGTGATAGGTCCTTGTCCCACTCCTTGATCGGCCACTGCCAGGCGCGTGAAACAGACTCAAAGATCGCGTCAAGCTTGTTTGAATAGGTCTCGTCTGGGCTCATGAAGCGGAAGTTCTTGTTCTCCGCATTGAGGTCAAAGACGCGCTTGAGATACTTACCCGTCTCGATCATACTAGCGGCGATGAGGGTGCCAGGTACTTGGACGTCCTGGACAAGTTCCTCGATAACTGGCAGGTTGAGTGGCTTGTAGACGCCGTCGGCGGCGCGGGTGTGCTTGCTCATGCCGAGGCGTTTGGTCGGGTCTTCTGGGAAAATGTCCTTGATGTAGTCGCCAAATCCAGTTTCCGCGTCGAATAGTTCGGAGAAATTGTAGCTGTGAAGCCACTCGTTGAGCAAACGGAGCTGGTTTTCATCCGTTTTCGCCTCCGTTAGGACGACCTGGTGCGCGAGGCAGTTGCCTTCGATTTTGTTGCCGTTGAGTTCTCTGACGCCAGTCCAGCCCTTGAGGGTGCGCATGACGATCATCGGCATACGTGGTGCAACCGTGTCTTCACTGCTGCGGATTTCGGCGATCAAGTCGTGTGCCCAATCTAGCGCTTCGGCCATTACCTCATTTGGATTGACACCGTCTTTTGTGCAATCGACGATGCGTGGTTCGTAGCCATAGCCAGAAAAGAGCGTCATGAGTTCGTAATTACTCATGCGACCGAAAATGGTTGGCGCGGAAATCTTGTAACCATTGAGGTGAAGAATTGGCAGAACGACGCCATCTTTTCGAGGATTGATGAGTTTATTGAGGTGCCAGGCGGCACTGAGTGGTCCGGTTTCTGCTTCACCGTCGCCTACGAGACAGCCGATCATCAGGTCGGGGTTGTCCATGACGGCGCCGTAGCTTGTCGAAAGTGAGTAGCCAAGCTCGCCACCCTCTAGAATCACACCAGGTGTCTCTGGGTTCGAGTGCGACGGGTAGCCATATGGCCAGCTAAATTCGCGGCAGAGTTTCTCGAGACCAGGAAGGTCCATAGTGAGCGTTGGGTCAAAGTGGCTGAGGGTTCCTTCGACGAAAAGGTTCGCCTGAAGACCCGGGAAACCATGTCCTGGGCCGAGGATAAACATCATATCTTGGTCGTATTTTTTGGCGTAGCGTGAGAGGTGTGCGTAGGCGAAGTTGATGCCCGGGCAACTCCCCCAGTGTCCGAGGAGGCGATTTTTGACATCGTCAAACGTCAGATCGCGTTGCATTAGATAGTTGTCGTGGAGGAAAATTTGTGCGGCCGTCAGATAGTTGACTGCGCGCAAATACTGGCTCATTGAGTGTTTTTCGTGGCTATTCATACTAAGGCTCAGTATACACCAGCATAAGCGTTGTTGAAAACTCTTATGCTTATAATTTTGGCCCTGGACTCTCAAACCTGCTGGAGTAGAGGTAACGCTAGCGGATATGGTATAATTCACCTTGACCAAAATAATAATCGCGGTGTCCATAGCCGTAGGTTCACAGAGTTATATTGGGGCGTGGCCAAGTGGTAAGGCACATGGTTTTGGTCCATGCATTCGGGGGTTCGAATCCCTCCGCCCCAGCCAGGTGAGATGTGATGAATATGACGTAGTATCCCTCGCCCCAGCTGAATGCGATAGTCTAAAACGAGGCCCATGTGGGTCTCGTTTCTTGGTATAGTGTTGGTATGAAGATTAACTATGTGACAAATAATAAGATGAAGTTTGAGATAGCCGCGGCGTACTTTGTGAATATTACGGACGACTACGAACTCGTTCAGTATGAGATCGATACACCAGAGATTCAAGATGGGTCGGTCGAAGAGATTGCGAGACAATCAGCGCTGTGGGCGGCAAAGGAAACGGGTGAGATTTGTGTCAAAATGGATGCCGGTTTCTTCATAGCGGCGCTAAAAGGGTTCCCCGGCCCATTTGTGAAATACGTCAATGAATGGCTAACGCAGGAAGATTATCTTAGGCTACTAGCCGATAAACCAGATCGGTCAGCTTACTTTGAGGATGCAACTGCAATTGGATTTCCGGACGGAACCTCAGAGGTATTTGATCTTAAGATATATGGTTCGCTTGCGCTCGAAGGTGATGAACAAAATACGAAATGGCCAGCTAACCTACTGTTTGTCCCTGAAGGATATGATCACACTCTCGGCTCGATGAGTCCTGAAGATCAAAATAAGTTTTGGGGTGACGGCAACTGGCCGAAGCTGATTGAATACCTAGAAAATTATTCCTAAATACGCGTCTCTGCTCCAGTCGATAGCAACACAGCAAATTTAGCCCTATTTTGTTCTAAATTATCAAAACAATCGAACTCACAACTGCTCCGATAGCTAGTGTATTCTTTGCGAATCGCTCGCCCTTGTTTATCGCCAATTTGGTACCGATGTAGCTCCCCAGTGATCCTCCGATAATGCCAGCGAATGCGTGTTGCCATACGAACCCTCCCGAGAATACAAGAATCACAAAAATAACGGCAGACTGGACGAGACCAATTAGTCGGCGTAGCACCGTACTTTGTAGGATGGTGAAGTTAAATACCTGTGACAATACCACCGCGATGAGGATTGAGAATGCGCTGCTTGTTATAAATGAACTAGCGAGTAGGAGTAGGCCGAGCAGCAAAAAACCCATTTTCTCACCTCTCGCGGTGAGCTTTATGTCTTTGCGGTTGATAAATAAAAATGGCAACGCAATGACGGTCAGTACCGCAAAGATGGGCTTGATGACAGTAGTAGAGATATGCGGGAGAAAGAATGGGCCTACTAACGATGTCAATAAGGCTAACACTATGAGGGTTATTACTAGCTTTTTTCTATTCGGTACATGTGAGGTTCCACGAAAAGCGGCTAATGAGCTACCGCCTAGACCAAGTGCCATGAATGCCCCAGTTGTCGCGCCTTGAACGGGTGTTAGTCCGGCGATGAGCCAATATGGCGCCATGATGAAGCTACCGCCACCTCCGGCGAGTCCGCTCAAAATACTAGACAGGAACGCAGCTATAAATGTCGCTAAATAAATTAATTCCATTGAGTCCTTTGTTAGCTATAAGAGTGAGTGCCTGCGCGACGGGCGACTTAGATAATATAATCATAGCACGCTTATATCGGAATGTCAATATGGGAGTATTGCCATGCTTTTGATGTGGTACGTCGACTCATTGAGCTGGAATCACAAAAAATGACTCGCATAGGCTATTGTTATTTGTTATTCGCCGAAGGTCTACTCGCATGCGGCTGATGCGGCCTTTTTCTTCTGTGTGCGCTTCCATGGTACGCCGTGCTCGTCTCGTTGTTCTGCCGTTGTTTCTCCGGTCGGTTACATATCTGTACTGTCATATCGCAGAGTATAAATTCGTTTCACTGGTTGGTTGTACACTTGCAAAATGCAAGCACTAGTGGTATAATAGTAATATGGATAGTAAACTTGGGATATTCCTCCGTGAGAATTGGCTCGAATTAGATGGGCGGAAGCTTGAGTCTGACGATCCGCGCTTTCACTCTGCCGAAAAACTATCGGTCACCCCGGAAGGTCTTCGGGCGATTCTTGATATTGGCACGCCGGAAATCTTATCCGGAATAGAGGCATTTTATAAGCGCACCGTGCTCGCCAATCCAAAATCAACCGTGGTGCGCCCTTCAATTCTGACTACCCACGTGGGCACTGCAAAGATGGAGGACTTGCTTTTGACGCAACGGGGCCTAAGGAACGGCGGGAACATCACCCATAGAGGCGAGTTGACGTATCTCGCGACCCGCTACTGGGACGCAGTTCATGCGATGGGGTTTCAGCCAGAGCTCCGTCGTACAAGTGGACAGCGCGATGGAGGACTGTGGCTTCTACTGCGTCGCCCTACTCTCTTGCAGGTCAACAGTGAATGGCTCGGTACATCTTTTGAATTGCCGGAGGTTGATCTAAATGATGATATGCGACGGGTGCTCGGCGCATACTCGGACCGACTGGCGGAGATCGCCGATACGGTCGATGACGAGGCCGTCTATTGGGCCGAGCCTGTCGAACGACGGCAGTTTTTGCGCTCTAGGCTTCAGATAGGTCGCATTCTTGCGATCTCGGCACTCAAAATTAGTTTGCACAGCGGAGAGCCGGAAGATGATATCGAAGAAGCCCTCGACTATGCGCGAAATGATCCGACTATTAGCGATGATATTGAGCGTGCCATCCGAAACTGTGAACCGTCGTGGTAGCAATCCCGCTCGCTCGCCTATACTCTCGCCCCCTTCAGTGATCGCGTTTGTGAGAAATCTCACAGATAAATTCGCAGGACGCTCCTAGAATAGAGCTGTCATAAAAAGGAGGATTGCGTCATGAAGAAATTGTTCGCTCTGTTTGGACTCATAGCAGTATTTACGCTGTTACCAACCGCCGCATCGGCGGCCCCGGTACACCATAACAACCAAGTCGTTCAGCATGCGCGGGCGTGGAATCTGGTTGGTAATTACGTCATTAACTTCAACTGTGTGACCTGCGTGCCGCACGATATAAAGATTAGCTCGTATAATCATCACACCGGCGTATTTAGCGGTTACGGCGCGCTCGCAACAAACCCGGCCTATACCTGGACCATTTCTGGCGCGGTAAGCGGAAACCAAATCACAATGCGAATTCTCTATACGGGAACGGGAGCCGGCTATTATGTCGATCTAGTTGGCGCAGTTGCGAGAAATGGTAATATGTCCGGTAACGCGACCGACTCGCCTGGCGATTCATTCACATGGGTGGCGGTCCGCGGACATGCAGACAAAGATAGAGATCGCGACGATTTTAGATTTGACAGGCGTCGATAACCTTCGGGGTGCTGTATCTATATCTCATAGAATGATCTAAGATGGGGAAAAGTAGAGGGAGAGGCACGCTTGAAAGACCATTCTGTTAGATTGTACTAATTTTCCCGGTTTCGCCTCGCGAGGTAGTCGGTTTGCCTGCCCCAAAAATAGCAAAGCATCAGATGCTCTATAGGCCTGAGGGCCTCAGGCTGCTCCCTAAGCCTCGAGACGTGCCAGGGAGTCATATTGCGTATAATCCGTCAGGGATATGGACCGTCAACGGTAGAGATATTCTCTATGCCCGGGTAGAGCCAGATCGGTCCGATTCTCTCAGTTCGCATCTCGGCAACTCTGTTATCCGCCCGTATCTCATTATTCCTGGCAATCCTGACGCTGAGCTAGAGCCCTATCATGATGCTCCAGAGATGGTCGGAGAAGACGCGGCACTGACGCGCGTCAATAGGCGTCTGGGCAACGGTGCATTGGAGCAAGTTTGGTTACTCAGCTATGTCGATCCCAAACCGAAGCGCGATAAACCAAATGAAGTAGATACGCTTTGCACGAGATTCTGGTGTGGGCCCGACCTAGCTAAGCTCGAACATATCGCCGATGGACCAGAATGGATGAAGGACATCCGCATCGCCAACGGACGCGGGCCACTCGGCACCGAGCTTGGCATATATGGTCGACCGCAAACAGAGCCCGATAGCGGTAATATTACCTATGCCCCGATCGATGATATATATCAGCTCACCCCTGAGGTTATTGCTGACGCCCCCTATATAGACGAAGGCCTCTTGGCAATCGGGAGCGGCATCTGGGGAGGAGTGAATGATGTGATCGGACATCGGAATGGCGTAAACCTCTTGCTCGCGCACAAGGCGTGGAGAGACGGTCCTGGCGGTATCGCTCGACATTACCGATCAGTGATGTATGAGCACGACACCGCGACCAATGGCATCATTGACCTGGGGGTATTTGCGACTGCGAGTATGTTCCCGATGGGCACGGTGAAAGATGATCTCCAGGCAGACCTGAGCGATGTCGTTTTCACCGGTGGTGGCTACAATGGCGGGTTGAAATATATGACCTTCGGAGTCCGCGATGGATCGATCGGTATATGTAGGTCGGTGTGGCGCTCAACGAGGGCTGCCTATGCTAATAGATGAGGTTCTACTGGTGCCGATTGCTGATTTTTTTGATTTTTCTTGACAAAGTGCTTGTGTTTTGATATTGTCAGATCAAGTAGGAGTGAATCCTTACAAAAGAAACACCCTTACTAACAATAGGTGACGCAAACGAAAAGAATGCGAAACCACACGAGAAATTTCCACCTTGCAAGGGGAATAAAACAGCCAGTTTGATCAACTGGCTGTTTTATTTGCCGAAACTTCCCTATCGTGCCAGGAGCCAGGAGTGCAGATACGTTCGAGAGTTTGCTTCGTCAGTTACATCGTCGAGTGGCGCCCTCGTCTTTAACGTTTGCGCATATACATGATAGAGGGACATATTCTTAAATTTCCCGATCCGCTTTCACTAGATGGTATGATAGATTAATGGATCAGATTATTATATTTTGCGCGAAATACCTATTCTTTATTATTGCGGTGCTCGCTTTTATTTATTGGCTTAAGCTCGCGAAAAGGCAAAAGATTGAAATTATTATCTTCGGATCAGTCGCCCTGGTGCTCGCATTCATAATGGCGAAGCTCGGCGGAGCGCTATTCTATAACGCGCGACCGTTTGTCACTGACCATGTTGTCGCGCTGTTCCCTTATGTCGCCGACAACGGCTTCCCTTCCGACCATACGCTGTTCTCGGCTGTAATCGCAGTCACAATATGTTCGGTATCAAAAAAATGGGGGCTCGTGCTCGGAGGACTGGCGGTGGTTGTGGGCATATCGCGTGTTCTGGCTCATGTTCACCACCCAGCTGATATAATCGGTAGTCTTGTCTTTGCGGCTCTCGCGGGTCTGGCTGCCTACTTCCTCACGCCGAAGATAATCCGATTTGCAAAGAGTCGATGAGTTGGTTCCATCCGAAGTCGCTACTCGATAAGGTATTCGAGTATGGCATCATCCTCAAGGGTATTGACGGATTGTTGGAGTTTCTCGCCGGGCTCTTCCTCCTAGTAGTAAAGCCAGAAACCATCCAACATTTCATTGCGTTTATCACGCAGAGAGAGCTACTCAATGATCCGCATGACTTTTTCGCTAACCTATTAGTAAATGCTACCCAAAGCCTCGGTGGTACAACGACATTCCTGATCGTTTATCTCTGGATCCACGCTGCGATCAAACTCATCGCGGTGTTTGGGCTCCTCAGAAATAAGTTGTGGGCGTACCCGTTCTCGTTCATCACGCTTGGCGCCCTCCTCCTCTATCAGTTCTACAGCCTCTACGAGAAGATCACTCTCGGTATGAGCATACTTACGATCTTCGACGTATTCATTCTTTGGTTGATTTGGCGAGAATACAAAAAAGTCCGAGCACAAAAAAATAGTGCGAGCCGTGAGATTTCGACGCCTGGTATTTGAGCAGTAATCGGAAACGATCACCGAAGTCCTTTCTCAGAGGCAGAATGGTGTTGGTCGTCAAAAATATACGATTCTCGTAATATTTTTCACAGATTTTTCAAGAGCTTTTAATTATATTTCGTTATGGAGGCGCGCTCCAATCAAGTATCGTAAACTAGCTCTGTGGAGTGCTAGGGATTTGGAGTTTAATATGTCGCATTCTCAATCTGTATTTAGAAAGTATATATCGCCGCAGATGGTAACGTCGTCATTTATGGGGATGATTATGGCGCTACCGCTCGTATTTGCGCTCAACTCGTCGGCTTCTCGGTTAGATTCTTACCAAGCTCAGCCGGCAGTTCAAAATCAATCAACCGCACAGGTAACTCAAGCTGATTTCGCAAAGTATATGTATGCATATGATCAAGGATATCAGGCACATACAGCTAGCGTTCCAACCGGTAACACGACTACACCTTCACCAGATACCTGCTCTTGCACGCCTGGATCAGGATCAACCAATACGCCATTGGCACCTGTGGCTATGACGACCGCGAGCAGGATGCCGGTGAAACCGCACGCACCGCTCGCCTCTGTCGTCAACTCTTACAATTCATTTGTCTCAACCGTCAACAACAGCTCGAGCGTCACAAATACGAACAGCAATAACACGGCTGGTTCGAACAATGTGACGAAGACCACTATCAGCGCAGAAGAAGTGAAGGGGGTGATGATCAACAATAGTCAGACTACGAACCAGGTTGCCGCCGTTGATAGCTTCAACAAGGATTCGTACAACACGAAGACCGACACCACTACTATCAGCGACTCCTTCAATAAGCAGGTTGCGATAGACTCTGGGAATAACTCTGGTAATACTACAACTACGACTGACACTACTAATGTGAATAATAACGTGACGAAGACGATTGATTCGAACAATACGACTACGGTGACCAAAGATTCGAACAATACGTCGAACTCGACCGACACAACTACCAATACGACGACAGATACCAGCAGCGTCACAAACAACGTCAATAAAACCATCGACTCAAATAATACCAGCGTCGATGTCAATCTTGGAAACGGTAGTCAAGGAGGCCAACACAGCCACTCTGCATAGTATGATTATCTACAATTAGCAGTTCTCTACCGACAGCTCAAGAGATACAGCCTCGCCTAACTGGCGAGGCTGTTATGTTGCGAGCGTGCTGCTTACGCTATACTGTAGACATGAATCGCACAATGGACCAATTCGCCCATGGGTGGTTACGGCTTCCCTACCGGCTATACGTGCACCGGAAAAGGCGCGCAAAGCGTGCCGGGACGACGTATCTCCTTTTGCATGGGCTTGGCGATACGGCGGCGTTATGGGATAAAACACTCACTGAACTGCCAAAGAACGCGGGGTATATTACCCTCGACCTCTTGGGTTTTGGGAAATCACCAGTGGCGTCGTGGTCAGCATATGACGCGCGGTCACAAGCGCGTTCAGTTCGCGCGACCTGCCGTCTACTCGGCGTAACAGGTCCACTTGTCGTGGTCGGGCATTCACTCGGCGGTCTGGTGGCGGTTGAGCTTGCGCATCGATACCCGCGTACAGTTTCGCGCCTAATTCTCTGTTCTCCGCCACTTTATGAGACATCGGATGACCAAAACCGAGCTCAGGAAAGTCTCTTGCGACGATTTTACGAGCAGATCTCGAAGCAGCCAAAGCTCATCGTCGACACCTACGCTCTTGGGCAGAGGATCGGGTTTGCGCCCGCGAGCCTCAATGTGTCGCTCACTAATGTTGAGAATTTCATTGCCTCGCTTCAGTCGGCGATTATCAATCAACGTACAATTCCTGCACTCGAGAAAATATCGAAACCGATCACCATTATCGGCGGAGTATTTGACCCGCTAATTATTCATTCAATGTATGCGAAGCTGGCGCGCAAGGGCAAGAATATCACCGTAGTGACGATTCCGACGGGGCATATCATCAATCAACTGTATCGGCGGACAATCCTCAAGGCGCTATAAGGGGTTTGACAGCGACCACCGTAGTCAACTACTATCAATAGAGAATGAAGCTCACGCTTGTAAAGAAAATTAGAACATACGTATCTAGCGATGCGCGGCATGATATCTTGGCGGGTCTTGTCGTCGCAGCGGTTGCCGTGCCTGAGCTTATTGGTATCGCCACAATCGCGGGCCTGCCGATTCAAATGGGGCTCTATAGCGCCCTGCTCGCCCCAGTCATTTTCGCAATCTTCGGTTCCTCGCGGCGCTTGATCGTCGGGGCGGACTCTGCGACAGCGGTTCTTTTGCTCGCCGCGGCGGGATCGCTTGCGGCCGTTGGTTCACCGGAGTATGTCACTATTGTCGGTGTCGCGAGCTTGATGGCCGCGCTTTTCCTCGGGATCATTACCCTATTCCGCCTGAATTTCCTGTCTGACCTTATCTCGCGTCCAGTGATGGTCGGAGTGCTTGCAGGGGTTGGTTTACAGCTCATGATCGCGAAGTTTCCCGAGATGCTCGGCTCAACCATACATGGATCGGCCCTCACGGTTCTCGGTGCAATACCAGGGCTGCTAGGGCATATAAATGGCATGTCGGTAACGATCGCCATCCTCGTCCTGGGCATTATCATCATCTTCCGGCGCTCTCGCGTACCGGCTCCGCTGCTTGCTCTTCTCGCTGTTATGGTGTTCGCGTCAATGGTGGATCTTCATCGCTTGGGAGTAGTCTTTGTGGGGGCAATCCCGAGCGGACTACCCGGAGTCGCTATTCCTTCATTGTCGCTCGCGACTATCATCGGGCTTATACCGGTCGCACTTTCGATGGCGATAGTTATCTTGGCGCAGAGTACTACGGTGATACGGACCACCGCAACTGAGCACGATGAGCCGATACGGCTCAATCGTGATATGATCGCGCTCAGTCTCGCCGGGATTGTGTCATCACTCACACACGGGTTCGCCATTAATGGTAGTCCTCCCCGTACTCTCGTGGCCGATATGGCTGGAATGAAGACACAGATGGCCTCGGTTGTCATGAGTCTCGCGATTCTAGCGGTTCTGCTATTCGGCGGTGGCTTCTTCTCGCTCCTGCCTATCCCCGCCCTCGCTGCAGTGGTGTTTGCGATGGGTATCTACCTCATTCGATGGCACGAGCTACAGTACGTCCTGCGTACCCATTGGTCGGAGTTTGTTATCGCGACCGTCGCACTGATCGGCGTTGTCTGTCTCGGTGTCTTTAATGGTGTTATTCTCGCCGTGCTTCTTTCCCTGCTCGAGCGCCTCAGGCGCGAGTATCACCCGACCGATGAGATATTACTTCGTGACGGGAAATTGAATGATTGGGCGGTTGAGCGGATCGGTGAGGTGCCAGCAGTCCCTGATGATATGGTCGTCTATAGTTTCGACGGCTCGCTATTCTTTGAAAATAGCTACTATTTTATACATCGCCTCAAGCAGGCGTTACGCGAGGCGCATCATGAAGTCCATTCGTTGATCGTCGACGCGGGTGCGATCGATAGTATCGACTACACTGCCGTTGAACAGCTCAAGTACCTCTATCGCCTACTGAGCGCCGATGGCATACGCCTGGGCTTTGCGCACGTCTCGCCGGACCTCATGCGCGAGTTCGATCGATACGGAGTGACCGACCTAGTTGGCGCGGCCAATCTCGCGCCGACCCTCCGGGCGGCTATCGTCTATCAACCGCCAAAAGATCGGACGACAGTTGAGCGCGTTAAGGCACTGAAATTACCAGCTGATCAAGCTATCGTCGTCGGCGGCGGCGCCATGGAGATGCTCAATCTTCGTGATACAACTGATATTGACATCGTCGTCTCAGATTCCCTCTTTGCTACCTATAAAGCAGAGCCAGATTGGCGCGAGTACACGCTCACGACGGGTAAGGTCGTGCTGACTCACGACGGTATCAACCTGATGCGCAGCTGGATTGGCCGCTCATACGCCAGTCTCAAAAAGTCTGCCGAGATGCACGACGGCGTTCAGTCTATTTCCGTCCACGATCTGGTTCTTTGCAAGCAACATCTCGGACGCCAGAAAGACCTCAGCGACATCCAGATGCTTCAAGCGCATCAACGCCGCATCAAGAACTAGCCTTTATTGAAATAGCGTCGGCCGACAAACTTGTGGAGTTCGATAACTATGATTGGGACGATGAAACCGATTCCGGTGACGAAGAAAAGATCACCATAGGATATGCGTGCAACATGAAGGAGGTCTGAGACTGGTGATAATATGGCAATCGCCTGAAGCGCGACCGACACGAAGAGCCCAATCCAGAACGCGATATTTTTCGTGAGGATTCGTTTCCAAATTGGTTCGTAATCACTGCGCATGCTGAGTGCGGACGCCCATTGGATGGCGACCATAGCGGTAAACGCCGCGGTTCGCCCATAATCGACACCATAGGCGTTCGTGTACACCATGTAGATGGTCGTCACGAGCCACACCATCATCAGCGCGATGAGTATGATGCGCGAGATCATAAAGCGACTAAAGAGTGGCGCATTGGCGGCGAGTGGCTTACGGCGCATAATGCCAGGTCGTGATGGCTCTAAGCCAAGCGGAATCACCATCGTCGTGTCGGTGACAAGGTTCACCCATAAGATCTGGATCGGTACGAGCGGAATCGGATAGCCAAGAGCGAGTGATACGATCGAGACAAGCGCTTCGCCGAGGTTGGTCGAGACGAGGTATGCCACCATCCGCTTGATATTGGCGTACACAGTGCGACCCTCATGTACCGCCGAGACGATAGAGCGAAAGTTGTTATCAAGCAAGATAATATCGCCGGCGTCTTTCGCGATGTCGCAGCCATTGTTCATGGCGATCCCCACATGAGCGCTCGTAAGTGCCGGCACATCATTTACACCATCACCAGTCATCGCAGTCACGTCGTGAAGTTTGAGTAGAGATAAGATGCGATGTTTGCGCTCAGGAGTGACCCGGGCGAACACCGAATAATTTGAAATGACCTCTGAAAGTTCGGCGTCAGCCATCGTCCGCATATCGCGCGTGTCGAACACCTCTTGGCGTGACGTGGCGAGCCCCAGTTCGTGGCCGATATGATAGGCGGTCTCAAAATGATCGCCCGTGATCATCCGTACTGATATCCCCGCCGCTTGAGCGCGCACTATGGCTGGTCGTGCTTCACGTCGGAGGCTATCAGCAACGGCCAACAATCCGTCAAATTCGACTTTTAGGCGCTTCGGTAACGACTCGAGGGACTTTAGTGGTTTCTCGAGGGACGCGTGACCGATTGCGATGACGCGAAATCCGAGGCTTGCGTAGTGCTGTATAGCCGTGGTCACGACTTCAGCTTCTGACTCTGTGAGTTGTGCATGCTCGATCAGTGACTCTGGTGAACCTTTCAGGTAGAGTCGATACTCAGAGCCATGATGCCATAGATTGCCGCTCATCGCGGTAGCGTGTTCAAACGCGAAGCTTTCAATTGGAGCGGACGATTCAATGGCGAGCTGGTGCCGGTGGGCGTAATCTTCAAGCGCGGTGTCGAGTGGATCGGGCGTACGGGCACCGATAAGAATACTTCGCGTCAAGGATGCGGTGGCGCTCGCTTCCCCGCCCAGAGGGGTCCAGATCTCTTGAAGCGAAAGTTTATTGTGCGTGAGAGTGCCGGTTTTATCGGTCGCGATTGTGGTGATGACACCGATCGATTCGATGGCGGACATTGACCGAACCAATACCTTACGCTTTGCGAGTCGATACATCGCGGCTGCGAGCACGACTGAGATTGCTACGGGGAGCCCCTCGGGCACCACGCTGACCGTGAGCGCGAGGACATAGCGAAGCGCTTCGGCAGGATCCATTCCGCGTACCAACCCCAGTACAAATGCGATGACCGCCATCACACTCACTCCGATAATAATCTTCGTGAGGAGTTTGTCGATTCGCTCGGTGACTGGACTTTTGCCACCCTCCTCGCCCGTGAGCGCCGCCATCCGGCCAAACTCGGTCGC
This sequence comes from Saccharimonadales bacterium (SeqCode), assembly GCA_038205065.1. Taxonomy (GTDB): domain Bacteria; phylum Patescibacteriota; class Saccharimonadia; order Saccharimonadales; family Saccharimonadaceae; genus Saccharimonas. The sequence goes on from JBBRCG010000011.1 coordinate 25,934, forward strand.
ATTCCCCGTCGTCGTCACGACGCACGTGCCGCTCCCGCCGATCACAAATGACCCCTGGAACACCATATTATGTTGCTCGTAGAGCTCCTTTTGATTATTGAGGGTAGTTGTATGCTTATCGACAGATTCGGATTCACCCGTCAGTTGCGATTCGTCGACGCGAAGTGATCGCGCCTCGATCATACGCATGTCGGCTGGTATTTTGTCCCCTTCATTAATCTCCACGATGTCACCAGGAACGAGCTCGGTCGTGTCGAGATATCCCCAGGCGCCGTTCCGAAGTACATATGCGGAAGTCCGACGGTGTTTCTGGAGCGAGCGGACGATACGTTCGGTTGAGAATTGTTGCGCGTAGTCCATGACAGCACTGGCTATCACAACGAAGAGGATGACGACCCCATCTACCCACGAGTCACGCCAAAAGCTGATCGCGGCCGCGACTAGTAGGATAATCATGAACACTGAGGCAAAAGGCTGGAGGAGCCGCTTCCACAGTGGCGTTGTTTTTACTTTGACCGCGTTACTACCGTACTGTCGTCTGCGCTCCTCTACTGCCGTAGAGAAGAGCCCTTTGCGGCTGGTATCAAGTGCTCGTAATACTTCGCCGACTGATTGAGAGTAATAGTCCATTACTGCTATTGTAGCAAAAACTTGCGTCGCATAAGCATTATGCGCTATTCTATGAGCATGGTTACGACAAGGAAATCATCTACTCACGTCACAAAGCGAACTCCCGTAGCAAAGAAGCCAGTCTCACGCAAAGCAGTCAAGAAAAATTCAGGACCAGAATTAGTCGACATCTACCCTAATCGGATGACATTTGCGGTTTCGGCAGCGGCTGGAGCCATCCTCGTATTGATCGCGATCATCATCGCCTACTCGTAGGCATTGACTACATACAAAATATCGGCTGCCATGGCCGGTATTTTTCTTGGTTACTATTTTCGGAATAGCGTTTTGAGTGACAGTTTCTTCGAGTATTCGATCGCACCGTACTTGAACAAACGGATGGCGAAAAACATCACAATAACCGCACTGAGTGTGAGCAGCGTCACGACAATGATCGCTTCATTCACGGTGAGATTACCAGCTGCATTGCGTATCATCGCCGGGATTGGTGCCGTTAACGGGAAGTAGGTCAAAATCTGTACGATGAGCGTGTCGGGTGACGATATATAGAGGGTTGCTGCGTAAAGCGGAGCGAATATAAACATCATAATGACGCCCAGGAAGCCTGACGCTTCTTTGGCGGTTGGGCTGGCAGCGCCTATCATAACGAGCAGGCCCGTAAAGAGGAAGAAACTAGCCGTAAAAATGAGAGCCGCAACGCCGATGCGGAACGGATCGATTGGAATTGTGCTGAAATCGATCGCTGGAATGGATAGCTGATTCCGGAAGAATACATATGCGATGACTACTGGAGTTGCGAATATCAGCCCCTGTACGAGTGCGAGCGTGACGAGTGAGAATATTTTACCGATGATTAACGTCTTGGCCGTGACGGTCGTGAGGATCATTTCCATGACGCGGTTTTCCTTCTCCTCCGTTGTGCTCGCGAGCATCTGCCCGCCGAACATGGCGATCAAGAAATAAAACAGGACTAGGAACAACCCGGGTATGATGGCTCGCTGAAAGCCGTCGTACACCTGGCCTTTCTCATAGGTCGTCGTCGTCACTTTCGTGGTGCCCTTGAGCACGCTCGCGACATTCGGCGTCACTTCGCTCGACGCCGATTGTTCGAGGAGGTACTTTGCTACCGATGCATATTTATCATTATCAAATATCCCAACATTCTTACCATAGACCTCAACTGTCGAAGTGGCGATATCGGCAGGAAAGTAGAAATACGCATCGACGGTACCGTTTTTGACGGCATCGATTCCCTCTTGCTTCGTGGTAGCCACCTGAATTGAGTTTGCCGTGATCTGTCCCGGCATAAGAAGGTGAGAGTTGTCGGTGACCATCATACTGAAGCGCTCAGTCTTTAGCTTGTTGGCTATATCTGCGGTAGTACTATTTGAGAAGTATACGATCACGCCGATGACTGCCATCAGAAGCGGAAATGCCAAAGCGGTGAGCCAGAAGCTCCGCTTCTTGAGCGTACGAATTACCTCAAATCGATAGACTGCTCCGATATTAAACATCCTGTTCCTGCCCCTCTTCATTCTCGTCTCCGTATACTTGAACAAAAATATCGTCGAGACTCATATTGTGAAATTTTTTGCGTACGTCGGCTACTGTACCATAAGCATGGGCGCGACCGTCTTTGAGCAGAATGATCCGATCACAAAGTCGCTCAACTTCATCCATCTGATGGGTGATAAAGATGATCGTTGCACCGGCCTTGCGGTGGTCTTCGACTATGTTCATAAGTAGCCGACGATTGACCGGGTCAAAGCCTTTGGTCGGCTCGTCAAGGATCAAAAGATCAGGATTGTTCATGATAGTCACGCCGAGCTGCACTTTTTGTTGCTGTCCACCCGACAGTTTGTCGAGGCGCGTATCGGCGTAATTACGCATCCCTACTCGCTCGAGATACGCCAGCGATACGGCACGAGCTTTGGCTTTGGGCATATGCTTGAGTTCGCCGAAGTATTGCATGACGTCGAGCACCTTTTCTTTCTTGTAGAGACCGCGCTCTTCTGGAAGGTAGCCGAGTTTCACGGCGTTGGTGCCTGGCTGAAAATTATGACCATTGATCGTGAGCTCCCCCGCGGTTGGCTCGTAGATCCCAAGCAGTGCGCGTATAGTGGTCGTCTTGCCAGAGCCGTTGCTGCCGAGAAAGCCGAACACCTCGCCTTTTTTTACATCGAACGATAGGTCGTCGATGACAGTCTTCTTTCCGAACTTCATCTTAAAGTGAGACACAGAAACTATGACATGAGCGTCTTTCATTATTCCACGATACCACGTATCACCCTATGATGGTATACTTTAAGCATGAAGACACGTATAGAGATAGACACGAAGACGTTTGTTAGATTTTGGCTCGTAGTAATCGGTTTTATCGCACTCGCTGCGTTCTTATATGGCGCGCGAAATGCACTCATTCTCTTTGGAATTGCGTTTTTCCTCGCTCTCGCCTTTTCGCGCCCTGTCTCGTGGCTATCGAAGAAACTTCCCGGCAATAGCCGCGTCGGTGCAACCGCCGTCGCCTTCGTCGCCGTCGTGGCGATCTTTAGCACTGTTATAGTCCTCATTATTCCACCAATTGTTGACCAAAGCGCGAAGCTCGCCGATAGCATACCGAGCCTGGTGGATAACGCCAAGAGCCAGTGGGGCGGTCTCAGTAATTTTATCCAGCAGTACAACCTTCAGCCTCAAATTGACCAAGCGACCAAGTCCGTAAAAGATAGTGCGCTCTCCTGGGCGACAAATCTCGGACAAGGCCTTCTGAGCGGAGTCGGTTCGGTAATCGTCTTCTTCACCACGTCGCTCATCGTCCTCTTTATGACATTCTTTATGCTCGTAGAGGGGCCGGAATGGGTTAGTCGTGTGTGGCTTCTCTACCGCGACAAGGAAAAGATGCGCTATCACAAGAAACTTCTCGGTCGCATGTATAACGTCGTGACTGGCTATGTCACCGGGCAAGTCACAGTCTCGGCAATTGACGCGACCGCAGCTGGACTCGCAGTGTTCGTGATCAGTCTGTTTTTCCATGGAGTACCGTCGAGCCTTGCGCTTCCTATCGCGGCGCTTTCATTCGTGCTTTCGATGATACCGATGTTCGGTGCGACTATCGCTGGTACGCTCGCGGCCATTCTGATCGCTCTCAATAGCATACCGGCGGCAATTGTCTACATCATCTACTTCTTCGTCTATCAACAGATCGAAAATAACCTCATTGTCCCGACAATTCAGTCAAAATCACTTAGTCTCAGCGCACTGTCTATCCTCATTGCCGTTACTATCGGTGTGTTTATGTTCGGTCTCCTCGGTGGTATTATCGCAATCCCGATCGCCGGCTGCGTCCGTATCCTCGCCGATGAATATCTCGGCAAAGTCGAAGATGAGCGCGAATCTGATGCGCGCACCGCTGCTCGCTCACTCAGAGCTCGCTTATTCAAGAAAAAAGACGCCTAACTACTAGGTTAGGTAGCTCCACACAGTGCCATGGGATGTATCGCGTACGGCGACATTATCCTTTGCAAGTGTGTCGCGAATCTGGTCCGAACGCTTCCAGTCGGCTGCTTCTCGTGCGCGCATGCGCTCAAGAATGAGGCGCTTATTATCGTCTGAGATGTCGGGTGAAGAGGCTTCGAGCTGAAGCCCGAGGAGTTCGTCGATCATCTGGATGAAATCATAAAAGCTTGCGCGGTGAACATTGTCGAGCGCGACGCTGTCGAGACGCGCGAAGGCTTGATCGATAATCTGAAGTGCACGAGGTGTCGAAAGATTGTCGGATAGGGCCATTTTGATGGCACTGGTTGGTTCGTAGAACACGAGATAGTCATCGCTATCGTCTTTGGCGGTATCGTCAGTGAGGCGGTCGTGCATCTGATGCCGAAGCGCGGCGTACCCGCGCCAATTGCGCAGGCGGTTTTTGGCTGCTTCGAGGTTCTCCCAGGTGAAATTACCCTCGCTCATGAAATCACTTTGCAATACAAATAGGCGTAGATCCATCGGACTAAAGCCGCGTTTCTCGATATCCTGTAGCGTGTAGCCGTTGCCGAGTGATTTGCTGATCTTTCCACCTTCGATCTTCAGGTGGTTGCAATGCAGCCAAAAATGCGAGAATTCTTGTCCACTGGCGGCTTCGCTCTGGGCGATCTCGTTCGTATGATGGACGGGGATGTGATCGATCCCACCGGTGTGAATATCGATCGTCGGCCCGAGAATGTCCATCGCCATGGCTGAACATTCGAGATGCCAGCCAGGAAAGCCCATAACTGCGTCGTGATTATCGTTCGTCCTCACCGTCTCTGAAACGGCTTCGCTCCGGGCGCTTTGGGGCGCTCGGGCTGCAGATTGTTTCTGAGACGATGAAGACTCGCCATCATCTACACTATCGAACCTCGGCAATTCCAACAGATCGTCCGGCGTCTCCCACTCCATATCGCGCTTTTGACCAGCCGGAGTGAATTTCCATAGTGCGAAGTCCCACGCTTGGCGTTTCTCATCGTTTGCTTCGACGCGCGCGCCAGCTCGTTGTGCCTCCAGGTCAAGACCCGCGAAGTCCGCATACGTCGGAAACTTTGCGGTATCAAAATAGATGCCGTCGGTCGTTTGATAGGTATATCCCTTTTCTTTGAGAGTACGGATGAGGTCAAGTTGTTGGTCGATAAAGTCTGTCGCTTTAGTGACATGCTCTGGTGGGATCAGGCCGAGTTTTTCCATACCGAGAAGGAAGTCTTCGGCATAAAATTCAGCGATTTGCCACGCGGTTTTACCTTCTCGTTTCGCACCTTTTTCGAGTTTGTCTTCACCTTCATCGGCATCGCTCACGAGATGTCCGACATCGGTAATATTCATGACG
>JBBRCG010000012.1:0-29380 GCA_038205065.1 Saccharimonadales bacterium (SeqCode)
AACTAATTCTATCAAGTTGACAGAGGCTGTGGAATGTCACCAGATCGATACCGAGACACTCTATCGTTTCGGATATAGCATCCCTTGCTTCATTTACTTGACTAGATGGCAAATCATGTGACATAATTACTTATAGTATAACATTTTTATTAATAGTATGCCAGAATTTATCCACACGGACAACGTAGGTATTGTAGTAAACCTTATCGAGAGGCTCAAAGACGGAGCACCTCGGGCGGTCAGCATATGGGGTCCCTCTGGATCGGGAAAGACCTACCTCGCCCGCCAAGTAGGCTCACAAGTAGCGGGATCCAGGACGTTAAGTGTTGATGACTACCTATCTGAAGAGGTCATTGCTGGCCCCAGATATCCTATCGAGGAATATATTCAATGCATCGAGGGAGTAAACCCGAATATCTGGGATCAATCTCGGCTAAACAACGACCTACTCCTCGCACTCAGCGGACGCGCATTGTCAGTTCCTCGGTTTGATACGAAGAACAGGGCTAGGCTTCCCGATGAGAGAACGGTCGAGGCGGCTGAAATTACCATAGTAGAGGGAGCTTATTCTTACGAGAACAGCATCCAGCATGATCTGAGTGCCTTAGTCGTGGTTGCGTCGAGTCTACATTCTCGATTTGTCCGCAAGCTTGCTAGAACAATCAACAAAACGGGTAGGACAGATATCGATGAGTCTATCCAGCGATACATGCGTCAAACCCAGGGCAGCTTGGCGTTTACCTGGCAAAGGCATCTCAATAACGCAGACCTCGTATTCCATAACGATCCGTTACCCGATCCTTCAGGATTTAGCGGTATTCGCCAAAATGAGACAAGGCGACTTTCCGACAGTGCCGTTAGTTTGACCCCTACTGGGGGTTATGGCCGGATGAATGAAGGCGAGTTATTAGCCGTAGATACCGATCGGGATAATAGGCTGAGGCTAGTATATAGAATTGGGGATGCAACCATCCTTGATCATCAGATCTCGCACGCTTCATACCAAGACATAAGAGTTTATTATGATGAAAACTAGAAAAATTAGGTCAGTTCTTTTCGACTTAGATGACACGCTGTCGATTGTGAATGATACTTTTATGGTAGACCTCCTGTTGAGCAGCCTTAGCAGTTTCTCCGATGGAATAGTTAGCGACGAAGAACTTACCGCGGTAGCGAAAAAACTTCGTAGCTATAACCATTCGAGCGTGTTCTTGACGGACGTGCTGAAACAATACATCAAGAGTGGCGAAGTGGAATTATTTTGGGATAAAGTAACGATCCTATACGAAAAGAATATCCATCAAGCGGTACTGAGTTTGTACCCAGGCGCGATAGACCTGATAACGCTTTTGCAAAAATCAGGCTATCCGTACGGCATCATAAGTAATACCCAGAGTCAGACGGGGCGGAAAACATTATCTGTCATCAAAGATAAGTACGGCGTCGATCTTTTCGATAAGTCGCTGTTCCTAGATCAAGGGAAGTTCAGAAAACCCAGCGTCGAGGCCTATGAACTCTACCGGGAACAGTACTCCCACCCAACCACTAACGATGCCACTGCCTACGTCGGAAACACGGTAGGAGACGTACAGTTTGCACTTAATAACAATCTGTTGCCATTTTTTATCTCTATCCCAGACGACACCTACTCGTCTCTAACAGAGAGCCAGCGACGGGTACTCGATCAAGCCATATGGATTGACGACCTAGGCGAGATTGTCCAACATCTAGACGGTCATTTTTGAAATTCTAAAGAAAAGTCATGCCCATTTTTATGCATTTTCGTACGAAGATACTGCTCGTTATGGGGATTGACACTTGATCTAAGCTTGACAACTTCTGTAACCTCGACGCCAGCAATCTCAAATCGAAATTTCTTTTCTGGATTATTGGTAATCAGTTTTATTCTCTTCGTTGAAAAGTGATTGAATATGTCCTTTATATAATCGTAATTCCTCAAATCATTTGGGTGATGATTCATGTACTGCGCCTCAACGGTATCATACCCCTCACTTTGTGATTTATAGACGCGAATCTTATTTAAAACACCAATGTCGCGACCTTCTTCTGGGGTATAAATCAAAATACCGTCGGCCTTGCTAGCGATAAGTTCGAGCGCGTTTTTCAGCTCATCTCCGCAATCACACTTGAGGGAGCCAAATATATCACCCGTATGGCACATTGAATGTATTCTAACGTATGGGTTATCACTTATATTTGGCGTTCGCAGCCCGATAACAGCCCTTCCGTGGATTCTTCCCCTAAACCCAAACATGTAAAATTCCCCATACTTTGTTGGCAAAGGTGTTTCATCAAAATATTCATATGTCCGGGTGTGTATGCTCGAATCTAAGCCAAGATACTGCGTAAAACGAAGAAAGCTTGCGTCTGATATGTTAACGTCGTTCACCCTATCAATTGGGTAGTAAGTAGATTGGCTCAAAAGGTTCACTGTTTGTCTTGCGTCGTCTGGCTGTTTTGTATCTACAATAATTTGGTCGTAAATCTGATGGTCATCGGGCAATGTTGCGCTTGAATCAACCGACACGCCAATAGCTGACTTAGCCCGGGCCTGGAGCTTTAGTATTGGCTCACTCGACAGTATAAAGATTTTCACGGTTGTAGACTATACTATAATATAATAATTTGCGCAAGTCTCTGAACAATAGTAGTTTGTGCTGGAAGCGCGCGCACCAACTTAACAAAAAATCCCACAAAAGTGAGATTCATTGCTTGGTGGCTCCTCCCAGACTTGAACTGGGGACACGCGGCTCTTCAGGCCGCTGCTCTACCAACTGAGCTAAAGAGCCGTATTGGATATGCATCTATAAACGTAAGGTGCTAGAGATATTATACTGCAGCGGCGCTGCTCTACGATTATTATTTTGCAATGCTACGCATGCGACGATTTAAATAGCCACACAGCAGGTACCCTGTTATTCTACAGTAGTAATGGGATAGATTCAAGCAGGAATGGCTAGCGTTCTGCGAGGATATCCCCTATACTTTTCCTAGCGCGGGTATCGTATAACGGCTATTATGTGACCTTCCCAAGGTTGAGACGGGAGTTCGACTCTCCCTACCCGCACCAATTTAGACGTAAGGCCTCTTCGGAGGCTTTTTGTGTCTGTTGAGGTTCGGTTCTAACCTTATCAAGTTCGGTACGTATCATTTTTGCTGACTCACCGACTGGAACAAGCCACCTATAAGAGGCGAGATCAAGTTTTCTGTCAGTTAATAGTGGGTTCTGACCAATTGCAAGCAAAATATCTTTCTTATCGACAAGATCACCATCCATAAACTTATAGGAGGCGCGCGTTAGCTTCTCGAATGTGCTAGTAGCTGTTTCGTACCAATTCTTGACACGGTGAGCGATATCACCCTGCTCTTCGTGCAATTGTTTTAAGCTGACCTTTAGTAGATCACTTTTTGTCTTGAAATCATCGTCGCTCACAAGTCCACGCGTGGCCATATCCAGCAAGCGATCTAGTTGGCTCTGAGTGTTAGTGATGGCGCTATTTTGAGATGCCTGTACAACATCACGCTGCTCGGCCTCTTTCTGTGAGAATTCACGTAGTGCATCCATTGTCCATTCCCACATTTTAGGATCAATCTCATATTTATCGAGTAGCGTTAGAAGTTGATCATATAAATCATCTTCACGAACATTCATACCACGCTGATTACAGCCGCCGGCTTTTCTACCAGTGCAGTGATAGTAAGTATAGGTTTTTACTTGATCAGTGGATTTAATGTGCTTAGTTTTTGTTTCAGCGGTTATCATGCCACTACACATGCCACATCGTATGAAGCCTCGTAGAGCGAACTGCCTACGACTAGCTAGGCGCGGCATGCCCTTACGTCCAAGCAAAACTTGGACTTTGTCATACTCATCCTTAGTAATCATTGCAGGGAAATTAGCTTCGTAGAGTCGTTCTGAATCGTAGGGGTCCGGCACAAGACCAGCATATCGAACGTTATTAAACATCTTGTAAAGATTGGACTTGGAGATTGGACCACCACCCATTTTGTGGCGCTTGAGTGTTTGATAACCCCATTCATCGGTCATGATCTTATAAACGCTTTGGACACTGTATTCACCAGTGAGGAAGAGATCAAAAGCTTTGCGCACTAAATCAAACCGATCAGGATCCTTTATGACAATAGCTTCACCGCGGCCGACCGTCGAAGTACGTTGATTTAGGTAACCCTCTGGTGCGCGACCAGTAAGACCACCCATGCTACGCTTAGTGGCATTGCCACGCTTCACGTCTTTACTAAGCTTAGACGAGTAATATTGACTCTGACTCATTGTCATTTGTAGCATCATCATACTCTCTGGACTATTTTCAAAACCAAAACCAGAGGCGAACTTTAAATCCTTAATAACACCCTTCGTGACCCTGTGAGTAATGTTCGCCGCGTCTACAGCATTCCTCGATAGACGATCGGGATGCCAAGAGATGATTCCGTCGATCTCACCCGCGTCAATCAGTTCTAATAATTCTTTAAATTGTGGTCGCTTGTCAGGCTCAAAAGCACTTTTACTTTCACGAAACTCTTTGACGATTTTCACATTACCAAACATTTCTTTGATTTTATCTCGCTGCGAATCAAGCGAAAGGACTTGGCGTTCTTCGTCTTCGGTAGATTTGCGAGTATAGATTGCGTAGCGTAATTTTTCCATATTTTTCCTAACTAAAAGGGCGACTTAGTTGTTGACACGTCCAGTCGCAAAAAGCTACTTTCCGATACTAAGCCGCCCTTAAAGGCCGGAAATAAAAATACTCTTTGCGATATTACTAGATGTGTCAACATATATATCATACCATATTAAAGTTGTTTCATCAGCTCATCCAATTGTGTTAGCAGTTCAGTATCATAGGCTTCCATACCCCCATTTCCTACATACTTTTTTTCTTCATCTGTTAATTGCTGTGGAATAATGTGACGTGTACGCCTATCGTTAAGATCGTCTTCATTCTCTTTCTGTGGTTTTTTCCTAGTAATCACTCCGGCTCTCTCTAGCTGTGGCAGAATTTGCTTATTCAAGTGATCACCATTCAAGATAGAACCCTCTTGGCCTACATAGTAGGCGCTTACCTCATTTGGAGTAACGCCAATATATTCCATCTTCATAGCATGTTTCATGTTCTGATTTGCATGTTCAAATTTATCAAGGTAGGCCGGTACTACGTATTTCTTATAAATAGCCATAACAGCTGGTGGTAAGTTTAGATTCTGACTCTCAAAGAATTCATCCCACAGCTTAAAAGCTTCATCTATATCAGATTCACTTGCAACAACGGTGCCATCCGATCGACGACGATGCCATACATTCAGTAGCGCGATTGCCTTAATAAGCTGCTGGAGGTGACTCATGTCACGTTGGTGGCGTGGTTGTAGTGCTGGTAACTGCTTGATGAACCGTCGCTCAATCTCACTGGGATTCTCAATGATGATTTCATCCACATGCTCGTCACGAATTGCTACGATTCGCTCCATTAACGCCGTACGTTCTTGTTGTGATTCAAGCCAATCATCAAACTCGTCCTCATTAGACCCGCGCCTTGCCTGTAGATGAATTGCTTGCTTCAGCTTGGCTTCTGTAGATTCAGGGCTAACCAAGATTGCCCTAGTAGTTTCTTGCTCATCCAAAACCATATTAGCGGAACAAAAAACGGTCGCCGCAAAACCTTCAATAATAATTGTATCAACCTGATTACGGCCACCTTTCTTGTTGGTCAGACTGTGAACCACCTCACGACTATCATGTGAGAGTAGTGCTCGCAATTTCTCTTGTAGGGCGGGGTTAGGCTGTTCGTAAAAGATGAGGATTTTACGTCTGAGTGATACGATCTTAGCTTTACGCGCTTTGTCTTCGACACCTTCTCCATAAAAGAATGAAGTTGGACTTGCGCCGCTTCGCTCAATCTTATCCTCATTAGGAAAAAGTTTAGCTATCTGCGTAGCTAAATACGTCTTACCGGTTGCGCTTGGTGCGTTGAGACTAACGTTGATTTGGCTTTTGTCAGTATAGGCCGAAAGCATAGCTAAGAATACAATTTTCTTATTACCGTCATCATCTTTAATCGTCAACGATAAAACTTTTGCAACATCATCAAGTGTCATTTCCGCAAAATCTGCAACTCGATCCGCTGGTGTCAGCTCATTATTATTTGGTATAATTGCCTTCATTGTCCATCTCCATTTTCGTATTAGTTAATTCACGTTGTCGCTGAGTCTTAACGATCACGAATCGCATAATAGCGAGACCTGCCTCCTGAGTCTGTTCTTCGGTGTAATCCAAACCGTACAGCTCTTTCAGCAATCCCTTCAATTCTTTAATTCGTTCATCACTCAACCTCATATGATTTATTCGCTAGCGTAAATCCGGCCCTTGAGCATTTTGGTGTTATCAAAAAACTTGCGCGCCTTGATCTGTAGGGTGTCGGCGTAATACCCATTCACCGCTTCATCCAGCAGTGTTGTTTCTTGAAAGACAAAATACGTTCGTCCATTCGTGTCTCGATACATATCTTCTACCTCGAAACCACACGTTACCAATGCAGCGGCAACTCCTAAGTCTCGGGTACTGACAGTGAGTGGTTCTTCGCTCATATACATTTCCTCTTAAACTAGTAATACCCCTGATTTTACCTAGGGGTATTCTTTCATTTTTCAGAAGTTATCAGCTAATCTGTACTATTGAATTTTTAGTGTCCATCCCTCGCTAGATGTGTTTTCAATACAGTTTTGGCCAACGATAGTTGCTAATTTCTTATTCAACTCAGAGATGATCTGCGCGATTCGGACATTGAGGTCTTTTTTATATACATCTTTAGGAAAGATATCACGATTGTTAGTAAAGAGATCGTGAGCAACTAGCTTTCCGTAATGAACAAGTAGCACCTGTAAGACCTGACGATGTTGAAAGCCCAAACTAATTGGCCTACCATTATAACTAACTTCGGTTTCATCGATCATAAGCCCTTCACGTTCGATTCGTGTATATGTATCTTTTTTACGCCTAGGCTTATTTTTTGGCGTTATGTCTTTTAGAGCATCGTAATCTAAGTTACTTAATTTGAAACGTAGAAACTTTTCCATAATGTCGTGAGGTAGTTCCGAAATAACTTTTTGGATCTCGTCTTCGGATAGTGCTTCACCTTCAATGATCTTGGATGATAGATTTTCGAACTTATATCGTGGTACACGTACGAAACCTAAATCTGCTCCATGAAAATCTACCGGAAATTGGGCTTTATGCTTGGCTTCACCCCAATCAACATATTCTGGATCAAGTGTAATACTAAACCGGAACAAACCATCCTGTCTTCCTTGTCGTAGCGATATAACAAGAGCCTCGGCAGAATTGTTACCGAAGTACCTTGCAAGCTCCTGGCTTGATACGTACCTATTAACGAGCTTCTTAGGTGGAATTATCAACATTTTCATATTCATAGTCATTTCTATATGTATTTTCCAACAAAATCGACAGAATAGCAAACTCTACTCCCGGCCATATGCTATAATTAGCAGGTCTAGCCATTTTAAAGTCAGAGCGCAATGCTCTATTGCGGTTAACCGTTGAAATCGGCACCGCATAAACATTTCGGTTAACACTGACTTGTGAATGGCTAGACACCTTGCGGTGTCGTTTTTAATTTAAAAGGAAATGAATATGAATAAGAAGGAAACGAATAAAGTAATAATCCTGGTTATTGTTGGTCTTATCCTGGCTTGGGCAGTCGGTGGTTTCATGGGTGGATTTATGGGCAATGCACTCTTTACACTTGCTATGATGGTAGTGATATTTTCAGGAGTCTTTGGAGAAAAATTTTTTGTCAAAGCCAGTAGTATAGGAGTTCCACTCACTATAGGTATAATCCTTGCTACAGGAACATTGGGGCGGTGGTGGCAGTACGTCTTATGTTACATAGTGGCTGTACTCATAGGTACCGCCTTGTCTTACGCTAGGCCAAATCACAAACAGGAGCGTTCCGAGTGGGATAATGAGCTCAACAACGAGTTAAAATACGATCTATTTGTTAAAGATGACAACTTTGCTATCAAGTTTCCCAAGAAACCACTGTCTACTCAAGCAGTGCATGGGCATAAGATGTGGCATTACACCAACAAGCATCACGACGGTGGTGTTAACTACAGTGTATCTCTAACCACTGTTGAAAATCACGATTCTAAAACAAGAAATGAATTATGGAAGACATTAGAAAAAAATACGTCTAGAGGCTTTGTTGATAGTGGTCATCTTTCCGAGCAATTATACGTTCAAGGCGAGATATTAGGAATTCCTTGTGTAACCGCAGCGTTTCAAACCCCCGATAGCAAGAAAACCACCTATCAAAAAGTTTTTATCAAAGATGACATCTGCTATGTCATAACTGTTGGCTCAACTCTAGAGAATATCAATTTAAGTATGGATCTATTTAATAAATTCTTTGGTAGTTTCAGATTCATCAAAAGCTCAATCTAGCAGTAGCTTGCACCCATATTCGCTATCTACGAGAGCTGTGTAGTATTGAGGCTCTTTGAGGTCCATACGACCTCTCATGTAGCAATTGCAACCAAGACTATTCAAGCGTAATAGTTTCTTGAGCCCTGTTGTAGATATCAACTCGGTTATTGACATCAACTCGATTAACAAGCCAGCCACGGAGCTCACATAGCCGCATAAAGTCCCTAATCCTATTAACTCCATTCATTTCTCTTAGTGTAATAACTAGGCCGAATTTTAGGTCTTTTCCATCGTCAGCATCAAACCTGTTTTTTGTTTTGACACTAACACCCCATAATCCATCTTCATATGCCTTTCGAGGCATCATCCTGTCACCTATAACTTCGCGGATATGCTTGGTATTATCCCATTTCCTAAATACTTTACGCGCAACCTCTTCTGGAATTGCATGAGGTGAGCCATCTTCGATGCTTTGGACATTTTTATCTATTGATTTTAGGCCTGGGTTTTTTCCTTCATTGTTCATTCTTCCGATGTATACATCGAGTTCTGTATTCGTATAGTCTACACCTTGGTTAATTGAGCACTTAGGAAAATAGCAAAGAGTAGCCTTTGCTATAAATGGATGCTTCCCATTGTCCACTGGCACGGGAAGATTATATGCGTAGGTGTCATACTGCTCAGAAATACTATCAATAATGAATTTGATCTCGTTGTCACCCGATTGAACAATGTCGTTGATATGTCGAGGGACTACCCCGTAGCCCATAAGTGTCGACATTTCAGGATCGTTGCCAATATCATCCCATCGGGCTGCCGCATCGACTATCAAGGCCTTAGCGACTTCACGACTAAAGCCAAGAACCTCAATCAAGAAGGCCATTTTACGAGTAATCCAGGGCGTAGCAACTGAAGTCCCTCTCATCGTAGATTTCCCCATAGGAGTACACACTTGCACACCCCGATCATTAGTGTCGCCTCCAAAGCTAGCAATATCTGGTTTTTTAAAGAATGAGAGCACTTCTCCTCTACGGCTGTATATCGCAGGATTACCATTCGCATCGACTGCGTTGACGACAACAGAGTTAATTGAATCTGCCGGTGACCCAATGATTTTGTCGCCAGCCTTTTTAGCATCCAGATAGTTGGTGCCGGAAACGACAAAAATAATATCGTACTTTTTTTGAAGCTCATCGAGTAAGGCAGCTTCAGGGGATATGTAGCTTTTCTCAACCTCTCTGTCAGATCCCAGCGAAAGATTCCACACTTTAATGTCTGTATTGCCTTCAATGATTTTCTTAATTTTGCGCATAATCTCAAATGAGCTAGCGCTTTCTTTATCTTTGCCGATAATTGCAAAGTGCCTTACCTGAAACCTGCCACAGCCGTCTTCTAAATCAGGATTTATACTTGGCCCATCGACGATAATTGAAGATATAGCCGTTCCATGACGAGTATTTTCCTCAAATTTGGGATCCACCATATTCTCATATTTTACCCATTTGCTAAAGTAGACAGTTTCATCGAATTGAGTATCAATCACACCGATGGTAGGCTCGTCGGTAGGCTCATCAATTGAGATCATCCATGGCTCTCTTTGTGTTATTTTGTCGTCTTTATCTAGAACGATACTATTAATATCATCCACTGACATTGCAATTAAGTAGGGTGCATTGTTAATTAACTTGGTCATCTGAAAGGGTAATAACAAAACGGTTGAGTCACCGAAGAACCTCTCTTCTGGAATATCTATGTCAACTCTATCTCGAAGAAAAGTCCGCATATCATCGTCAACCTTATACAATGTCACGATAGAATCTTGCTTTACGGCATCGTTATAGACAGGCTTATCGAATCTTGTAACATAATATGCATCCACTACAACTTGTCGAAAAGCTGACTTGGATATTCCATAATCAGTGAATTTAATGTTCTTAAACTCTGGTTTTCCTTGCTGATCAAATTTGTCTAACTGATCACTCGTGACCGTACCACCAAACTCCATTTTTATGATACGAGCTACGACTGTAAGTTTAGATTCTGCTTCGACCATAAACTTATCGTTAACAAGATGAGTGATGGTGTGATAACCGTTATTATCAAAACGTGCGCCCCTGATGGTACTATTCGCAGTTTTTTCTGAGTTAGCAAATAGCGCCCTGACTCTGTTGCTCTTTGCGATAACTTGTCGGTAGTAAACGTCAACGAGGGCTTCATCTAGAACGTTATCACTTTTCCAAAAATTCCTTAGGTCTTTCAGCTGTTGCACTAAGCCTAAAACATGATCCGCTTTTACTAAAGTATCCGATGCTCTAGGTAGGCTAGGGCTGCCCCCGCGACCTGCGCTTGGCCTCTGCCGGATTTTTCCTCTTAGCTGTAGTACATCGTTCATAAACCAATACTCGCTAACTCTCTAGCTACTTGGCTTTTTGACCTGCCGGTTAGTACTTCCATCTCGCGCAAAGTAAGTCCTTGTGATTGTAGCGTCAAAAGTGACATATCTTGATTATTTTTATTGATAGCCAGATAGAGCTTACGAAGATAATCGAATTTATTACCCGGATCGCTAAATGACAACGACGTTTTGATCAAATTCTTTAACTCGCCGGGATATGGAATATCCTCCATAGTTTCAAGAATTTTTCTGAAAAGCCTTTTGTTAGTGCCTAAAGATTTGAATCTTACAAGTAAGTCGTCGAGCATCACCTCTGATATATCCAGGAGGTCTTCTCGGCTATAGCGGTCAAAGTTAACAGTGGCATCAAAGCGTCGAGCAAGTGCTGCGTCAAACTGCCTGAATAAGTTTGTTGTAGCAAAGAGTAGTACCGAATCGTTTATACTGTCCAATCCCTTTAGGACAGACGAAGTAACTCTACCCATTTCCCTGATGTCGTTTGCGTTTACTCTGTCTAGCGCAAGGGCATCTATCTCATCGAAGAGAACAACGATTCTCTCAGGGTGCGGTAGTTGCTGAAGTTCTTTGAACATCGCAGCCATATTTTTCGATGTTTGACCCATTTTACTATCGACAATAGTTTCGAAATCAACCGAATAAAGCTCCCTCTCTAAAATGCGTGCAACTTGCTTAACGGATTCTGTTTTACCTGTGCCAGGATGTCCTTCAAAAAGGAATTTATTAATACCAACATTATGGTTAATGGAGTTAATGACTCCGACGATATCATCCTTGATTCTCGTTGGTAGCGGTAAGGCGCCGGTGCTAAGGTCCACTTTGGTTAAATACGGGGAGTCGTAACTAATCCCTTGCGGCACAAAAGCATTGACGTCCGATAGTAGTGCTAGGATATATTCCGAAAGCTGATAGTCGCCTTGAGAATCAAAATAGCGAGCAATCTCGTATGCTTCGGCCCTGAAACCTGCATCATTCTTCTCAGCATGGTATTTGATCAAGTTTAGGATGTTTTGTTTGCGAATCTGTTCTTTCATAAGCTCTATTGTAACCGTCACGGGACACAAATGCAACAATTCGGGACAAGTTTGGGACAATATATTCTATTTTGGTACCCGCTATCCTCAAAACACTATTGTAAAACCCTATTAACCACGTTATTATTAGTGAGTCAATAACCATTAACACCGGTCAAGACAAACACCAGAAGCCACCTGGCAGGGTAGTGGCCAAAAAATAAGGGGAAGCAAATGGCAGCTCAACGCAAAACCAGTGCACGCGCAGCTAAAGCAGCTTCTTCCGTGCTTATGAGCCCCAAAAGTTCAAAGCCCGCGAAGATCGCAGCCGGCAGCGCATTGTCGCAACGCGCACCAAAAACGCGCAAAAAGTAAAATCGCCAGTGTTGCACTCGATTGGATCCGAGCAATACTGACGATCACGGGAGCGGTAATTTTTTATCGCTCCTCCAAATATAACATTAGGGGGAAACATGAGCAAATGGGCAGATTATTTAATCTCGGCGGTACGTTTTAACGGCGCAGGGACACATATTGTTAAGGTGAAGGCATACGTAGACAACGGTGATACCGTCGGCAGTGGTTTTGAAATGGAGCGGACCGATGTCGTCAAGTATATCGATGATGACAAGACGTTTGCTACCATCTACCAAGGGACGGAAGGTAAATGGAAGTTCGGTGCTAGCGTGAGAACCGTTACTATAGATGGTACTCGCTATATCAAGACTCGAGCAGATGGTACGAAGGCTGATAACCTCGACAATTTACCAATGTTCTAAGCCGTAGGACGCACTAAAGGGGGGGGTCGGTTCTTCCGGCCTTCTTTTAGTGTGTTGGTGCCTCGCGAAACTGTGGCCATTCACTCCTAGAACAATGTAGGAAGAGGCTGTACATATTTTTAAAAATTTCATAAGCTAGCGGGTATTTAATGTATACCCCATAATGTTTGGCACGAAAAGTAGCCCCCCTCCCCCCTATAAACTAGGTAGGAGTGGTCCGTGAAGCATCGACGTACCCACAGCCCTTAGAAGTTGCTGTTACCCCTGTTACGCAGTAGAATAATCAAGAAGTGCAGTTCTTACGTCGTTGAGAATGCTGCACCAATCGATACACAAAAACACCTCGGCAGATACCGAGGTGTTTTTTGGTAGGACGGATGCCTTATGCGGCTACCTCTTGCTTGTTTGAGCGCATGCCCCACTCTGCGAGTACCCAGAGAGAAGCTAAGCCGACTACCGCATAAACGATGCGCGCAAGAACTGATCCTGCGCCGAAAATGCTGTCGACGAGATTGTAGTCGAAGAACCCGACCAATCCCCAGTTGATGCCTCCAATTACTACTAGTACTAATGCTGTTGTGCCTAAGAACTTCATGTCCACGACCCTCCTTTGTTAGTGGGTCTATTATATACGTAAGCTTAAAAAGCTACAATATACCTACGGGAGTCAGAGCTTTTAGCCCCGACGTCGTTCGACGACAATCGTGCACTTCGTAAGTAACGCGGCGGCGGCACCTACCGCGGCAATCATTGGCGCAAGAATTACGCCAATGAGACCAATGGAAACCGGTAGCTCGACGACCGTCTCACCTTTCTCGTTCTTGATGATGATCCGTCGGACATCGACTTCCTTGAGAAGCTCCTTTACCTTCGAGACGACTTCCTCGCCGTTGACCGAGAATTCCTCGGTACGCCTCTGTTCTTCAACCATTATTTCACCTCGTTTGAGACGAAACTTTTGAGCTTTTCGACCGTGTCCATCATCTGTGATGGGAAGATGATCGTACTATTCTTCTCGACGGCGATCTCTGTAAGCGTTTGGAGATTACGTAGCTGCAACGCGATTGGGTGCTTGGCGATGATATCGGCCGCTTCTCCGAGCTTGGTGGCGCTCATTTGTTCGCCTTCGGCGGCAATAATCTTGGCGCGGCGCTCTCGCTCGGCCTCAGCCTGCTTCGCCATCGCGCGCTTCATATCCTGAGGAAGCTCGATATTTTGAAGCTTAACGTTCTCGACATCAATTCCCCATACGGCAGTCTCGGCATCGACGATCTCTTTGATCTTCTCTGACATCGACTCTCGGTTTGAGAGCAATTCGTCGAGCTCAGCGGTACCGGCGACATCGCGAAGTGCGGCCTGAGCAAACTGGCTAGTTGCATAGGTGTAGTTGACGGTCTCAAGTACGGCTTTGGCCGCATCGACAACACGGAAATACACGACAGCGTCGATATTGACTGTCACGTTGTCTTTCGTGATCACTTCTTGCTTCGGCACGTCGATCGGCGTCGAACGGATGTCGACCCGGCGCATTGTCTGGATAAACGGAATCAGAAAGCGCAGACCTGGCTCGCGAATCCCGGTAAATTTACCAAGCGTCAGAACGACGCCTCGCTCATATTGGTTGACGACCTTTATCGTACTCACCAGCAGGATAATAACAATAATTCCTAGTGTCCACAGCATATTTGCCTCCTTTATTGATACTCTTTTATTCTAGCGCAAGACTAATGAGTTTGTCGATAAGCGTCGCGTAGCTCATGCCCTCATGCTGCCAGAGTTTTGGATACATACTGATATTCGTGAAACCGGGTAGCGTATTCACCTCTAGGATGTACGGGGTGTCGCCGTCGAGCAAATAGTCGACCCGTGCAAGCCCACGGCACCCCAGGGCCTCGTAGGCGCGCGAGGAGAGCTCACGGATGCGTGATTCGACTTCACTGTCGAGCTCGGCATGCGCAATAACTCGCGACTTACTGTCAGCAGCGTACTTGTCACTGTAGTCATAAAACTCAGAGCTAGGAATAACCTCCCCCACACCGCTCACTCGGTGATTTGGAGGGTTCCCCAGCACACCCGTTTCAAGCTCGCGACCGCTTATCGCCCGCTCGATAAGGACGCGCTCGTCATGCACGAGGGCCGCGATGATCGCAGGCTCAAATTCGTCAGCGCTATGAACTTTCGTCACGCCAACTGAACTCCCCGAACGTGAAGGCTTCACAAACATAGGGAGACCAAGCTTACTCGCGACCTCTTCGACGTTCGGCATCGGGTTACCTTTTCGATACACAACATATTCAGCCGTCAAGATATTATTCGCTGAAAGTATCTGTTTCGTGAGTATCTTGTCCATGCATACCGCACTCGCGGTGATGTCACACCCGACAATTGGAACGTGAAGCAGCTTTGCGAGACCCTGGACCGTGCCATCTTCACCGTTCCTACCATGGAGAATCGGCAAGATTACATCAGTATGAACGACCGTATTACCAGGAATACTTATGAGACTGCCCATTCCAGGTGCGACGACGAGCTGTGCACCACCATGTTGGGTGAGATCATCCTCCCATTGACGTAGAAGCCACCACTTGCCGTGTCGGTCGATATAGCATAGATCGATGTCGTATTTCTCACCGTCCATCGCTGCGTAGACATTTCGAGCCGAAGAAAGTGACACGTCATGTTCAGAGGATTCTCCCCCGTACATCAGAAGCACGCGCAACTTATTCATACAGCTAGTATACTAGAGTTATGAACAGAGTACCACTTGCGGAGGAAATGAGGCCGAGGACGCTTGATGAGGTGATAGGTCAATCTCATTTGCTTGCGAGTGGCGAGATATTACGACGGATCGTGAGCAATAAGGAGCCAGTCAGCCTGATCCTCTGGGGCCCTCCTGGCACCGGTAAAACCACCCTGGCTCGTATCATTGCAAACGAACTGGAAGCAGAATTTATCGAGCTATCAGCCGTCACTGCGGGCAAGAAAGACGTGATGGCGGTCGTCGAACATGCGAGGCAGAACTGGAACCTCAAGATTCGAACTATCCTATTTGTCGACGAAATTCACCGTTTCAATAAAGCCCAGCAGGATGCATTTTTGCCGCATGTTGAATCGGGATTACTGACCCTCATCGGCGCGACCACCGAAAACCCCAGCTTTGAAATCATCACCCCTCTGCTCTCGCGCTCACGAGTGCTCGTGCTCAATCCCCTTTCAAAACTCGAAATCATCGAGGTGCTCAAACGCGCGCTCAAACAACTCAAGCAGACGAAGAGAGTAGGCGCCAGCGCCCTCGACTATCTCGCCGAACTTTCTGGTGGCGATGCACGCGTCGCTCTTGGCAACCTCGAGCTTTCCCTAGCCCTCGGAGAAAAAGTCACTCTGGAGATCGTGAAGGTTGCCGCCCAAAAGAAAGTGCCTGGCTATGACAAAAAAGGTGATATGCACTACGACGTCATATCGGCTTTCATCAAAAGCATGCGCGGTAGCGACGTCACGGCAACCCTCTATTATCTTAGCCGCATGATCGATGCGGGCGAAGATCCGAAGTTTATCGCGAGACGTATGGTAATCTTCGCGAGTGAAGACATCGGGCTCGCTGGTAATGGCGCACTCGCCCTCGCCGTTGCGACTTTTCAGGCCATCGAGCGAGTCGGCCTGCCGGAAGGCGGCTACAACCTCTATCACTGTGCCGTTGCCCTGGCTCGCTCGCCAAAATCCCGCGAGACGACCAACCTCATGCAGCAAGCAAAGGAACTCGCGAGACAATACCCCGACTCGTCGGTGCCACTCCATCTCCGCAACGCCCCCACGAAACTCATGAAAGATCTAGGCTATAACAAAGACTACAAATGGGAAGCCGATTTCAAGCATAAAAAAGGATATCTACCCGAAGATATCATGAAATCACAGTCCGACACCGTATAATATAACTCATGCTTTCACCCTCACGACGAATCAACAGTATCTACGAAATCAACGCCCCTGTTTACCTCGAGAAACTATCCCGTAAATATCAGCGGTCCGTCACGCTTGCGAGCATTCCCGACGAAGAATTGGATTACATCGCATCCTACGGCTGCGACTCTATATGGCTCATGGGGGTATGGGCACGAAGCCCGCTCGGCATCGAGATGGGCCTACGCGAAAAAGGCCTGATGGATGAAATCCGCAAGGTGCTTCCCGACTTTCAGGAGAGCGACATGATCGGCTCCGCATATTCTATCAGCAACTACCAGGTGAGCGGGGCGTTCGGTGGCGAAACTGCCATGGCCGCATTTCACCAACGCCTAACTGATCGTGGGATGAAGCTAATCCTCGACGTCGTCCCAAATCACACCGCATTTGACCATGAGTGGATTAGCTCACATCCGGAATATTACATTCGTGGCAATATGTTCGATGCATTGCGCCATCATTCATGGTATCGCGACTGCGGAGAGAATCGCATCGCACGCGGTCGAGACCCCGAGTTCGAGCCATGGTCAGACGTTGCCCAGCTCGATGCGTTTTCGGCGGGGTACCGCCAAGCAGCTATCGACACACTTGTTCGCATCACGACCCTGTGTGATGGCGTACGTTGCGATATGGCGATGCTCATGACGAATAACATCTTCGCTCGGACCTGGGGTAGGCGTTCGAAAGACATACCCGCCAAAGAGTACTGGGAAGAGGTTATTCCTGCGACGCGCGAGCACAACGAGAACTTCATCTTTATTGCAGAGTCTTATTGGGACACACAGGCAATGCTCGTCGAACAAGGCTTTGATTATTGCTACGACAAAGATCTTTACGATCATCTGCTCACCCACGACCTCGAGTCCGCAAATTTGCGTGTTTCGGAACTATCGCCTATCGCGGATCACCTGCTTCACTTTCTTGAGAATCACGACGAGCCACGAGCCGCATCCGTATTCGACACTCACGCGCACTTTGACGCTCTCCAGTTCATCAATTCACTCCCCGGACTTCGCCTATGGCATGACGGCCAGTTCGAAGGGTACCGCGTCAAGCTGCCCGTCCACATAAGCCGAGGGCCCGATGAGCCGACTAACCCCGCGATCTACGAAATGTACCGCTCAGAGCTTCATAAGTAAGCATCGTCTGAGGTGTCAGACCATCAGAATAACGCCCTCGAACGGACGGAGCGTAATCCATCCACGGCGACTTGTATGGCTAGCCGTGGGTCCGAGTGTGCTTAGTACAATATGGTGCGCCTTGTAGGGTAGGCGTACACGACGAACCCTGTCGCTAAAGTTGAGGGCGACGACATATGCTGCGCCCTCATAGCTGCGCTCGTATACCAGTACGTTCATTTTGTCATCTATCAGATGCTCGACATACGCGCCCCTCACCATTGTTTCGTCGCGATTACGTATGCCGAGAAGATGATGATAGAGTGTCAAAATTGACGTGGGGCTGTGCTTGAGCCGGTCAGTATTAGCTCTTTTATAGTTCTTCGCGACAGGTAGCCATGGCGCATGAGAGCTAAACCCTGCATTCTTGCTCGAGTCCCACTGCATAGGCGTACGGAAGGGGTCGCGGCCGCCGAATACTCCCGTGTTCGCAGATAGGTCGGTACGCTGCTTTTCACTGACAGGCACGTTCTCCATACCGATCTCATCGCCGTAATACACCGTCGGGACACCTGGCAGAGTTAGCGCAAGCATCGCCACAAGGCGCGACTGCCGACGCCCAAACCGACTCGCGATTCGCGGTTGATCATGATTACTAAAACAATAGCCCTCGATATCGGTTGGCCGAATCATCGCCTCAAATTCTCGGATATAATCACCGTAAGCTTTGGCGCCCCACGACAACCACATTCCGCCAAAATTGAACGGGATCGCTATGCGCGGATTGACATCATAGAGCATCCTAAACTGTTCGGCAATGGGGCCAAGCTCGGGGTCGACAATGGCCTCAAAAAATACCACCCTATCCGAATACGACTCAACGACTTCTGTGAGTTCTCGTAGATATGGCACAAGTTTCGGACCAAACTTACTATACTTACGAATGTGGCCAGCGTAGGTGCCTTCGACGCCACCTTCTCGCAACGGTTCATCCTTAAATTCCGCGAGATCCTTCGCCATATGATTCACGGCGTCCATCCTAAAACCATCGACACCCAGATCGAGCCAGAATCGTAAGATGTTTTTCATTTCTTCACGAACTTGCGGATTTTCCCAGTTCAGGTCGGGTTGCTCTTTGAAGAAACTGTGCAGGTAGTATTCCCCACTCCGAGGATCGTACTCCCACGCGCTACCACCAAACAGGCTCACCCAGTTATTGGGCACGCCGCCATTTGGCGCGGGCTTTCGCCAGATATAATAATTTCGCTTCTCGCTCGATGGGCTACTGGCGGAGTCCTCGAACCATGGATGCTCATTGCTCGTATGGTTTGGCACGTAGTCGATCACTACTTTTATCCCTCGTGCATGTGCCTCACGAATAAGTTCTTTGAAATCGTCAATTGTGCCAAAAATCGGGTCGACATCACAGTAATTACTAACGTCATACCCCATATCCACCATCGGTGAAGTGAAGAACGGACTAATCCAAATCGCATCAATCCCGAGACTGTGGTGTTTGCTTTTGATGTGATCGAGATTTTGTATGATACCACGTAAATCCCCTATACCGTCGCCGTTACTGTCTTTGAAGCTACGAGGGTATATCTGGTAGAGCGCGTTTACATTTGCCCAAGTCTTCATTTTTTACCTTTGTTTGTTCTGTAAATATTATTGCTATCAGTATAAGCGTAAGTATCCAAGTCATCAAGCGCTGGGCTAGATCGTGATACGGTAATTTGTGTACTGAAAATATTCAGCCCCGAGATAATCTCGTACGATCTCGATCACCCCAGGGGTTGTCTCGCGTTTGAGCAGTGCGTTCGGGCTAACCCATTCTATGAGATCATTTGTGATTTGCTTTGGCTCAACGTGTCCGAGCACTATCATGTGATAAGAATGGCTCAGAAGCATCTCTTTCCGATAAACCGCCACCTCAGCCACGCCTCGAAACTGCAGTGAAGCGGAATCGTCGGCATAGAACTTAGCAAGTAGCCGACGCGCGGACTCAAGTGTATTCTCATCCTCGAACCGCACTTTTCCATTTGGAAGATTAGCCGTACCAATGAACGGCTGCACGACCTTATTCCACATGGCAATCTCGCCTTTTCTATTCAGTAGAAGGAACGTTACCTGGAGCTTCGGCCGTGGTCTTATTCGCATCGACTCAACAGAGGCGCGCTCGGCGAACCGGAGGCCCTTTTCTGACAGTTCATACAAGCCTTCGGGATTGCGCCGAATATAGCCGTCCTTGATCATCATCTTACGATGGTAATTAAAGAGGTTGCTGTCGGTGTTCGCCGGTCTCAGATCACGATATCGTGCAGATTTTGCATAGGTAAGGACTTTGATTATATGTCGATCGATTACGTGAGTCGGTTCGTCATTCATGTTTTTAGTATACATTGATTTGTGTCAAAAAATACTAGCTATATTCATATTTGATACCGGTATATCCTACTTATATCAGATTAAACACATTTGGAGGAAATAATGACATACGGTCAACACAATGAGAAATGGGGTGGGTTTTATCTTGCACATGATATGTGCAATTTGCCAATCGGAACCAAGATTCTACAAAATCCGCCACACGTTACCCAGTCTCCACCCGCCGAAGTTGAGGCGACAAGGCTGCCAGAGATTGATGAGCTTCTTTCGAGCCTCGCTGGAGATACAGAGCCTATCACACTCAGGTCGATCGGACAGGCGTTCTTTGGAAGTAGAAAGGAGCCAAAGCTCGTTACGCGGTTTGATAAGCCAGAGGCTCTAGACCAATTCCATAGGAGACTCGTCTACGGTCTTGCGAAGGCTGGCTGTGAATTTATTGGTCTCGATTATGCCCTCGACAACTATCAACCACACACCGAGGCCCTACTCCTAGATCCTGGCGAAATATTCACTATGGATAATCTCACATTATTCACCGAGCGAAGGATACCACAGTTGAAGAGTCTCGACGAGATCACTTCACGGTATGAATTCGCAAGGTAAGCTCGTAAGCCTTTTAACGACGCTTTTTGGCTAGCGCGATAACTTCTTGGTAGCGCTTAATATACTCCGCAGCCATAACGTCAGCCGTAAAGCGTTCCTCGACGGTTCGACGACATTCATATGGGTCAATCTCATCCACTCGTTGCATATACTCTTCGAACTCCTCGACGGTGTTTGCCAGAAAGCCATTGACGCCGTGCTGAATAATCTCTGGCATCGCACCTCGATTCATCGCCACAACAGGAGTGCCGCAGGCCATCGCTTCGATCACGACCATGCCAAATGGCTCCTCCCAGTCGATTGGGAAAAGTAATGCGCGAGCGTTGGAGATCAGGCGCTGTTTCGCCTGGCCAGATACATCGCCGACATTTTTGATACGACTATTTTCCACTGTCCAATGCAAGATTTCGTCGCTATAGTATCGAAAATCTGCTGAATTCCGATAACTACTCATCGGGTTAGCAAGTTCAAGTGAAAGTTGCTTCGGCGACGTCATACCCGCAACCGAACCTGCCATGCGTAGCTCATAGCCCAGCTTATCACAGAGACCGGCGGCCACGTGCTGCGCTTTATCTCTCGTGAAGCGAGCGAGAGTAATGAAGTATTTGCCCTTCTTCTCTTTGAACGTAAACTTGCTAACATCGATGGCGTTATAGACGGGATCAAGTGCATACTGACCGAGCGCGCGTTTCGCGGGCTTCACCTGAGCCTGTGAGATGCCGACTAGGTAAGCGCGATGGTCAAAGGATGCAAAATGTTGCCAGAATGGCATATTGTCAGGTATACCGTTGTCTAGCGTCTGCTGATTCGTAAATGGAGGACCATGGAGTGTATGTACGACGGACGGCAGATCACGATCCATGGTTGCGTGCGCGAGAAGCAGGGGCCCATAATAGACATTGTGGTCATGGATAATATCGAAATGGCCATCTTTCTTAATATAGTTGATGGCGTGCTGCATGTGCGCACCGACGATAGGAAGGCAATAATGCATCGGGATATCTATAAAGCCATATTGTTCTGTCTTGTAGAGATAGTGGTTTTTTACCCCACGAATTTTGGTCTCGCCGATACTAAATAGCTCAACCTCGACACCCTGTCTTTTTAAGCCACTGAGAAGCCCGTCAAGTACAACTTCGATGCCACCATAACCGTGAGGCGGCACCGTCAACCATGGGGGCGCCAGCATAGCGACGCGTAATGGTTTTTTTATCATTTCCTTATTATACACCGGCCTCACAAGCAAAAGCATTATACTGGAGATATGAAGCTGAACGTTCACACTGAAATAGCGGCAGATTTCAGTGACATTAGCATGAAGTTGCTCCCTGGCGAGCACATTACTAATGTTGAGAAATTTCCACCTCACGTCGTCAATCATCCACCAGCTGCAATCGCAGAATTAACGAGGCTTGCCCACGCTAAGCTCATCCAGCACATCGGTGACAACGGGCCAGTCCTCGCCGCTCTCTCTCTGGACCATACCGCCACGCAATCGACAGTACTCCATCGATACGAAGCATTGTTTGGACGTGACTCACTACGAGTTGCGATGGATCTAATGCCCTTTTTCCCTCGCCTTGCGTATACCACCATCCTCGAGCTTGCGAAACTTCAAGGCACCACCTATGATACGGCTTCCGAAGAAGAGCCAGGGCGGATTATTCACGAATGGCGAAAGCCCGATGACAAGATCCGTCAGCAGATTACCAAAGACTTTGGTTGGGGTTGGCCCTACTACGGGTCAATCGACGCCACACCGGAGTTCATTCGGACGGTCGTGGCGTATAGCAAGGGCGTGAGTGACGGGTCGAAGCTACTCGAGGAGCAATTTACCGATAGGTCAGGCCGTACCCAATCGATCGCAGGCTCAGTTCGGCTGGCGATTGAATGGATAACGCGTCGAATGGATCAAAATCCAGAGGGTCTCGTCGAATCACGAACGTCATGCCCTGGCGGTATCGAGAATCAATTTTGGAAAGACTCCTGGGATGCCTATTTTCATGCCGATGGGACGATCGTAAACCACAAGAGTGGCGTTTCCTCAATCGAGGTGCTGCGCGTCGTCTACGACGCCCTGCTCGACGCTGCTGGACTATACCGCGACCAACTCGGGCTGCACGATGAAGCGGGAGCCCTGTTGGCGCGTGCCGACAGGCTCAGGCATACGATCTTGAATAAATTCTGGGTCAACGAAAGAGGCGGGTATTTCGCACTCGGCTCGGACCGCGGCGACGATGGCAGTCTGCGCATCTTAAAGATTCGTGCCTCGAATATGGGCCACCTGCTCGGGTCGCGCCTGCTTGACAGCAATGATTCCGCCACAACGACCAAGCGAGAATCAATCGTCCGTCAGCTCTTCTCGCCCGAACTGCTTTCCCCCAGCGGTATTCGAACTCTCGCCACCGACGAGGTTCGATTTCGACCAGGCTCATATCATAATGGTAGCGTGTGGCCGTGGGACAATTACTTTCTTATCAAGGGTCTCGAGCGACATCACTACGACCATCTCGCAGATAATCTTGCCGAGCGGCTACTCGGTGTAGTACGCGCAACTGGGCAGTTTCCAGAATTTGTACGTGGCGACAGTTCCGAGGAGGCAACCATGAATAGTCGAATTATCGATGTATGGGATGAGCGCAATCAGCGAGCTAACAGGGTTGAGCAGCCTCCTCAAGAGGTACAAGCATGGTCGGTCGCGGCAATTTTAGCAATTAAATACGGCCGCAATTTACGCCAACATCAACCACTCGACCGTCCGATCTCGGAGTTTGAGTCATCAATTCTCGCGGATATCGCGTAAGGGTTTCTTCTCGTCCATCAATGCCGCTAGAACACCATTCGTCCAACCGAAGCCATCCTGAAGCACATATTCGCCGCCGCCGCCGAGCATATCGGGATCAACGACATTGTATTTCTCAATTAACTTGCCCTCCCGCTTGTACACAAGCATATTGGTCGCTATCCAGCGCTCTTTAATTTCGTTTGCGAGCTTGTCATACCCATAATTCCGTAGTCCTACAATAGCAACCCAATGGAGCGGCGCCCAGCCGTTTGGTGAATCCCATTGCTGGCCAGTTTCCTGCAAGGTCGTGATGAGCCCGCCTTTTTTAAGAAAATCACTCTCGATAATCTTCGCAATTGCAGCGGCCTGCTCGGGACTCGCCGCCTTCACGTAGAGAGGGTACACGGCTGCAAGCGTCTTTTGGCCGACAACTTGGCCTTTCTTTAGGTCGTAATCAAAGTAAAAGTTTTCCGACTCACTCCATAAATTCCGATTGATCGCTTCGAGGCGCGCGTCCGCATATTTTTGAAACCGCTTCGCGAGCAAGGGTTGCAAAATCATCCGATACGTCTCTGCAATCGTCACTTCCAAATGATACAGTAAGCAGTTCAAGTCAACCGGCAAAATCTCCGTCGTGCGAATTGTTTCCAGGTCCTGATTGTCTTCAAACCAACGCGAACTAAAGTCCCATCCAGATTCGGCACCCGCCCTGAGGTTGAGGTACAATCTATCCGCATCGACGACATCCATCCCCTCGGACGCCTCCATGTCTTCCCGGAGAGATTCTGGCCGTGGCGTCGATTTGTTATCAAAGTATCGGTTGAGGATATCCCCATCGGGTAACTCAACAACCCGCGCGTATTCAGATTTTTTACTACCGAGTAATTTCTTCCCGCCTTTCATCCAAAACGCGTACTCCGCGACCATATAGGGCAAGTACTCAACCATAGTGCGCTTCCGTCCCTTGTGCTCCGCAAGCAATTTCAGCATCTGCGAAAAGAATGGCGGCTGCGATCGGCTGAGTAGATATGTCCGATTCGCATTTGGGATATAGCCAAACCGGCGAATCATATAGGCGCAGTTCTTGATGACGTTCTCGACGTCCGTCCAACGA
Source organism: Saccharimonadales bacterium (SeqCode) (assembly GCA_038205065.1). GTDB lineage: Bacteria > Patescibacteriota > Saccharimonadia > Saccharimonadales > Saccharimonadaceae > Saccharimonas. The sequence continues at coordinate 24,650 of JBBRCG010000012.1, forward strand.
TCGTCGGCAGCTAGCCCGAGCATGATGAAATATGAATCCCAGTAGAACTGCTCGTCGAATCTCCCGCCCGGCACGAAATACTTATACGGCAAGGCGATCAATGAACCACGATCGATCCGATTCCTGCGCTCTAGGACTGGCCAGAGGTCGGTGATGTGTTGCCGGACCGATCTGGTCCTATCGCTCACATACGTCCTATCGTCGGCGGAGAAGGCGTGAAAATGTCGCGTCACGAATTCTTGGAGGTTAAAGTCTGGATCTTTTTTCGCAATCAGGTATTCTTTTTTTATCTGTTGCGCGCGCTTAACGGGGATAAGATCGACAAATGTTTTGCCGTCGTGATATATCCGATTTTCCTGAACATCACGGAATAATTCTCCAAGTCCTTCGTCTGGACTTTTTTGCACACGGGCAAGAGTGCCAGCGGTCGACACCAAGGCTGATGCAAGTTTATCGGACCGAGACATCCGGATAATATCATTCATCTTCATACTGGGCCTAGTATAACCAGTTAAGATTAGCTAGGCAACAATTTATAGATGTTTAAAAGACTACTTCGCGAAACGTTTGCGCTGATTTGGATCAAGATATCGCTTGCGGAGTCGCAGGCTCTTTGGGGTTACTTCGAGAAGCTCATCGTCTTCGATATAATCAATGCTTTGCTCAAGACTGAGGTTTTTAAATGGCGTGAGCTGCACGGTGCCGTCGCTTGATTTGCTGCGCATATTTGTGAGGTGTTTCTCCTTGCAGACGTTTACGTCGAGATCCTCCATACGGATATTTTGTCCGACGATCATGCCAGCGTACACGTCAACTCCAGCGCCAACAAATAGCTCGCCACGCTGTTCGGCGTTTTCAAGAGCATAAGGAGTAGTGACACCGGCCTCCCAGGCGATTAATACGCCATTGCGTGTCTGAGGAAGCTTGTCGCCAAGTGGCTGATAGCCGTGAGGTAAGCTATTCATAATAACCGTGCCCTTCGTCGCCGTCAGTAGCTGGTCACGTAGCCCGATGAGGGCACGAGTCGGCAATATATAGGTCATTCGGGTCGCCCCTGAGCTGCTCTGCCCCTGGTGAGTAAGCTCAGCCCGACGTCCACCGAGGGCCTGCGAAACAACTCCCACAAATTCCGGGTTCACCTCGATCTCAAGCTCTTCGACTGGCTCTTTCGTAACACCATCTTCTTCAATCGTCACGACTTGCGGTCGTCCCACTTCAAATTCGTAGCCTTCACGGCGCATTGCTTCGATCAATACCGAAAGATGTAGCTCGCCACGGCCACTGACCGTAAAGCCAATGCCGTTTTCCTCAACACGCAGAGCGACGTTCGTCTCAAGCTCGCGCTTCAAGCGGTCGCCAATCTGACGGCTGGTTGAGAAGTCACCTTCTTTGCCCTTGAATGGGCTGGTGTTCGGACCAAGATACATGCGGAGCGTTGGTGCTTCGATATCGATGAGCGGCAGCGCCTCGGGGTTTTCCCTATCGGCAAGCGTTTCGCCAATGTGCGCCTCGCTCACGCCCACAACTGCAACAATATCACCGGCGATAGCTGATTCTACCTCTTCGCGCTTAAGGCCACGATAACTAAATACCTTTTCTACTTTTCCTGAAATAATCTTCCCGTCACGCTTGATAAGGGCGACCGGTCCACGCTGAATCGTGCCGCGTTGGATACGGCCAATAGCATATTTGCCGAGGAACGTATCGTAGGCAAGAGCGGCAACCTGCATCTGAAATGCACCCTCATTGGCGGTCGGCGCTGGGATATCGTTAACGATTGCTTCAAAAATTGGCGTAAGATCAGCCGATTCATCAGACATATCCTCTGGCATCGTCTTCCAGGCTTTCCCTTCTCGTGCAATTGCAAAATAGATAGGATAATGTAGCTGGGACGCATCGGTCGCGAGCTCAAGGAATAGATCGGCAAGCTCATCTTCGACTTCGTCGATGCGTCGCGCGGGCTTATCGATCTTGTTGATCACGACAACTGGGGTGAGGCCTAGTTCGAGCGCTTTGCTCAGCACGAATTTCGTCTGTGGCATTGGCCCTTCCTGGGCGTCGATTACGAGCAGCACACCGTCAGCCATGTTGAGCGTACGCTCAACCTCGCCAGAGAAGTCAGCGTGTCCTGGAGTATCGATAATATTGATTTTGTAGTCACCATAGTAAATACTTGTTTGTTTCGCGGTGATCGTAATACCACGCTCATGCTCCTGGTCGCCGCTGTCCATGATGAGTGATTGGCCCATTTCGGCCTGATTGTCACGGAACGTGTGACTTTGTTTGAAGAGACCATCAAGAAGGGTCGTCTTACCATGGTCGACGTGAGCAATAATCGCAATATTTCTGATTTTCGTAATGTCTTTCATAAAATAACGGCCTGCATCTTCAACAGACCTTCCTTATGGATAATTGTAGCATGATAAGACGGTTTTGTACAGATTAGACGCGTAATGCTTGTGCAACACGCTCCGCAACTGCGCCGTGAGCTTCGGAAGCCCAGTGGACACCGTCTACTGCGTCGGCTGCAACATCTGACACATCGACAATCTGTAAACCTAATTCTTCGGCAAGGTCGACGTACCTATCGTGGAGCTGCCGTGAGGCCTCTTCTGCGCCCACCCACAATTCACCCCATTGACCGGTATGTTTAACGATCGGTTGGGTCATGAGCACAATCACAGGGGTGTGGTCGTGAAAGTTTGGCTTCCTGTTTCGCACAAGTTCAACCATCGTCCGAAGCTTGTCCGTCACTTGGCGAGGAGTCCAGTCGTAAATACTTTTAAGCTCATTCAGACCGAGGCTAATAATGATTACATCGAGTGGATAGTGGCTATCCAGCGCCACGGGCAGTTCAGTCATCCCGTTACGGCCCTCAAAACCAGGTCGCAAATCATCACTATCGATCGTACGCGCGCATAAATTTTCCTCAATTATCCTAACTTCATCTCCGAGGATATTTTGAACGATGCCTGGCCAGCGACTATCGAAATCGTAGCGTTCGAACTTTGTCGTCGGGATTAGCCCCCAGGCATTTGAATCACCGTAAATGAGAACTGTTTTCATATAACTATCATTTTATACTAAGGCGCATATAACCACGTCAGAAATAAGTTCCCAAGAATAAGGCCCGGTGAAAGACCGGGCCATATTCTTGGTGGGGAATACAGGGCTTGAACCTGTGACCTCACGAATGTGAATCGTGCGCTCTAGCCAACTGAGCTAATTCCCCAAGGCTTAATTGAATGACTCAAACCCAGAGTCAAATCCGATGTGGTGGAGTGCAGCGGACTTGAACCGCTCGCCTCGACAATGCGAATGTCGCGCTCTACCAGATGAGCTAGCACCCCATATACACTTGGTGGAGCTAAAGGGATTCAAACCCTTGACCTCAGCGCTGCCAGCGCTGCGCTCTAATCAGCTGAGCTATAGCCCCATAACTTCTTAGCGTATCGTTCCGCTATCAAGGATAATTCTAACTGAATGATCGCCCCTCGGCAAGTAATCACACAAACACCCTTGTAGTCATTGCGCTTCGTCGGCTTCCCCTCCGTGCGTGGGTCCGGCTTTGTTGCATAAAACTGATCAGGCGTAAGCCCAAGTCCCGCCGCCCAATATAGCTTAAGTTCATCTAGATTCTGATCGGCACGATGCTGAACAGACGCCTTAATATCATTCATCTTCAGGCCGTAACATCTCTGTAAAAGTGATATGTATATCTGAAGAGTAGTTAAGTCTGACCCGCCAAGGCTGAGCCCCCTATAGGAACGCCTCTTGCGCCCTTCACCAAGATACAGCACCGCTAGCGCAACTTTGTGTTTATCTATCTCTTCGTTTGAATTAGTAACCCTTATTGCCTCCGTAGTGAGCACGCGCAAACGTTCTAGCTCCACCCCCTCTCTAGCATTTCTGGCAAGTAGCCGAGCAGATTGCAGAGTACTTGCGTTTAGTGCGCGAATCTTGTCTCTGTATTGCTCGCCTAGTTTTACGTTCCTACAAATATACGAAAGTGAAGCTTTCGGAATATCACCCAGCTCCTGTTGAATCTCGCGAAACGTCGAACCTTGCTGTCGCAGGTGAATAATCTTATCTTTAAGTTGCTTATCGTATACATTCATACCACAAATATACTCTACGTGCATTTGAATATCAATAAAAAAGAGACCTTTGTGGCCTCTTTTGTTCGCTGTTGCGCGCCCACCCGGGGCACGGTTTGTTTTATAACTGTTTGTTTTAAGCGCAGAGGCACCCCTCATTTGCGCACCAGCTTGAACATATTATCCCCCACGACTCAAAAAAGCGCAAGCGTGATATAGTGAAGACATGCAAAAACAGAGACGGACGCCCTTCTGGATCGACTGGATGAGCTGGATTGGAGTCGCCCTAGTCCTCGGTGCCTATGCGCTTCTGAGTTTCGGCGTAATCAGCTCCGGTTACGCGTTCCAGATTCCTACACTCGTCGGTTCTCTGGCGGTTGCTATCGAAAGTTGGATAAAGAGAGATCGGCAACCAGCTATCCTCAACCTGGTGTTTTCACTTATCGCGCTTCTCGCGATATTCCGCTTGCTTATTTTTAGCTAGTATGCTTAACTAGTCATGTTCAGAGCAGACGCAAGAAATAGAAATTTATATTCCCTACTCTTCGCTAAAGGTCGACCTGACGATTATTAGTATGAAGATAAGGAAAGAATAACCTATTATGCAAAAGCAAAACCTTTTCATCGGTAGCCT
>JBBRCG010000013.1:0-26799 GCA_038205065.1 Saccharimonadales bacterium (SeqCode)
ACTAATAAGTCTAGCGGCTACTGTCGAAAACGAATCTGAACATCCCATCGCTAGGGCTATTGTCGCGTTTTCAAGGCAAAAAGGAGTCGCTATTGCACATTCAAGTAAGTCTTCGGCCTTAGCTGGACGTGGTGCGCGGGCGACAGTAGGTGGCTCAGTAGTATATGTTGGTGGTCCAAGTCTTCTAAAGGAATTAAAGCTATCTATACCTAAGTCTGTTGCGCAGCCTGCAGAACAAGCTTCAAAAAATGGCTCGACTGTCGTTTACGTTATAAAGGGCAAAGCGGTGCTAGGTGCAATAGTCCTTGCTGATGTTATTCGTGAAGAATCGAAAGAGGCGGTGGCTATCCTTCATGGTATGGGCAAGCGTGTTGCTATGTTGACTGGTGACGCCGAGGGAGTTGCCGCCTGGGTAGCTAAAGAACTTGGCATAAAAGAGTATTTTGCAGAAATTTTACCAGAAAATAAAGCCGCAATAGTTAAAAAATTACAAGCTGACGGTAGTCGCGTCGCTATGGTCGGCGACGGTGTTAATGACGCCCCAGCCCTAACTCAAGCCGAAGTTGGGATCGCCATTGGTGCTGGCACGGATGTTGCTATTGAATCGGCCGGAATTGTTCTGATAGGCAGTGATCCTCGTGGTGTTGCAAAAACTATTACGCTGTCCAAGGCCACCTATCGAAAAATGATGCAAAACCTTGCATGGGCAACAGGCTACAACGTTATAGCAATCCCACTCGCTGCTGGAGTAACATTCTCGCTCGGTTTCGTCCTATCGCCAGCCGCCGGAGCTATATTGATGTCACTTTCGACAATTATAGTAGCCGCCAATGCGCAACTTTTACATCGGGTAAAACTCTAGGTATAATGCATAAAAGAATGAAAAAGCTCATGAATATAATTTTGACTACCTTTGCCACTATTTTGATTGTAAGCGTAGGTCAACTTAATCATGTTTCGGCAATGCCAAACCAGTCTGATATGCACATGCTGGATGACGGCGGTTCAATCAGCTTACGGGAGCATTGTTCGGTATCACATATGGGTGTAGCCGAAAGAAGTGAACTACAGCAAAAAGATATTAAAAAGCGCGCAGACAAAGACACCGAGCCATGTCCACCCTATTATCTTCAGTTTTCATGTTCTGACATTAACTCAATATATAGTCACAAGCTAACTTATACTCCGCAACATAGCGGCAATACAAAAGTGCCGCCTTATAGGCTGTATGGCGTCATCCGTAGATAAAAATTATTGAGCACACTCAACACATCTATTCATAAAGGATTTATGAATAGACTGAGATCAATAATAATTTATCCGGAGAAGCAAACATGTCAAAAATTTTAATTATTACTGTAGCAATATCGGTCGTTGGCCTAGGCGGCTTAATTACAGTGAATCAAATAGCAAGATCGAAGGAACCGATCATAGGGGTTCAGCATGACAGCCAGGGCCAAGAGCATATCAAACAAGGGCAGTCTCACAACGCTTATAATTCAGACCCGGCAAGCTCGGGCCCTCATTATGCAGATAGCTCGTCACCGGCTGAATGGGGGATATACACTGAAGAAGTTTCAGAGGAGATTTTTATTCATAACGAGGAACACGGTGGGGTTATTGTCACATACCAGCCCGACCTGTTGCCGACTGACCAGCTCAAAAAGTTACAAGACTTGTTTATCGCTCCATATAGCAATAAAGCATTTTCTCCTATTAAATTCATAATAACGCCGCGCAGTAAAGATAAGCACGCGATCGAACTGGCAGCTTGGACTTACACGCTAAATCTTGATACGTATGACGAGGCGACAATTATAAAGTTCTTCAACCAGCATGCAGGTAAAGCACCCGAACCAACAGCCGGTCCATACAATACACCTATAAATCAGGCTACTGGAAAGTAGGTAGCTATGAAACGTAATTTAATAATCATAATAGGGGTAGTACTATTAATTGGTGGTTTTGTGATATTAATGCCAAAAAATACCGATAGCACTCCTAAGAATGAGTACGCGACAATCGTAGTTAAGAACAAAGAGCTATCTAGCGGTCCGTCAGTTATCCATGTAAAAGAGGGTGATACGGTAATATTAAATATAACCACCGATCAACCAGATGAATTTCATTTGCACGGTTATGACGAGAAAATTGACCTTGAATCAGGTGCCACCGTTACCTTGTCATTTAAGGCTCGTATTACGGGAGAATTTGAATATGAATTAGAGCAAACTCAGCTAGTTCTTGGTCATCTACAGGTAGATCCAAGATGAAAGAAGCTTTAGTCAATAGCTTACCTTTGATGGCGCATGCCTTTGGACAAACATATAACTTACCCGTACCGTTACGGTTATTCATGTTTGGTGGGGCAGCTACAGTGATCGTATCGTTTATACTAGCCAGTTTATTAGTCGACGTAAAACATGCCAGCGTAAGCTACCCAAAGCGTACGCATCGAACAATTCCGAAAGCAGCCATCAAGGTAAGCTCATGGCTAGCTACTGCAACGTACCTAATAGTAATCGCTGGCGGTATTGTTGGCAGCCAAAGTTTTATTAGTAATATTAGCCCAACGCTATTTTGGGTCCTATTGCTGATTGCACTTGCACACGTATCAATATTAGCAGGTAATATATGGCGATTTATCAATCCATTTTCAAGAATCCTCGACGTAATTGAGTCTGTGGTTGGTAAAAAAAATGAGCCTCGTTTCGTCTATCCTCGTCAGCTGCGATATGTACCGGCTTTAGTCATATATTCTTGGTTTGTTTGGCTAGAGCTTCTGTCCTATGGCTGGGGTGTTGTTCCACTCAATATATCAATAATACTACTTATATACGGTATCGTGACAATCATTGGCGCAACTGTATATGGACGAGAAGCATGGTTTCGATATGGTGATTTTTTTAGTATATTTTTCGGTTTGTTCAGCAAGGTTGCACCTTTTAAATACGTTGAAAACAAGATTTACCTTCGTCAACCTATCGTCGGTCTTTTATCGAAAGCAAACTTGTCGCTAGTATTCTTATTTTTCGTACTTTTTATGCTATCTTCGACGGCTTTTGATGGCTTGCGTGAAACAACCACATATTTATCTGTCAGTAAATTCATAATAAGTTTACCTGTTTTTTCGGGACTAGATGGCCACTTGCTAGATACGACAATTTTGTTCATCTCACCATTTATATTCTTCGCCGTTTACTGGGTATGCATAGCGACTATGAAATACCTCGTAAGTTCAAAATACTCTATTATGTATTTGGCAAAACGATTTATATTAACGCTTGTTCCAATAGCGATAGCTTATAATGTCGCTCATTACTTTACGGTAACCATTATTCAAGGACAGCTTCTTATTAAGTTGATATCAGATCCTTTTGGATTAGGGTGGAATTTATTCCATACTGCAAACTATACGATTAATGCCGGTATTATAGGCGCAGCATCGGTATGGTATATCCAGGTTGCTTTAATCATAGCTGGTCATATTGCTGCTATCTACCTTGCGCACCTAGTTGCGTTAAAAACATTCGTAGACACCAAACAGGTCCTGCTTAGCCAATATCCAATGCTTGCATTGATGGTTGTATATACAATGACAAGCCTATGGATTATTTCGCAGTCAATTATTGCGGCCACGTAGCAGCTAAGATTAACACCATCTCTTGACGCCAATGAACTGGATCATGTGTTTTACGGCTTCAGTTGAGCATATTCGCCGCATCACTTCGCAGCTATCATTCTGTGAAAGAATATTTAGACTACCCTCATAAAGTATGTCGTTATCAATAATAGCAATTTCGCGATGATGCCCGGTTGTTAGTAGTACTTCAATACCCATATCCTGCATAACTCCAACACTTCGCAATGCTTGTTCCTGATACGTATGCTCATGTTCATCGAATGGCTTTGTATTAATGAAGATACTCACATTACGTTTTCGAAGCTTCTCGAAGACAGGCAGTAGGGTAGAGATGCGTCTGGTAGTAATGAATGGGCTCTCGATAATAACCCTTTGCTTCGCACGGCACAGATCTTTTAGAAATGCAGGGTGAAAGGTGTCCTGGTCGTATAAAGATGACCTCTCAAAACTACTCATCTTTGCCTCCTAAAATAGCGTTTTCGTTAACAGAGAAGAAAGTTCTATCTTCATCCATGTACTCCTGCCATGAAGAATGACCAGTCTCGGTACTGGTCATTCTTCATGAGAAGCATTTTTCAAGTCAACAATTCATCACTGGTCTGTTCGATAGTCTCGGCAACAAACATCTCAAGATTGTCGTACTTTCCCTCTGTTTGCGCCAGTTCAAGGTAGCGGTAGTATACGTTTTTGCGTTCTTTAAGCACTATTGGGGGCACTATACCGAACTGTAAAGACTTTATAAACATCAGTAGACGCCCAGTTCGTCCATTGCCGTCGGAAAATGGGTGAATCTGTTCGAAAACGGCGTGGTTACGCGCGAGAACAGCTATGGGGTCTTCGCTTTCTGAATTAAATTCGTTGCATAGTCTTTCTATAAGCTCGGGAATCTTTATAAAGTTTGCGAGCGGGACATGACTGCCTTGGATCCGTACTCCATGATTGCGCCACTGCCCAGCATTGCTCATGATACCGTTCATGAGCAGCAAGTGGACTTTTTGGATAAGCGCTGGCGTCAGTTGCAAGGTATTGTCGGCCGCTAACTCATCGAGCAGAAAATCAAGTGCCACTCGGTGGTTGATAGTTTCGCGCTGCTCTACCTGGGTGCGGTTTTTAAGTGTCTCATTGTCGAAGAGGACGGCGGCGACGTCGGACTTTGTCATAGTACTGCCCTCGATCGTGTTCGTATGGTAGGTCAGGCTAAGAGTAATTCTGTCGAGTAAATCTCTGTTTTTGATGAGATTCTTGGCGGTGAGATGCTGCTTTTCGGCTCGTAACTTTGCTTCCTTCAGCGTGTCATGGTCAACCAAATCCGCGCCAAGATACTCGACGAAAAGAAGGTCTATCCGTGCCTTGAGCTCTTTGCGCGTCGGCGTGACTTTGCCGTTTAGCCAATTATTGAGCGACACGAATGAAGTGCCGAGTTTTTCGGCAAGCGACTGCTGTGAGAGACCGCTCGCCGCGATGATTTTCTGTAGTTTTGTATGATAGTCCATACCAAGAGTATAACATAACTTTATAAAGTTAGCTAAGGGTTTATAAAGTTATACCCCTATCGTTTTTCCCCACAACGAGAACAAACCGACATCAGTGCCAGAGTTTCCGCTATCATCAAAGATCCGTTCAATCGTTGATATGTCGGGTTATAATTCCTCATCAAAAGTTTGATCCTGGAACACGATGCCCTGCCAAAGAAATAGAGTCTGCGTTCACGTAGGCTCTATTTCTTTGCAGAGATATTCATAGCATCGAATCCACGATCGCGACAGCTTCAGCTGGCGCCAGATCGTGGTGCGATAGCAAGGAGCAGGGCAGAGGAGCTTGCTCATCTAAATGTGACGCAGATATATCTAGATCTTCCACGTACCCCTGCCGAGGCGAATACGTAAACTCTTTTTGAGCTAATCACCTAGCGCGCACCTAGCGTCTCTTCGGTAATGGTATAAGAACGCTCGTTGCCGCCTTGTATGCCCTGTATTCTTTCACATGGGCCCATTTTTTGTCGGCAGACTTTTCGAGTAACGGAAGACCACTCACAAACAATAGCAGAACGGTGATAAACACCGGGCTTAGCAGCCCAATCCACGCCTCAACGGGGGCGAGGCTCACATACGTAACACAATACACGCCTACCCACACAAGTATTTCACCAAAGTAATTTGGATGTCTCGAGAATCGCCAGATTCCACTATCAATCCATGTGCCTTTATTCTTTGCGACTTGGCTAAACCGATATTTCTGGAAGTCCGCCACAGCCTCCGTGACTAGTCCAACCGTCCATATAGCAAGCCCAATATAGGCAAGGGTCGAAAGTTGTCCCGAGCTTTCAAACGCGAGGAGGCTCGGTAGCATCAATACCCATACCGTCACAGCTTGTAAAATCCAAAAACGGCTGAATGTAAAGAAATGTTCGCGCATGCCATCAAATCGCTGATCTTTGCCGATTTTTATAACCCGGTAGAGCAAGAAGCCCCCGATTCTGATAGCCCACAATCCAACCATAATGAGCAATAGCACATGGAATATTTCGCCGCTAGAGCGAAAGAACCCAAATAGCGCCAGTGTCATGAACGTCACTGCATAGGAAATATCAGTTAACTTGTCGGACTGCAGACGAAATGCGATCAAGAACATGCTCATATTAATCACAAATGAGACACCGAGATATAGCATAAGTATTTCAAGCATACGTTTACCTTACCATAAAAGTGGTCGATGGGCAATATCCTTCAAATATCTGCTCTATCTCTGTTATACCAAAGCCTAGCTCCTCTTCAAAAGTTTGATTCTTGAACATAATGCCCTGCCATAAAAAACAGATCATCATTTCGCGATGATCTCATTTTTATAGTGGCCCGTAGACCCAAATCACGATCGCGTCAGCTTCAGCTGGCGCCAAGATCGTGGTGCGATAACAAGGAGCAGGGTAGATGAGCTTGCTCATCTGAGCGCGACGCAGTTATATCTGGATATTCCACGTGCCCCTGCCAAAAACGTTGGAAATCCAATCCGTCCCGCTGCTAAGCAAACTAGAATGTAGAACAGGTCAAAGATGGAACTCAGTTTCCCATGACCAAATGGCCGCTACATATAACACTAGCATCCAACTTCGTAACGGATAAGACAGTCCCAGAATTGAACGAGCTGATGATGAGCTTCTGCGACAAGCACTCAGCCGTTATCGCAACCGTTGGCGGAGATGATTATTTTGGCCCAGAAGGACAGATCCATGTGACTAAACTGGAAATGAACCCAGAATTGATGTCACTACATACCGCACTAATAGATACGCTGAAAGCCTCTGGCGCAGTATTCGATGACCCCCAATATATTGAAGAGGGTTACGTAGCCCATGCGACAGTTTGGTATGACAAACGGCTCAACAAGGGTGGTCGTGTGTCGATTAAAGACCTTAGCTTGGTCGATATGTTTGCAGACAACGATATCCGTGAGCGAAAGATACTGACGACAATCAGTCTTCAATAACTAAAAAGTCCGGAACATGCCCACAGGGAGCCGCAAATCATAGAGACCCTACGGTCTCTGCGTTATATATTCAAAAGTTCACTGATAGTCTTGGTAGCAGCAACCTGCTCGCCAAGTTCTATTGGAAAGACGGGTAACTGAATTTTTTGGCTGCTAAGTAGCGATTGAATATCTTTCAATTTCTCCGCAGGCACTTCGAGGTGCGTGAAATCGTCAATATTTATTAAAGCGCCCGACCTAACCTCATATTGCGCAAAAATTTTGGATAATCGAACGGGTGAATCAACGGCCTTTATGCCTATGAGGATAGGGAAGTTGTGTGGGATGTCGCTTCCGATTATGAAAGTATCCCAAATATCTTGCGCGGATCGATTAACTTTCTTACTCCATGTATTCTCACCAGCCTCATTACGCGTAAGCTGGTGAAATTTTGGCCGGTTTTTTCTGAGCACTCGTGCGTTCAGGAGGCGAAGCTTCCCGTAAAACAGGCTATAGTAGTACGAAACCCAGAAAAACGCGCTACCATACCTATTCTTTTCATGGATAGCGCCGCCGTGAATATCGGCATAGCTTCGTGCGATAATCCTGGATTTGGTCAATGAAATCGTCTCCATAGTTTTGCCTCCAGAGTAGACGGCATACGCATCAGGAAACGGCTTCAGCCCATGGTCGCTGAGAATAGTCTCGAGAACATTTATAACTTTTTCGTCACTACCGTATTGGAATTGGCCCGTGCCGTGCCAAAATTTCGTATCCAACATGACTTTGTTGTATTCATCGACAATATCTTTATCAAATTTAACAGCTCGCGTGTCGTCTTCAATATATCTTTTGCCTGTGACATTTAATCTCGCACGAATACCGGACAGATATCTCTTATTGGTCAATGACAACGCGAAATGATGCGGCAATCGCTTGATCGCCGTCCTTTTGAATATCTCTTGGTGTGCACTTCTCTCGCGTCGTGGCATTGTTTATATATTATCATTTACTCGGCGCGAAAGTTGGATGCTCATCCATAAGTGGCCACACGAAGCATGCCGACCTCAGCTTTTTCAAAGTTTCAACCTATATGGTATTTACATGCCACCGGTCTCCCGCCCACATCTGCCTGAGCATAAAAATTGGAAAATTACTGCGATTATTCTTATGTCAGTATCGCTACTCATGTCCTTGATAGTCACGACAGCTATTAGCGCTTTCGGCGCTATACGGACACCGTCAACAGCCAACGCGCAGACATCCATACCGGCCGAGGTTACTGCGTCTACGGCGGTGCAGCCGATTCGGTCAACCGTCAGCGAAAATCTCGAATCGGCCTGGAAAAATATTATAGATAACCGACAGGGAAGTATTGATATCGCCGTCTACAACAACAAAACAGGCGAGACTACTCATTACAGCAACACGGCCAACACATTCAACACAGCCAGCATTGTAAAGCTTTCGATCGCCGAAGCGGTTCTTCTAAAGGCGCAGAGCCAGGGAATAGCCCTGACGAGCCAACAGACCGCCAATATCGCTCCGATGATCGAAAACAGCGATAACACCGCTGCTTCGATATTATGGAGTGAGCTTGGAGGCAAAGAGGCGATGGATCAATTTTTTGCTTCAATCGGTGCGACATCGACAGCCGCCGGATCGGATGGGATGTGGGGGCTGACGCAGACAACCGCCATGGACCAGCTTGCCGCGCTCAATGCGTTTGCCTATCCAGGTAAAGTCCTATCGGCGAGCTCGTCCGCAACGCTGGCCTCATTTCTAGACAACGTTGAAACCGACCAGACATGGGGAGTGAGTTACGGGCTTGCTTTGACTGACAATTTCGATCTCAAAGATGGCTGGCTCGAGGATGCGGAAACCGACAACGGATACGCAGACACGGACAGCTGGACGGTTAATAGCATCGGCCATGTGTGGAATGACGACATTGACTATACAATCGCGGTTCTGACTAGTGGCCAAGCGACCGAAGAGTATGGAGTCCAAACTATCGAACGCTTGTCTGCTGCGACGCGAGATTTATTGTAGCGCCCTGTCGAGGTCATGATTGTTTTCTGTGTGAAGCCACTATGCCCGCGTCGGTAATTTTGCAAAAATACAACATTTTTATATAATGGTAACAAAGTAGGCGGGGGACTATTGAGTGACGAGATTACCGATCCCAGGAGCTGACGACGGAGCATGGGGCAGCATCCTAAACGACTTTCTTGGGGTTGAACACAACTCGGACGGTACTCTTAAGGCCGCCGGTAGCCTAGCGTCCAAGGCAGACGATTCCGCCACTGTCCACAACACTGCGAACGAAACTATCGCCGGTATCAAGACCTTCTCGTCATCCCCGATCGTTCCTACTCCCTCTACTAGCACCCAGGCCACCAATAAGACTTATGTCGACGCGGCGGCGGGCGGAATGGGCTACTGGACTCTCAAAGCCGATTCGTCTACCACGTTTCCCGCTCGATCTACTATCCCATCCTGGTGGACTGGATCCGTGCGGTACGACAGCACGCAATACTTAAACCACGCCAACCCAACCGATATGGTAACCGGCGACCAGCACCTCAGGAGAACCTCGTGATGCTGAGGCACGCGAACTCTCCCAAAGGGGGAAGCTAGTCTGTGGCTGACATCACATTTGTCGCCGAGGCACACACAACGTACATCACGCGGTCGAATACATCCGTCACGAACCCTGGCGTGCTCCTTAACGACTATATTCTCCTGCATTTCCTGTATGGAGGTCCGACGCCAGTCGGGTTCACGCTGCCAAGCGGGTTTAGCTTGATCGCCGGGACCACCCTAGTCAATGCTGGAGGGTTTTACGTAGAGTCCGGAATCTACGCCAAGCGCGCGACCGCAAGCGAGCCGGGTTCGTGGGATACTATTTCGGCGAGCCAGACTGACACGCAGGCAGACGTGACGATCTGGCGCGGAGTTGATCTGACAACCCCTCTCGACGTTGCCCCCGCATCGAATAGCGGCAGCGGCACCACCTATACGTATAACGGGGTTACAACCGTCACTAATCGCGCCATGCTTGTCATATTTGGGCATGACTGGGGGGACACAAACAACAACTTAACTCCGCCGACCGGGTTCACCGAGCGGACCGATCTGACTATCTCATACGGCGCAAGCAAGCTGCAGAGCTCGGCGGGCGCTACTGGGAACTTCACGATGACAAATAACAGCATCTCGGCTGATCCGTGGGCGACATTCACTATCGCACTCCGTCCAGTTAGTAACGCGCTTACATTAACGTCCTGGGACGGTACGGCGTGGAAGTCGACCGAACTCCTATCTTGGGACGGCTCCGCGACGAAGACAACTTCTAATTCTTACTGGAACGGGTCGTCGTGGGTGTGACCCTAGCCCATCGTAGCCACCCCCACCGCTGAACGAATACGCTATAGACCTAGGTTGCAGCCCGCCTCGAATTGTTACTGAAAAGGCTAGAGATATTTACTCTTTATTACGTTTGTGGTATAATGTAATCTCATGTTTGCAGAAAGACAGCTAATTATCCCCGGTGCGTTGGCTTATGGCCCAGAGGGGCATCATTGCCGAATAAAGGGCGTTTATCCGTTAGTAGGTGAACTAGGTAGGTTGATAGTCTTGATTTCACTACTTGATTCGGACAGTACTCCTGGTTATACGGAATTTGCCGTAGAAGAGGAAATATTTAGGCGGGACTACACTCCGCTCAAGATTGCCTCGACATAACCGTGACTATCCTTACTGAATAAATGCTTCGTACACTAAAATAGACCCTCAGGGGGTGAGCTTGACGTAACGCATGACTGATTTAGTGGTGCTTATTTTCGACGAGATTTACTAGCTAAATTGCTGAGCAGCCCGGCCTTTAGTAGATTCCAGGCGATTGCATTTGCGAGGAATACAAAGATAGCGAAGATAGCGACGAATACGAGGTTGTGGCCGACTTCGGCGTTGAGGAGACTCGTCACGCCCGCCACTAATATACCCACTACAATAATAGCCAGATATAGTTGCTGTAACTTCTGTCGATCGGAATTCTTGCGATCCCATTCGATTAATGATGACTTGATTGCTTCGTACATACTTACTCCAGTTATGGACTTATCATAACACTTGGGCATATATATGTCAACCTATAATTCTACACCTGCCGATCGGGTGCGAATTTGGGGCTTTTTCTAGAGTCTACGGGGGTCTGCGGTCAGTCTGCGGTCGCCTTTGGCGGTATGAGGGCGGTTTCCTTGAGGTGTTCAATCCATCGTGAAGCCACCTCATCATCCCATTGTCCACCCGACTCTTGTCCGATCATATACAGATTTTTGTCTACAAACCCTCTACCGTCGTCCAATACCTCCGTATAAAGAATATCTTCTAGTAGCTTGGTGTGTAGTTCGTCTAATTTTAGTTTTGCAGTTGCTCGATCCATACTTTAAGTATAACTTCTTTTGCCAAATACGGCTAGCCCGCGAGAGTTGCGGGGGTAGCCCGACCAGGGCGGCAATGGCCCGTTGGGTCAGCGAATATCGTCGAGAAGCGTCATATCCTCAGAGCTAATCTCGAAGTCAACATCCGCGTTCTCTACGATGTATTCCTCGTGCGTGGACTTCGGCAGTGGTAAGGTGTCTTTTTGAAGGGCATAGCGGATACAGATCTGCGGGATGCTTTTGCCGTACTTTTCCGCAACGTTCGCAACTTTGCCGTTATGAAGAAGTTTGCCCGTCGCGATAGGTGAGTAGGCCTCGACGAGGATGCCGAGCTGTTTGCAGTACGCCGTCACTTCATCT
This sequence comes from Saccharimonadales bacterium (SeqCode), assembly GCA_038205065.1. Classification (GTDB taxonomy): domain Bacteria; phylum Patescibacteriota; class Saccharimonadia; order Saccharimonadales; family Saccharimonadaceae; genus Saccharimonas. The sequence goes on from JBBRCG010000013.1 coordinate 11,911, forward strand.
TGCGTCCAGCCGATGTGGAACTTGATCTGATTGACCATCGGAACGATCGTGCCGTGCGCTTCGATGTTCTTAATATCTTCAACCGAGAAGTTCGAGACACCGATCGCTTTTACCTTGCCGGCTTCGTAGGCTTCTTCCATCGCTTTCCAGACAGCGGCATTTTCATCAAAATACATCCGGCTGGTACCGATAAACATCCTAACCCATGGTTTCGGGGCGTGGATGAGGAGCAAGTCGATATATTCGAGATTGAGACGCTCGAGTGATTCCTCGATGCTTTTTACCGCCTTTTCGTACGATTTGAATTCGGCTGGAATCTTGCTGGTGACAAATACTTCGTCTCGTTTGAGACCACTAGCTCTGACGGCATCGCCGACGCCGACCTCATTTCCGTACGCTGCGGCGGTATCGATGTGACGATAGCCAACTTTGAGGGCGACACGAACTGCATCCATCACCTCATTGTTATGAATCTGCCACGTGCCGAATCCAATCTTCGGAATCTGCACGCCATTACTTAGTTCAAACTGTTCTTGTAATACACCCATAATTTCCTCCGTTCATCTAATCGCTTCATTGTGGCTATCTCTATGGTACGAGCTTTAGTGACCATCAGTCAACTCGGCAGAGCGATAGTGCTCTATATATTTTTGACCATCACCCCTATAATACAAATAAGATTGAAAATATTTATCCTGCCAATTGGCAGCAAACACGCGGAACTTACTCATCAGCGAAGAAGATTGATCTTGGCAGTACCTACCTGATTTTCGTCTCAGGGCATCAAGTCGGTAAAAACGAGAATAATGAAGCTCTAACCGATGATGTCGAAGAACAGACCGAGCTCGTGCTTCAGTCTCTGGAAAAAACACTCAATGCCGCGGGCGCCACGATGGATAATGTCGTCAAAGCACAGATTTTCCTCACGGATATCAACGATTTTGCAAAAGTATCAGTAATTAGAGACCGCTGGTTTGCAAATAGTAAGCCGGTAAGTACGCTCCTCGAAGTCAACGCGATGACCCGTAAAGGCGCAAAGATTGAAATTGAGCTCACGGCGCTTCTAGAAAAATAGTCCGAGTCTTATTCGTGCTTGATCGTGATCTTTTTGAGCCATTTCGGTGCAGCCCAGCTAGCGCGACCGAATAGCTTCATGACGGCAGGGACGAAGAAGATACGGACGAAGAAGGCATCGACGAGTACGGCAACACCTAGTCCTATGCCAATCTGTTGGATAAGTACGACATGCGACAACCCAAAGGCCGATACCACGACGAACATAAGAACGGCGGCGGCGCTGATGATCGGGCCAGTCTTTGCGACGCCCTCGACAATCGACTGCGTCACATCATCTGTCTTGTCGTAGATTTCATGAATACGACTATAGAGGAAGACGGCATAGTCCATGGAGAGCCCAAATGCCATCACGACAGCGAGAATGGGGATAGACGGCTCGAATCCGCCAGTCGTGACCGTATGGAGGAGAGATGAGCCCCAGCCAAACTGGAAGATGACGACCAAAACACCAAGCGCGATAAGTAGTGAAAGTGAGTTGATCACCACTGCCTGGAAGGGTATGACGAACGACCCAAGCAGTAGGCTCAACACGACGACCATCGCGAGAGCGATAATCACTCCGACGATCGGCAGCCACTTCGTGTAGGCATCGAGAGTATCCTTCGACAACATCGATGTACCAGTTATCTCTGTCGTGGCGCCAGTTAGTTGCTTCGACCGCAACGTTTCGGCAAGCGTAAACGTGCGGCTATCCGACGCGTCATATTTCGACGTCACATCGAGTCGGACGTAGGTATCTCTGATATATTTTGTCGCGTATCCTTCGATATATTGCAGGGTCTGTGGTGATTGATGCCCTGTAGCGGCGAGCGCCATGCCGGCTGCACCGCATGACGAGAGATCCCCGAGTTGCGTATAGGCAGTGTCGACCGCTTTCACACCAGTCACGGCTTTCACCTCATTTGTCACTGTACATATCTCGGCAGGAGTCGGCGCGTGCCCGAAGTCCGCGAGGATCGTGATTGACGACGTGTTGGTGGTGAACTTGTCCTCAAGAGCTTGGCCGACATGGTACGCGCTCTGGTTGTTCGGCAGAACATGCCAGTCGAATACTTCAGTCTTGAACGAAAATACCGGCCACACAAAGAGACCGATGATGGTGAGCCCGCCGACGATTGAGAAGATAGGATGACGCGCGACAAACGTCGCGGCGCGTCCCCAGCCGTTATGCGCAGCCGGTTTCTTCTTGCCGATATGCCATTTGTCGATGTTTTTGCCGACGAGTCGGAGAGCCGACGGAAGAAGCAGGGTTGAGATAGCGACCGCGACACCGACGGCCGCTGCGCCACCGATCGCGACACTATGCATGAAGCCGACAGGGAAGAGTAGGAGCGCGAGCAAACAGATCGCGACAGTAAGTCCGCTGAAGAATATTGTGCGACCAGCGGTTCGCGCCGTCCGATGGACGGCCTGCTCGACCGTTTCGCCTTTGGCGAGTTCTTCACGGAACCTATTGACCGCGAGTAGACAGTAGTCGATCGAGAGGCCGACGCCGAGGATCGTAATGACATTGAGCGAATATGTGTCCACGACGACGAGCGTGTCAACGAGACGAGCGACGGCGAGCCCACCAGCGATAGTCAAGATGCTCATACCGAGTGGTAACGCGGCGGCGACTGGACTCCTAAAGAATAGGAACAGCAGGATGCCGAGTATCGGTAAACTGATCAGTTCGGCCATCGTCAGGTCTTCTTTGACCTGATCCTGGGTCTGACTACGGCCGACCAAGCCGCCGCCAATAGAGATATTGAACATGTCGCTTTTTGTATTCGACGCGAAGGCTTTCGCCTGCTCATACTTAGCGTTTTGATCATTGCCGCTGAGATTAACGACCGCAAATGTTGCCGATCCATCAGTAGATATGAACGAATCCTGATGGGTCGAGTAATAGCTCTGCGTCGCAGAAATGTCGAGGTTTTTCAGTATACGGTTGGCTTCAGTGCTCGCCTCGGCACTCTTGATATCTACTTTCACGCCCGCTTTTTTCTCGAGTAGGACAATTACCGCGTTTGTGTCACCGTTGCCATACAGCTGAATAAGTTTATCTTGGGCCGCTTGCGACTTCGTATCGCTCGCGTAGAAGTTATCGCCACTCTTGAGCGTATTGAATAAGCCCGCGCCATAGACTCCGGCTCCGAGCAAGAATATCACCCCGAGTATCACAGTGATTTTCGCATGACTAGTAAGGAAATGGGTGATAGATGCCATGTAACTATAATACCAGCCACAGTCTGTCGCTCGATCATTTTGATTGCATGGACGCGATGGTATGATAGAGCTAATGAACAAACACACGCTGACGACACAGGCGGGGCATTCCGTCTACTACTGGGAATACAACGCTGATCGCAAAGATACGATCATTTTCGTGCACGGGTTTCGAGGGACACACCATGGACTCGAACTTGTCGCAGAACAATTAGCCGATTACCGTATTGTCATCCCCGATCTCCCGGGATTCGGCGAGAGCGATACGCTGCCCGATGGTCATTCGCTCGATAATTACGTAGCGTTTCTCGATGAATTCAAAAAGGCGATAGAACCAGGTCATCCGTCGATCATTCTCGGGCACTCATTCGGCAGCATCCTCGTCGCACACTATGCCGCCGAGCACCCCACTCAGTGTCGCAAGATCATCCTCGTCAACCCCATCGGTGCTCCAGCGCTCGAGGGAAATCGACGCATCCTCACCCAGCTCGCGGTATTTTACTATTGGCTCGGACGCGTCCTACCGAAACAGCTCGCGAAACCATGGCTTTCGAGCAAAGTCGTCACAAAAGTCATGAGCGTCGTTCTGAGAAAAACTCGCGATAAGTCATTGAAAAAATATATCGACGAACAACACTTTGCCCATTTCAGTACATTTGCAAATCCCGATCAGCTGGCCGAAGCGTTCGACACATCCGTCCGCCACGACGTCAGCCACGCTGCCTCGAAAATCGTGACGCCAACTCTGTTAATTGTTGGCGAAAAAGATGATGTCACCCCACTCGAAAAAGAGCATACACTCCATCGAAACATTCACGGTTCTCATATCGTGGTGATCCCAGACGTCGGCCATCTCAGCCACTACGAAACGCCAGACGAGATCGCCGACGCAGTTCGGGCCTTTATTTAAGCTTCGGTAGGCTATAATATCCTTATGAATATCGCATGGAGTGATCCAAACGAAGCAGCACAGCGAATTGGCACAGAATTAGCCCATTTGCTCGATACAGAGCCAGTACTCTGGCTCGTCAGTGGCGGCTCAAATGTCGCAATTCAGCTACAGGCGATGGCCGGCATCTCAGAGACGCAATCAGCAAATCTCACGATTTTGCCAGTCGACGAGCGATACGGACCGTACGACCATAAAGCAAGCAATAGTGCGGCGATGCGAAAAGCCGGATTCGACCCGAAAAAGGCGAAATGGATCGATATCCTCGTCGACAATCCGAGCATCGAAGAAGCCACCGCGCGTCTCGCTGCACATTTATCTGAAGCCGTCGCAATCGAGTCAACGGTGGTCGCCACACTCGGAATCGGCAATGACGGACACACGGCGGGAATACTACCAGGCAGCGTGGGCGTCCATTCACCAGATCTCGCGGTCTGGTATATCGCCGATGATTTTCAGCGCATCACACTCACCGCGACCGCGCTCCGCGACTACGGCGATTATGTGTTTGTATCCGCCTTCGGCGAAGGGAAAAAGTCAGCCCTAAAGCTACTTATCGCTGCATCTGGCGAAACGATGGACACAACCCCAGCACTCATCCTAAATGACATCAACCGCACGACATTATTTACTGATCAATTAGATGAAAAGGAGTATACATGAAACTAATCGTACACGGACTCGGCCGAATGGGCATGCAAATCGCACGTAAACTACAAGAAGGCGGCCACACGGTCATCGCATTAAATCGTTCACCAGAACCAGTGGCTGAGGCTGTCGGCTTCGGAGCCATCGGCACCCACACGCCCGAAGAGGCTCTTTCGCATTTCACGCCTGACGAGCGCGTCTATGTATGGCTAATGCTACCGAGCGAAATTACTCACGACTTCATCGCCGAGTGGCTCAAGGTGCTGCCGAAGCAGAGCGTGATTATCAATGGCGCGAACTCTGATTATCGCGAAACGCGTATCGTCACGACAGATGTAGCTGCCGCCGGTATGGCGCCACTTATCGACGTCGGCGTAAGCGGTGGCGTTTGGGGTTACGACAACGGATTCCCTCTGATGATCGGCTCAGACGACCGCACCGCAGTCGACGAACTCACACCAGTGTTTGAGACTCTCACGACCCCAGGTGGCGCCTACGCATACTTCGGCCCGAGCGGAAGCGGCAACTACGTCAAGATGGTTCATAACGCCATCGAATACGGCATGATGCAGTCACTCGGTGAAGGCTATCGGCTACTCCATGAAGGTCCTTATGGCACACTCGACCTCGCCGCCGCTGGAAACGTCTGGCAGCACCATAGCGTCATTACTAGTTGGCTGAACGACCTGACGCTTCAGGCCGTCAAGGAAAACCCCGAACTAGATGGCATCACTGGCTATGTCGCCGAGAGCGGAGAAACGAAGTGGACCCTCGAAACGGCTACCGAACTCGGAATCGCTGTCCCAGCAATCCAAGCGGCGTTCGACGTCCGTGTTGCCTCCCAAAAAGGTGAGGTCAATTTCGCAACCAAGATCGTCGCCGCGCAGCGCAACAAATTCGGCGGGCATAACCTGAACGGAGAGGGTAGAGCGTGAACGAAAACATATCGAACCCGCTTTTACTCGTTATTTTTGGTATCTCTGGCGACCTGGCTCACCGTAAGCTCATGCCAGCACTCGCTTCATTGTTCGCCAATGGCCACCTACCAGATAGCTTCAGCATCGTCGGCGTTAGCCGCAAGAAGGACTATACTGTCGAATCACTTTTTAGCGATTTCGCACGATTCCTTCCTGAGCCGTCCGGTGGGCATGTCGATCTAGAGGCGCTCAAATCACATTGCTCGATCATCTCAAATGACCAAGAGACCGCTGATGATTTCAAGCTTATGTACGAAAATCTCGAGGTCGTTTCTCGCTCACTCGGCCAAAATACGCTGAGAATCTACTATCTATCCGTCCCCGCCCAGGCATTTATCTCAACCGTCAAGCTCCTCGGCGAAACCGGCCACCAGAAACCATTCGCCTACGAATCAACCAATCCGAGAATCCTCGTCGAGAAGCCCTTTGGCTACGATACCGACTCGGCCCAAGAGCTCATCGAGGCGACCGAGGGCGCCTTTCGGACTACCGAGATTTATCGCATTGACCATTACTTGGCGAAAGAAACCGCTCAAAACCTCCTCGAGTTCCGTGCCCATAACCCGATGTTCGAGTCCATCTGGAACGCTAACCATATCGACTATATCACTGTCGGTGCGTATGAACAGATCGGCGTTGAAAGCCGGGCGGTATTCTACGAGAAGACTGGCGCCCTCCGAGACCTCATCCAGAGCCATCTGCTCCAACTATTAGCCCTCATCACGATGGAGCAGCCGAGGACGCTCAAGAGCGAAGAAATTCACGCGCTCAAGCTCGAGCTCATGAAATCGATCCTCGCCGTACGCCCAGGGGACGCCGTCCGAGGCCAATACGAAGGTTACCGCGAAGAGATTCATAATATCGACTCATCAGTCGAGACCTTTGCTCGCCTCACGCTTTCGATCGATAACGAGCGCTGGCAGGGAACGCCAGTCGTGATCGAAACCGGTAAAGGCCTCAACGAGAAGATGACATTCGTACGGCTACACTTCCGTGAGACGCACGAACGACGTAGCCATAATACGTTGACGTTCAATATCCAGCCAAAAGAAGGCATCACGATCACGCTGCAGGCGAAAAAACCCGGGCTTAGTAATGACACTGAGACGGTTGATATGACATTTGGCTACGAGGATTCATTCAAAGCCTACGTGTCTGAAGCCTACGAGCGCGTGATCATGGACGCGATCAAAGGCGATCAATCACTCTTTGCCTCGAGCGCAGAAGTGATGCAATCGTGGCGAATTATCGAACCTGCCATCGACGCCTGGCGTAAGAGCGGCGAAGGTCTCAAGCTCTATCCATTTGGGTCATCGTCTGAGTCGATCTAATTTATGCACATAACAAATACTCCCACCGATACGATGGGAGTATTTTTGTGAGCTAGATCGAGGATCTATAGTCGACCAATGGCGCGACGACTTGCGACATAGTAGAGTGCTGCGGTCGTGAGGGCACCGAGGCCGAGACTACCACCGAGCATCTCGCCGATACCCGTGTGTGGGAACTCGGGGACAACTGGAGGAGCGGCACACTTACTGAAATCTGTCGTGTAGTCACTCGTGACTTCACTTGGATACAGGGAGACCGTTGCGCGATCGCTGATGCGACAGTACGGAGTTTTCGTACACTCAGGACTGCCTACCGGGTAATTCTCTTTGCCAGGAACGGTACACATTTCAGGTTGAATCGAAATCTGCTTGACACAGGCGTCGCTGACAACGACTTTATTCTGACCGTCAACCGTCACGAGGACGCTGGCACGAATCGTGTAGGCGCCTTCTTTGGCGTAATTGTGATCGAGAACTGGACCGCTCTGGGTTACGGTAGAGCCATCACCCCAGTCAAATCCATATCCTGTCACAGTCGCACCGTTTTTCGCCGTTGAAGCGACGGTGGCTCGGACAGATGTGCGAGTCAAGCTCGCAACCGTCAATAGGTCACATGTGTATACGGGTACTGGTGGTTTCGGAACAGGCGTGGCATAAATTGGGTTTCCACAAGAGTAGAGAACCGCACCGATAAATTGCCCGTTTGCATCGAAGAAGATTATCGCGTTTAGCTGGCTCGGTACAAATGACTTCTGGGTCGAGTGCTCATAGAACGTCTTTCCAGAAATTACCACCTTATTATCGCCAGAATAACCGAGGCGGCCGACGGTGCCAGCAGCGGTTGCGACGACCGTACCGTTATAGATTACTTGACCGTCTTTCGTCACGACACCGGCTTTACCGGTATTACTGGTGAGCTGACTCGTCGGTATGCCATAATGGGTGTAGATTGCTGGCAAATCGCCTGGCATGTTCGTGCTGACTTTCCCTGCAAGATCTGATCCGCTCGTCACGCCGCATTTGATCACAGCACCAGTCGTACAGTCAGGGGTAGAGCCCACTGCGTTTGTGTTTCCGCTGAATAAGAGGCTGAACCCTACGAATGCGAATACCGCAACGCCGAGTCCCGCCAAAAGTGCCTTCAACTTAGTCATGTATGCCTCCTTACACTCATGTCCCAATGATATAGTCATCAGTATAGTATGTTGTTTACGTTTTGTCAACACTTCTTTATAGTATACGGTGGTTATGCTTACATCTTTTGCGACGTCTGGTATACTAGGCTTATGAAATCGTTACACCTGTCTCGACCGCACGCGATTATGATGGTAGGTTATCCGGGAAGTGGCAAGAGCTTCTTTGCCGAGCGCTTCGCTGATATGTTCAATGCGCCCTATATCGACGCCCTGACACTAACCTCATATGCAAAAGATGTCCCATCAGCTATGAAGATTATTACAAGCTTTGCCGCTGAGGTAGCAAAGACCGGCAATACGTTCGTCTATGAGGGCGATACCGACACTCGCGAGCTCCGAAGTGAGTTCGTCAAATGGTCGAAATCATACGGCTTTGAACCCCTTATCGTCTGGGTACAGGTCGAGAAAGATTCCGCGAAAATCCGTTCGCTCAAGAAAAACACCCTGACAAGCGCCGCATTTGATGATGTGGTCGCGAAATTCCAGGCTCCGACTGATGCCGAAAGGGCAATTGTGATCAGTGGCAAGCACACTTATGCCTCGCAAGCCAAGACCGTACTCTCATACCTGAGCAAATCTGGTCGTCTCGTGACAAAACCCGTCACCGTACCCGATCGACCGGCGACTCCTCAGATCGTACGCTCAATTAGCATTCGTTAGTATGACATCATTCGTTGACTCTGAATTTGGCGATATCACCGTAAGCAAACGGGTTGGGGCACGCTATATCCGAGCCAAGGTCGGCACCGATGGACGACTCGCGATCACGATGCCTCGATTTACGCCTATGCTAGTTGCGAAAAGCTTCGTTTCAAACGAGAGGGTTAAGCTTCGCGGGCTGATGCATAGCCAAACTCCGACAACTACCTATCAACACGGCCAACAGGTGGGCAAGAGCCACCGTATCGCTATCGTCCCGACTGGCCTGGTGCGAACACCTCAATTAAAAATCGTCAAACAATCCATCATCCTTACCGTCCCGAACGGAACAGATATCGAGTCGGCCACCATCCAACGACTGCTCAGAGATAGCGTGATCACCGCGCTTCGCAAAGAGGCGAAAGCCTATCTCCCGCGTCGACTTAAGGAGCTAGCCACAAGAAACGACTTTTCCTACGAGCGTGTCCGATTTTCCCATGCCGGTAGCCGATGGGGGAGTTGCAGTTCGAATGGCACGATTAGCCTCAATATCGCTCTCATGAAGCTTTCCGACGAGCTCATCGATTACGTCCTAATTCATGAACTCTCCCATACGCGCCAAATGAACCATAGCGCGCAGTTCTGGGCAGAGGTCGAGCGCCTCGATCCTGCCTACAAACTACACCGCAAACAGGTGAAGATACATACTCCGACCATCTAGCTTTTGCTTTTCGCGAAATGATCGGTATAATAGAGGTAATGAAAAGGGGTGGAATAGTTCAATCGCATTGGCAAGTAACCCTTGTGACATATCTCACGCTTGGCGTACCGGTCCTGTACGCGATCCTACTATTGATCTCGCCTCCGGAATCTGGCCTTTTGATGACTACTCTGTTCGTGGCTGCGTGGCTCGCAATTGCGATACTCCACATCTTCTTTATCTCGCACGCCAGACGCTCCGACATGCGACAGCTCGAAAAGAACGAGCGGATTGCCGAACTGCAGCACGACCGCATGATGACAATTGTGAATAACCTCGCCGATGCGATCTTAGTTACCGACGCAAGCGGCCTCGTCCAGATCAACAATGCCGCCAGCCTCGTGCTCCTCGATACGAACGTCTCGGTTGTCGGCCAATCGATCGACGAGGTTGCAAAACTTACCGTTGGGGATGACCATGATCGATTCAAGCTCAAAAGCGAGCTAAAGCGCGCTCGTGGCGTCGTATCTCGAGATGATATCAACCTCCAGCTCGGCGACGAGCATCTTCACCTCAGTGTTATTTTCTCTCCTATTAGAGGCGCTGACAGCGCCTCAACACGCGACCACAGCGAGGGCTATATCATTATCATGCGCGATATCACCAGAGAGAAAAGCCTTGAGGAAGAGCGCGATGAGTTCATCTCCGTCGTAAGCCATGAGCTCCGCACGCCGATCACGATTGCCGAGGGGTCTCTTTCGAACCTCCAGCTCATGCTCGACAGGGGCGTATCGTCACCAGACGCACTCCATTCCGGGGTTGCCATGGCTCACGAGCAAGTCGTATTCCTCGCCTCGATGATCAATGACCTCTCAACACTCTCACGCGCTGAGCGCGGTGTCGCAGACGATGCGATCGAGATCGCTATCGAGCCATTCATTCATGACCTCTTCAATCAATATCAGCCCGAGGCTATCAAGAAAAACCTCCAGCTCAATCTCGATATCGACCCGGACCTTGGATCAGTGGTAGCGAGCGAGCTCTACCTCCACGAATTGCTGCAGAACTTCGTCACTAATTCGCTCAAATATACCAAAGAGGGTTCTGTTACTATCTCCGTCAAGAAGCGAGGAGATAACCTTGACTTTTCCGTTCGCGACACCGGCATCGGTATCTCGAAAGCTGATCAGAAAAAAGTATTCGATAAATTCTTCCGAAGCGAAGATTATCGTACCCGCGAGACAGGTGGTACCGGGCTCGGTCTCTATGTCGCTGCCAAACTTTCACGTAAACTTCATACTCAGATCACGCTTGAGAGCCACCTCAACCATGGCTCAACATTCGGCTTCTCATTACCACGGTTGTAATTTATGTTATAATTTTATTAGCAGGCCGAACCGACATTTCATGGATTCACTATTACATCAAAGCGGTCCCCCAAACACCCAGATGTAATCCCCATGGCTTGTTTTGAGCTGTAAGCCTGTTCGGCCGGACGGATACGCGCCCCAACGCATATCCGTCCGGCTCACCCCATGAACTTGCATTTTTTCTCCGATGGAGCTACACTAGTGCTTGACAGTCTGCTTAAGCAGACTATTTTTAGTTCATAGAAGGGACAACGAGTGGCAAAAGCTTCAGATGACGCACCGCGCATCACCCGCATCATCGCTGGTGGCGGCAAGAAAACAATCAAAAAAACTTCCGTCCCGAGCGAGAAAAAACCCGCCCGCGCCCCGAAAGAAAAAAGTGATCGAAAAAATGCCCTCAAGTCAGCTGGTGGCTATTTGAAGGGTTCATGGAGAGAGCTACGCGCCGTGCGTTGGCCCGACCGCAGAAACACTTGGAAGATGACAGGCGCGCTCATTGTGTTCACTGCCGGTTTCGCAGTCCTCATCCTCATCATCGACGCAGGATTCCAATATATATTTAACGTACTACTAGGGAAATAATTATTATGTCAGCAAAAAATCGTTACGATTCAACCAGGCAATGGTATGCCGTCCACACTTACTCGGGTTACGAGGAGAAGGTCGCCGACAGCATCAAACAGCGTTCACAGGCGGTCGATATGGCCGACAAGATCTTCGACGTGATGGTGCCAAAAGAGAAGCAGATCCAGATCAAGAACGGTAAACGTAAAGTCGTTGAGGCCAAGATCTTCCAGGGCTACGTGCTTGTCGAGATGAAGCTCACCGATGAGACATGGTACATCGTCCGTAACACACCTGGTGTCACCGGATTCGTGGGAAGCGGCACTGAGCCAACGCCCGTGTCGGACTCTGAGATTGCGAAGATCAAGAAGCGCATGGGCGTCGAAGATCCGAAGCACCAGATCGACTTCAAATCAGGCGAAGTCGTCAACATCGTCGATGGTCCATTCAAGGGCTTTGATGGTGCGGTCAGCGAAATCGACAACGTCAAGGGTAAGCTCAAGGTCATGGTCAGCATGTTCGGCCGCGACACACCAGTCGAGCTCGACGCACTTCAGGTCAAAAAAGTCTAACAAAATCAGACTTCACAGATGCACCCCGTCGATAGGGGTGTATTTGCTATTTGATTGCTATTGTGCTATAATGTAGCTATGAGCTCACGTGGCTTTTCTCTTGAAGACACACGCCGGCAGATGCACAACGAACAAGCAGCAGCTACGCAGGCGCTTGGTTCGTTTGCGGATATTATGGCAGGTGATTATCCTTCTTTTGAGGGTGTTGTTTGCTATACGCAAGATACATATCATCCGGACGCGGCCGTCATCGCTTACGCCAATAGGCAGAGTCTCCCCAGCAAACTCGGTAAATTTCAACAAGAGCATATCGCCGGTAGGCGAGTCGATCTGGCGACGACGACGGTAGGGATGACATTTGCCGACAAGCAGACAGACGACGGACTCTCACCGAGTCGGATGAACCCCGACCAACACTCCGTACTAGGCATCTATCTTCCAGAGTCAAAAAGTGTTGCACAGCTTGCATTTACGAATGAGCTAATAGCTCGCAGACATATCCCCAACATGGACACTATTCTGGACGAGTTCAATCGGTTCCAGGAGCCCCTCGAGGCAAGCCTCGGTCATATCGGCGTCATTTCGCAGGACTACATCACTCAATCCGTATCAGATACACTAAAACTCAAAATGCCGACGACTCCAGACACCGCACTGGTCGGCTGGGATATCTCGGGTTCAAGTGAACTAAGTGCAGCCGACTATCCGGAGCTGCGAGCCTATCTCCATGAACAAGGTAGCTTCGTCCGCAATATCGTCGAAGCTCACCCGACAGGGCGCTTTCTGTCTGAGACTGATGGGCAATTGTACCGTATCGATATACCCCCGTCATATAACCCAAATATTAAGCGTGAGCTAGGTCAGTTTGTGGTAGATATCCTCGAGCCGATTTTGGAAGAAACGGCTGGCTACCTAAGGGGCGCGGACAGACTAAGAGAACGGTCTGGCGACGTAAGATATTCCGTACGGATCGCCGCAGAAGTCGGCCGAATCGAAAAGATGCCATCGGGTTACAACGGCCCCGTCTTTTGGGAACTACAAAAGCTTAGCAAAAACCTTCCTCGTGATGAACGAGTAGCGCTCGCCTTAGGCCCGCGCGCCTCAGCTGCAACGCATGCCATCAGAAGAAGCAAATTCGTTCTCTAGCAGTATTTTGCATTTATATACAAAAGACGTTGCTCATTACGCTTAAATCTGCTATAATCTCTCTGTTACGCACTAAATATTGCTTCAAATTATATTTAGTATGCCCTCAAGATCTGAGAACTGGGCACTCTCGAGAAGGAAATTTACACTATGGCAAAGAAAGTTATTGGAAACCTCAAACTTCGTATTCCAGCCGGCCGCGCAACCGCAGGCCCTCCAGTTGGTAGCACCCTCGGTCAATGGGGCCTCAACATGATGGATTTTCTAAATCCATTCAATGAAGGCACCAAAGGTGACATGGGCAAGGACGTCATCGTCCACATCAAGGTCTTCGAAGACCGCACATTCACCTGGAAGAGCCTCGGCCAGCCAGTAGATGACGCGATTCGCACAAAGATCGGTATCAAGAAGGGCTCAGGTCGTCCTCACGCTGAAAAAGTCGGCAAAATCACTCGCAAGCAACTCGAAGAGATTGCAACCGAAAAGATGAGCCAGCTCAACGCGATCGACATGGACGGAGCCGTCAAGGTTATCGCCGGTACAGCCCGCAGTATGGGCGTCGAAGTCGTCGACTAATCACAGTAGTCTCAACACATTGAAAACTCGGCCATGGCCGAGTTTTCAATGTGCTAATGGTATAATTAGCCTATGAAAAGTCGCCAAGCGTCACGAGGCTTCACGATAGTAGAATTACTCGTTGTCATCGTCGTGATTGCCATTCTGGCGGTTATTACAATCATTGAATTCAATGGGATCCAAGACCGTGCCAGATATTCTAAAGAGTCACAGGATATGGCGACGATCCAAAAGTTGCTACTACTTTACAGAACTGACCACGACAATTATCCGAATAGCTCACTTTGCAATAACGTCGACACAAACTACCAGTTTGGGTGGTGCGGCTATAACCATGGTACGGGTGATTCATTTATCCCGGGTATCGTGCCTACCTACGCAAGTACTATCCCGAACCTTGACTCGAGCCTGCCCGCAAACAACACTTACCTGTATAGATCGTCTGGCTCAGCCGACGGCAGTACGAGCGGAACAGCCTATTACGAATTGATACGCTACAACCCAGCCGGCCTGACCACTGCTGAGAAAACTGGAAATACGCATTTACTGACCGACAATGGGTATGATGGTATTGCGTGGGGCTTCAAATCTGACCCGAGCCTGCCCACCTGGTAGACCGGGGCTGCAACAACGTTCGCGTGCCGCTTAAGATATCATCAGATTACAGCGACAGGTTAGGGTATACTATCAACATGTCGGGGTGTGGCGCAGCTCGGTAGTGAGAACTGCCTGTGGTAGTTCGGAAACGGACTTTCCGATGAAAGCTGACTTTCAATCGTGAAATCCGGGGGGTAGCGGAACGTGACCGCACCATTCGCGTGCCGCTTGAGATATCATTAGATTACAGCGACAGGTTAGGGTATACTATCAACATGTCTGGGTGTGGCGCAGCTCGGTAGCGCGCACCGTTCGGGACGGTGAGGTCGTGTGTTCGAA
>JBBRCG010000014.1:0-23096 GCA_038205065.1 Saccharimonadales bacterium (SeqCode)
CGGTGGGGACGGTCGGAAGAAGGGCTACGGTGAATATCACCCATACCCCCCAGAGCTTGGCAGCGTATTTTTGCAGGAGAAATACTCAAGAAGAGTAGTCGGACTCTTTCGCACTCTCCCTCACGCAACCCGCCATTATTCAGACTGGCAGGAATGCATCGATCTCTCCTGTGAGGGTGCGCGCATAGCGATTGTGCCGCTCGTTCTGATAAGTCTTTCGGAGCGTGAGTCTGACTATTGTGACGACCAGGTGCTACTTGCGTCCCAGTATGCCCATAGTTTCTCGGCGCTGCCCGTTTTTGATGCAACGATTCTCTACTCGGAGCTGAAGAGACTGGATGACATATACTGGGGCCTCAAACGCCTTAACCACCTCGAGCAGCATTTTGCCTTGCGAGACGGATCAGAGCTTGCAATATCTCCCAAGGTTATTCGATTCGTGGGCGCGTATACCCGCTTCACGCCACTTCCCGTCAGAAGAGTGGTAAGTAAAACAACCTCAGTAGTATATAAAACATTACGTGGCGCAAAGAAGATGGCAAAAAAAGCCAAGAAAACCGTTAACGACGGCCGATAAGGCGCTTAACGACTCGCTTAACTGGCTTCGGAGCAAGTGATTTTATGGTGCGCTTGAGTTCTGATGAACGCGTAAGCCAGAGTTGTTTTTGAGTGATGAGGCTGAGGTAGGCCTCACCGGAAGTGCTTCTATCCTCAAGGGGCGACAAAGCTGCGCTACTTGCGCAACTCACGAAATCTTCCGACTGGGTGCTGTCGCTGAATGTCTGGATGACGTAATCGCGTGCAGATTGAGTATTGATAGGGTTGGTGTGCGTGCGCAACTGAACTACTCGTTCTCTAAGCGCCTCGGGTGAATTGGGGGAGTAGGTTATGCCGCGTCCGTCAGCGAGCAACTCCGCAGTTGATCGGCAGGCATACCCGATGACTGGGCGCCCAGCCGCGAGCGCTTCAAGCGTCACGCGACCGAGACCTTCGTTCTCTGAGCACATTAGTACGAGATTGTGCCGAGTTAATTCTTGGGCAGGCGAATACCGCCTTGATTCCACGCGCACATTGTTGGTCTGCTTCGCCATCTTCTCGAGTTGTTGCACGTAGTCCATATCGGCGGGCGGCCCAACGATATCGAGCGTTACGCCTGGCAGGTTGGCGAGCGCCTCAAGGGCGACCCTTTGTCCCTTCGAAGGCTTAATGGCGCCCATACATAGAGCAGAGATCTCATTAGATAGATCTTCAACTGAGGGCGGGATAGTGAGCAGTTCAGCCAGATCAATTGACTGGTGGATCAGGTCGATTTTATCGGAAGGTATGATACGCGCAATGTGTGACTTAACAGATTCGCTGATAGTGAGGATGCGACTTGAACACGCGCTGATTGTTCGGAGGGTCTCATCATACCCTGCCACGAACTTCAGGTTGTGGTCAATATCACCAAATTCATGGATATACCAAACGTGAGGCTTACCAAGCTCCTGAGCGATAAAACCAAGCCAGGGAATGGTAATTGTATTTGTGAGGAGTATATCTGCCCGTCCAGCCAAACTACGTAGCTCGGCGTATGACTTTAGAAAAACTCGGCGATTGATCTGGCGCGGAGCTTCGTGTGCCTCATGGCACCACCACTGTAGTTCGGGTAGTAATACTATCGATGCGTCCTTTGGCAAGACGGCGGGATCTGGTGGAGTACTGGCGGGAAATACAATCGTCCACTGGTATGTGTTTCGGGTAGAGTCTATGAGTGACTTGAGGGCCAACTCGCCACCGCCGAGGTTTGGCGAGTGTGAGAGTACAAGAATTTGTATCATTTCGCTCCCTCTACCTGTTGGTAAGAATTGGAGTAATCAATATACTGAGAAGCCGTTATTGATTGTACACCATAATACTGCCCGTAGGCCTCATTACACCAGGTTGTTGGGCTCACTTCTGGCACGCAGTAGGAAAAATACAGTTTTGAGATTCCGATATGTATTTCGTTTTTACCGGATTGTTTTGCAGATATGATGGCAGAATTAGTTGCATTGAACTCCTTTTGCTGCAACCTTATCAGTTGGTTAATTTGCTCTATGCGCCCAGCCATAATTAATGTGGCGATCACGGAGACCACGATAGCTCCAATGACCGACCCTACGACGAACGGCTTGCTTCGTGGAATATATTGGGCCGCGCACAGGGCTGCGACCGCAATCGCTAGATAGGCCAAGTAGTTTGCGGTTATGAGAGAGTATTCCGTAATAGCTGGCTGGTATGCATAATGAACGCCAAAGGCGAGGGTGAAGAATGCCAGCGGCGGCACAAGAGCACAGGCACCGAATACGTAGGTGGCATTTTTGCGTAACCACTCTGATGGTTTAGATGGGAGAGCACCCACTAAAACAATAGATATAAGGAGGCTAAGGCCGCCCCAGTTATGAGACACGAATGTGTATAGTTCATGCGATGTCGTGTGGACAGACATCTTAAGGAGGCCGATGAATGAGTGGTCAAAGTCACTAGGCGCGAGTGATTGATTGAGGTGCATCCTATAGTCGGTTCCGGGGGCAAGTTTCATTATGATCCCCGCCAATAATAACCCGATAAATAGTGGCGCATAGCGTATCGCGACCTGTCTAAAAGTTCGCCTTGGTCCGAGTTTAATCACGGTAAGGCCGAACAGCACACTGATAACTGCGAGGCCTTGCAGAACGAAGGCCTCGTTGTATAGGCCCATAATCAACGATAAGATTCCGAGAGTGACGAGGGAGAGTTTGCTGAGCTTCTTCTTTCTTATCAACCGTCCTCCTATAGCTCCAAATAGAGCGAGGGGGACGATATAGGTAACCACACCAGCCATCCAGTAGAAGTTGTCATAGGTAGTCGAACTAAACACACACAACGATAAACTGAAGGCTGCGCTTAGCGCGAACCCGAGCAGGCGAGGGTATGAGGTACCTGTATATCTGAATACTGATGTCATCAGATACCATGCCGACAGTAGGGTAATGGCCAACGAGAATAACAAGGTAAGGTGGATCAAGGATTGCTCGGGCAGAAGGCTAAAGAGCAGATTGAGCGAAAATATATTAGTAAGTCGTGCTGTCCATGCGACGTAGTTGCCTAATGGTTGGCTAATGAGTGTTGAGGTGGAGCTGAGGGTTCGCTCAAATACCATGTCATCACCACTGATTGTGTTGAATAGCGTAGTAGCGCCAAGCCAGATAAGTAGCGACGCCATAACTATGGAGATAGCGAGGAGTAGACTTTTTCGGATATCATGGTTTAACCAGTATCGTTTAGCACTATTATCCCAATTGAACATACGCTTATTGTAATCTGTCTGACGACTAAGCGCCAGTTTACCTAATTGGTTACGCTATAGGTGCGGTAGCCATGATCGAAGTAGTCCCGTGAGGGATACCAGCTTACCCAGCCGGGTCCTCCTGGGTAATTCCCGCACGCGACAAGCTCCAGTTTACCCGTCTCGGTCGGCGTATATGGCATGCTCACTGTCAGGGTCTCGTTCGGCGCGAGGGTCTTTGAACTCAGCGCTCCTCCTCCCAGGGGCACACCATTTAGGGCAGTACATATCCAGAGCGTTCCGATGTCAACACTCTGGGTACTACGATTCTGGACTTGGTAGGCCAATGTAGTAGGAACTCCTTTGAGGGGTGCGCTTGAGGCGTAGATAGCCGTAGAGATAACTATTGGATTCTTAGTCACACCATAGGTTCGATATCCGTGATCGTAGTACTGGCGCACTGGGTATCCGCTTACCCAGCCGGGTCCTCCTGGGTAATTCCCGCACGCGACAAGCTCCAGTTTACCCGTCTCGGTCGGCGTATATGGCATGCTCACTGTCAGGGTCTCGTTCGGCGCGAGGGTCTTACTTGTTGCCCCAGAGCCATAGGGTTTGTTATTAAGTGCGCTGCACACCCATAGTATACCTGTGTCGACCGGCACTGACGCTTTGTTCTGAACCTGGTACGATACCGTTGTTGGGACTCCCGCCATAGGTTGGGTGGTTGTTGCGATTGCAGAAGTTATGACAATAGGATTTTCTGCAACAGCGTATTGCTGGTTTCCGTCGCTATTTAGGTTACGAATCGGGTAACCGCTCATCCAGCCGGATCCTCCCGGCGGGTTGCCACATGCTGTGATATCGAGTATGCCTGGAGTGCTTGGGATATATGGCATGCTGACCGTCAGCGACTCATTGACGGCGAGTGTCTTGCGAACGCCTCCGCCCCCAAAGGATTTGCCCCCAAGGGCGGTACAGACCCACAGGTCACCCGTATCTTCAGTCGTTTGACCGCGATTTTGTACGGTGTAGGTGAGGGTATTTGGAACACCCTTAAAGAGCGGGGAGACCGCCTTGATCCCACTAGTGACGGTAATGCCCGTGGGGTGAACGTTTGCTGAAATATCTCGATACCCGTATTGAATTTCATTCGGATAGCCCTCCGTGAACCCTGTTCCGTGCGGAGTATCCCCACACGCACCTGCGGTGAGCGTTCCGACAGACTGTGGCGTGTATTGCATGCTCACGACGACGGTTTCTTGAGAGGCAAGGGATCTACGTATGGAGCCAGAGCCATAGTTATATCCGTTAAGAGAGGTGCATATCCAGAGAACGCCCGTATCCATACTGGATGCTGATTTATTCTGAACCGTGTAAGAAAGGGTAATGGGCTCGCCCTTGACTACTGGTGTGTTGCTGATATTCATGGGACTCGTGACGTAGAGTTGATTATTTTCGATAAATACTCCTGAGCCAAACCAATCGTTAAATATGCGCCAGAAGTTTCGGTTACCATACGCGCTACAGGCATCCCCCGACCCGTACAAGTTATTGAGCGCGGCCTGGTTGGGCTGGTACGGTGTGTAGTTATAAAGGCCGGCGGTCGCAAAATTCTGAATATTCACATCCGAAGCACCACAGCTTGTATTCGGGTTGTAATAGATGCTATTGGTCTGAAATGGTTTGTAGCGATAATTATTTGGATATGCCCTATAGAGATTGAACTGATAGGCGGCATTGCTTATCTGGTTATAGAAGCCCTCGTATTTTGCGTCACAGGGGGCCGTATCGGGGCAGCCGTAGCCCATCGCATTTTTATATTGCGATAGCATTGGCCAGTTGTCATATATGAGGTTGAGTGATTCTTTTTGGAGTGTCGCGAGGATAGCCTTCGGGCTGACATGATAGGTGTCCGCAGCATTCTTGATGATCTGCGCCGCGCTTAAGGCTCCCGTGGGTATTGAACCCTGAAAATTGCTAACTACCTGAGTTGAATCGGGCACTTGGTAGTAATCTTTTAGGCACACATACGGTGGCCCTGGCCAGCCTTGCGTTGCGGCATACTGGGCATGTGTCATGTTTGGGTAACCTAGGTCGGCGGCAGACTGCGTGCCGTTTATGTCACAGCTCACCACTCGTGAGTTGAGGAATCCTTGGATCGCATCAACCGACATGGAAGAGTTATCGTAGAACAATGAGTCGTCGATGATATAGCCGGCCTTCCAGTCTGATGCGCTGACAGCAGCGACGCTAGTGGGTGTGGCTATGAGTGCGACTGCGCTAACGATAATCGCAAAGGTGAGCTGTAGGCTAACATTGCGCCAGGTCATCGGATAGTTATCTCCTGTTGAGCTGAGGCTTGCGCGTCGTTATTGAAGTAGCGTACAGTCAAGACCCACTGACCGATAGAAGAGAACTCCAGCTCGGGTATACTTGTTGCGCATTGTAGATTGCTTGCGACGACAGAGCGGACAACTGGCTTGGCCTGGTCTTTTGTAAAGGTAAAACTGCAAGTACCGGCACTTGATGATGGATCGCTCAGGCTTACGCTCGCCGTGACGACACCGTTTTGTTGGGTGAGAGAGTCTACCGTAGCCTTCAGCGTACTTGTCGACGGAATCTCTGAAGTACTTTTTGACGAATCAACCCCTGGGGTTGTTGTCTGTGATGTTTTGTTTCCCTCTGTTGGATCATTCTTATTTGCCGTATCTGTCTTTTGCGCGTTCGTGGTGGCCGTCGGAACTGTCTTGCTAAAAGGGTTTTTGACAAAGTCCGTAACGTGGGTCTTCTCGAGAACGAAAAGGAGGCCAAGAAGAGCAAGCACAACCGCCGAGACGACGTAGATAGTACGCTTCTTTTTGTTCTTTTGATTATTGACTATTTGTTTCATAGGGGATGTCCCGCTTATGTCTATATGGTAGCAGAATATTGATTTGTCCGCAACAAATCATCCTACTCGACACGTTGTAAAATTATACTTATCCAGCAAAAAAGTTTGTCGCAAATAAGAATAATAATAGGCCCTGGATCAGCATGCCTCCATAGACTGCAACCGCTACGATATAGCGGCCAACCGGACGCCTGAGCTCCCATAGATAGATGGCGGCAATATAGGGCGCCATAACGGGAAGCGCATACCGATGCGCAGATACGACATTGCTATTGAGTGTGAAAAATACAATCGAAAGTAAGCCCGTGGCTGAAGCTGTGGGCGACGCCACGCATCGAGTTCAGCACAGTCTGAAAGATATTTAGGTTGAGCACGTGATACGACCATAGTCTTTCGCTGTGAATCATCGCAATTGCATCGTGGCGGACGAGAAAGAGGTATGCCGAGTAGAGTATCAGTCCGAGTGGTGCGATGAAAAAGGTCAAGATACTCCGATCTCGAAGACTCTGTTGGATAGACCATTGATGAACGCGTAAATACTCGAGTGCGCACAAGATTACCACCAAGACACCGGGCAGACGAGTAGCCGTTGCGGCGACTAGTAGAATTGACATAACAAGCCAGCGCCGTTTCAGTACAAAGTAGTAGGCGCCGAAGGATATTGCACAGAATAGCGCCTCGGTGTAGAAAAAGTTTTGGAAGATCGCCGCGGGCGCTGATAAAAATATGAGCGGCAATATCCACTGGTTCGTCTTTTTGAATAACTGACGTGAGATTCCCCTAAGAAAGTAGAGGCTGAATGCGAGAGTTACAGTATTAAACAGAAGCGCGAGGACAGTTATGTCGATTAGCCCGAAAGTCACTATTTTTAGTATGCCAATAATGAGCGGAAACAAGGGGAAGAATGCTGGCGAAAAACTTTGAGGGTCGATGTATGAACCATTAATTATAGAAAGATACCATTGCCCATCCCAGTGGGTCATGTAGTTTAAGGTATTGTACAGCCCCGGCATGATCTGGTCGCGTTCAACGTGAATGGGGAATGAGTGAGAAAAGACCAACCCGAGCAGAGTAATAATAATTTGCCAAATAATTGCGAGTAGAAACGCGCGCACGAGGCTTGACTGCCATAGCCGTCCGGCGAACCTTGCCATGGATCGGTTCGTCATCACGATTTATCGTATCCATTTGGATTGTGCGATTGCCAGTTCCATGCGTCACGGACGGCATCTTCGATGGTCAATTCTGTATCCCAGCCAAGTTCTCGCTTTGCCTTGTGCGCATCAGCATAGCATGTGGCGATGTCACCGGGACGGCGGGGGACAATTTCGTAGGGGATGGCGACGTTATTTTCTTTCTCGAATGCATGGACGAGGTCGAGCACGGAAGTTCCTGTCCCGCTACCGATGTTATATACATGAGCGCCAGGTTTCGAGTGCGCGAGAGCCGCGACATGGCCGCGTGCGAGGTCCATGACGTGTATGTAGTCGCGTACGCCAGTTCCATCCGGGGTATCGTAGTCATCGCCAAAGACACGGAGTTTCTCGAGCTTACCGACGGCGACTTGACTGATGAATGGTAGGAGGTTGTTGGGGATACCATTGGGATTTTCGCCGATCTTTCCGCTCGGATGGGCACCGACGGGGTTAAAATAGCGCAGGATCGTGATACTCCAGGCTGGGTCTGATACGGCGAGATCGCGCAGAATTTCCTCGATGAAATACTTCGTCTTGCCATACGGGTTAGTCAGCTCAACTCCCACGCGAGAGGACTCGGTAAGCGGAAGTTCGAGAGGATCTCCGTAGACGGTGGCAGAACTCGAAAAAACAATCGATTTGCAGCCGTGCTGCTGCATCACATCTAACAAGACGAGTGTTGAGTCGATGTTATTTTGGTAATATTCGAGCGGTTTCTGGACCGACTCGCCTACCGATTTGAGCCCCGCAAAGTGGATCACTGCGTCGATATGATGCTCGGAGAAAAGCTTCTCGAGAAGCTCTCTGTCGCGCACATCACCCTCGTAAAAAATGGGCTGATATCCTGCCAGCTCGCCTGTTCGAGCGACCGCCTCCTTTGAGCTGTTGACGAGATTATCGATAATTATCGGCATGTAGCCTGCTGCGGAGAGCGCGATATTTGTGTGGCTTGCGATATATCCAGCGCCACCCGTTACGAGTATGTTTGTCATGGGTTGATTATAGCAGAGGCAAATTAATTACAGAGGTAGTTGCCGTATCCCGATTTCCTGAGGGGCTCTGCGAGGATTGCGAGCTGGGCGTCTGTGACCCATCCCTGTTCATGGGCGACCTCCTCTGGGCTACCGATGATCTGACCGGTGCGTTTCTGGATGACGCGGACGAAGTCAGTGGCGTCGGTGAGACTGTCAATCGTACCGGTATCGAGCCAGACGTCGCCGTTATCGAGAGTTTTCACTTTCAATTTACCACGGCGTAAGTACTCGGCATTGACGGTGGTGATCTCTAACTCACCACGGTCTGATGGTTTAATGTGTTTTGCGATCTCGACGACGTCATTGTCGTAGAAATAAAGCCCTGGGACGGCGAAATTACTCTTGGGATGCTCGGGTTTTTCTTCGATTGAGACGACATTCATCTGCTCGTCGTATTCCACCACGCCGTAGCGCTCTGGGTCTGAGACTTCATAACCAAAGATGATGCCACCATCGGGATCGGCCGATTCCTGCAACGATTCATCGAGCCTGTGGCCATAGAAGATGTTGTCGCCGAGTACGAGCGCAACTTTGTCGGTGCCGATGAATTCCTCGCCGATGATGAATGCTTGCGCGAGGCCATCGGGTGAGGGCTGGACGGCGTATGATAGGGAAATACCCCACTGAGATCCATCTCCCAGCAATCTCTGGAAGCCAGACTGTTCATCTGGCGTCGTGATGATGAGAATTTCGCGGATGCCTGACTGCATGAGCGTAGTGAGTGGATAATACACCATCGGCTTGTCATAGATCGGCATGAGCTGCTTGCTTATCGCCTTCGTAATCGGCCACAGTCGCGTGCCGGAACCTCCGGCGAGAATTATACCTTTCATTATTTCAACTCCTTTTCGATATATTTCTTCAGATTATCTTTCCAGTCTCGGCTCGTGAAGCCTGTCGCATGTAATTTATTGAGACTCATGTCGCTACCAAGTGGGCGAGGCGCGATGCCCTCTTTGCCGGCAAAATACTCAGCTGTTGTCGTATCTATCACCTCAAGTTCATTATACCCGGCGAACTCGAAGATCCTGCGGGTGATCTCTGCCCAGCTTGCGAGCGAGCCACTATTTGTGACGTTGTACGTACCGAAGGGCGCCTGTATCGTGAGTAGGTGATCGATGGCGCGTACGAGTTCGTTCGTGAAGGTCAAGCGCCCTATTTGGTCAGATACCACAGTGGGCGAGATAGTCCTTTCGGCCAATCCAAGCATAGTACGCACGAAGTTTTTACCTTCGCCGATCACCCAGGTCGTGCGCAATATATAGTGCCTATCGAGTTGGCCGACGATCAGGTCACCTGCGGCCTTGCTGGCTCCATACGCGCTCAAGGGGCTGAAGAATTCATTTTCTAGGTGCGGTTCGATCGTGCCGTCAAATACGTAGTCACTCGAAATATGGAGTAGCGTCATATCATGAGCCTGCGCCACTTTCGCTAGGTTGGCGACGGCCGTAGCGTTGACCTTCCAGGCGGCAGAACGTCCTTCGAGGGTTTCTGCGCCATCGACATTGGTATAGGCGGCGGCGTTGAGTATGATCTTTATCCCATCCCAATTAAATGCCTCAACAGATTGCACGTCGCTGATATCTAGCTCATTTATATCTGCCGTGCGGGCGCCTGGATACTGCGCGCGGAGGGCGGTACCGAGTTGGCCGTTCGCGCCAATAATAAAGATATCATTGTCGCTCATGCTTGTATCTCGAGGGGAGTGACGTCTTTGAGCAAAGGGTGACTCTTGTCGCGGTCAGAAAGAATTGCCGCGTCGAGCGCGATCGGCCACTGGGCATTAATCTCTGGGTCGGCGAGATTGACGAAGCAATAACTATCGTAATCGTCCGCGCTCCAGTGTTTATTCACACTGTAAAGATAATACGTGTCTGGCTCAAGTGTCTGAAAGGAATTTGCTACTCCCTGGGGTAGGAAGACTGTTGTATTCGGTCCGATCTCTACTGTCACGACTTTTCCAAATGAATCGCCCTTTCGCAGATCGACATAGACTGCAAATACCTTGCCGGTGATGACAGATATGTATTTGTCCCATGGCTCGGCATGGAACCCGCGCGTGACGCCAGCTTCTTTGTTGTAGGACAGGCTATTTTGGACGATCTGGAACCCTCCAGGTAGACCGGCTGCGACGAGCTTGGCTTTTTGGAACTTTTCTTGGAAATAGCCACGATCATCTCCGACATAGGTAACGTCGAATATGAGCAGGCCTGGTATATCAGTGGTGTGGGCGGTGAATTCAGTGGTTGCTACTGCCATGCGAGCCTTTATTGACCTTGCTCCGCATACGCGGCTTCAATGGCAGATTTTTCTTTCTGCCACCACTCTTGATTCTCGGTATACCATTTGATCGTTTGTGCGAGGCCGTCGCGCATGCCGTTCTGGTCAGTGTATCGCGGCTGCCAGCCGAGTTCACGCCGTAGCTTGCTTGAGTCCATCGCATAGCGCATATCGTGGCCCGGGCGGTCGTTGACGAGCTCGTACCAATCGCTTCCTTTGCCCATGAGCTCGCAGATTAATTCGATGACCATCTTGTTATTCACATGGTCATTGTCGGCGCCGATGATATAGGTTTCGCCGAGCTTGCCTTTGTCGAGGATGAGAAGCACGGCTTCATTGTGGTCGTCGACATGGATCCAGTCACGGACTTGGGCCCCAGTGCCGTAGAGTTTCGGCTTGATATCACTGAGGATATTTGTGATCTGGCGCGGAATGAATTTCTCGATGTGCTGGTAGGGTCCGTAGTTGTTCGAGCAGTTGCTGATAGTCGCCTTGATCCCGAAGCTACGAATCCAGGCACGTACCAGCATGTCGCTACTTGCCTTGCTGGCAGAGTAGGGGCTCGAGGGGTCGTAGGCAGTCTCTTCGGTAAACCGATTTGGGTCGTCGAGTTCGAGATCGCCGAACACTTCGTCGGTACTGATGTGATGAAGTCGCTTGTTGTGCTTGCGAACCGCTTCGAGGATCGTGTAGGTGCCGATGATGTTCGTATTGATAAATGGCCACGGGTCGCGGAGTGAGTTGTCATTGTGGCTCTCGGCAGCGAAGTGAACAACGATATCGTTGTCGGCGACGAGCTTGTCCATGAGTTCGTGGTCGCAGATATCGCCTGTTACGAAGTTAATCTTGTCGAGTACAGGGGCGAGGTTATCCGGATTGCCCGCGTAGGTAAGTTTGTCGATGACGGTGATCTGATATTCGGGCCTATTCTTGAGCGTGTAGTATACAAAGTTTGACCCAATAAACCCTGCACCACCAGTGATGAGCATTTTGATCATATCTATAATTATACGCGTCTCGCTAACACTAGTCATTGTAGAAAAGAACAAGGTCACGAAGTGTAAATAATACAACAAGAGGCAAGCGTGTCGATTGTTAGTCTTTGTCCATAGGTAGGATGATTAGATGATAGTTGTCTGGAGCGTAAACCGGTCTGTCCTTCCGTATTCGTCTCAAGATTACTCTCCCATATATCTATATATAAAAGAGAGAGTAAATAGCAAAAAATAACAGAGTTAGATTCGCCTGATTTACTTACTATGCACAGTAAGTAAATCAGGCAGGAGATCTATTTGAGAAGACCCCTTCGGGCGCAAATACCTTACGTGAAGTATAATATGAATTATGAAAATACTTGTTACTTGTGGCGGCCAAGGTACAAAACTGTGGCCGTACTCTCGTCAAAACCAACCGAAACAATTTCAGCCAATCATCGGCGATAAGTCATCGTATCAAGCGTGTATAGAGACGCTGCTCACCACCTACAAAGCAGAGGATATCTATATCTCTACAAAACATAAATTTATCAAGTATATCTCCGAGCAATCGCCGCAGATTCCCCTCAAAAATTACATCGTTGAGCCAGACATTGCGCTCGACCGTGGCCCAGGCGAAGGCCTCGCGTTTCTACGCCTCAGTATGCTCTTTCCAGAGGAGCCAGTATTTTACGTGCAGGCGGATATGGTACGCGAACCTGGTGAGAAGTTCATCGAGATGATCCAAGCAGCCGAGAAGATTGTCACTCAAACGGGCAAATATATCACCGGAGGCGTGAAGGCGACCGAGCCGAATATGGGCGCTGATTATCTAGAAGTGGGCGAAGCGGTTCCAAACGACACGGTCGAAGCATATCGCCTCACGAAGTTTCATTACCGCAAGCAGACGGTGCGTGAAACGAGAGAATTAGTCGAAAACTTCCGCGTGGTCGCTCACTGGAACCACCTCTGCTGGTATCCGACGAAGATCATGGAAGCCTACCAAAAGTACCGACCAGATTGGTACGATGCCCTCATGAGAATCAAGGACGCCTATGATCAACCAGGTGAGCAGGATACGATTCGAGCGATCTATGAAACGATGGCCAAGGGTCCGACTGAGGATGTGACGCGCAATATTATGGACTCTGGCGATGCGATTGTAATCCTACTGCCATTTCGAAATACTGATGTTGGTACTTGGGAGAGTGTCCGTGAGTTTAGCGCCGACGATGACGAGAATCACTTCGATGCGCAAGTAGTGGCTGTTGATACGACCGGCACGCTCGTCAAGGCGCGTAATCGGAATAAGCTCATCGCGGTCGCAGGACTCAAAGACCTGGTTATCGTCGACAGTGAGGATGCGCTGCTGATCGTTCCGAAAGATGACATCGACAAGATCAAAGATATTCAGAGAAAGCTCGTCGAAACGGGGTACGACTCCTACCTGTAAGCGGCGCGTAGCACCTTGTCGCATCGTCCATTCTGGCCTACACTGTAAGTATAAGCAGAAAGGCTAGTGGAGATGCCCGAAGAAAACGATGCACCAAAAGAGGTGACCGACGAAACTTTGAATGAGATAGAGAGTAGTGATTACGAGAATACGATCGCGTCCGAGCCGGCGACCGGCCTCGATGCCGATGTCGTCAATACGCCAGTCGTGACACCGAGCAAGAATAAATTCGTTCGCTTCCTCAAGAGCTGGTGGTCGAAAGTGGCGCTCGTCGTACTGTTGGTCATCGCGATCTTTGCCGTACCGATGACACGGTATGCCTTGATGGGCTTTTTCGTGACAAAGACAGTTACCGTATCTGTTGTGGATTCTACAACAGGAAAGCCAGTCAGCGATGCGATCGTTCACCTCGGTCGGCAAGACGGCAAAACAGACGCGCAAGGGCTCGCCTCGATCTCAAATGCGGCGGTCGGCGACCATTCACTCGTAGTCGAAAAGAAAAATTATGAAACCTCGACGACCTCCTATCTCGTCCCAATCATATTCGGAGTAAAAAATGATCCAGTGAAGCTAAAAGCGACCGGTCGTCTCTTTTCGGTAACGGTCACGAACTCTATCTCCGATAAGGCAGTTTCAAATGCGTCAGTCATATTCGGAGATGTATCGGCCAAGACCGATTCCACTGGACTCGCAACCGTGAGCTTACCGGTCACACCCGCTCAGCAAGACGGAACGATCTCAGCCGACGGGTACAACCCAAGCACGATAAGCTTTGATGCGAATAAGGGTGATAATCAGACCGTCGCCATGACGCTATCTCCGTCGGGCACCGTGTACTTCCTCTCAAATCGCAACGGGACGTATGATGTCATGAGTGCGTCACTCGACGGTAGCTCGCCGGAAGTTGTCCTCAAGGGGACGGGCAAGGAAGTCCAGTATGAACTACAATTGTTCGCCTCGCCTAGTCGCGACACGCTCGCCTACTATGCACGGCGCGATGCGGCTCGACCGATGATCTATATTATCGATACGGCTACGAATACAGTTACCGATACTATCGACAGCGGGAGCTCAAGCATGAATCCGATCGGCTGGATGGGCAATACCTTCTACTACACGCTTTATACACAGATGAGTCCTGTGGCTGATGGTCGCAATAAGCTGATCGCTTATTCCGCGGCGGCCAAACAAAATACTACCGTCGACCAATCCCACGTGACGGGAGATGCGACTAACCCGCTTGAGGAGAGTTTGTCCTCGAGGTTCCAGATCGCCAATAACCGCATCTACTACGCAAAATGCTGGAGTTACGTGTCCTATGCCGGGGCGGCGGCCATTAATCAACAGATGAGTTTCGTTTCGGTAGCAGACGGGAAGGCGACCGTGCTGAAGACCGTGGATCAAACATCTCCGAGCTATTGTGATACGGTCGTCAAGCAACCAAACATAGTGAACTTCAAGGTCACAAACGCGGGTGACGGCACAAATGCCCAGTACTTCACGTACGAGCGTGGCAAGACTGTCATCTCGGCCCAGCTCGGTGACGCGGACTTCGCGACGAGCACAAACTTCCTCACTTCTCTCAGTGGCAACAAGACATTCTGGACAGAGACGCGCGATGGCAAGAAGGTAAGCTTCGAGGGGGATGCATCGGGCGGTAGCGCCACGCAGGTCAGTGGCACCGATTACACGGCGTATGGATGGATCGGGGATGATTATGTACTCTATTCAAAGGGCGGCAGCGAGCTGTTCATCGCAGCCGCGGGCGCACAGCTCGATGGCACGCATAAGATTACCGATTACTTCTCGTCTAGCAGCCAACAGTTTTAGCGAGCGTCGTCGACGAGTTTATGCATCTTCGTGATGAAGAGTGATTTCGCAAATCGTCGGGACTTTCGGCGGAGTGTGCCAGGTAAGAATGTGATCTTTTCGGCACGGGTAATTGCCGTCGTGACATCGTCGACGGTCTGTTTCGCAAATAGTGTCCCACTGACACCATCTTCGACGATATCTTTCGTCCCGGCTTTGTCATAGCCGATCACGGGAGCACCGGCAGAGAGTGCTTCGACCGTGACGATGCCGAAGTCCTCCTCGGCGGCGAAAATAAATCCTTTTGCCTGATTTAGCGCGCTTTCGAGTGCGGAATCAGATGCATCGCCAAATCGATCGGTGAAGAACTTGATCGTTGGCCCGGCCGTCGCGACTAGCTTCTCATGAGCCGGCCCATTGCCAAAGACCAGCAGAGGTAAGCCGAGTTTCGTGCAGGCGGCGACGGCGAGATCGTGGCGCTTGTAGGGAACTTGGCGCCCAGTCGTGACGTAGAAGTCGGCTCTCTCGCGGGCTGGCTCGAAACGATCGATGTCGACGGGTGGATGAACGACGATGCTTTTTCGCTTGTAATAGCGCTCAATTCGATCTTTGACCTCTGTGGAATTTGCGACGAAGATATCGACTGCTTGCGCGGCTTTGAAATCGGCCTTCCTGAGTGGCGGTACGAGCAAGGGCATCGTGAAGCGCGCGAGTGTGTTGAGCTTGCCAAGCCCTGGGTCACGGCGGTATTCGTCGTAATGGCTCCAAGAGTTGCGAATCGGCGTATGACAATAACAGATATGATTTTGGCCGGGACGAGTTTTTCGGACTTGTTTTGATTCGGCACTGCTACTACTGATGATGATATCGAATTCGCTCAGATCAAGCGCGCGAAAGGCGTTGACTCGAAGCATCGGCATGAGTTTGTGGGCTTTGGCGAGCACACCAGGAAGCCGTTGCAGGTACGTCGTACGGACATCGAGACCTTTGAATCGTGGCAGCTTGCTTGGGTCGTAGGTGCTGGTGTATATAGGGGCGCCAGGAAAGGCTTCGGCCAGCGCGAGCACCACTTCTTCGGCTCCACCCATATTAGTCAGCCAGTCATGTACGATGCAGATTTTCGGCTGCGCCACTAACGGGCTCCAGCCTTTGAAAGTACGACTTTTATCGTCTTGAACATAATCTTGATGTCGAGCCAGAAACTCCAGTTTTGGACGTACCAGAGTTCGAGTTGGGCGCGTTGTTCGTTGGTGAGGTTGTTGCGTCCTGAGACCTGCCATAGGCCAGTAATGCCTGATTTGACGCTGAGTAGAAGCGCGCCATGGAGCTCATTGAACTTTGTATCAAGCTCGAATTTGGGGATCGGACGAGGTCCGACGAGGCTGAGGTCACCTTTTATGACATTGAGCAGCTGAGGAAGCTCATCGAGTGAACTCTTGCGTAGGAAATTGCCAAATGGTGTGATGCGCGGGTCATGCTCAACCTTGAAGTTTTTCTCGTACTCCTTCGCGAGGTCTTCTCGCCCCATATCGCGGAATATCTTTGCGGCGTCTGGGCCACAATATCTCCAGATCATTGAACGGAATTTGTAGATATAAAACGGTTTCGAGTAGCGCGTGAGCCGTTCGTGTTTGAACAGGACCGGCCCGGGATTGAATATCTGCTGCAAGATGATGAGGAGCAGAAATACCGGAGAGAGCACGATGAGTAGTAGTACAGAAAAGACGAGATCGAATATGCGCTTGACGATCGACCCCCATCCGATCAATGGGGTCTGTGAGACGCTGATCATCGGATAGCCGAGGAAGACGTCGACGGTATTTTTGCCAGTATAAAACTCAGGCTCGCCGGGGATGAAGCTATAGCGAACGTGATTTATCTGGGCGGCTGAGAGGATCTTGTCATTGTAGCCTTCATAACCCGTGAGATCGGTCTGGATAATCGTATCAACTTGCTGCGCCTTTATGCTCCTCAGGGCAGATTCGATATCGTGATAATGAATAATGCCACGGCGATAGGGCACATATTGTTTCGGTGTCGCCATCCCCACGATTTTATAGCCCGATTGGTTTGTGGCCGAGAGGTGTTCGGCAATTTCGGCCGTTGCTGCGGTTTCGCCGATGATA
Source organism: Saccharimonadales bacterium (SeqCode) (assembly GCA_038205065.1). Classification (GTDB taxonomy): domain Bacteria; phylum Patescibacteriota; class Saccharimonadia; order Saccharimonadales; family Saccharimonadaceae; genus Saccharimonas. The sequence continues at coordinate 17,052 of JBBRCG010000014.1, forward strand.
AGTACGCGGCTAATTCCGTAGCCGTAGCGGAAGGCGAGTGAGCGAAGCGCTCGGAGTAACTCTCTCCCGATGAGGACGAGGGCAAACGAAGCGATAAGGGCGTAAAGGGCGGCGAGTCGTGCTGGGAAGAAGATTTTGCCCGTTACGTACTCCCAGCCGATGACGACGAGAATGCCAATCACTGAGCCAATCGCGATACGGCCCCATTCGGCGAGTCGGCGGTTATAGACGGGCGATGAATAGAGGCCGAGTGAGGCGAACACGATGATCCAGAACGGAATAATGGAAAGAGCCATCACGATGTAGTCGTAGGCGAATACGGGGTTCACGAGCGGTCGGTTATCGATGCGGACGCGGATGAGATAGGCTATCGTAAAGGCCGCGAGGAGGATGATGAAGTCCGCGACCACGAGGACAAGACTGTAAAGTTTGGTGTTTTTCGATAACATATATTAGCGTTATTATACCATTTTTCGGTATAGTAGAAGTAATGAAGAGATTTTTGTTCGAACGCCTTCCCGGCTGGCTCCTCCTCGCCATATTCCTGCTGATCGTCGTGCATGCGCCACTTACCGTATGGCTCGGGACGGCTTTTCCTGGAATTGCGGTTGGCCTAAAGGCCTGGAAAGAAGTGTTGATCGGTATCGCTCTGGCTTTACTCATCACACACGTTATCTACAGCCGACAAGTTTTTCGGTTCTCGCGTGATCCGTTTCTCTGGTTAGTTCTCGCCTATACCGCGCTCCATCTGATGATGCTCGGGATTTATCCTCCCGAGAATGCACAGGTGGCGGTTTCCGGCCTGATGATCGACCTCAGATACGTACTCTTCGCGGTGGCGGTGTATGCCTTTTTGCGACTCTATCCGAGCTATCGGCGACGATTTGTCACGATCGGAATCGTCGGAGCTTTCATCGTCGTCGGATTTGCGACTCTCGAGCTTGTGCTGCCAAAGGATACGCTGAGTGCAATTGGCTATGGTAATTCGACGATCCAGCCATACCTCACGGTCGATAAGAACCCCAATTTCATTCGGTATAACAGCACACTACGTGGCCCAAATCCACTCGGGGCGTACGCGATCATCGCGCTCGCTGGCGTCGTCGCGTGGACGCTCGGCAAGCGTGGACAGGGACTGTCAAATCGACAGAAAGCTCTGGTCGGCATCTTTACACTCGCTTCGCTCATCGCACTCTGGGTAAGTTACTCGCGCAGCGCCCTCATCGGCGCTATCATCGCGCTACTCGTGATCGGCTATGCGGCATACGGGCATTCGATTACGAAGAAACAATGGCTTGTCGGTCTCGGAGTGCTGGTGGTCATCGGACTCAGCGCCTATTCGATGAGAAATACGACATTTTTCCAAAACGTCATCTTGCACGATAACCCGACAACAGGATCGAGTCTCGACTCGAACGCCGCACATGTCGCCTCTCTCGACGAAGCCTCTCGTGATTTCGCGGTGCAGCCACTCGGCGCCGGTATCGGTTCGACTGGTTCTGCGTCGCAATTCGGCACTCATCCGATAATAATCGAGAACCAGTACCTCATGATCGCTCACGAAGCAGGCTGGATGGGGCTCGGGCTATTCCTCACACTATTTGGTTTCATTATGTATCGCTTGATCCGAATGCCATGGACATGGCTCAGCCTGACAGTAATCGCGAGTGGTCTGGGTCTGGCGGCGGTCGGAGTGCTGTTGCCGGCCTGGGCGGACGATACGGTGTCGATCGTCTGGTGGGGACTGGCTGCGCTGGCATTAATAGGAGGGAATTATGAGCGAACGACCAACAAAAAAGCAGCGTGAACTACTGAGCTTTATCGATGGATTTATCAAAGGCTATGGGTATGGGCCGAGCTATCGTGAAATTATGCGCGCGCTTGAGTATAAGAGCGTCTCCACCGTCGCGACGCATGTCGATGGCCTGATCAGGCGTGGTTGGTTGGTCAAGAAAGATAATTCCGCCCGTTCACTCGTCGTGCTCGATCCCGAAGCGACGAATACCCGAGCCGTGATGCACGTTGAGACCGAGAGGGATATTCGCCGAAAGCTCGATGAACTCAAAGTTGATCACGAGGCCAATGCGACTGAGATCGAGATTCTGACAAAAGCTCTCGAGATACTTGGCTATCACCAGGAACAGCTATAATAAAGCATATGATAAAACTACGCGTGCCGGACCTGCGGCCGCTGAAAACATGGATTATTCTCCACCGTCGGCAGCTACTGCTCTATGGCGGTGGTGGTATCGTAGCGCTTATTGTCATCACGCAGCTGCTCTATCCGGGTGACCGATTGCTGCCGCTTGCACAGGTCGACGGCGTGAACGTCGGATGGCGCACTCGTGATGAGGCGACGAAGATGCTCAATAGCGCATACAGTAACTATGAGCTGCCGATTTATATGGGTAATGACACGAAGCCGACTGTTTCGCCGACCTTACAGGAGGTTAGCATCGGCGTTGACAATACTAATCGAGTGCACGGGATGGATTATCCATGGTATCTGCGTCTCGTGCCTAGCTCAATTTTTTGGGCACAATACTTGATGGTTGGAAAAACTCCCACTCCGACATTTGCGAATGACTTCGTTGCCTATATTGACAGCAAATTGATGCCTGAATGCCGCCAGGCGCCCTTCAATGCATCGCTCAAGGCGAACGGCAACTCACTCGATATCGTCTCGGCCCAGGACGGCGGGTCGTGCGAGAGAGATAGTGTTATCGGCGCACTCAAGGCAGTTCGGCCAAATCTCACACACACATCTCTTGTGCGAGTTGCTCAGCAGCAGATCGCGCCTGCCGTAGGAAACGCGGTCGCCGATAGTCTACGAACGAGATTACGAGGCAGTATCAGCGCAGGTATACCACTAACCGTCAATAATGAGACGGTCACGATTGCGGCGAAAGATGTGTACGGATGGCTTGATTTTACCGTTCAGGATACCGCGCTTGTTGCGACGATTAATGCCGAGAGAGCGGGCAGTTGGCTCGCGGCGAACGTATCAGGGAAGGTCGCGATCACTCCTGGCGTCTCGTACATCAAGACGCTCGATTTTACAGAGATCTCACGTACTGATGGTACCTCTGGGCTCGGACTTGATATACCGACGACCATCGCTTCGTTGCAGCGGGTGATTAATGGCGACGGCCATACAGCGGCAGCCACGACGGTGGTCGTACCGCCAACCGAACAGTACACGCGAACCTATAGTCCGACAGATGCGGGCCTCTCGGCGCTGTTGTCGAATTACGCAAAAGATCATACAGGCACATTTGGCATTTCCTTCGCTGAGCTAGACGGAAAGAAACGGCGGGCGGACTACCAGGGTGATAAACAGTTCGTGACGGCGAGCACCTACAAGCTTTTCGCCGCCTACAGTGTACTGAAACGGATCGATGCCGGCACGATGAGCTGGTCTGACGAAGAGACGTGCTTCGACAAGATGATCAGCTATAGCGACAATGCCTGCGCGGAGACGTATCTCGACCGCATCGGCCTCGGCACGATCACGAAAGAAATCCAGGCGATTGGGCTCAAGAACTCGACCTTTATGGTAGACGGCGGGCCGTATACGACCGCGAATGACCTTGCGCTGCTACTTGGCATGCTGCAGTCACAACAAAACTTCTCCGCGATAGATCGCGAGAGACTGATCGGTGCGATGAAGGCAAATGTGTATCGAAACGGTATACCTGCGGGCGTCAACAGTGTGGTTGCTGACAAGGTAGGCTTTCTCGATGCCTTGCTTCACGATGCGGCAATTGTGTATAGCCCCAATGGTACGTACGTACTCACGATTATGACCGACGGCAGCAGCTGGGCGACTATCGCCGATCTCGCAAAGCAAATCGATACATTACATTCGCAATAGAGTTGACGGTTACACCTAGGTGCTATACCATAAGTGGTATGACTGAAAAGCGAGCATACGCTGACCGCAGAGAGTACCTTATTGCCGCAGTTGCGAAGAGACGGCGCGTGCTTAAACAGAAAGCTGTCGACTATAAAGGTGGAAAATGTGTATGCTGTGGATATGATACACATGTCGGCGTGCTTGACTTCCACCACCTGGATCCAAGCACCAAAGAGTTCAGCATAGGCGCAAAAGGCTACACGCGTTCATGGGAGAAGATTCAAGAAGAACTCGATAAATGCATTCTCGTGTGTGCGAACTGTCACCGCGAAATTGAGCTGGGGGTCCGAGTCTTTACAACAGATGAGAATTGCGATAAACTACCATCTGTACCAACACCAATTGGTAAGTAAGTTATTCCGGCTTAGCTCAGTGGTAGAGCGGATCGCTGTCAACAGGCAGCACGTGCGAGTAATCGTACGATGCAAACGGGGTGAATTGCGGGAACTCTAAATCCTACGGGACATGATAATCCGCAGCCAAGCCGAAGTTGGGTTAAGAGACTTCGGAAGGTTCAGAGACTAGGACGTGAGCCCAACAATAATCGTCCAAATAGCGCCCCGCATCCCCTATATGAGGATGATGAGATAGTCCACACTTACGTGAAAGCGTGGGGTTATGTGTAACGATTAGGTCGCTGGTTCGAGCCCAGCAGCCGGAGCCAGACCAAGCAGAGAAAAGTGCAGACCTAGTTCCTAGACCTGCTTCTAATTTCTCTCTTTGGTCAGTCAGGAAGAAATTGTGCCAATAACAAAGTACAAATGTTGGAACCGCCAGAAATGGCGGTTCTTTCATTTCACCCCTGTAACTTAGTTCTAACCCAGCCCGTCCCGTCCTGAAGGAACAAGCAGGCCAAAAGCCGACCTGTTCCCTAGACCTGTGATTTACACCCAAATTGACATAACGTATTACTTTTATTACAATTACTACATTATGAATATACTTCCAAAGCCCAAACTATTAGCTATCGCACAATTAAATGAAAAAAGTCAGGTAGTTATCCCAAAAGAAGCTCGTGATGCAATAGGTATCGGCCCGGGCGATCGTGTTGTTCTGGCCCTCGCGCCTTTCGGTAAAGCACTAGTTGTAACTAAACCTGAGATTCTTGAAGAACAGCTCGACAAAATAGTGACTATGCAAAAAAGTACTAAAGACGAAGTACGTAGCGGTCTCACAAAACTAAAAATTAAAGCCAAGGGGGAGAATGCGTAACCTACTTAAGAAAATCGGAACTCACAGTTATGACCACCCGTGGCGTATGGTTGGCTTATGGGCAGTGCTAATTATTGCACTAGCTTTCGGCGCAGCCACTAATTTTAAGCAACCCACCAGTACGGTTAGTATACCGGGCACCGAAGCCTACGCCGGGCTGGAGCGTATGACTGAATTATTTCCCGGAACTGGCAAGGGTTCCGCGCGAGTGGTGCTTATAACCCCTACAGACAAAACCCTAGAAGCCTACCGCCAGCAGATTGCGACGATGGCCGCCGATATTGCTCAAGTTGATGGCGTCCAGCAAGTTGTCAGCCCATTCGACAACCCAAACGCCATCAGCGCTGACAAGCACACAGCCTACATCCAGGTCCAGTTGACTAAGAACAGTCAGACTATTGATCAACAGACTATCGATGCAGTCAACGACATCATCAGCAACAACCATACAAACGGATTATCAGTGGAAGCTGGTGGCGATATTGTTGCTCAAATGCGGGAGAGCCCCCTGGGACCGGGCGAGTCAGTTGGACTACTTATTGCGGTTGGCGTGTTACTGGTAACATTTTTCTCGATGGTGGCAGCAGGTATGCCATTGCTCGTAGCGATATTAGCCATCAGCACCAGCATGGCTGGCCTGTTCGGACTTAGCCAGGTGGTAGAAGTTAACTCAACTACACCGGCCCTAGCGATTATGCTAGGCCTAGCAGTTGGTATAGATTATTCATTATTTATCATTAGTCGATACCGGAGTTATCTCGTCGCAGGTATGGGGTACCGCGAGGCAGCTATTCGTGCCACTCAAACTGCTGGTAGCGCCGTTATATTCGCCGCTGCAACTGTCGTAATTGCACTTGCGGCACTTAGTGTCGTACGTATTCCATTTATGACGGTTATGGGCCTAGCCGGTGCCGCAA
>JBBRCG010000015.1:0-22743 GCA_038205065.1 Saccharimonadales bacterium (SeqCode)
TTGCTCTTGTGCGGCAGTTCGTTGATCGCCGACAATCTTAAGTGTGCGTTTTGTATCATCTAGCTCCGTTAGTATATCGAGTAGTGATGAAGCGCCTACGCTCACATCTCCCCCTAGGCTTGCAATTCGAGTTAGCTCGGCAGTCATGCGAGATTCCCTCGCGACACGCTCGCGTTCAAGCCAGTCTACGACATTTGATTCCGTAGATTCATATATGCGCGCCTGCGATTCGTCCGAAAGACCTGGTAGATTACGTGAATCTTCTATGCTCATGGTTTTATACTATACCCCGACTTGCCAGTGCGCAATCATGAGCTATTTCGTCGCGATCGCGTCTTCGCCAAAAATCTTGACGAGTTGGCCGATGAGATTATCGTCGCAGTCGACGCGGAATGGGAGACGAATGGCTTTTGATTTGTCGAGGCCGAGCACCATAATGACCGACTGCTCACCGGGATATTGGGCACAGGTTTTCTTTAGTTCGAGAAGTGAATCGGTATCGTTAGGATCTTTGACGTGAATATAGAGGTCAGGCAAAGTCATCACCGGCTTAATGGCAATCGCTGCAGGCCGTACGATGGGTTTATCGTCGCTCGACGTCACGGCTTTTTTGCGGTAGACTTTCGCTTTGCCATTTGGCGCCGCCATCTTGCGACCGGTTGATTCATAGCCAGAGAGTTCTTTGTCGGTAATAATATCAATTTCGTCAGCGATCATCTTCGCTTCGCTGAGCGTGTTGCCGTCTTTGTCGCGCGCCGAAAGTTTACCGGTAACTTTGACCACGATATCTTGCGCTAATCGTTGACCGATCTGCTCGTAGAGGTTCGGGAAGACGATTACCTCAGCCTCACCGGTCTTGTCCTCGATCCCCATAAACGCCATCTTGCTGCCACTCTTGGTTATGATCGTCCGAAGCGTCGTAATGAGCCCACCGATCGTCACTTTCTGACCGTCAATCTGCGGAGAAATATTAACGAGTGAGATCATCTGCTCCTCGAAGAAAGCGTCGTAATTGTCGAGCGGATGGGCACTGATATAAAGCCCGAGTAGCTCGCGCTCCCACATAAGCTTCTCTTTATCCGTATACTTCACGGGCGCTGGTTTCAGATCGATCGATGGCATGAGTGATTGATTGCCCCCGAGATCACCGAACAGATCCGTTTGTCCAGACAGGGCTTCTTTTTGAATCTTTTGAGAAAAGCCCAGAATAGTCTCGAGATTGAACAACATGTCCGAGCGCTCACCAAGTTCGTCAAACCCGCCTGCCTTAATGAGAGACTCGTAGACCTTGCGGTTACATTTACTCGCGCTGACGCGCTTGGCGAAATCTTCAATGCTCGCGAACTTACCGTCACTACGAGCCCGCAATATTTCTTCGACCGAACCAGCACCGACGCCCTTAACCGCTGCCATGCCGAAGCGAATTTCGTTTTCGTCTGGGACGACGGCGAACTCGACGAATGATTCGTTGACGTCTGGGTTAAGCACCTTAAGGCCCATATGCTTGCATTCGGTGATCTCAATAGCGAGTCGGTCGATATCGTCGGCATCGCTGGTCATGAGAGCTGCCATAAAGGCATCGGGGTAGTGCGCCTTCAGGTACGCCGTCCAGTAGGCGATCATGGCGTAACAAGCAGCGTGGCTCTTGTTGAAACAATAGTTGGCAAACTCGACAAGCTGATCCCAGAATAACTCGGCAACCTCTCTGGAAGCGCCGCCGAACGACACCGCGCCGTCGACAAATTCTGGTTTAATCTTGAGCATGAGGTCCATTTTCTTTTTACCGACTGCTTTTCGTAGCGTATCGGCTTGGCCGCCCGTGAAACCGCACCATTCCTTACTAATCTGCATGAATTGCTCTTGGTAGACGAGGATCCCGTAGGTGTTTTCGAGAGAATTTTTCATGCCTTCATGCAAATAGCTGATCTCTTCCTCGCCATGTTTGCGCTTGATGAAGCTATCGATAAACTGCATCGGTCCTGGTCGATACAACGCCACCATGGCGATAATGTCTTCAAATTCGGTCGGTTTGAGCTCTTTGAGGTAACGTTTCATGCCCGCCGATTCGAGCTGGAATACACCAGTCGTGTCGCCGCGCTGGAAAAGCTCATACGTTTCCTTGTCCTCAAGCGGGATCTGCGAGAGATCAATCTCGGTTTTGTACACCTTTCGGATGATGCGCATCGCATTATTGATAATTGTGAGGTTTGAGAGGCCGAGAAAGTCCATCTTGAGCAATCCGAGCTCTTCTACCTGACCCATCGGGAATTGCGTCGCGACGACACCCTTTTGCGCTTGCTCAAGTGGCAAGTATTTGACGAGGTCATCGGGCGCGATCACGACACCACAGGCATGCACTCCATGGCTGCGAATCGTTCCTTCTAGCCGAACAGCGTAGTCAAATACTTCCTTTGCAGTCGCGTTCGACTCATACTCTGCCTTGAGATCATGATCTTCTTTGATACTCACTTTGAGCGGAATATGCCGACCCTGGACTGGAGGTGGAATCATTTTACTGAGGCGGTCAGCTTCGGCGTACGGCACCTGCAATACGCGCGCGACGTCGCGAACAGCGGCGCGTGCCGCCATCTTGCCGAATGTCATGATATTACTGACGCGCGCCTCGCCGTATTTTTCTGCGCAGTACTGGACGACCTCTTCACGACGTGTGTCTTGGATGTCGATGTCGATATCGGGCATCGAGATACGGTCGGGGTTAAGGAAACGCTCAAAGAGCAAACCATACTTGAGCGGGTCAAGGTCGGTAATATTGAGCGCGTAGGCGATGATAGATCCGGCTGCGCTACCGCGTCCAGGACCAAAAATAATACCTTTTGACTTACCCCAGTTGATGAAATCTTGCACAATGAGGAAATAACCGTTGAAGCCCATGCGCGTCACCACCTCAAATTCCATATCGGTGCGCTCGAGCACCTCGGCGGGAAGTAGCTTTCGGATCTTCGCCGTATCGAGCTGATCGAGCTCGTCATCGGTCTTTTTAGCGTAGCGCCGCGCGAGACCACGGAATGTCATCTGTTCGAGAAGTTGTTGCTCCGATACGCCGTCGGGTGTCGGAAAGGTTGGAATCAAGATCCGGCCGAGTTCGATCTCGACATTGCAGCGTTCAGCGACCGCCCGAGTATTCGTAATGAGCTCCGGATGATCCGGCCCCCACCGCCTGATGATATCTCGCGGGTCGGTCAAGTGGAGTTCGACGTTCTTTAGGCTCATGCGATTAGTATCACTGAGATACGCGCCAGTACCAACACAGAGCAGTATCTCGTGTGCGTCTTGGTCGGAATGCTCTACGTAGTGACCATCACATGTCACGACACACTGAATGTCAAGCTCCTTGCCCATCTTGAGTAGCGCCTCATTTATCTTTGTCTGCTCCGCCCAACAACTCGGCGCATCGGGATGACCGTGATCCTGAAGCTCGAGATAATACCTGTCACCGAATACGCTCTTATACCACTCAGCAGCTCGTTTAGCCTCGGCGTAATTGTCTGAGCGAATGCTCTCAGCTAATTCACCACCGGCACAACCACTGAGGACAATAAGCCCTTCGTTGTACTGTTCCAGGATCTCGCGGTCCATTCGAGGCTTGTAGTACATGCCGTCGAGATTCGCCGTCGTACTGAGCTGCATGAGGTTTTGCCAGCCTATATTATTCATCGCGAGAATTGTGAGGTGATAGCGTGCCTTGTCCTTTGAGGGCTCGCGGTCATGGCGTGAACGTGCGGCGACATAGGCTTCGATACCAAGCAGGGGCTTGATGCCCGCGTCCTTCGCGAGCTTATAATATTCCAGCGTACCGCTCATCGTTCCATGGTCAGTGACGGCCGCGGCGACCATCCCGAACTCCTTAACCTTGTTGACGAGCTCGTCGACCTTCGTTAGGCCATCGAGAAGTGAGTGATGGGTGTGATTATGCAAATGAACAAAATCGCTTGGTGCAAGCGACGTCAACACTGCTTCGTCTTTATGATTTGTAACCCCCATGTCCTTAAATCTATTATACCAATTCCCGATTTTTAATCTGTAGTAATATTTCCCACGCTTATGCTAAAATCTCCCACCATTGGCGGGAGATCAAGCGTCAGCGCATTTAAAAACGTCTATTTCTTTGTTTTGTCTTCGCGATCGAGCTCAGCTTTGGCGCTCGCCGCAGCCCGTCGTACTCGGTCAGCGTAGCTCTCGGCCGTCACCTTCGCATCTTTGACGACAGTGTCAGCACGACCCCGAACATCACCTGCGGTTTTTGCCGCTTTATCAGCGACTTCGTTAGCCTTTTTCTTGAGTTCAGCGCGTGTCTCTTTACCTGATTTTGGTGCGGTTAGCACGCCAGCGACTACGCCTACTGCTGCTCCGAATAATGCGCCTAGTGCAAATTTACCCTTTGACATATGCTCTCCTTATTTTTTTAACTTTGAAAAAAACTTACTCACAAAACGACCGATATACTCTGCCGAGGTGACTTTGCTCACCATGGACGCCGTCGAGACAAAACGCCCGACCGCCGATTTGGCGTTATCCGTCACCGATTTGATCTGTTTTGTAAGCTTGATAATCAACACGAGTAGGACAATTCCCAGTATTAGGAATGCGGCCAAAAAGACCGACAAAATGATTACAAGAATCTGAAACCAGTCCATATATTCGTCCTTCTCCTTTCGTCATTAGTGGTATATCCTCATTGTACACCTCACTCTATCGAATCTCTAGTGGGGGGCGGGGGGGTAGCGGGCTTTCGCCTACTACTTGTCGCGAAGAAACTCTCGGAGCTCGGAGCCATATTCGGGGTGATCAAGGGCGATCGTGAATAGTGTTTGCAAATACTTGATCGGGTTACCGGTGTCCCGGTACGTGCCGTCAATCACCTGTCCGTACACTTTTTCTGTCGCGAGCAAGTCATTGATATTTTCGATCATTACAATTTCGTTATTCGCATCGACTAATTCACGTTCGAGAAGTGGCCAAATGCCTGGTGTCAACAAATAGCCCATTTGAATCATGTAGTGGCTAGGGGCCACCTCTGGCGCCGGCTTCTCTTTTGTACCCTTCAGCTCAAACAGATTACCGCCTAAGTCAGTGCCAATGTCAGCTATCCCGTATTTCGCGGTATCTTTCGGATCAACGTCGGCAAGCGCAACGATACTCCCACCGGTCTTCTCGTATGCTTCCACCATCTGCTGAGCGCGCGACGTCGCACCTTTTGTCCAGAAGAAATCGTCCGCTGCAACCACAAAGAACGGCTCGTCGTCGTCGATAAGGTGTTTCGCGTTCAAGACTGGTCGGCCATTGCCCTTCGGGCTGCCCTTTTGACGAACATAGATGAAGTTCGCCATCTCGCCAATCTCTTTGATGGTCTGAGCCTGCTCGGTCTTCCCTTTCTCGATCAGATCAGCTTCCATCGCGTCCGAACGATCGAAATGATCCTCGATACCGCGCTTAGTCGCACCAGTCACGATAATGATATCTGTGACGCCCGCGGAGACCAGGTCTTCAACGACGAGCTGGATGACTGGTTTATCGAGGATTGGCAGCATTTCTTTCGGCATCGCCTTTGTCCACGGAAGAAACCTCGTCCCGAGTCCTGCAGCTGGAATAATTGCCTTCGTTGGTCGTCTCATTGGTGCCCTCCTAATTTATAAACGTTGTCGAATCAATTTTTGTGCGAGCGTTGGGTTTGCCTTACCCTGCGACAGCTTCATCACCTGACCAACGAGATAGCCGATTGCTTTTTCTTTACCGGCTTTGACGTCCGCGATACTGGCGGCGTTGGCGGGGTCCGCAAGTACGGCATCAACCACCGCGGCGATTTCACCCTCATCACTCACCTGAATTAAACCGCTATCGGCCGCGTCTTGGCGAACACGATAGTCGCTTCCGTGGGTGACAATACGCGCAAACAGTTCTTTTGCGGTCGAGCCCGATACTTCATCCGAATCAACCATGTGGTTGAGCTCGATAAGCTCAGATACATTGCCGAACAGCTCGCGAGCCGGTGCCTCGCTAGACTCGTCCTCGGCTGGAGCGACTACAGATGCATACCAGTTCGCGACACGCCTGGCCGCTTCGTCACCGACCTTCTCCTGAACCTCAAGTACCGTATCAGCGTATTCCTTGGTCGAAAGTAGTGAGTTGATCACCGATTTATCGACATTGAGCCCCGCAAACTTCTCGCGGTACTGCGGCGGTAACATCGGCACGCTCGCCTGGACTTCAGCGATATAGTCGTCGGCAAGTACGACGGGCGGAATATCAGGATCGGGCATGTAGCGATAATCCTGGGCATTTTCTTTTGAGCGCTGACTGGTCGTAGTCTGTTTAGCATCATTCCAACCGCGCGTTTCCTGCACGACAGGTTGACCCTTCTCAAGCAATTCGATCTGTCGAATGAATTCATATTGAATGGCTCGCTCAATTGATCGGAAGCTGTTGAGGTTCTTAATCTCAGCACGCTTGCCAAGCTCCGAGGCGCCCTTTTTTGCGACAGATATATTGACGTCAAAGCGTTGGTTGCCCTGATAGAGATCGCCATACGTGACACCAGCGTAAACCATCAACTTATGTAGTTCCTGACAAAACGCCTTAGCCTCTTCGGAACTATGCATATCGGGCTCAGTGACAACTTCGATGAGTGGCGTACCCGTGCGATTATAGTCGGCGAGCGTGTAGGTACCATAGTGAGTCAGCTTGCCCGCATCGGCCTCCAGGTGCGCGTGATTGATGCGTACTCGGACGCTCGAGCCATCCTCAAGTGGCGCTTCGACAATTCCGGCGAGAATCGTCGGGTGATACATCTGAGTTATCTGGTAACCGTTTGGCAAATCGGGGTAGAAATAATGCTTTCGGTCAAATCGACTGACATTGGCAATCTTCGCATTCATCGCCTTGCCCGCCTTGATCGCAAGATTGACCGCCTCTTTGTTGAGCAGCGGCAACATGCCAGGTAGGCCGTAGTCAATCGGGTGCACGCAGGTATTTGGATCCTTGTCCCGCGCATCATTGTCGGCGGGGCTAAAGAGCTTGCTAGCCGTCTTTAGCTGAACATGGCTTTCGATGCCGATCGTCATTTCATAGGTATCGAGAATCTCTTTAGGAAGTGCCATTAGATTGCTCCCAGATCTTTTAATGCTTGCTTGAAAGCCGCCAGCGCGTGCATCGCGGTGTCGTAAGAAATCTTCGCGTCCGCTTCATGAGCGAGCTGATTGCGAACTTTGTGTGCCGACCAGACGTTATTGGCATTTTTCCAGCGTGAATTCGCAGACTTCAATCGATCACCCATTGTTTCGCCTTTGATCCGACAGTCTCGCATCGCCTGATCAAGTAATTTATCTGCGTTGAGCACGGCCATGTGGTAAGTAGAAGAAGCTTCACGGTTTAAACCATTTTCTATCTCTAGCCAACGTGCTTGATACTTGTCGCGGTTGAGGTATGGGTTGTCTTTCTTGGCAACGGCGATATAGAGAATCATCACGACTGCAATAATCAGCACACCAATCAATAGAAAGAGTACGGGATTAATCATGAGGCTTTCTCCATCTGTTTCGCAAGCGCAAATACAAGATCATCACGCTTGGCGGGACCGACAAGTTGTACGCCAATCGGCAAACCGGCCTCACTTTTGCCAGCTGGGACGCTGAGCGCCGGAAGGCCTGCGAGACTTGGCGGAACTGTCATGATATCGGCAAGATACATCTTGATCGGGTCGTCGACATTTTCACCGATGCCAAAGGCGGGGGTGGGAGCCGTCGGAGTGAGCAATAGGTCGTACTTCTCGAACAGCGCATTGTACTGATTGATCAGAATCGTGCGGGCTTTTGACGCCTGCTGGAAATATGCATCGTAGTAGCCGCTCGACAATACGTAGCTACCGATCATAATTCGTCGTTTGTTCTCCGGCATAAAACCTTGGTCACGCGACAGCCCATAGAGATCGGCCAGTGCGTGAACGCCATCGGCTCGTAGCCCATAGCGAATGCCATCGTAGCGCGCCAGGTTTGATGAAACTTCGGCGGGAACGATAATATAGTAGATCGCAAGCGCATATTTCGCCATCGGCAGATCGACTTCTTCGACGGTATGTCCTGCCGCCTCAAGACGCGTAACAAAATCGTGAGTCACACGCTTAACCTCAGGATCGACATCGTCCGTGAGCGATTCGCGAATCAGGCCGATCTTTAGCCCCCGAGGCGCGTCGGCTAGTGGCGCGAAATAATCATCAAGTGTCGTATGGTCTTTGTCGTCTTTTCCCGACATAATTCCCATGACGAGTTCGGTGTCCTCGACCGTCTTCGCAAAACATCCCATCACATCAGTGCTAGACGCCATCGCAACTACTCCATAGCGACTCGCCATGCCGTAAGTCGGCTTGTAGCCATAGACACCATTGAAGCTTGCTGGTTGTCGTATTGAACCACCAGTATCGCTACCAAGCGCGAATGGGACCACATCGAGCGCCGTCAACACGGCTGAGCCGCCCGATGAGCCACCGGCCACTTTTGTCATATCGTAGGCGTTATTAGTCACACCAAAGGCGGAGTTCTCGGTTGAGCCACCATGCGCGAAAGCGTCAAGATTTGTCTTACCGATACAAATCGCACCAGCGCGCTCTAATCGCTCAATCACCGTGGCCTGAAGCGGCGCGACGAAGTCTTCGAGCATATGGCTCGCGGCCGTTGTCGGCGCACCAAACACAAGATAATTATCCTTGGCGACAAAAGGAACGCCGGCAAGTAGCCCGACCTCCTCGCCATTCTTGATTTGTAGATCGATCGCGTCAGCCCGCTCAAGCGCTCGGTCGCGAATCGTGCTGATAATCGCATGATATCCATCTGCCTGTTCGGCCCGAGCTAGCGCCGCTTCGACTTCGCTCCGTGCAGTCGATTCACCACGAATGACCCGCTCTCGTATTTCTTGAATTGTCATCCTATAGAACCTTCGGCACTTTCACTTGATTTTCGAGTGACTCAGGCGCAACTGATAGTAGGTTCTCGCGCGTCACTGAGCCCTGATCAACGATATCCTCACGAAACACGTTTTCCAACGAATTTAACTGATAGGTTGGCTCAACGCCCTCCGTATCGAGTTCGCCAAGCATATCGACGTAACCAAGGATATTTGGGATGTCCTTTTTCAGGCTATCGACTTCGTCGTCGCTTAGCTGAATATTGCTTAATTGTGCGAGCAACCGCACATCTTCGGTAGTTATTGTGCTCATTGCTGTCTATTATACTCGAAAAATCCTCAGGGGAAAGCTTGCGAAATAGTGCTTATGCATACATACTATTCTCTAGATGAGTCATCAGGTAAAGAAAAATCTCGGAGTTATCTATCACAAGAACGCCACAGAGTTTCGCGTGTGGGCGCCAAACGCCGTGCACGTCTCGATCGTGGGAACGTTTACGCCCAGTGGCCCCATCGAACTTTCAAGTGAAGATGATGGCTATTGGTCGGTTAAAATCGCCGGGGTTCAGCCTGGGCAAAATTACCAATACCACATCGACACCGGAACTAATATCTTGAGCAGGAATGACCCGCGCGGCCTCGCCCTGACGGCAAGTGATCACGGCTATTCAGTAGTAATCGATGATGAATTCGACTGGGAGAATGACCAATTCACCGCCCCAAACCACAACGAACAAGTGATCTATGAAATGCATGTCGGAACGTTCAATCGCGCCGATCCCGCAACTCCCGGCACATTCGAATCGGCGATCGAAAAACTCGACTACTTGCGCGAACTTGGCATCAACATGATTGAACTGATGCCGATAACCAGCATGGCGTTTAGCAACGGCTGGGGCTACGCACCGAACTATCTCTATAGCGTCGAAGCAATGCTCGGCGGGCGGCATGGACTCATGATGTTTGTCCGGGAATGTCATAAGCGCGGTATCGGCGTGATTTTGGATATTGTCTATAACCATTTTTATGGCGACAGTGATCTCTGGCAATTTGATGGTTGGAGCGAGAATAACAGAGGCGGGATCTATTTTTACAATGACGAGCGTGGCGACACTCCCTGGGGCGGTAGGCCAGACTACGGCCGTGCCGAGGTGCGTCAATTCTTCCTCGACAATGTGACGATGTGGCTGACCGACTATCGACTCGATGGCCTTCGGGCCGATTCGACCATATACATGCGTAATACGGCCGGTTTTAGTAATGACCCACCACACGACATACCCGAGGCGTGGTATTTACTTCAAGACATCAACACTGTCGCTCACGAGATCAATCCTCGGGCTATCACAATCGCGGAAGATTTTTCCGCAACTGAATTCATTACGAAGCCGCGAAGCGAATCCGGAGCCGGCTTTGACGCACAGTGGGAAATCAGTTTCCCTCGCGCGCTCCGCGAGGCGACCGGCTTGCAATATGGCGTCACGCAAAGTCTCGCCAGCCTACGCTTTGAGATCGAACGAACGTACAACGGCAACCCATTTCAGAAAGTCGTCTTTAGCGATAGCCACGATACCGCCGCGAACGGCTCGGTAAGAATAAATGAAGCGGCTGCCCCAAAGCACGCCGATAACAAACGTGCCCGCGAAGTCGCGCTCCTCGTCGATGCAATCGCGCTTACCTGCGCTGGAATTCCAATGATACTTCAGGGGTCTGAGTTTCTACAGGATGGCTCATTCAATGACTGGCAGGCCCTCGACTGGGATAATCTCGAAAAGCACCAAGGTATCGTCAATGCGCATCGACATCTCATCGACCTGCGACTAAATCGTTATGGGAATACCACCGGACTACTCGGACCGAATACCGCTATTGTGCATCAGGATAATGTCAACTTTGTGCTTGCCTACCATCGATGGGACCAAGGTGGCCCCGGCGACGACGTCGTGGTAATCGCAAACTGCGGCTCAAGCCAGTTTTCAGATTATGTGCTCCACTTACCGCGTGGTGGCACATGGACGGTACGATTCAACAGCAGCTGGAAAGGTTACGCCGATGATTTCAAGGAATCACCTCTTGCTACGGTCATCCCGGACGACGAGGGTAATGCCGTAGTGGCCCTGCCACCTTATGGCGTATTTATCCTCTCTCAGGACAACACTGATCAATAGCTTATTTCATTTTTGATCGGATATCGGCGATCAGGTCACGGAGTTCGGCTGCACGCTCGAATTCGAGATTGGCACTCGCCAGTTGCATCTGGCCCGATAAATCTTTCACGAGGCTCGCGTACTCGTCGATCGGGATCTTCCCGAGATCGATCTTGGCCTTCAAGTCAGTGTCCTTCTGTGGGATTATCGCGCGGAGACCTTCGCCGATTTCTTTACTCACACTCACGGGTATGATTCCGTTCTCGGTATTATAGGCTTCTTGGATAGCGCGGCGGCGGTTTGTTTCTCCGATCGCACGTTTCATACTCTCCGTCATTTTATCGGCGTACATGATTACCATGCCATTGAGATGACGAGCCGCTCGTCCGATCGTTTGGATAAGCGCCCCTTCGCTTCGGAGAAAGCCCTCTTTATCGGCATCAATAATAGCCACCAAACTAACCTCGGGCAGGTCAAGCCCTTCGCGGAGGAGGTTGATACCGACTAGCACGTCGTAAATTCCAAGTCGCAGATCTCTCAATATATCGCCACGCTCAAGCGTATCGACATCGCTGTGAATATACGCCGTCTTGATGCCAAGCTCCTGCAAATGCGCCGACAGGTCTTCCGCCATGCGTTTGGTGAGCGTCGTCACCAGTACCCGCTGGGCTTTAGCGGTGCGATCGCGAATCTCCGCGATCAGGTCATCAATCTGGTGCTCGCTCGTTCGCACTTCTATCTGCGGATCGATAAGCCCCGTCGGGCGGATTATCTGCTGAATAGGTTCGGGCGTGTTGGCGAGCTCATATGGCCCCGGCGTTGCCGATACGAAGACTGCTTGGTTGATGTGTTTTTCAAATTCATCAAATCGAAGCGGGCGATTATCGAGCGCACTCGGCAGGCGAAACCCATGCTCGACAAGCACTTCCTTGCGCGCCCGGTCGCCATTATACATACCGCGGACTTGCGGCAACGTCATGTGACTTTCATCAACAAATAGCAAGAAATCGTCAGGGAAATAATCCATGAGGGTCGCCGGCTGCTCACCGGGTTCGCGGTTCGTGAGATAACGGCTGTAGTTTTCGATACCCTTCACAAATCCTGTTTGTTCGAGCATTTCGATGTCATATTTCGTCCGTTGCGATAAACGCTGGGCTTCAAGTAATTTCCCATGCTTCTCAAACCACGCCATGCGCGACTCGAACTCGAGCTTGATGTTCTCGACCGCTACCGCGACCTTGTCCTTTGGCGTCACGTAGTGGCTCGAAGGAAAAATGTGGATACTGCTAGGCTCGGTCATAATTTCGCCCGTGAGCGGATCGATTTCGGTGATTCGCTCAACATCATCACCATAGAACTCAATGCGATAGGCGCTGTCTTTACCGGCCGGGAAAACGTCGACAACATCGCCTCGAACCCGAAATGTGCCACGATGGAAATCAATATCGTTGCGTGAATACTGGATGTCAGTAAGCTGACGTACGAACTTATCCTGTACTCGCCGCTCACCACGTTCGACCGTGATAGACATCTCCGAATAATCATCTGGAGAGCCGATGCCGTAAATACAACTCACACTGGCGACGATTATCACGTCTCGGCGCGTCAGGAGCGCGCTTGTTGCTGCGTGTCGCAAGCGATCGATTTCCTCATTAATCGCGCTATCCTTTTCGATATACGTGTCACTCGAGGCGATGTAAGCCTCGGGCTGATAATAATCAAAATAGCTTACGAAATAATGGACCTCGGCGTCCGGGAAAAATGCCTTAAACTCTGAATACAGCTGCGCTGCAAGTGTTTTGTTGTGCGCGAGCACGAGCGTCGGCACGTTACGATTCACAATGATATTCGCCATCGTGAACGTCTTGCCTGATCCAGTCACGCCAAGCAAGGTTTGCTCACGCGCACCATTCTCAAGACCCGCGATGAGTTTCTCAATAGCGACCGGTTGATCACCGGTTGGGCTATAGGACGATTTTAATTTGAACGCTGACATAAATCCTAGTATACGCGAAACTCACGATCAGTGTAGCTTAGCCTCTACCGGCGCGTTTCGGCGAGATCTGGCTGTCGGTACCATCATCATGAAAATCAGCATATTTCTCATCAAGCACCCTCACGACTTCAGCAACAAGGCGCTTCGGATCGCTATCATAGACGACGTCGGCCGCACCTGGCGCCTCGACATGCTTTAGCAACGTCTGTGCGTAATCGGCGAGACCACCACTCCCAAGGAGCACACCGCACACCTTGTGGCCCTCGAGTGCCGTCGCAAGCTCGTGGAGGCTACCCATCCGACCGCCAACCGTAATAATCGCATCGCTCGAACGAACGAGATGGACGTCTCGACCAACATATTCCATGCCAGTAAAGTTTATATAATCAAATTCAATCGTCGGCAAACGATAGGTCGCCACGTGTTCACGAAATGAACTTGCTGGGCTGAAACCGATCGAGTAGCCTTCCGTATCTGATACCGATTTGAATCCCTTTGCTGCCGCTTGCGGTAACCCGACAGTCGCGCCAGTTAATAGTGTTTTGCCGGCGAGGGCGATTTCTCTTCCCACCGCATAGGCCATGTCATACGCACCCTGCACCGTCTCTCCGGCCGCAGCCCCTGACACACATATCTGGTATTTCATATATTCTCCTTTTTCTTTCGGGTTTGGCTAGCCAGTAATGCAGCTACTCCCGCGTCTTTCATAACTTCTTCAACACGTGCACGCGTCAGCCTTCCGGTCGCTTCATAGCGATTCACGATCTCTTCCACGAGCCTCGCTTTAAGCGTGTCAAGGGTCCTATCGTCAAATTCGCGATGCGCATTTCGTTTCACATCATTTGGGTTAAACGAGATAATACCGCGTGGCGTGACGAGACCCGCAAAATCAGCTTGCCTCAGCCGACGATCATCAGCGTGAGCTTGGAGCGCGCCGTATATTTCCGCCGGTGTACTATCCGCAGGATCAAGCCCCCAGACACGAAGCACCACATGCGCCCTGGCGTGAATATCGCCGATCAGGGCAACGTCAATCGCTTGGTAGCCAGTTGCTTTTTCGAGTTCACGTATCCCGTGGGAAAAGAGGGGCTCTTTTGCGTCAAGAAGCTGTTGTAAATAGCGTGCCATCAGTAGTAGTATATCACGCTTATGGCTTAGAGTGGCCTCTCGACGAGGGGCATCTCATGAAGCTTTACTCCCTTATGTAGGATGCCGGCTTTTGCACCGACCATGGTCACAACCGATGTCGAATTTGCGCTGGCAAAAATCACAGAATCTTTGAGCGATTTTCCTAGTGCCCATTGGCTCAAAAATCCGCTCGCGAAGGCATCGCCCGCACCCGTTCGGTCAACGACCTTGACGTCCTCATACATGCCGGCACGCACGATCGTTTTGCCGTCACTCGCGACAACGCCGTTCGGCCCATCGCTCACAATAACCACTGGGCAGTAATTTAACGCATGGCGCACTAGTTCTTCGAGCGTTTCGCCGTGGACGAGGAGTTGCATCTCCTCCTTATTCATACAGAGTACCTCGACGCTATCGAGCAGGCCCTTGAGCTTATCGGGTTCGGCAAGTTCCGGCCCCGCAGGATTCAGCATAACTTTTGCGCCACCTTTTTCGGCTGCGTGAATGATCTTGCTGAGAAGTTCCAGACCACCGCTTGCGAGACTCGTCGGGTATACCCAATCCGCTGCCGCGACTGCCTCAAAGTTGAGATCAACCCCTGTCTTTCCCGTCGATACGCCACGATGATTGAGAATCGTACGTTCGCCATTATTCGCGATCAGTATCAGCGAATATCCACTCGTGTAGCGGTCTTTTTGGACGACAAATCGCGTGTCAACACCGTCTTTGTCGAGATCGCTCATGATGATATTGCTCACTGGATCATCGCCAAGCGTCCACATATATTGGGATTCAAGGCCCTGACGCGCGAACGTCACGGCGACATTTGTCGCGTTGCCACCGGTGCTAAATGTCACATCTTCAACTTCCATCTTTATCCCGAGTGGAATCTCAGTAAACACGTGCTTGCCCTGGGTGTGCGGATCAAACTCATCGGAATGCACGAACACGTCCTGTGTCCCCTTGCCGATTGCGAGTACTGTCGGAACCGACATTTAGAGAACGGCCTTGCCTGCGCTGTTAAACGCGTTGATCTTTTCCTCGACAACCGCCTGCACCGCACCGACCACTTCGGGCATGAGTTTGAATACGGCGTATTCGTCTGGGTGTTCAGCGAGCGCTCGTTCGAGAGTCGTTCGGTAAGTGTAGCGCAGATCGCTATTGATATTAATCTTGCTCACACCGATGCGTACCGCTTCTTCGAAGTAATGCAGTGGCGTATCGCTGCCGCCATGGAGGCTGATCTGGCACTGGACTGCATCGCGGATACGGCCGAGTAGCTCGAGGTCGAGCTGTTTCGGAACTGGATACTTACCGTGGAGGTTTCCGATCGCTGCCGCAAACGTATCGATGTGCGTCGCTTCGGTGAAGTGCTTACTCCCCCCTGGAGTGCTAAACGTCTTCTTGATCTCTTCGTAGTCGATATCTTCTTTAATCACATTACTACTACCGCCGAAATAGTGCGGCTCACTCTCGACGAGTGCCCCGGTAAATTTAGCGTACTCAACGACTTCATTTGTAGCTGCGATTATTTCGTCCTCGGTCGCATCGTGATTCGCCTGGGAGATATCGATATGGATAAACTCATAGCCCGCATCGATCGCGCGCTTGCAGTCATCCACCGACGGCGAATGGTCGAGGTTGATGTAGATCTCAACGCCATACGTCTGCTTGTACTCGTCGACCATCTCGCGCACCATCTCGATACCGCCGAGCGCGACATACTCAGAAACACTCAATTCGACCATGACCGGTGAATTAAGCTTCTGCGCCGCTTGGCAAATTGCCTGCAACGTTTCCTGGTTGTCGATATTAAATGCTCCAACCGCAAAATGCTGCTGGCGAGTGCGCTGCATCAAGTTTCGTGCGCGAATCGTGTTCGCTCTAATTTCCGCAATACTTAGTCCCATATAGCCCCCTAAAGTAGTTATGGTTATCTATTCTCCAGTATACCACCTCTTTAATTTACGCAAAACTATTGACATTGGGATGTATGTACGGTATAATATGGTTAGTTGTCCCTTCTGATGAAGTTCTTCCCGAATTCTGTTCGAAAGCGCAGGCGCTGGGGGATCATCGCGATCACCACAGGCCCCCTTGGCCTGCTGTCGATAGGAACCATATGCCTGGGGCTACGCATCCGTTCGGGGATACAGCCCCTGATGCGTCAAATGGGCACGTAGTTGTGCCCGAATCCCAATCTTGACTTGGCCCATCGAAGCGACCCGCCGCGAGAGTTCAACCTCTTGCAACGCGGCCCTTCGGTGGGCCGTTTCGATTTTCTGGACTAAAATCCAGCTTTGTACTGAGGCCGTGAGGCGACGAATGGTTCGACTTTGGCGGCAATTCCTGGACCGTCGAGACCGAAGTGCGTGATAAGTTCGAGTGGCGCGCCAGATTCGCCATAGCGATCAAGCATGCCAATTCGTAGAAGTGGAGCTGGCATCTCATCACCGAGAAGCTCTGCAATCGCTCCACCAAGTCCACCCATTACCTGAGCATCTTCGACCGTGACGGCACGGCCGGTTTTTTTAACTGAATTCACGATCGTTTCTCGATCGAGCGGCTTGACGGTCGGCACGTGCACGACTTCGGCACTAACGCCCTTACTCTCGAGTAGTTTCGCGGCCAGAAGTGCGTATGGGGTCATAATTCCCGTGCTCATTATCGACACATCATTTCCCTCTCTCACGACATAGGCTTTCCCGATTTCAAATGGTGAATCAGGAGTACTAAATGTCGGCGTCTTTTCACGCGTCAAGCGCAAATAGGTAGGGCTAGCGGTCTTTGCGATCGCTATAGTAGCTTTCTCGGCTTCGACGGCATCGCCTGGGCAAATCACCGTCATCTTCGGCATGACACGCATAAGCGCGAGGTCTTCGAGCATCTGATGAGTCGCACCGTCGGGACCAACCGTGAGGCCGCTATGGCCACCGACAACTTTCACCGGCAGGTCATTTAGACAAGCGGTCGTCTTGATCTGTTCCCAGTTGCGCCCAGGGCTAAAGGCGGCGTAGCTCGCAGCAAACGGAATCTTGCCCGCGTGCGCGAGGCCAGCGGCGAGAGTTACGAGATTTTGCTCAGCAATACCAACTTCGATATATCGATCTGGGTGAGCTTCGGCGAATGCGTCCATTTTGACGCTCTCAGCAAGATCGGCGCACAGTCCAACGATACGTTCATCTTCATCGCCCGCGATCTTCAGCCCGCGGCCAAAACCAGCTCGAGTCGGTTCGACATCAGGTGTACCAGTAAATAATTTATCATTCAGTGAATATCCCATCTTATTCGTGCTCCGCTCGGACTTTGCCTTTTAGGGTTCGTAGCTCCCGAAGAGCGCGCTTGGCCTGCTCTTTGTCGGGCGGGACGCCGTGCCATTTGAAATCGTATTCCATGAAGTCGACGTTTTTGCCCGGAATCGTATGGGCAATAATTACGCTCGGACGATTCTCGATCGCCTTCGCCATATTGACGGCGTCGCGGATACTTTGGATATTGTGTCCATCAATTTCCTGCACGTGCCAACCGAAACTTTCCCATTTGGCGTGGAGATCTTCGAGCGGCATAACCTCTTCGGTCGGACCGTCAATCTGGATATTGTTGCGATCAATAAAGACGATCAGTTGGCTGAGCTTATACTTGCCTGCGAACATTGCAGACTCCCAGATATTGCCCTCATCAAGCTCGCCATCACCAGTAGTGACATAGACCCAGCGGTGACGTTGTTTGTCGAGGTATTGTAGCGCGTAGGCGTAACCCGCGCCCTGCGCGATACCACAACCGAGTGGCCCCGACGTGCTCTCGAGCCCAGGAAGTTTCGTGCGCTCTGGGTGCCCCTGGAGGCGCGAACCTAGTTTGCGTAGAGTCATAAGTTCCTCGGTCGGGAAGTAGCCACGTTCGGCCATCGCCGCATATTGTACGGGAACACAGTGACCGTTGCTCAGCATGAAAATATCACGATCGGCATAATCCGGATTACTCGGATCAATATTCATAATGTCAAAATATAATGTCGTCACGACTTCGGCGAGGCCGAGCGGTCCTGCAGTATGGCCACTTCCGGCATGCTCGAGCATACGAATAATATCACGACGAACTTCTGCGACCTTCGCTTCTAATTGTACGTTTGTAAGTTGCCCACTCATACTGATGTTATTGTACCACGCGTCTAGATAACGCTTCGCTTATTTATTTCACTCACCATTTTTTCGTACGTGCCCGTCGGATCAGCGGTTTTATTGATCGCACCACCGGCATTAATCACATTGACACCACCCTGAGCGAGCGTGTAGGCGTTTTCAACATTCGCGCCACCGTCCCAGCCAATCTCGAGATCGGTGCGTATCGCGTGGATCAGACGGACCTTTTCGAGTTGCATCAGACTGGCCGTACCGCCATAGTGACCGAGATCACCGCTAAATACGAGTACGTGATCGGCTATTTGAATATATGGCGCAATGCTCGCTGGCACCGTTGTTTTGAGGAGCGCTACTCCGGCGCGAATGCCAGCTGCGCGAATCTTTTGCAAGATTGGGCCAATATCTTCCTGAACTTCAGCATGAAAAATAATCGTCTTTGGTTTCAGGGCGATCAACTGATTGACATACTCACTGGGCCGCGCAACCATCGCGTGGATATCAACTTCCCATTCCTGTGGCCACCAGATCTTGTCAACTCCCACGCTAAAGGTAGGCGCAAATTCACCATCCATCAGATCGACATGAACTCGCTTCGCAAACGGATGGAGTCGCTCAACCGTAGTCTTGTACTCATCCTCAGTCTCGACCGTAATACACGGAGCAACAACCGTGGTCATTAAAACGCATCCAATTCCGCATTGCGCCGCGAGAATCGCTCTGCACCTGCAAACGGCGTCTCAAGCCAAGTATCAACAATATCTTTCCAGAGTTCGGCCTCGTCATCGAGCACACGAGCCGGTAAACATAACACGTTGCTGTTGTTGTCATTGCGGCATTCTTTGGCTTCAAAGCTATCCCAAATAACCGCCGCGCGTATACCTCGGAAACGATTCGCCGCCATCGCCATTCCTTGGCCGCCAGTACAAATCAAGATTGCACGCGGGTCATCCGCCTCCTCTTCGCCGAGTATCTTGAGGGCGGCCATTTGCGCGAACTGCGGAAAATCGTCTTTTGGATCGAGTTCACGATCCCCCACGTCTCCCCATTCATATCCGCGCTTTGCGAGGTAAGCTTCTACTTTTTCCTTGAGGTAAAAACCCCCGTGATCAGCCCCGATAAATATCTTCATACTACTAAGTATAACCGTTATAATTTTCGCCGTAAAGCATTGATCATGGATAATGAAGCGCGGCGTCTGTCGGGCACGGTCCCGATTCCAGACCAGACGAGCTTGGTGTCATATGGTAGATGATGTCAGTAAACGCTGCCGAGCGACCCTCGAGGCAAAATCGAGACGCGTTGCCAGTCGTCTGCAGTGTCGGCGCAGGCAGGGTTGTGCCTTTCTTTGGTACCGTGATCGGGAAAGTCCCTCCTTGAGATAAAAAGGTCGACGTGATACTCGCCTGAGCCGTCGTACACGCTGAACCGCATATTAATACGAAGTCGGATTGTTGGATTACTGGGCCCTGGATAACGACATTCGACGCCCCCGTTCCCTTTGCGTGAAGATTATTCCCGTCAAACGAGCATGAATTATTATAGACCGTCACGCCATCAGTAATGGGCATGAAACCATTACAGCTATTAAGGAAAAGTTGTGCGTTCTGGTCGGATGTGAGCGATCGGTAGACCGGCACTTGGGGCGAGTCGGTGTATAGCGCCATCGGTACTGATAGCGGTGGCGTAAATTCGGTGTTTGCAATATTTGAGGGGTAATACTGATTAAAGGCATAGTACGTCTGCAGTATTCTTTGGGCGTCACTCACCGACGCCTGCACAACCGAGTCCGATGACCTGTGCTGTACGCCAAGATATACTACGATCGCGATAGTCGATATAATAGCAATGACGGACACGATGATGACCAGCTCGACGATCGTAAACCCTCGACGCCGTGACCGCTCAGTGGCGCGTCTAGAGTGCTTTTTGATATGTAACATATACTATCTTAAGATTATAAGCATTATCGATACGAGCGACAAGGTCTTGTATACTGTGGGTATGGATATGCGCGAACTACTCGATCGAGCGAAGCTCTGCTACACCGAGGACCAACTATACGAGATCGAAGACGCCATTAATGTCGCGACCAAGGCTCATGATGGACAGAAACGTAAGAGCGGCGATCCCTATATTACACACCCTCTCTCTGTTGCGGTGACCCTTATCGAATGGGGTATGGATAGTGACACGGTGCTCGCTGGCATCCTCCATGACACCGTTGAAGATACCGCTCTCACTATTCCCGAGATCGAAACTCGGTTCGGCGCCGATGTCGCGTTTCTCGTCGATGGTGTCACTAAAGTGAGTAAGGCACGTGCTGGTATGCGCAGTCTCGACAGTTACCTGCCTCAGACTAAAGATAATCTCTCAAAACTGCTCATCGCAGTGGGGCAAGATATCCGCGTAATTATCATTAAGCTCGCCGACCGACTTCATAATATGCAGACACTCCAACATATGCCTGTTCAGACTCAGAGAAAAATTGCACGGGAGACACTTGAGGTATTCGCCCCCCTCGCTGACCGACTCAATATGGGTCGCGTGCGCGTGCAGCTAGAGGAGTTGAGCTTCAAATACCTCAACCCCGTCGAATATAATCACACGAAACGCCTCATGGAATCTCGTCTCAAAAAAAGCCAACGCCGACTAAGCCACGTTCGACGCGCTGTCGACCGAAAGCTCGAAGAGGAGAAGATCCCACATGAGATTGATGGCCGCATCAAGAGTGTCTACAGCCTGTACAAGAAGTTAGATCGAGTTGACGCGGTCGATGACGTCTACGATCTTATCGCGCTACGCATCGTTGTGGACGATATCGAGACCTGCTACCTTGTGCTCGGCGTCCTTCATGCGATGTATACTCCAGTCTTTGATCGAATCAAGGACTACATCGCTCAGCCAAAATCTAATGGATACCAGAGCCTTCATACAACCGTGACGACCAATGAGGGGCAAATTGTCGAGTTTCAGATTCGCACCCATGAAATGCATTACTACGCCGAACGTGGTCTCGCGGCGAGCTTCCACTACAACGAGCAGAAGCTCTCGGAGGATTATCGCCGTCGGACAATCGCCGAGTTACCTGCGGATCTCGCGTGGATCCATAACCTTCAAATTGCGGCAGCTAAAGCCCGAGAAGGCAAAGCGTTTAGTGCCGATGACCTAAAGCTGGGCTTATTCAGCGACCGTATATTTATCTACTCACCAAAAGGCGACATCTACGACCTCCCCCACGGCTCACTGCCACTCGATTTCGCCTACCGCGTCCATAGTGATGTAGCAGCCAAGGCGAGCGGCTTCATGGTGAATGGCGTCATGAAACCATTTGACTACACTCTTCAGCACGGTGATAGCGTCGAGATACTAACAAGCAAATCCGCCAAACCGAAGCCAGACTGGGCAAATCTCATCACGACACCCCACGCAAAAGACAAATTGCGCGCTCAACTCAAACACAGCGGCGGCTTGCTGCATCATATCGCGCGGGCAAAGAAACTTATCCCGCGACGACGCGCAAAAAGTAAGTAACAAGACTTAAATTCGATACTTTACGCAGAAAATTCTATCTGTTATAATGCTATGTTATGTCCAATCTAATTACCAACCTACTCATTTTCGTTCCCGTAGGCTTGGCAGTCGCATATAGCGCCTATCTGGTGTACTGGCTGCTCAAGAAGCCGCAGGGCGACAAGGAAATGATCAGCATTTCCAAAGCAATTCAAGAAGGCTCGACGGCTTACTTGAATCGCCAATATAAAGCCGTCGCAGTCGTTGCAGTCGTTTTGGCTGTCATCATGGGCGTTGCCCTCGGCTGGTTAACCGCAGTTGCCTTTTTGGTCGGTGGATTCGCTTCGGCAGTCACTGGCTACATCGGTATGAACGTCGCCGTACGCGCAAACGCTCGTACTGCAGCAGGCGCAAAGAAAGGCCTCGGCCAAGCACTCGATATCGCGTTCAAGGCCGGATCTGTAACGGGTCTTTTGGTTACAACGCTTGGCCTTCTGGCTGTCGCAGTCATCTACTATGCGACGGGCCATGACGTCAATGCGCTTATCGGATTGAGCTTTGGCGCTAGCTTGGTGTCAATCTTTGCTCGTCTCGGTGGTGGTATTTACACCAAAGCTGCCGACGTCGGTACTGACCTCGTCGGAAAAGTTGAAGCAAACATCCCAGAGGATGACCCACGCAACCCAGGTGTTGTCGCTGACCTCGTCGGTGATAATGTTGGTGACTGTGCCGGTATGGCAGCCGACCTCTTCGAGACCTACGCCGTAACCTTGAGCGCAGGCTTGCTCCTCGGCGCTGTAGCTGTAAAGACTGGTGTTGGCTCAGTTGAACTCCCCCTAATTCTTGGTGGTGTTTCGATTCTTGCCTCTATCGCCGGAACATTCTTCGTGAAGCTTGGCGCTAAAAAGTC
>JBBRCG010000016.1:0-20536 GCA_038205065.1 Saccharimonadales bacterium (SeqCode)
GTGCGTGGTTTATGGCGCTCTCGCCGATGTTTGTGCGATACGGTGAAGAAGCGCGCATGTATACTTTGGTTACCGCGATTGTATTGGGCGCAACCTATGTGCTTGTACTCGCGATGGAGACAAATGCACGTAAGTATTGGATATGGTACGGCGTCCTGATTGCAGTTGGTATGTGGGTTCACTATTTCGCAGCACTCGCATGGATCGCGCATTGGGTGTGGCGCGCGGTCGCGTTACGTATTGACGGTGCGAGGGGCAAGCGGTTACGCAAGCGTTTCTTCACCAAGCAGTGGATATGGACGCACGTGTTCGCAATCAGCATATTCGCTGTCTGGGCACCCTTTATGCTGCGTCAGCTAGGTATCATTCAAATGGGGTTCTGGATTCCAGCTGTGTCCTCGCACACGTTCACAAACTATCTCACAAATGTACTATTTTACCTCGACGAGCAGAAGGTTCTGTCGTGGTTTGCGTTACTCTATATGGCAATCGTCGCGCTAGCCGTGACATTGGTATACCGCGCCTACCGGCGGTTATCTTCGAAGAAAGACCGTAAGTCGCTATTCCTACTCATGGCACTTGCGTTCGTCCCTCCACTTCTACTCTTCATTACCTCTATGCCACCAATGAAATCATCGTTCGTTGAGCGGTACCTTATCCCAGCTATCGCTAGCTTGATGTTATTACTCGCTGTCGTTGTCGTACAAGGCATGAGAGGTAAGAGCAGAAAAATTTCTATCTTGCTCGCAATATTACTGATTGGATCGTTTGCAATTGGTATAAATCGTGTGTATTTTTATGGTAATTACAATAAGACGAATGGAACTTCAATTCGCACAAAGGAACTCGTCCAACTGATGATTGCGAAATCCCAACCGGGTGAACCGCTTATCGCGACCGATCCATGGGTATTCTATGAAGCAGTGTTCTATACGTCAAAAGAACACCCAATCTATTTCCTTGACCAGACGATCGAGTACAAATATGGATCGACGGATATGCTGAAGTATAACGATCAGTTCAAGATTAAAGACCTAAATAGCTTTGCGGCAACACATCCTACCGTATGGTATTTCGGTAATAAGGGAAGTAATCAGATTACTCCGCCGTCGATTGCTCGAGCCTGGCGACAAATCGATACTGTAGCCGCCTTTGATTCGATCAACGGCACTTCGCCCTACAAGGCCGCTCGGTATCAGACTAGCGCGGAATAATCTTCATCAAGAACTTTTTGCGGACCGCGAGATACACGATCGTGACTGCAACTGTCGTGATAAACGTGTTAATCCAGAAGCCGAAGGTTATGCCGAACTGTGCAAGAAGAATGTGTGCGAAAAATATGACGAACGCTTGGATTGTATAGACGTATAGTGAGTTCTCGCCGAATGGCTGCAAAATCCAGCCGAGACGCTTTATGACCCAGTGCTCGAATCTCCGCACCAGCCAAAATAGTCCCCAGAACCAAACCGCGCCCAATATGAGGCGGGGGATAGGCATACGGTCTTTCTCGAACATCCACTCGATCTGGTGATGGATGGTAGTGAGTGTATCGCCGAGTGAGTTACCGAGATAATGGCCGAAGACCAAAAGGGCACTCGTAAGGGCCGTCGCCATAAATGCAATTACAATTCCTATGCCTATACGTTTTCGTGCTAGCGGTGTGAAATGTGTGCGCCACCAGTTGGCGATGTGGTCCCAGTAAAACCCAATCACGAAGCCACTGAAGAATATGAACTGCCAGCTGATTGGTTGCGACATATAGCTTGTTGCGGTGCTGAGAGGGAAGGCAAACCAGACTGCAGCACTTGCAACCAATACTGCGACCCACTGCCCTTTTCGAAGAAGCCATAGTGCAATTGGGCTGACGAATATGAACAGTGCGTAGTGCCGGAGGAAGTCTGCCCAGCCGTAAGTATATTGGTAGGTCACGGTATTCCAAATCAGCCCAAGAATGTCCCCGCGCGGCGTGAAGGCGCCGTACTTGACACCGTTGATTTCGCTCAGGGCCCAGGCAACAAGAGTGAATAGCAAGGTGAGGACGATGCTTGTGACGTAGAGCTGAAGGCTGCGCTTGACCAACTTGCTCGCGGGCTCAGAAAACGGACGGTGAATCAATTTACGTCCCCTTACGATACCCAGCACGATACCCGAAATCAGAAAGAAACCTTCTGCGGACGATACGTAGAGGATACCCTCACCAGTTAAGGGGGCGAAGAGGTTAGGGTAGAGGTCGAGATGGTTACAGAGAATGACAAGTAGGAAATAGCCCCTCAGGAGGTCAAACGCAGCAATGCGCGAAGATGGTTTCTTGATGACTTCGACAACTTCGGACATTTCCTTCCATTATACAGTGCTGAAGCTGAAAGGATGCTTAGAGCGTATAATAGAATTATGATGAGTACGATACCATATCATGCTCCAGGATTTTCTCTTCCAGATGAAAATGGTACTTTGCGTAGCCTTGAAGAGTATCTTGGGAAATGGGTTGTGGTATATTTTTACCCAAAAGATGAAACACCAGGTTGCACGATTGAAGCGTCAGAACTGCGCGATGTGCATGATGAGTTGGCAACGCTTGGGGCTGAAATCCTTGGCATCAGTCGTGATGGAGCTGCTTCTCACGAGAAGTTTATAGCCACACATAAACTTCCATTTCATCTTCTTACTGATGCTGATACCCAAGTGATGCGAGACTATGGTGCTTGGGGCAAATTACAATTTGGACGCGAGAAAATTCTTCGTCAGACGTTCATTATTAATCCTAAAGGCCTAGTCGTGAAAGTCTTTGGATGCGTGACGGCGACGGGTCACGGCGCACAGGTCATCATTGCACTCAAAGAGCTTCAAGCCAATTCGTAATGAGCGTATAATACGTCACGGTCAACAGTGTATTGTCGGGGTGTGGCGCAGCTCGGTAGCGCGCACCGTTCGGGACGGTGAGGTCGTGTGTTCGAATCACATCACCCCGACCAAACAGGAAATTGCCCTCTAGGGGGGCATTTTTGTTATCATAAGGATATGCGTAAGCGAAAGGCCATCCATAAGGCGCCGAAGTACAAGCGTGCTTCTCTCTATCTATTCGTGCTCTTCGCGATAGCAGTTGGCGGGCTCTTCCTCACCTATACCAACTGGACGGTAGCTGCGCAGGTTCGTGCCAATTCAGCGCAGATGGCAAGCGACAAAAAGGACATCGAGAATTACATAAAGATCAGCACCGCCAAACGAGCCGAAGCTGAGGCGAAAGCCAAAATGGAAGCTGAGGTCAAAGCCCAGGCCGAGAGCGAAGCCAAAATTGCCGCCGCTAATGCCGTAAAGATCGCCGAAGCCCCTCAGAGCACCTGTGGCGTGACAGACCCCAGCTCTATCACGGTAATCATCAACAAAAAGCACTGCTTCAACCCACTCACTTGGGCGCCAAGCGATCTCACATCGCTGGACGGATTCATCCTTCGCACAGTGTCAGCTGAGCATATGCAATCGATGATGGCGGCCGCTACCGCCGCAGGGAATGGTTTTGCCCTCTCGAGCGCTTATCGTTCCTATGCAAATCAAGTCACCACATACAACAACTGGGTCGCCGTCAACGGTAGTACGGCCGCCGCCGACACCGTCAGCGCACGACCAGGCTACAGCGAACACCAAACCGGCCTCGCCGCCGATCTCAAAGTCGGCAGTTGCGTCCTCGAATGTTTCTCAACTACCACCGCCTACGCCTGGCTCCAGGCCAACGCCGCTGACTATGGATTCATCCAACGCTACCCGAGTGGCCTCTCGAGCATCACCGGCTACGCCCCCGAAGCGTGGCACTGGCGCTACGTCGGTGTCGATGTCGCCCAGGACATGAAGTCAAAAGGCATCCAAACCCTCGAACAATACTTCGGCATCTCTGGCGGTGGTTACTAAAGCAATTTGGCTATTTTCTTAATTCTTTATCTCTGATATTCTACCTGTGTCGTTCTTACACATCACAGAGAAGGTGTCTCATGGATCTCAGTTACAATCGGCGCGCAACCGTCGGGGAGCAGCTACGAGTTTTCGTCAAACTCGGCAAGTATGCCCTTGGCAAGCGCCAAATGCCACCAGATACGTATCCCATCACCCCCGACCTGGCTCTCAGCCGCCTGCTAGCGGCTCAACGCGATGGAAGCCTGGCGCTCTGGGCAGACATGTTCGACGAGTCGCTCTCCTCATATCGTGCGCTCCTCGACGATTTGGCCACCGGCAAGGTGAAGGAGGCCGACGTCGAGCGCGCGATGCTACGAGAGGCACTCGAGGGCCTGTCCGCCAGTCTGTAGGACGACTTCCGTACTTCGAGACCGTCTCGAGGTGCGGAAAGTCCCATGTTTGTTGCTTTAGGTATTTTCCACTACGTTTATCGCTTGACGCCTCAACTGATGCCCAGCGTATACTAAGAACAGTCATGACGGTACTGGTTAAACCCTTTCCACTGTCAGGCTATTAACAACACTGTGTTCGGCCTAGCCGCACACTCACACTCACGACTTCAGGCGTTTACCTATCGCTCCGCTGCAGACCAAAGCGCGATATAGCCTCGTCGTTCATACTCACCACGTCTGCACAAAAACCCTAAGTAATAGGAGAGTATGCTATGAACAGTACCTTTCAAAACATAATTAACAGTCCAGTAGTAATCACGGCACTCGGTTTCGACCGCAGTTTGCACGCGTATCCGAAGAGAATGGAATGGCAGGGTAGTACCTTCAATTTCGTCGACTCCGGTATTCGTGTCCGCCGTGGTGAACTCGCCGGTTGCACGCTCACGATGAGCGACGGCCTGCGTAACTTTTGCCTCCGCGAACTCGCGGGAGCCTGGACACTCCTCAGCGTCAGCTGAGACAAGAAAAGCCCCTTTACCGGGGCTTTTCTTGTTTGCAAATTGAAGAGGGCCGCGGAAGCGACCAGAGCGTTAGCCCTTAGTGTTCCGCGGCCCTTGCCGCTTCCACAACCCCCTCCTTCATTGCTCAGTCGCCGCTTTCGACGTCCAACTCGACGTCGTGGTGAAAGAGCACGCCTGAGAGCGTAAGCCCAGCGAAGAGGAAGATTGCTGAACCGAGAATAGTCCACCAGATCCAACTCATCGCACACCTCCGTCGAGACGAACGGTATCGTCACGAGACAGGTCGGCGACCTCGCCACCGCGACGGCGAGCCTTGATCTCAGCCTGTTTCGCTGCGTGAGCGAAGGTATTGTCGCGATCCTCACGACGACGCTTCGTAAACGCAAGCTCCTGGCCGGTGAGGTAGGCGATCACCTGGACAATCGCCAGTGCGATGGTGTACCCGTCAAAACCGCGAACAAACGCGGCAACGACGAGCGACGCGAATCCTACGACCAACGCAGCGACGACTCGGGTCTGATACCCGAGCACGAGAGCTGCGATGGCGAGAACGATGAGGATGGCAATCATTTCTGACGCCTCTCTGCCCCTGTTCTAGGGGCGATAGGGGAAGTTGGGAAGGATCTCGCCTCGGTGGATTGCTCAACCTTAGCGTGATTATTGCATTATAGCACTACGATTCGTTTTTGTCAATACCCTTATGGTTATTCCAGTCTAGACAACAGAGGCGGGGTGTGCTATATTACATTTCATACAAATCAATGTTGGGAGGCCGAATAAGCCGTTTGTACCACAGAAAGGATTTTAGCTATGGCTAAAAAAGCAGAGCTTCTCGAGGAAGCATCAAAACTCGGTCTCAAAATGACCGCAAAGAGCACGATCGCCGTGATCGAAGCCGCTATCAAGGGCGCTGACAAAAAAACAGACGACAAAGAAGTCGTTGCTGAGCGCAAAGCCAATGTCGCCAAGGCAGGCAAGCGAAGCGAAAAAGCCATCGAAGAAGTCGAAGAAAAGGAAGAAAAAGAGGCCCGCAAAGAGGCTCATGACACCACTCCTCTCGACCCAGCTGCCGTTGACGCCCGCAAAAAGGGCCCCGCACCACGCGTCCGCCCGATGATCGAACGCCGTGGCAAAAACTACCAGAAGGTAGCTAGTAAAGTCGACGTGAAGACTGTTTACAATCTCACTGACGCGATCAAGCTCGCAACTGAGACAAACCCATCGAAGATGGACGCCAGCGTCGAAGTTCACGTCCGATTGGGCGTTGACCCACGCCAGGCTGACCAAAACATCCGCGCCACAGTCGCCTTGCCTAACGGTACTGGTAAAACTATCCGTGTCGCTGTCTTCGCTCCAGAAGCCGACGTCGCCAAGGCGAAAAAAGCTGGCGCAGTTATCGCCGGAGACGAAGATTTCCTAAAGACCCTCGAAAAGGGTGAGATCGCCTTTGACGTCCTCATTTCAACTCCTGCTTACATGCCGAAACTCGGTAAGTACGCTCGACTCCTCGGGCCAAAGGGTCTCATGCCAAATCCAAAGAGCGGCACTGTCGCTGCAGATGTCGAAAAAGCCGTCAAAGAAGCAATGGCCGGCAAAGTCGAATATCGCGTCGACAAGCAAGCTATCGTCCACCTGAGCATCGGTAAAGTAAGCTTCGGCGCCGAGAAACTTGAAGAGAACGCAAAAGCCTTCTTCACAAGCCTTCAGAGCCAAAAGCCATCAAGCATCAAGGGTAGCTTCGTCAAATCTACCGCCATCGCCACCACCATGGGCCCTGGCATCAAGGTCGAGAACCAAGTCAACTAAGACTTCTCGCCTCATACCAAAACCGCCTCATAATGGGGCGGTTTTATTGTTCGTCGATATCGTACGCTTGGCTACGGATCGTCGGATGCTCATGGAAATACCGGTATTGGATGCGCATTCTCGCGATACCCCAGATAAACAGATAAGAAAATGCCACTATGCCGATGAAATCGACAGCCGTGCTCGGAATCTGTGCGAGCCAGACCGCGACTTGGGGTTGGACGACGTAAATCACCGCGACGATCCCCAGTACAAAGATACTGATACTCTGCAGGCATATCCTGCCGTGTATATTCATCCGATTATCCGTATAGTCCCAGTAGCTCATGCCGAACTTCTCGAACAATGCACTGCCGCTGTATTCAATGATGCAAGAAAATAGAATAGCCACCGGAATGACAAACAGCAGCGAAGACTGCTCATTGAAGGTCAATATGCTCGCGAGCGCGCCCCAACCATAGAGCATATAAAACGGGCCGTGGTGAAAACCGCGCTTCACCCAGCGCCCCTCATACACACGTGTGTAAATCGTATCAAGTAGCCATCCTATACAGGAGTAATACGTAAAGATAAAGATGTAATACCAAAACGTATGCATGAATAAACTGTAGCACATTCTACAATTAGTGTAGGTAGGCAACGGGGCTATACTATAGGTAGGGTAAGCACATCGACAATAGAGAGAGGGTGGCGGAGGTGCAACAGTACCTTGAACTGCTTGACCGCGTCTTGACCGACGGCGTGAAGCGAGACGACCGAACGGGTACGGGCACGCTGGCGGTCTTTGGCCACCAGATGAGGTTCGACCTGAGCAAGGGTTTCCCGATGCTCACCACGAAGAGGATCCACGTTCGCAGCGTGTTTGGCGAGCTGCTGTGGTTCCTGCGTGGCGATACGAACGTCGCGTGGCTTCACGAGAACGGCATCACGATCTGGGACGAGTGGGCCGACGCGAATGGTGACCTTGGGCCGGTCTACGGTGCGCAGTGGCGTTCCTGGCCGACGCCCGATGGTCAGCATATCGACCAAATCACCCAGGTGATCGAGAGTTTGAAGTCAAACCCAAACTCTCGCCGTCACGTCGTCAGCGCGTGGAACGTGGGCGAAATTGGCAAAATGGCGTTGCCGCCTTGCCACATGTTCTTCCAGTTCTTCGTCGCGGGAGGGAAGCTCAGCTGCCAGATGTACCAACGCAGCGCCGACAGCTTCCTTGGTGTCCCATTCAACATCGCGTCATACGCGCTGCTGACGCACCTGATCGCCCACGTCGTAGGATTGGAAGTCGGCGAGTTCATCCACACGCTCGGCGATACCCACCTATACCTCAACCATGTCGAGCAGGCGCGCAAGCAGCTCGTTCGAGAGCCGAGGCCACTGCCAACTCTGTGGCTGAACCCGAACGTTCGTGAGGTCGACGCGTTCACACTCGACGACATTCGTGTCGATGGGTACGACCCCCACCCGGGCATCAAAGCACCGATCTCGGTGTGAAACCCATAGTCGCAGGCGGCGCGGAGTGACTCAACTCCCCGCGCCGCCTGCACGGTAATTTGAATTTATATCACACAGTGTGTATTCCACAACTCCGTACGTCCTGTACGGATGCTAGAATATATATAAATGAGTAGATAATTATGCGAGCGTATCGCAGCTCAGAAATTAATGGGTCGGGGAAGGATACGGGACAACGTGGCTGAACGAGGACGATATATCGTATGGGAGGGTAGCGATGGCATTGGAAAAAGTACCCAAATGCGTATTGCCGTTGAAGAATCTAAGCAAAGAGGCATCCCGACATTAGCGACATATGAACCAGGTGGCTCGAGTATAGGTCCAGATGTCCGAAAAATTCTTCTCGACCCAAAATCGGGTGACATTCACCTGATGGCTGAAAGTCACCTTTTTTTGGCAGATCGAGTACAGTTGTGGCACGGAACAGTCGCCGTGGCGCTCGCAGAAGGGTTCGACGTGCATAGCGACAGAAACTGGTGGTCGTCACTTGCTTACCAGGGCGCTGGTGGAAAAATAAGTATGGATACGATTATTCAGCAACACCAGCTCAGCCTGCCGCCCGAGTACCTTATTCCTGACCTTGGTTTCGTCTTTTATATGACAGAGGAAGAACGCTTAGCGAGGGAGGCGTTGGCAAGCACAGAAGAGTTTGGAACTCGTGACCGTATGGAACAAAAGCGCGACGGCTTCTTTGGCAGAGTAGAAGAAGGTTACAGATACGTCCGTGAGAACTTGGGCGCAATCAGCGTCCATGCCGCAGGTAGCATCGATGTAGTATCGGATCGTTGGCGACCATATCTATTGTGACCACGTAACCAGTTTTAATGCGCGCATATTGATTATAATTCGTAACTATGCTATAATATATATTTAGCATGATTACAAATGACCCTATAGCCGCCCCTTTAAACTGGGAGTTACAGCTCAAACTCACGGCCAGCGAACGCGCGGCCGAGTTTTTGCGTGATTTCGGGCAAAACTTTGCAACGCCAGCCGTGGCAAAAGCGAGCGAGCTTCACTGCGCGTACCGGTCGGGCGAGCTTACTCCCCAACTGGCGAAAGAGCACTTGGTGACGGCTCCCGAAGAATTTGACCAAGTGTGGGGTATTGTAACTGACTTTCCGGTGGTAAATGATTATCTCCAGCAAAATGCCTGGGCGCTAAAGCCTGGGCAGGACAAATGGGCCACCGAGGCGCACATCAACGACATAGACAATCTCTTAGGTTTAGGCGAAAACATTAACCTCGAGACCATATTAATCCAGTCCGTTCAAGATTTAGCCGTGATGGATGTGTACGACGGAAAGAGCGAAGCGGTATACGATGCGATCGTGCGTGCGGAAAGCGTGTTCGCGCCACTCTGTGAAATCATTGGGATTGACGGCTTAGCCATGGCACTGCGCAGCAAGGCAGAGTGTATTCGTCTGCGCAATAGTGGCAAAGATCATTTTGTGAACGAATCAGAGCGGATCGCACTTGCTTACCAAAATAAACAAGGTGAATTCGGCGAAATATTTCATCATAATGTGACAGGCATCCTGCGCGCTATTATCGGCGGGCACACCCTGGAGCCGGTGCTTGGCACTGACTCAAAACACGGTATCGTCATCGAGGAAGGCTACAGCGACGAGAAAAAGCTGCGCATCATCGCGCGATTAAAAAGCATCGGGGCACGCGCCGGGAAGCTCATGAGGAGCGCGGACGCGAACGACGGCGTTATGGAGCCAAATCTTGACGATAACGGCATCACACTAATCTCACAAGACGACGAGCACCTCGCGAAATCGTATATCGAGGCTGTCCGAGCAATGTTAGCATCCGAGCAAATTACCCCCTGGCCCTCGCCAAGCCGAGATGAGGCGTTCCATATCGAAGGCTCACAAGAATTTATCGATAGTATGCGCGATGGCCTTACGCTGGCGTTTCCTGATGAGATACGACTATTTGAATTTGTACCAAACGATTCGGGATTTCATGTCGCGAAAATGACAGGCTACTACGAGGACGACATCGGCTGCGCGCCATTTGAGGTCCAGCTACTGACCCAAGAAGGTCGCAAAGACTCACGGATTGGCCGAGCGGCGCACATCTTTTACAAGATCATGCGTAAACTGGGCCATAAATATACGCCAGGGGAGCATGAAGTCGAACGGCTTGCCGCGCTGAATGCCCGCAAGGCGCACCTAGGAACTGATGGGTTGTGCCCGAGTAGCCAAGAACGACTTGAGTCCTTCATACAAGAACTCGGTGCATAACTTATTGCATCTGCAGTTCATATCTGTTACAATAACTCCAGACATTACCAAAGACAGTAGCGGGAGAAATCCGATAAGAATGCTACCGAGGGATGAAATCTCTTATAAGGTCTTTGGCGTGAGCCAGAGATTTTTGTAATGTCAGTAGGTTAACAATGTGGTCAACTAATTAACCAAAGATAAGGAACCCATATTTTATGGCAATTTCTAAGGACAAGAAACAGGCTTTGGTACGTGAAATGGACGAGCTTTTCGCCAGCGCAAAGGGAACAGCGATCGCGAAGTATCAGGGAATCAGTGTTGCTGATCTCCAACAACTCCGCAAAGCTGCTCGCGAAGCCGGCGTCGTCATCCGGGTTGTCAAAAACCGCCTCGTGCGCGTCGCGATGAGCAATAACAGCACCTATAAAGCCGCAGATACGTCTGCGCTTATCGGTCAACTGCTTTACGCTTTCAGCGACAGCGACGAAGTCATGCCAGCAAAAGTTTTGGATACGTTTGCAAAAACTCATCCTGAACTCGAGCTCATCGCAGGCTACAGCGGCGAAGGACTTACCCAAAATGCAGCAGACGTCAAGGCACTTGCTGGTCTTCCATCGAAGAACCAGCTCATCGCCGAGGTTATCGCTCAACTGCTTTCACCGGTTCACGACGTCACGAACGCGCTTTCAGGCAACCTGCACGCGCTTCTAGATGGTGTCGAAGCCAAAGCTACCGCGTAATTTTACGCACCAAATTTTACTAAACTAGAATCTACCGTCCAGGAATCGTCTTGGTGTTTGTTCTCAAAGGACTGTGACCTCTAATTGCGTCAGCAAGAGAGGTCAGCCGAACGCACGGGCGCCTAAGCCCCGTAAAGTGCGCCTTTGAAATAAACACCGAGACGATTCCGGCGATTGAAAGGATCTACCATTATGGCAGACGTAAAGAAACTTGCACTTGAGCTCACAAAGCTCACAGTTCTCGAAGTAAACGAACTCAAAAACGTCCTCAAGGACGAATACGGCATCGAGCCGGCTGCAGCTGCTGTTGCAGTCGCCGCCGGCCCAGCTGTTGCAGCTGAAGCCGCTGACGAAAAAACTGAATTCACCGTCAACCTCAAAGACGGCGGTGCTCAGAAAGTTGCAGTCATCAAGGCTGTCAAAGAAATCACCGGCCTCGGCCTCGGTGAAGCAAAAGCCCTCGTCGACAACATCCCAAGTGTTATCCTCGAGAAAGCTTCAAAAGATGACGCTGAAAAAGCCAAGAAAACTCTTGAAGAGGCTGGTGCCTCAGTCGAACTCGCGTAATACATTCACTACTACTTTTGACCACATCAAAACTACTCCTGAGACACCCCTTTACGGGGGTGTTTTTGGTTGTTTATCGTGCTACACTATGAGCATGACAGACGATCAATTCAAGAAAATATTTTTGGCCATACAGGCGCTCGACGCAAAGATGGATACGCGTTTTGACGAAGCTGGCACGAAATTTGATCAAGTCTACGAGGTGCTCGACTCGCAGACAGGAATCCTCGACAAACTCGATACCGAGAATAGCGTGATCGATCATCAACTTTCGCGACAAGAGGACTGGATCGAGCAAGTTGCCCCTGTTGTCAAAGTGAAATATTCACACCCTTAGCAAGTTAGCGCGGTGAAGTCCAGACCTAAATTCACAACAGTTTGACGCTGACCCCTAAAATATCTGTGGAAAATGACTCCCAGTATTGACATTTCGCCCCAAGAACGGTATATATGGGGTAGTACTATTCAAAACAGACAAGGAAATTGCGAGAAATGTCTGACCTACCAGAAAAACAAGTAAAACGCCTAAAAAGCCTAATCCAGGAAGCCGAGACAAATCTTGCCGCGGCTAAAGAGCTATTGATCAGCATCATCGGAGACGATGGAACTGTGCTGACACCCACAAATAGCCGCGAAGAAGTCAGCGGTAAAGTAGTCGAAGGAGTCTTCGACGGCCAAGTCATGATCGGTCCGGACGGCAAAACCTACCCGGTACCCGCCAACTACGCCAGCAAGTCGAAACTTGTCGAAGGCGATATCCTGAAACTCACTATCGCCGACGATGGTGGATTCATCTACAAGCAAATCGGCCCAATCGCCCGAAAACAGATCATCGGCACGCTCACACAGCATGATGGCGCCTATTACGTCGAAGCCAGCGGTCGCGAATACCGCATCTTGCTCGCCAGCGTCACCTACTTCCGCGTCAATATCGGTGACCAAGTCACTATCATTATTCCAGAAGATAGCCCCGACGCCACCTGGGCAGCTGTCGAAGCGGCGCTGTAGTAACTAATTGAGTCTAAATACCCCGGTACTTCATCGGGTTATTTATTTTCCGAACAAATAATTGATTGATAGCCAATGATATGGTGAGTCTTGAGCATAAAGCCGAATCGGCGGCCTTTTCGTTTGCCATTATTGTATATTTATTCACTGAATAATTTACCGCTGCTTACTATTATTGAAGCATGACAGAGAGGCCAACTATATATACTCACGGTGGAATCACGTATCTCCATCAGAAATACGCTTCTTTGGGAGATATTATTTGGCGCATTCCTGGCTCATTCGGTGTCGCAGACGATACCGACTACGGATTCGAAGCACTC
The DNA here is from genome assembly GCA_038205065.1 of Saccharimonadales bacterium (SeqCode). Taxonomy (GTDB): domain Bacteria; phylum Patescibacteriota; class Saccharimonadia; order Saccharimonadales; family Saccharimonadaceae; genus Saccharimonas. Next base: position 13,052 of record JBBRCG010000016.1, read on the forward strand.
CGTGAACGGACCCTGCGGTTCGGGGCTAAAGCCTACGAAGTAGCGGGCATCCACGCGCGCATCTTGAACGCGGTAATCGCTGAGAGCACGGAGAATAGATACGAGTTCGTCACGCACGATCAGCTCTACCGCTTTCTCAATACCACACATGGCCAAACTCGGCCCCTACACCCTACCTACGTTCATCGAGTGCTCGAAGCCTACGACGAACTCATGCTCGACGCAACGGGTACCGATGAACCATTTTTTGAGCGCGGAGGAAAACCCGGTACGGGCCATCCTGTCCGATTACGGCTCAACCCCCACATCGGAATTGAAGACAGACGCAATCCCCGAGACTATGATCTCCCCTTTGACTAAATCACAACACGCGTGAAATTTATTCTGGCGTACAATAGAGACAGGAAAAGGGGAGAAGGTGTCTCAGGCGTTATACCGCAAGTACCGTTCAAAGTCGCTTGACGAAATCGTGGGCCAGGATCATATCACTGGTATCTTGAAACGCGCCATCGCCAACGGCAAAGTCGCGCATGCGTACCTCCTGACTGGTCCTCGTGGCGTCGGCAAGACATCGATTGCGCGCATCCTCGCGCACGAGATCAACAATCTGCCCTATACGGACGACTCGACTAACCTCGATATTATCGAAATCGACGCGGCAAGCAACAACAGCGTCGAAGACATTCGCGATCTGCGCGAAAAGACGCGAATCGCCCCCGTAGCTGCAGCAAAAAAGATCTACATCATCGATGAAGTCCACATGCTCAGCAAGGCCGCTTTCAACGCACTCCTCAAAACCCTCGAGGAACCACCGGAACACGTCGTCTTCATCCTCGCCACAACCGATAGCGACAAACTCCCCGCGACTATCATTAGCCGCGTGCAGCGATTTAATTTCCGCACAATTAGCGAAGCTGATGCCGTCCGTCATCTCACGGTAATCGCCAAAAAGGAGAAGATCTCGATCTCCCAGGACGCAATCGCACTGATCGCCGCCCACGGACGAGGTAGCTTCCGCGATAGTATCAGTCTACTTGACCAACTCCAGAGTCTGACCGATGGCAATATCGAGCGTGACGCCGTGGAATCTATCCTCGGACTCGCCGAACATGATACGATCCAGGCTCTGCTCGACGCCTACGACCGAGGTAATATTGCAGGGATTGTCTCACTACTCGATGAGGCCGACTCGCGCGGAATCCCCGCTCACGTCATCGCCGAGCAGTTGATCCGCACGATTCGCCAGGAAATTGCCTCAGCGCCGCATTATCTGCCACTGCTTGATCGGCTTCTGGACGTCACACGATCCGCCTGGCCGCACGTCAAGCTCCTTACGGCCCTCGCTGAGCTTGTCCCGCATACACCAGCACTAGCGGCACTACCTGTAGCGGCACCAGCTCTAGCGGTAGAGAAACCTAAAGCTACAGTGAAGCAAAAACCAGCCGACAAACCCATGACGGAACCGAAAGAAACACCGAAACCTCAGCCCGAACCAAAGCCTACTGAGAAAGTCCCGGCTAAAACCAAGCCTGCTGAACCAGTCGTCGTCGATGACGCAGTATGGAATAAATTTATCGCAGAACTCAAATCGAAGGAACATAACGGCGTGGTGGCGATCTTGAGTGGTTGCAGTTACGTCAGCGACGGACCAACTCTGACCATCTATGCCGGACGGAAATTCAATAAAACCAAGCTCGACAAAGACCTATCCGACCTCTCGGCCGCGTTGACCGCTATTGGGGTTGAAGCTGAAATCGTCGTCCTCGCTGGCCAGAAACCACCAAAAGATAGCGAAACTGCATCAATAGTTGCTATGATGGGTGGTGGAGAAGAAATCAATGCCTGATAAAAAGACTGCTGTGACCGGGAGAATTCCACCGCAAAATCTCGACGCTGAGATGAGCCTGCTAGGCGCGGTACTGATCGACGAGGAAGTGCTCGCCGATATTTCTGAGCATGTCACGGCGAAAGATTTCTATGACGTCCGCCACCGTACTATTTACGGAGGCATGATGCGCCTTTATGAGCACCACAAGCCAGTCGACCTTTTGACCCTGACTGAAGAATTGAAGAAGAAAAGTGAGATCGAGATGGTCGGTGGATCGGCCTACCTCACTGAGCTGACAAATTACGTGCCAACCGCCGCTCACGCCGAAAGTTACGCTGAAATAGTGGCTCAAAAAGCAGTAAGGCGCCGGCTCATCAAAGCCAGTGGAGACATCGGCGAGTTTGGCTACGACGAAGATACAACCACTCAGGAGCTACTCGAAAGGGCAGAGGCTGAGTTGTTCAGCGTCTCCGACCAATCACTCAAACAAGACCTCGTTTCGATCGAAAGCATCCTGACTGAGAGTTTCGACCGCATCGAAGAGCTACACCGCAACAAGGGCGCGCTCCGCGGTATCCGCACCGGCTATAAAGACCTCGATACGATGACCGCCGGGTTACAGCGTAGCGACCTCATCATCCTCGCCGCCCGCCCGTCGATGGGTAAGACAACACTCGTCACAAACCTCGCGTATAACGTCGCGACGATCGCAAAATTACCCGTCCTATTCTTTAGCCTCGAGATGAGCAAAGAGCAGCTAATCGATCGCATGCTCTCCGACGCTAGTGGTGTTGATAGCTGGAATATTCGTACTGGAAATCTCAGTGATGATGACTTCAGCAAGATCTCTGAGGCTATGGGGGAGATGGCCGAAGCGCCGATCTTTATCGATGATACGCCAGGTCTCAGCGTCCTCGAGATGCGCACGAAGGCTCGTCGCGCCGCCCACGACCAGACGTTAGGGCTTATCATCGTCGACTACCTCCAGCTCATGCAGGCAACAAATACGCACAACGGAAACCGCGTACAAGAAATCAGCGAAATTAGTCGAGGCCTCAAGTTGATCGCTCGCGAGCTCAATGTGCCGCTTATCGCCCTCAGCCAGCTGAGTCGTGCCGTCGAATCGCGCACGCCACCAATTCCAATGCTCTCCGACCTACGCGAATCTGGTTCTATCGAGCAGGACGCCGACATCGTGTCGTTTATTTACCGTCCTGGCTACTATGAACCGGACAATCCCGAACTCGCGAATATCACCGACCTCATCATCGCCAAGCACCGAAATGGCCCCGTCGGCAAGGTGCAGCTCTACTTCCATCCTGAGCGCCTCCGCTTTATGTCTCTCGACAAGCGCCACGACTAGTGGTGCGCTCCCTGTGCGGGTTATGGTATGATTTTAGATGGTAATGTATCGTCGACTGATTAGTTTTTCTGCCAAACATTGGCGCCGCCTGCTCGGATATGGCGCCGCTATTGTCGTGATCGGCGTGATGCTCACCGTCGCCGCACTCTACGTGCCGCACGAGCTTCGTCAGGGCGAAATTGATTCCGCTATTACAAGTGGCTCACTCGGAACGAGCAGCATGGCGCCCGCCGCCATCGTTAATCTCCCTTACCATACCCTTCAAAAGCTATCATTCGTCGCCTTCGGCGTTTCGACACTCAGTATCAAGCTCCCGTCTATCATCCTTGGCGTACTCACCGCGCTTGGCATCTTCCTTCTCCTCAAGACCTGGTCAAGCCCCAGGGTCGCCATTCTCGGCACCGTCCTCTCGGCCGTGAGCACTCAGTTCCTCTTCCTATCTCAAGACGGAACGCCGCTCATTATGTTTGCATTCGTATCGATCTGGCTCCTGGTCGTTGCTACGTACGTGACCCGGCGTAAACACTTCGGCGTACTCTGGAAGGTTCTCGCGGCCCTGGCGATGGCGATGAGTTTATATACGCCGCTTGGTATCTACCTCGTCCTGTCGATGCTCGTCGTGTCCGTCTTTCATCCGCACATTCGCTACCTGGTCCGCAGGCTTAATCCCTATAAGCTAGCTATTGCGATAGTCCTGGCCCTCGCCGCCCTCTCTCCACTAATATACGCGGCCTATCTAGACATATCCGTACTCGGCACGCTTCTCGGAATGCCCCCGTCGCTTGGTAGCGTTTGGAACAATTTCATCCTCGTCATTAAAGAAACCCAAGGTGTGACCGCCCTCTCGTCAACATATCTCGTCGGCCCAGTCTACTCACTTGGCGTCGCAATGCTCATGCTCGTAGGTCTTTACAGCATCCTGACTATGCGATATACCGCCCGAAGCTCGGTAACTCTACTGTGGGGAGTGCTGATGTCAATCTTCGTCGTGCTGAACCCCGAATATGTCACGTCTCTCTTTCCGGTTTCGGTGATTTTTACTGCCTATGGCATCGCCTATATGTTCCGTAGCTGGTATCGACTCTTTCCGTTTAACCCCTACGCGCGGGCGATGGGTCTGGTCCCGCTCGTTGTACTGATCGTCGCAATCGTCGCTTCAGGAGTAACGCGATTTATCGATACCTACCACTACGATGGAGATGTCCTCGCGAACTACTCGTCTGATCTGAGACTGCTCGACCAGGAACTCGTAAACCGTCACGTCAAGGATGGGGGAGCGACCGTCGTCGTCGACAAGAACCAGTTGGCCTTTTACCGATTAGTCGGAAAGTATGACCGACGATTCACCGTCACGACCGACACCACAGCGTCTGGACCACTCGTCATCGCAGCGCGAGACGCCAAACGACCAACAACAGAATCGCTTGTGAGTATTGTCACGTCCGCGCGTCAAAATAACGCCGATCGATTCTACATCTATACAAAATAGCGTATACTGTGAGGAGATAATTTACGGAGGAACAGCTATGGCTTTTGACCAGATCAAGATGTTAAATGACTTACGAAAAGCGCAAAAAGATCTCGCAAAAGAGATCGTCGAAGTAGAGGCCGGTGATGGCGCGGTTGTCGTGCAAATCAACGGTGAGCTCAAGATCAAGAGCGTGAAAATCGATCCAAAAGCGATCGACCTAGAGGATATTCACGAGCTCGAGCACTGGATCGAAATCGCGATGCGCGACGGTATGCAAAAAGCGCAGGAGATTGCGGCTGAGAAAATGAAGCCACTCATGGGCGGACTCGGTAACCTCGGGTTCTAATACTCACCGTGACGCAACTGCTTCCAAAGGCTCTCCTCAAAGCGATCGACGAACTCGGTCGCTTACCTGGAGTTGGCGCGCGAACCGCTGAGCGATATGCGTACTTCTTGTTGCGGGCCGACGAACATGGCGTCCGATCACTCGCCGACAGTATCGCCATGCTTCACGATGGGGTGAAGATTTGTCCGAAAACATTTGCGCTCATCGACCCAGATGAAGAGATATCTCCTCTGTACGCCGATCTGGATCGCAATCACAAACTCGTCGCCGTCGTGGAAGAGCCACTCGATATCGTTGCACTCGAACGTACCGGGCAATATAATGGCACGTATCACGTGCTCGGTGGGGCGATTTCACCAATCGATGGTATTGGGCCTGACAAATTACACATTCCTGAACTTATTCAGCGCCTAAAGGACGACGAAGTCGAAGAGGTAATCCTCGCGACCAACGCCAGCGTAGAAGGGGAGTCAACGGCGCTATTTCTCGAGCGACACATTCGCGAAGCGAAGTTAGATCTCATCATCAGCCGCCTTGCGCGTGGTATCGCCGTGGGAGTCGACCTCGAATACGCCGATCAAATCAGCCTCGGCCACGCCCTCGAAGGCCGCAAGACATTATGAACGAAAAGCGCAAAATCCAAGAACTTATCAATGATTTTGCAAATATTCGCCGCAGTCACTATATCCCTGGAACCGATGAAAGAGAGAGTGATATTCATCATAGTTTCAGTGTCACCGCACTCGCGTGGATGATATACGACCAACTCCAGCTCAATCTCGATATAGGAAAGATTTTAAAATACGCCACCATCCACGATATAGTGGAAGTCTATGCGGGTGACGTGAACGCATATGCGAGCGAACAGGTAAGAGAAGCTAAGAAAACTACCGAAGCAAAATCACTCCAGCGCATTGAGATCGAGTTTGCTGAGGTATTTCCTGACATGATCGACCATATGAAACAGTACGAACTTAAGCGTGACGATGAAGCGTTATTTGTATGGATTGTCGATAAAATACAAGCACTCGTACAGGGGAAAGCTGATAATTATCGAGCTTTTTATGAACAAGGGCTCAGAACCGAAGACGTGCTGCGCGTTCATGGAGCACACGCAGCGAGAATAGGCTCGCCCCTCAAGGAATACTACATAAACATACTCGATGAATTCCTTGAAGAGTACGACGACGAGAAGGTCAGTCGGGATGGAGTCGTCGCGGAAAAAAGTAGTCCCGCCCGGAAGTAAGGCACGCTGCTGATTGATTCATTTTTGATGTTACAATAAGACTAATGTTTGACTCAATAAAACCCAAAATTGAAACTGCTCAACGAATCGTCGTAATTCAAGGCGAGAATCCGGATGGCGATAGCCTCGGGAGTTCAATCGCACTCGAAGAAATACTGAGCGAACTCGGTAAAGAAGTGACGATGTACTGCGCCATCGATATGCCAAAATATTTGCATTATATCAACGGCTGGGACCGTGTCGTCAATGATTTTCCCTATAACGCCGATCTCGCGATTATCGTCGACACTGCCGCTGAAGCGCTCATCGAGAAGTGTCTCCTTGTACCTGGCGTACGCAACTTCCTCGAGTCACATCCTGTCATCGTCCTCGACCATCATGGCGAACTCGACGAAGAAGAGCCGAGTAACGACCTCTCATTCACGCATGATTTCATGCTCTCAAGCGCCGCCGCCTCAACAGGTGAATTCATCTACGCGATCGCCAAAGAATCACAGTGGCAGGTTACGCCGGCCGCCGCCGAGGCACTCTATATCTCAATCGCCGCCGATACACTCGGTATGACGACCCAAGGCGCCACCTCCGTGACCTTCCAAACTGTTGCCGACCTTGTGAAAGACGGCGCGGTGCCCGCTGAAATCGAACTCAGGCGACGTGAGTTTATGAAAAAACCAGCCGATATCTTGACCTACAAGGGTGAACTGATCAAGCGCATCGAATATCACCTCGATGGTAAGCTCGCGACTATTCATATCCCTTGGGAAGAAATCCAGGAATATTCTGACCGATACAACCCGAGCGTACTCGTCCTCGACGAAATGCGCCTCGTGGAGGGCGTAGAGGTCGCCTGCGCGATCAAGACATACCCAGACGGTAAACTAACTGGTAAACTACGTTGCAACAAGCCTGTCGCGGCTACAGTCGCTGGCTACTTCGGTGGTGGTGGACACAGTTTCGCGGCTGGATTCAAGGTACATGAAGACTACGACTCGATTATCCGCGAACTTCTAACTGCCACAGACAAGGCGCTACAAAGCTAATGACACTGCGCCTACATAACACCCTGACAAAACAACTTGAAGAATTCACGCCGATTTCCGATAAACAGGTGACACTTTATACCTGCGGACCGACCGTCTATGACTACCCGCATGTTGGCAACTGGGCGGCCAACATCTACTGGGATATCCTGGTCCGAACCCTACTCGTCAACGGCTACAAAGTCGAGCGC
>JBBRCG010000017.1:0-18246 GCA_038205065.1 Saccharimonadales bacterium (SeqCode)
CTGGTGGGTTCGGCTGGATTAGCGGTCGTAACGTACAGACACCGAGCCTTTCAATCGTTCACAGTAAACGTTTTTTTTGGAATTATAGCTTTTGTAACCATAATTCGGCTTTTATACATGGCATGATTTAGTAAAGTGTGCTTTAATAGTATCGTTCAGAGCGTTGTAACATGATTCCAAGTGAATGGTTGCGTACGGGTCGATCTGAGTACAAGGTTAATAATTCATTCAAGGAAAATATCATGGCACAACAAAACTTGTTCATCGGTAGCTTGGCTTACGCCACTAACGACGACAGCCTAAAGGCACATTTTGAAACAATCGGTCCTGTATCGAGCGCACGCGTTATCACTGATCGTGAAACTGGTCGCTCTAAGGGATTTGGTTTCGTTGAGTACGAAAACGATGCAGATAACCAAAAAGCTGTTGATCAGCTTAACGGTAAAGAGCTTGATGGCCGCGCCATCACGGTAAGCATCGCTCGTCCAAAAGAAGATCGCCCAAAGCGCGACTTTAACGGCGGCGGTAACGGCGGTGGTGACCGCGGTAACAACAGCTTCCGACAGCGCAGCTGGTAATACTCGCTTAGCGAATAGAGAAACACTTCGGCTAATCCCGAAGTGTTTTTTTATGTATAAGTAGGGGTATATATTATTCGTTGTTAACTTTGACAAAACGTGGAGTTGTCCTACCGCTTAGCTCAATGATCTCTACAAACATACTATAGGGTCTTGCAAAGAGTTCACTAAGGGTGTTCTCGTATAGCGGCCTATAGACAACGAGCCATTCTTCGGTTTCGGTCTGAAGAGCAAGGTCAATAACCTCGTACAACTTTCCCGTTTTTGCATGACGATATGTGCCCCGAGCTAACTTGGGAGCTAGCTTATTCATCCGATTACATCTACCAGTTCATGTTCGTTGATAATTCTTGTGCCATACTCTGTAGCCTTCTGCAGCTTGCTCGCGCCAACTTTGCCGCCAGCAACCAGGTAGGTCGTATCTTTGGCAACAGCCGACTGGAATGTGCCTCCCAGAGCGCGAATTTTGTCAGCCGCCTCATCGCGACTCATCGACTCTAAAGACCCGGTGATCACGAAACTCATACCAGCGAGCCGACCGGTCTTTTTGCGGTAAAGTGGGTGGACGCCAAGGGCGTCAAATTTACGGAGTAGCGTCAGGTTGTCCTCATCAGCAAACCAAGCCGCGATCGATTCAGCAACGACCTCACCGACACCGTCAACGCCCTTGAGCTCATCGATTGTCGCGACCGTAAGGGCATCGATAGTTTCAAATCTATTCGCTAGATCGATCGCCGTCTGGATGCCGACGTGGCGGATCCCAAGCCCAAATACAAAACGTTCTAGTTCTGGCTGCTTTTTATCAGCAATACCATCGATAAGCTTTTGGGCAGAGATGTCGGCGAACCGCTCAAGACTGAGTAGGTCATCTTTTTGCAAATTATAGATATCGGCAGGATCCCTCACGAGACCCGCGTCGACAAGTGCCGTAACATTCTTCTCGCCAAGCGTATCAATATCAAGTGCGCCCTTGCTGGCAAAATGTTCAAGTGAGCGTTTCAAGATTAAGCCACCAGTCAGTCCCTTCACGCGGTACACGACGTCCTTGCCGGCCCGTACAAACTCAAGCTCGGGATACTGATGAGCGAGGGCAGCTTCAAAATCGTATCTTACTGCATTCTTTGGCCGAAGCTCCACGACCACACTTTCGACTTGTGGAATAATATCACCCGCCTTAAAAATCACGACCGTGTCGCCGATTCGTACGTCAAGCCGAGCAATTTCATCAGCATTGTGGAGGCTGGCGTGCTGGACCGTTGTTCCCGCGACGTGTACCGGATCAAACACTGCGACTGGCGTCGCGGCACCAGTCCGACCAATAGAAATGACGATGTCTTTCACGATTGTCGTGGCCTGCTCAGCCGCGTATTTGTAGGCAACGGCGGCACGAGGCTGCTTACCGACAATACCGAGCTCGTCAAATACTTTACGGTCGTTAACCTTCACCACTAAGCCGTCAGTATTAAACGGCAGACTGTGGCGTCTTTCGTCCCAATCGTGGATAAACGCGAGTACTTCGTCCAGACGAGTAAAGACGCTCGCCTGCATGTTGCGCGCTATCCCGAGGGCCGTCATGGCCTCGTAGGCATACATATTCGTCGGTACCTCTCGTGAATCGTCACGAATGAGGTCGTAACCCCGGAATACGAGTGGACGATCGGCGACAAGCCGTGGATCGAGCTGGCGAATTGTTCCAGCGGCAAGATTGCGCGGGTTCGCAAACTCCGGCTTACCTTCGGCGCGCATGCGCTGATTCAGCTGCTCAAAATCAGCTTTAAGCATCACAATTTCACCGCGAATCTCGGTGCGACCATGCGAAAATACTTCATAATCTTTCGTCTCCTGTAATCGCAGCGGGATATTTTTGATGGTCCGAACGTTCATCGTGACATCCTCGCCCACAAATCCATCACCCCTTGTGACCGCCTGGGCTAACAATCCATCTTGATAGATAAGTGCGCAGGCAAGTCCATCCATCTTGATATCAGTAAAGTACTCGTGCTTCACGCCCGGCGTTAATTTATCAATACGCCTCAGCCACGCCTCGACATCGCTCGTATCAAATACGTCATTAAGGCTTATCATGCGGCGCGAATGAGTAATTTTCTTGAATTTGCCGAGTGGCGTATTGCCGACACGTTGCGTCGGACTGTCGGACGTAATAAGTTCCGGATGCTCAGCCTCGATCTTCTTTAGTTCACCGAATAACCCATCGTACACTGCATCGCTCACGCTCGGCTGATCAAGCGTGTGATATTCATTACTAAAGCGAGCAAGCAAGGAGCGAAGTTCTTCGGCGCGTTTCCTAAGCTGGTCGAGCGTCATCGTCGATAACCCTCCTGTAAAGCAAGTAGATATAGGTGGCCGAAAACACGATCGTGAGCGAGGCGGTGAGTGAAGCGAATAGTGGTGCGATTGGCACGCTCGCAATTGCCGGCCATATTGATTTAATCCACGTATCGAGGAGAATTATCGGGATCATGATCAGTACCCAGGTGAGTAATATCGTCACAGCGAGCCAGACGATGCGATACAGTATACGGAGCCGTCGTCCGACTACTAAGTCTCCCGCCGAACGCAACGCGCGAATTGGGTACATTCCCGGCAACGTCACGACTACCATTCCGATGAACGTGCTGGTCATCCAGTAGAGCGTCAACGTCGCGACAAGAGCGGCAAATAACGAGAATAGCATGAGCCCAAATCCTCCGTCGAGCAACCCCACGGATGACAGGCCGGCATAGATAAGTGCCACGATACCAATCGGCAAAAGCTGAAGGAGTGCCACGATAAATACGAGCACGGTCGACACGAGTGGAGCCCCGGCACTATAGAGACCATCGCGAAATTTTGGACGCTTTCCCGCAAGGACTTCGCGCAGAAGCCATACCGTCGTAAGCCAGGCGAGAATAAGAAGGAGGCCGAGATATACTTGTTGATCAGCCGTGAGTGTGCCCGACCCCCCAGCGAAGGCCGAGGCGAGCAAGATTGCCGCATCACCAATCGATCCCCAGACCGCTGTGCCATTTCCCTGCTTGATCAGATCGCTAATCTGGGAATACGTATCCTGGCTCGTGATTCCACCAAGCACAATAGTCATAATGGCGTATATAAGGATGAGTGTGCCAAAAAGGCGTCGCTTTACCCATAATACACCGAGAACGTCTTTGGTAAATGCCACGTAGCCAGGTAATACGAGCGAGCGCCGGTAATCGCGCCGACGCGTTCGACGAAAGCTCCGATGTGGGCGCCTCGCGAGAAATCCATCAACGCGTTTACGGAGGGAATGCGCCATCGCCTGCCCGCGGGTGATCAGTGGAAAGTGGTGCTCTGTCACCGTTGTCGCCGCTCGTTTTGGCATATTGCCCTCCTTAGTGAATAATCTTTTGGTGCGCAGAGCGGGAATCGAACCCGCACGTCTTTTGGACAAGGGATTTTAAGTCCCTCGCGTCTACCAGTTCCGCCATCCGCGCATTTTTTGTACTGCTCACTCGCTCAAACAAAGAAATTTATCTAAACAAGCGCGACGCGGCGTCTACGAATTCTTCATGTCGTCTTCCAGACGAACCCGCCATCCGTGCATCTTTACCCATTATACAAAATAACCCCTCGAAACTCGAGAGGATATTATGGAGGCACGTATGGGAGTTGCACCCATCTACGCGGTTTTGCAGACCGCTGCGTAACTGCTCCGCCAACGCGCCACTTTAGACATTATAGCAAATAAAGAGAGGTCCTATGACCTCTTTTTATCTTGGTGCGGACGAGAAGACTTGAACTTCCACGATTGCAATAATCACTAGCCCCTCAAGCTAGCGCGTCTACCAATTCCGCCACGTCCGCATATTGAATTGTTAACTCTAGTCGAGTGTTTCGATTGAGGTGACCGATAACAGAGATAAATTGTACCAGGCTTATGGCGTCTTGTAAACTGTTTTGGTATTCACCGACCAATAAATGACATTGGCAAAGCGATCAGTGGCACTAATGAGATTTGCGCCAGCCGGAACAGCCCGAGCCGTCTTATTGACGACATATTCAAGAACGGGTTGATATACGCCAATCGCAGGCGCATCCGCCAGCCACTGAGTAGCAAAGGCTTTGTATTTCGCGTTTCTTAGGTCTGTCTCTGTGCGCGCCCGGGCACTGGCCAGTGCTGCGTCAGCATTTCGGTTGCTATAGCCCGTAAAGTTATAGCCGTCCTGGTTAGCCTGTGATGAATGCCAGTAGGCGTACACATCCGGATCCGCCCCGATGGAAAGCTCATAGACTAATGCATCGAAATTGCGTTGTTGAAGGACGTTTTGCACAAATGCGGTCGACACGTTTGAGGCATCAACGGTCCGCTTCTCTACTACCACACCGAGACCCTGCCACTGCGTAGTCACCTCGTCCATAGCCCGCTGATATTGGCTATCTTTTGTCGTCGTGATGGATATCTGTAGCGGTTTTCCGTCTTTGACGCGAGTAGTCCCGTCAAGCTTCCAGCCCGCCTCATCAAGCATGATAGCCGCCTGGGCCTTATTGACCAATGGTGCAACTGGCACATCCGCCCCAGTTAACTGCCCGTCAACAAATGGGAGCGACAACGGCTTAACGTCACCGCCCACTGCGCGACGAATCGCCGCGGTATCAGTCCCAATCTGAAGAGCCTTACGTACTCGTACGTCGCTCAGGATGGGATTTGTCGTATTAAGTAAGATGTAGACTCCGCTCGCGATAGGCTCGGTCGTTACTTGATAGTACCCGCCCTTCTCGTCACTAGAGACAACCGGTAAATCAGCCGCGCCATCTACTTCGACGTTCTTAAGCGCGACGCTGATGTCATTCTCGGTCGCATAGGCATGGACCTCAAAACGATCAAGTAACGGAGCGCCTCGATAATATGCCGTGTTTGCGGTTAAGTGGACGACCTTGTGGTTCGTGATCGCATCCGCCGCTTGGATAAGGCTATATTTGAACGGACCGCTCCCTATTGGCGCCTGGCTAAACGTGCTTTCGCGTAGCGCGCCTGCATTGATCGACGCGAGTAAGTGGCTTGGTAAAATTGGGAATGTCAATGCGTATGGGAAAGCGGCGTACTGCGTCGGGAGAGTAAATTCGACAGTGTGCGCGTCGATCGCCCGCACCGATACGTCAAGCCAGTTAACGCGCAGCTGTGAGCGCGCCGCGGGATTCTTGATAACATTGACTGTATATACTATATCTTCAGCGGTGAGAGGCTGGCCGTCGTGCCATTTGGCGTCACCTCTTATCGTAACAGTATAGACGCGGCCCTCCTGTGACTGAGTGAGCCCGGTCGCGATGTCGCCGTGCAATTTTCCAGTTTGATCATAGCTATAGAGCGAAGAGAATAGTAAACGAGCGACGGTATTCTCGGCAGATGATGAGGCATAGAGAGGATTGAGCGAGTCTATGGGGCCGAGCGAGGCTTCCGCGTAGGTGCCTCCCCTAGCGGGAGCTTGCTGCATATAGCCACGTTGCGACATCGCAAACTGGATACCCATCCCAGCAATCATGAAACCAATAAGAGTCGCCCAGATGAGGATTTCGCGACGAACAAGCCGAGCATTCTGAAGACGAGAAATTAGAAACTTTCGAGCGTGCCGCGTCGAGACGGTCTCCGCGCGTCGGAGCCGACGAGCGGCCGCCTTACGGTCTAGGCGCAATTTCGACAGTCTCTTCCAACGAGTTCGTTCCTGTTGCTCGTCCACCGTGGGTATGTCCCTTATCCCAGCAGCAAGCCTGCGAGGATAGACCCGACGAATAGAACCGCGAGCACTATCGTTGCATCAAATAGGTTCTTGTCAATGCCGCGCCTGGTGGTGTAGAGTTCACCCGAGCCACCGAAGCCCGCGCCCAGACTTGCTCCGCGCTGCTGGAGAAGGATCGAAAGGATCATCAGGGCAGATGAGCCGATCATTATAACTTCTAGTATGAGATTCTTATTCATGTATTCTCCTCTGTACGTGCTGGGTTGGCATAGTCTAGTTCAAGCACGCTACTTACAATATAGTTTACCAGACTTAGCACTAATCCGGTAAGTACTGAGTGCCAAAACGTCATACCGATGCCTGGTGCTAACTGCAGTGATATGTAGACGAGAATGCCATTCACGATAACCGTAAAGAGACCGAGTGTAAGTAGGATAGCTGGGAGAGATAAGATCGTCACGATAGGTTTGAGGATCGCATTGACCAAGGAGAACGTGAGCCCGGCAACTAAAAAGACACCAACGCTCGCGTGAATGGCCGATCCAGACTGGAAACCAGTACCGAATATTCTCACCGCCACCCAGAGCCCAAATGAATTGAGCAGCCATCTGACCACAAAGACGAGAAACTGACGCAACATGCTGATGCTAGTATAGCCGAACACTAGAGATCTGTCGACAACTTACGGGTTAGATTGTCATGACCATTTTGAGTGATAAGGATATCATCCTCGATTCGGACGCCAATTCCCTCCTCGGGGATATAGATGCCAGGCTCTACGGTAATTATCATCCCTGGCTCGAAATACCGAGGAGAACCGAGCCTATCGTGCACATCAACACCAAGACCATGGCTGACGGCGTGAGGGAAGTATCTGCGGTAGGTTGCTTCGTCATCGCGGCGCGCCAGAAGCCCGAGTGACTCGAGCGCGTCTTTCATAGTCTCATCGACCAACCGTGCATAATCAGCTACCGGCAGACCCGGTTTCAGCAGTGCAATAATCTGCTGGTGCGCCTTTTGCACTGCGGCATGTACCGCCCGCTGACGCTTTGACGGCTTAATAGCATACGTTCGTGTCACGTCAGCCGCATAACCATCTATGCGCGCGCCGATGTCGATCACCACAAGATCACGCGCGCGTAAGGCGTGCTCATTCTTGTCATAATGCAGCGTGCACGCCCGATCGCCCGCTGCCACTATCGGCGCATATGCATGGGTTGCCGCGCGAGAACGAAATGCGGCAGTAAAATCTGCTTCGACTTCATATTCATGTTTGTAACCATCGAATCGGCTACGTATTGATTCAAAGGCATCAACCGTCAGCGCGCAGGCTCGTCGAATTCGACGAATCTCTTCATCTGTCTTCACCGCCCGTAGCGACACGAGGTCTTTATCAATCATCTCAACAGTATTAAACGTACGCCTGAGCGTCGCGAGTAATTCTTTTGCCGCAGGGTTAATCACAAAGGATTCATCTTGCACGTCAAGCGTCTTGACTACGGTATGCGTCCGAGCCAGATGACGGAGGCGTGGTTCAAATTCACTTGCCGCGATAACCTCCTGGGCACTGGCGCGGCTCATCGCCTCATTCGGGTCAAGCCCACCAGTAAATATACGGTCTACTTCCGAAACTTCTGGTGCGACCAGCGTGACGTGATGGCGGACTGGCTCAATGATTACACGCCACCCTGGTTCATCAAGTCCCGTGAGCCACCAGAAATTTGACTCCTGTAAAAATGGCGACGCCATATCACCCGAGAGCTGCATCGCATAGTAGCCGGTCAGTACGATTGGTACGCCGCGAGCTAATTCGGAGAGTCGTCCGATATTCTGTGCGTGAAACATGCTATCAGTATACGCCACTTTTAGGTGCAAGCGGTTGTCGTTGGTTCAGAAGAAATAAGTGAATCGACATACCACACAACACTCGTCTCGGCGTTGCTCTGACCCTTTAGGCAGTAGCTGGCACCACCCGAACGAAGCGAGTAAGTCAGTGTCACATTGCGCGAAGGGGTATAGATGCCCGCAAATATAACACTAGTGGCAGGATAAGCATTATTAAATGTCTGATAGTTATTGATCGCGCTATTGCTATTTCTCAGGTCATTTTGGACCTCAGTTTTTGCGGTGCGCGCTCGCCAACTACCGAACGCGAAGATAGTGAGCGTCGCCAAAATGCCGATTACCGCTACGATGACGAGAATTTCTACAATTGTAAATCCGTTTTTGTGTTGTCTGCCCATTAAATCCAGTGTAGCACAAGGTACTAGTTGTCAGCCAGATGTGACCGAATCGCCCGTGCACGCGTGACGCCGACAACAGCAGTGAGTTCGGCCTCACCCGCTGACGCGACGCCGCGCACGCTCCCAAATACCCGTAGCAGCTTCTTTTTCGACGCCGGTCCGACGCCTGGAACATCATCGAGCGCGCTCCGCGTCTGCTCCTGCCGCTTCAGCACAGTATGGTAACTGACGGCAAATCGGTGAGATTCATCACGGATACGCTGGAACAACTTGGTTACGTCGCTATAAACATTTGTCTGCGAGCCACCACGGAGGTTCTTCGAATGCCCTGAGGCATTAAGTTGATCGGCATGGAGGTTGACGAGCACGTAATCGCCCTCTTCGTACACGTAAGTCCCGCTCTGACCCGTATCGCGCAAGGCCACGATACCCGTCGTATCGATATGTGACCCAGATTTTGAAACGATAATCTCCTCTTCGCGTTTGGCAATACTGATCACAGGAATCGTGAGCGAATACTCGCTTAGCGCCTCAATCGCAGCGCCAAGCTGTCCCTTGCCGCCGTCGATCAATAATAGGTCGGGCGTCCCCCATGATTTGACATTATTTGGCTTAAATCTTCGCTCAATTACTTCTTTGATATTCGCAATATCGTCATTTTTCTGCCTGGTCATTTTAAATTTTCGGTAAGCCGCCCGGTCGCTCACGCCGTTAGTGAAAACCACCATACTTGCGACAACATTCGTGCCACTCATGTGCGAGATATCGTAGCCCTCAATCCGTGCCGGTGTCTTTTCGAGGCGAAGTAGCGTCGCCAGCTCATGGAGTGCATGGTCTTTGGATATATCGAGAAACTCCCTATCGCCAAACATGATACGATGCTGCAACTCGCGAAGGTTGTTGAGCCGATTGCGATGTTTCGCTGCTTCTTCAAATTGCTGCGCCTTCGCAGCGACCTTCATGTCATGCTCGATTTCATTCACTAATTTGAGCCGACCACCTTGGATATATTGCACGAGTTTTCGCAGAATGGTTTTATATTGCGATGACGACATATCGAGTGACGGGTTTAGCCCTAGATGCACATCCAGGTCAACTTTTCGCGGCAGTTGAGGCGGCTTCGTGTAATACGGGAATACTTTCCGGAGATACCGTAGCGCCTTTTTGATCGCGTAGCCATTGAAATAGGGCCCGTAATAATCTGCCCCATCGTCGGCCGGATTGCGAGTGAAGCTCACCGTCGGCCAATCGTTCTTCATATCAATTCGAATGAACAGTTGCGACTTGTCGTCACGCAGCAAGATGTTATATCGCGGCATGTAGCGCTTGACCATCTCACTCTCGAGAAACAATGCGTCGACTTCACTTTCAGTTTCGAGCCAATCAGTATCGTCGATCTCGTTAACAAGCGCGAGAGTTTTTAGGTCGAAGTCTTTTTTGCTTTGAAAATACTGACGGACGCGATTTTTGAGCACCGCTGCTTTGCCGACATAGATAATCTCGCCGGTTTTCGACTTATGGAAATAAACACCCGGCGTAGCCGGCAATGTTTTGAGTTTATCTTTCAGTCTGTCATTCACATTATCTATTATACTGCAGGTGGTATAAATACAGCATTGACAATATGTACATCTTTTGTTATAATTAATTCCACTATGAACCCGCTGGTTCCTCTACTCGCAAACGTTAGGACGGCCTAACCAATGGCGAAATCTTGAAAAAATATTTATACTAACTATTAGTAGAAAGGGGCTATTACTTGGCTCGAGACAAAAACAAATCCGTCACTCGCGGAAAAGACACGATGAGACTTTATTGGAACGAAATACGACACTACAAAACGTCGTTCTTCATCATGGCTATCTGCATTCCTGGGGCATCAGTCCTTCTCGATACCGTTACGCCATACTTCCTGTCGATCGCCGTCGGCACACTGACCTCGAAAGACACAGGCGCGCTTTACCACAACCTTTGGCTTGCCGGAATATTCGCGCTTATCGGCGTCATTACAAATATCATTGGCTACCAGGTTGCGGCCCGACACGAGTCTAAAGTCAGAAGCCGTCTTGTGCGTTCGACGATGCTCGGCTTGCTTGCGAAGGACTATAGTTTCTTTTCCAACCAAAAGATCGGCGCGCTCACCGGACGTTTCATTGACTTCATCAACGGGCACATCGACCTCCAGGTACTCATCACGATGCGCATCGCCAACTTCGTGCTCAATGTCTCTCTCGGCCTATTTCTTATCGGTCAGCACACCCCACTTCTTGCCCTAATAGTGAGCGGATTAATCGTCTTACTGTTGGTCCAAGTCCGCATATCGAGACGACTACGCAGTGGTTTGCGCATACGACGCAAGGAACTCGTCGGCGAAGTGAACGGATACGCCGCAGACGTCATTACTAATTACATGACCGTAAAGACGTTTGCAACGGAAAAGCAGGAAATCCGCGCGCTCGACAAGCTGAACGGAGAATTCCGCGATGTGTACGTCAAAGACTATCAGTGGATGTCGCTCGAGGGCACGGGCCGCGTTCTAACGATGCATGTAGTTCAGCTAATCTCAGTTGCGGTCATTGCCTCGATGCTCATGAGCGGAACAATTGAGCTTGGGATCGCCATCTTCACGATCGCGTATTTGCAGCGCCTTTCAACCCAACTATTCACACTTGGTGAGATATTGTTTGGCTACGACAAGATCATGCTTCAGGCCGCGCCAATGACCGATATTCTTACTGAACCTCCCGTTATCAGCAACAAAACACACGAGAAACTTGCCGTCAGTAAGGGTGAGGTCAGGTTTACGAATGTCACCTACTGTTATGAGGACGCGAAAGAAACAGAAGTCTTGAGCAACTTCTCGCTCTCGATTACGGCTGGCCAGAAGATCGGGATTGTCGGCCACTCGGGTGCTGGTAAAACGACACTCACGAAACTATTGCTACGATTCGACGACATCCAGTCTGGAGAAATAACCATCGACGACCAAGACATCTCCAGGGTCACCCAAGCGAGCCTGCGTCGGCAGATATCCTACGTGCCGCAAGAGCCGATGCTCTTTCACCGAACACTTCGTGAGAACATCGCCTACGCCCGGCCCGAAGCCTCAGATGATGAGATTATCGAGGCAACTCGACGCGCAAATGCGGATGACTTTATCGATACCCTTCCGCATGGACTTGATACGATCGTCGGCGAACGTGGCATTAAACTCAGCGGTGGTCAACGCCAACGCATCGCAATAGCTCGGGCAATACTGAAAGATGCGCCGATAATTATCCTGGACGAGGCCACCAGCGCGCTCGACAGTGAGAGCGAAGCACTCGTCCAGCAGTCATTTGGAGAGCTTATGGCCGACCGCACCAGTATCGTTGTCGCCCATCGACTTAGTACGCTTCGCCACATGGATCGAATCGTTGTCATGGAAGGCGGCAAAGTTGTCGAGGATGGCACGCACGCTGAACTCCTCGCTATGGACAGGATATACGCGAGGCTCTGGCGACGCCAAAGCGGCGGATTCATAGAAGAATAGCCCCCACCCACAAAGCCCCTCGCCTGAATTGGCGAGGGGCTGAGCGTGATTGATTGTTTGTTGTTACTCTGCTTTTTCGGTTGTTTCAACAGGCTTTTCTGCATCAACTTCAGCTTCGACCTGCTCGGCGTCAGCTGTTTCAGCTTCACCTGCAGCGGCTTCGTTGGCAGCTTGGAGCGCACCCGGTTCGTAGACTGTCGCAACGACATGGTCGGTGATACTCGGCTGCTCTTCATTTTCATCGGCTTCTTCATCGCGGCCAGTATTGTGAACAACGTATTCGACGTTCTCGGGCAAAACGACGTCACCGAGCGTAATACGATCACCTGGCTCCTTAAGACCGCGAATATCAACGAGAAGTTCGCTTGGAAGGTCGAGTGGAAGCGCCCTGACTTCAACAATCTCAAGACTCTGAAGCACGATAAGCCCAGCTCGCTCAGCCGCACTCTCGCCTTCACCGTCGAGGTGAATTGGCACTTCAGCAATAACTGGTTGGTTTTGATTCACCGCGTGGAAAGAAACGTGAGTGATCTTTGCGCGTGTTGGCTCGGTTTCAATGTCTTTTACCATTGCGATTCGCTTTTTGCCTTCGATCGTGAGCATCACTGGCGTATGCTTGCCGGCTGCCTTCAGTACCTTTGCGAGTTCGCTTTCCTGAGCTTGGATTGCGTGCGGGTCGATACCAGCACCATAGACAACGCCAGGAACAAAACCTTCTTTGCGAAGTTTTGCGACTTTTTTGCCGAATACCGTGCGAGCGGTAACGTTAAGACTGATTTTTTCTCCCATATTTCTCCTTTTCGGATATATTTCCGGAGTTAAGCGATTTAATACTTTTCATTATACCATAAGCCGAAAAGTAGCATCCTGTCATGGTACAATAAATACCGATATGGAAGCATTCATTAACTTCATTGCCGGTCTTGGCGTGTTCGCCGTACTGTTCGTTATCTTTGCAGAATCAGGTCTCCTCATCGGCTTTTTCTTCCCTGGCGATAGCTTACTTTTCACGGCCGGCTTCCTCTTTCAACAAGGCATCCTACCTGGCACGATTCCGATCAATATCCACATCTTCGCATTTTTATTGTTCCTCGCCGCCGCTGCGGGTGAAAGCACTGGCTATTTCTTCGGTAAAAAAGTCGGGCGCAAACTATTCGATCGTACCAATAGCCGCTTCTTCCGAAAAGAAAATCTCGTGCGAGCTGAGAACTTCTACGCAAAATATGGCCCGCTCGCGATTATTCTTGCCTGCTTCGTGCCAATCGTCCGCACCTTTACGCCAATAGTTGCAGGCGTGAGCAAAATGTCCTACCGCCAATTTGTACCGTTCAATCTCATCGGTGCATTTTCGTGGACATACGCCTTCACCTATCTCGGCTACTACGCCGGTGCGGGACTACGCGCCATCGGCATCAATGTCGAAGTCGCTGCCCTCATCATCATCTTCCTCAGTATTTCACCTATGCTTTACCACGGCCTCAAAGACCGCGGTCGCCGCAAGGCGCTGTGGCAAGGCACGAAGCGTGAAGTTCGCATCCTATTCGGCAAAGAAAAACGAATCTAAATTAGAGTAGATCTTTGAGATAGAAACCGGTGAAGCTTGTTAGGTGTTTTGCGATATCTTCAGGAGTACCGGTTGCGATAATATAGCCACCGCCAGCGCCGCCCTCAGGTCCCATATCGATAATCCAGTCAGCGCACTTGATCACTTCAAGGTTGTGCTCGATGATAATCATCGTATTGCCGCCATCGACGAGCTTGCCGAGAATCTCGAGCAGCTTTTTGACATCAGCTGTATGGAGTCCTGTTGTTGGTTCGTCGAGAACGTAAAGCGTGCGACCAGTGCTGCGGCGTGATAGTTCAGTCGCGATCTTGATGCGCTGCGCTTCACCACCACTGAACGTTGTTGCTGGTTGGCCCATCCTGATGTAGCCAAGCCCTACTTCGACAAGTGTCTCAAGCTTGCGTGAGATCGCGGGAACATTTTGGAAGAACTCCGCCGCCTGCTCGACCGTCATGTCGAGAACGTCAGAAATCGTCTTTCCTTTGTAATGTATCTCAAGCGCTTCGCGGTTGTAGCGTTTGCCGTGACAATCGGGGCATTGGATATAAACATCAGCGAGGAAGTGCATCTCGATCTTGATCATGCCGTCACCCTGACAATTTTCGCATCGGCCACCTTTGACATTGAAGCTGAACCGACCGGCTTTGTAGCCACGAATATTGGCTTCTGGCGTACTAGCGAATAGTTCGCGTATCTGCGTAAATACGCCCGTGTAGGTCGCAGGGTTTGAGCGTGGCGTGCGCCCGATCGCCGACTGATCGATCACGATAATTTTATCAAGTAACGGAATGCCGAGAATTTCATCGTGGGCACCAGGGACAGTCTGAGCGCGGTTGAGTCGCGTCAATAATTCATTGGAAAGGATGTCGTTTACGAGTGTCGACTTGCCGCTTCCGCTCACGCCACTCACGACTGTGAGCACGCCAAGTGGAAATTCAACGTCAATTGACTTGAGATTATTTTCGCGCGCGCCCTTGACGATCAGCTTGCGATCACGCTCAACGGGACGACGCTTTTTCGGAACCGTGATTTTTTCAGTACCGGCAAGATAACGGCCAGTAATACTATCGGGATTTTTCGCAACTTCTGCAGGAGTCCCGAATGCCACGATATTTCCACCATGTACTCCGGCGCCAGGCCCGACATCGATCAGGTAGTCTGCCGATGCGATCGTATCTTCATCATGCTCAACCACGATCACAGAATTCCCGAGATCGCGTAGTTCTTTGAGTGTTGCAATCAATTTGTCGTTATCGCGTTGATGCAGGCCAATCGATGGCTCGTCAAGCACATAGAGGACACCCTGAAGCTTCGAGCCGATCTGCGTCGCCAAACGAATTCGCTGGGCCTCACCGCCCGATAACGTATTGGCAGCCCGCGTTAGTTCGAGGTAGCCGAGACCGACATTATTCATGAATCCCAGACGCGCTGAAACTTCCTTCATGATCGGACGAGCGACCATCAACTCTTCGTCGCTAAACACCGCCTTCTCCAGCACATCGAGTGCGTCAGACACGCTAAACGTACACATATCCATGATACTCATATCTTGCACGGTCACGGCGAGCACGACTGGCTTGAGCCGAAGCCCTTTGCAGGCGTGACACTTACGCTCGCGCATGAACCGCTCGATGTCTTTTTTCATAAATTCACTGTCGGTTTCGCGATGTCGACGTTCGAGATTTGGAATCACCCCTTCGTAGGTCGAGTTGTAAAATCGATGACCATCGAGCATGATCTTGTACGTTTCGTCGCCCGTACCATAAAGGACCTTGTTATGTGCTTCCGCGCTCAACGTCCCGACGGGAACATGCAGATCAAACCCGTGACGCTCCGCCACGGCGGCGAGTCGTTTCATATACCAGGCATCGGCGTTGAAGCGATTGTACGGGCGAATGGCGCCTTCTGATATCGTGAGATTTGGATTGAACACCAGTTCGGGATCGATCTCGAGACGGAAACCCAAACCAGTACATACCGGGCAGGCCCCTTGAGGTGCGTTGAAGCTGAATAGCCGCGGCTCAAGCTCTGGAATTTCCTCACCCGGGTGATCAACACACGCGTATCGCTGGCTCAGTATGATTGAGATATCATCTTCGGCACCGAGAATGTGTACGACACCGTCGGCCAGGCTGAGCGCCTGCTCAATTGACTGAGCCACGCGACCCTGCGCGTCTGGCTTGACAACCAGGCGGTCGACGACGATCTCAATATCGTGCTTGAAACTCTTTTGTAGTTCCGGGAATTCATCAAGTGCGTAGACGACACCATCGACACGCGCACGCGCAAAACCGAGCTTTAGGTACTGCTCCGGAATATGCTGAAACTCACCTTTTTTTTGTAGCACAATCGGCGCAAGCAATATAATTCGTGAGCTCTCAGGTAGTCGCATGACTTCGTCAACGATCGATTCGACCGTGCGGCGCTGCACCGCTTTCCCGCATACCGGGCAGTGCGGAATTCCAATTCGCGCGTAAAGAAGACGGAGATAATCATAAATTTCAGTGACAGTCGCGACCGTTGAACGTGGGTTTCGGCTCGTCGATTTCTGATCAATTGAGATCGCTGGGCTGAGTCCATCGATACTATCGACGTCGGGTTTATCCATAATCCCAAGGAACTGTCGGGCGTAGCTACTCAGGCTCTCAACATAGCGGCGCTGGCCTTCGGCGTATACGGTGTCAAAAACTAGGCTCGATTTACCGCTTCCAGAAAGCCCCGTGACCACCACGAGTTTATCTCTCGGTATATCAATCGAGATGTCTTTTAGGTTGTGCTCACGGGCACCTTTAATCCGTATATACTCCGACATATCCGTGATATTATACGCGGTTTTGACGACTTTTTCCAGACCCCTAGTGGCAGAATAGGTATATAATCACTATTGACTTTTAAGCATAAGCGTGGTATAATGCAGTCAATCTAGTAGAGATCTATATGCGGAGAGTCAAGAAAACACCACACCAATTTTTGCGTAATATCGTGACGAGTTCCCTCGTGGCGGTTGTTGTGGTCGCTATCGGAGGCGGCATTATGCAAAACGTCTTCATCTTTATGCTCACCGGAATTATCGAAGGCACTGGAATCGTTGTGCCAGTCGGTGGAATGTTCGCCCTCTACGCGAGTATCCTGACGCTCATCGTCGGCGATCGACTCATCGCCTACTTCATGACGCCAGTCACAACGAAGCCAAAAGTTCGTCGCCATGCATCCGTTCGCCGTCGCTATAGTCACTAGTCCGGTACAGGAATAATCGATTCCGCCCATAGCTGCAATTCTTGGACTAGGAACTGCGTATTGTCGTCAGTCGTTGTACTGCTAATCTTTTCGAGCGCCGCAAGATACCGCGGCAGGGCATCGGTAATACGCTGGGCTCGCCACGCTTCCCACGGGCCGACTTCATCCTCGCTCAGTGACTTTGGAAAATTCCTCGCCTTGTAATGAAGAAGTAGCCCCGGTAGCCGCTCATCAGAAAAATCAGGATGCATATCGACAAGCTCTTTTTCGTTTGCGACTCGTACTGCCTCAACGCGCAGTCGATCACGATCCGCCAAAAAACCATCATAAAGTTGCGCCTCAGGATCACTCGAAGCTGCATATTCGCGAGTTCGCTCAAACACCGATCGTAGGCGCTCGGCAAAGTCCGGATGTCCGAGCAGGATTTTTTTGTGCGCTTCGACGGTCGCAAGATCAAGCCCAATCTTCTTCCAGCCCTCGCCCGTCTCCAGGACGCCGAGTGGCGCCACTGCTGGACAGCGATTGTACTGTAAGACCTTCACTGGCAACCTCACGAAACCTTCCTTGGATCGCTCTTCCCAAGGGGCGAATACTTTGGCCGCCAACTCATCTTCGCTGAGTGACATAAACTGAGTCGGATCATGACGAATATCGTAGACGAGGACATTGTTGTTTGGTGCTGGCGCGATCGGAAATGAGACTGTCGTCTTCTCGTATTGGGCATCAAAACGTCCGCTCGTGTAGACGAACGGTTGCTTGTCGTCAAGATTGATAAGTTTCTGCACTTCTTTTTTGTCACGCAGTTTCAACAGATAGTCGAATAATTGGGGCTGCTTACTGCGGATCAATCGCGTCACGTCGATCAGGGCGTTGACGTCACTCAGCGCGTCATGCGCATTCTCATGCGAGATGTCGTTTATCTTTGCGATGGGTTCAAGTTTATTGACCGCCTTGCCCTCAGCATCGACTGGCCACTGCATCCCCTCGGGACGGAGTGCCCGTGTCATCCTGACGACATCCAATATATCCCATCTCGAGCGCCCCTCTCTCCATGACCATTCATACGGGTCGATAAAGTTTCTCCAGAGGAGATGACGGATGAATTCATCATCAAATCGCACGCTATTATATCCCACCACGATCGTATCGGGTGTGAAGATATCCGTGATGAGCATGTGGGCGAATTGCGCTTCGGTGTACCCTTCTTCGAGGGTCTTTTGGGGTGTGATGCCCGTCACCATGATCGCTTGTGGATCCGGCAACGTATCGTCATTGAGCGCGACGAGCACATTGACGGGCTCGCCAATAGGATTGAGCTCGTTATCGGTTCGCTGTCCCGCAAACTGCATGATTCGATCCTTGCGCGCCGACAGGCCAC
>JBBRCG010000018.1:0-13058 GCA_038205065.1 Saccharimonadales bacterium (SeqCode)
AAGAGTAACTTCATTGTCCCTCCTCCTCCCCGCACTGCCAAAAATAATTGCGAAGCCTACTCTCATCGAAGCGCACAACATACACTCCGCCCCAGTGCTTCTTTTGATTATCAAGTATGTATCTCAGATCCCATTTCACTAAGTTTTCTCCGATTAATTCAGTGTTGAGTGAGATATTTTTTTGTTTATGGATGTATCCCCAGGCATGCACCAGCTCGGTTTTGTTTGCGAACTTCTGGAATGGCGTTTCCCAATACTCAACGTCTTCAGAAAATAGCTTCATCATACCCGCAACGTCGTAGTTTAGCCAGGCAGATGTGAATCTTTCAATCCAACGCTCGATATTATTCATCATTTTCACCTATGCGATCAAATCGTCCATTGAGATTCTTCTTTGCTCTGTCGTGTCTCGGTCACGCACCGTCACAGTCCTATCTTCAAGTGTCTGGAAGTCGATCACCACACAGTGTGGCGTGCCGATTTCGTCTTGGCGGCGGTAGCGTTTGCCGATGTTGCCGTTGTCGTCCCACATGACGGCGCCGTATTTTGCCTTAAGGGCGGCGTAGACTTCACGGGCTTTTTCGACGAGCTCAGGTTTGTTCTTGAGAAGTGGGCTCACACAGTATTTCACTGGTGCGAGATGCTCAGGAAGTGCGAGATAGATGCGCTTTTCGCCGTTTTGCTCGTCCTCTCGATACGAGTTTGAGAGCACCGCCATGATGGCGCGCTCGACACCGATTGTCGGCTCGATGACATGTGGCACAAACCGTTCGTTTGTACCCTTAATCGTATATTCCATGCTCTTTTTTGCGACGCGCTCGATGTTGCCGAGGTCGAAATTTGTGCGATATGCGAGCCCGGCGAGCTCTTCTTTGCCGATCGGATAATCAAACTCGAAGTCCATAGTGCGCTCGCTATAGTGTGCGCGATCTTCTGCAGGAACTTCTAATTCATGAATGCTTTCTGCGGGCAAACCAAGTGCCGCGAAATAGGCGTGCCACTGCTGGCGCCAATGCTCGAAGCTCTCTTCCCAATTGTCTTCACGGACGAAATACTCGATCTCCATCTGTTCGAACTCACGACTACGGAATACGAAGTCACGTGGGCTGATCTCATTTCGAAATGCCTTACCCTGCTGTGCAATACCGAATGGTAGATCTGGGTAAAAGCTATCGACGATGTTTTTGTAGTTCGTAAAGATACCTTGCGCCGTTTCTGGGCGAAGATAGCTAATAGAATTTGGGTCGTAGGTCATCGCATGCATACCCTCGATGTTTGTGCCGCCCTCATTGTCGTCCATGCGCTCCCCGATCATCACTTCATCTTGGCCACTTGGGCCGACGAATGTCTTGAACATCATGTTGAATTGGCGCGCTTTACCGAAAGTTCCCTCTTTGCCACATGTCGGGCACTTACCCGAACTATCAAGCTTATCAGCCCGGAAACGGCTCTTGCAGTTTGAGCACTCCACAAGTGGGTCAGTAAACGTATCGACATGGCCACTCGCCTGCCATACCTTTTGATTCATCAGGATCGCCGCATCAACACCGTACATGTCATCACGATCTTCGACGAACATCTTCCACCAAAGTTGCATGATATTGCGCTTGAGCGCGACGCCGAGAGGACCGTAATCCCACGTGCCGGACAGACCTCCGTACACATCACTCCCCTGATAAATAAATCCTCGACGCTTTGCGAGGCTCACGATATCGTCTAGTTTGACCTCAGACATAGTTTCCTTTCTCCACGTTGGTAACGCGGCGGTAATATTTGATCTGATTATAGCATATTACCCCTATACATGAAGAGAACCGGGCATACCGGTTCTGTGCTAAATTTAATAGCAATGTTCAATTAAGGACGTTTGACTATGCGAGCCCTGTCTTCGTCTGGTATTGGCTTAGCTAGGAGTGATAGTTTATCGACAATTTTTCCAATCGCCGCCCCTACTCGCACCTCAGGTATCTGATCTGTTGCTTTCCAAACGTCGGCCACCTGTCCATCTGGCCCACGACGAGCCTGGCTGATGTGAGTTGGCATGACAATAACGCCCTGATCGATAGCGTTACCGATAAATCCTTTGTTTGGATTATTATTTGATTCTGTTGACATACTATTTGTTTTTTATTACCTTCTGTCTGGAGATTATAACAAATCATAAGCGTTTTGTCAATAGTGCCCCTGCGGCGCCTTATCACTAAACCCTTGTGCTTTCTTCCACACAGGGGTATAACAGAGATAGGTTTTCGTTTTTAAACAAAAATCATCAAAACTATGATAGTCCAACCTACAGACGTATTCCCCGGAGTAGAAAATAGAGTCGGCGAAACCGAGCCGGTTGACGTCTACGCGCTAATTGATGCCGCGCGGGAAGCCCTCAACTTCGACCCCAACTCTAGCAAAGATAGATACCTGAAGAGACCAGAAGTCCGCAGATCGATCAAGGAGATCCACGCTATCCTAGACGTCGACAGTAGCGTAGGAAATCCTCTTCAATTTTACTCTGCAACAGTTCAGCTCGAGCTTATCTCCCTCCTGGCGCAACTCCATATTACCTTCGCAAATCTCATGACATCATTTCGGAAAGATGGGTCTATCTTCGTGCAGTACCGTGACGCCGCGCACGCCACACCCAGGGACTACGGCCAAGAAGACGGCAATTACACCGAACTCTCACACGTTAGCCAATGGGAACTCAACGACCGCGAGCTAGGCCAGCAACTCGGAAATACACTTATTGATCACGGATATGAGAGCGAGGAACTATCGTCTGCGATGAAAACCAACCTCGGAGCGCTTGCGGAGCGATACTCGAACTGGGCATGGAATAGCCCCGAGGGAGAAGCGCGAAAGCAGCTCACGACGGAAACTGCCCGCGAAAAAGTTGAACGTTATTTACCGATAAGCCTCCTACGGAAAATTGGTACCAGAGCGGCAGCTGTGGCGGGATTCGCCGGGGCTACTGCCTAAATCGCGGCTTGTTGACGCGCGATGAGCCAAACGTCGGGTAACAGGTGCTCTGCCCCACCGATTTGGAGGATAGTCGCAATGTCTTTCGCTCGGATGATGCGAAGGTATTTGATATGATCGGCGGTCACATCGCCCTGCTCGGATGGTCGAAGTCCCCTCTCCGATGGATCATACATGTAGGTCTTGTCTGGTTGGAGTGGGCGTCCTGTCACGTCGCGGCTGAGATTTAATTCATACCCAGTGAGCGCCGCATACTGAACATAAAACCATGTCTGGACGAGCTGCAGCGGTACCGTGAAATTATCGAGGCCTTTATATACTTCGCTCAGCACATCAAACCACTCCGGCTCGTCGATCATTTCGCTGGCTTTGGTGATCAAATTTATCGATTCATACCCAAATTGCAGACGGTCGTAATCCTCAAGAATATGGCGGTAAAAATGAACGAGTCGAGCACTCGTCAAAATCCCGAGATCACCCTTCCCTGACTGGATCACGATATCGCTAATACCGAAAAGTTCGATACCCCCCGCGAGTTTGCTCTTTTCGCGACGGACGGATTTCGCCATCACAGAACGCTGGCCAACGGGGGTAATAAGCTTCAGAATACGGTCGGCTTCACCGTAATTCGTCCGCCTGAGGATGATCGCCTGCAAGCGTTCGGTGCTCATGGCAAGACCTTTCGCACCGCGGCTACGAGATCATCCGGCTTCATCGTGGTTTTGTCGAGCACGACGAGGACGCCGTACGCCGACATGGCTGATTCGTCGATATCCGACGCACTGTTCGACGCCACAATGATAGGAATTTGCGCGAGATCGGTATGCGAACGCAGTTCATGGATCAGGACGATGCCGTTTGGTCCGGGCATGAAGATATCGAGAATAATAGCCTGTGGATGCGCTGTATCGATAAGGTCAATTCCCTCGAGCGCATTTCCCGCGCTGACGGTTCGATATCCGGCCTTATTGAGCGTCCGCGTATACTCATCGACAAGCCAGGCGTCATCATCGATGAGGGCAATCACCGGACGCACCGCGTTCATAGTAGCCTCAGCTGGGTCGACGCGCTCAAGTCGACATAAAATGTCGCGCCGTCATGATGCCGAGTGGCGCCGAGCGTCGCGCCCATGACCCCCGCAAATTGGCTCGCAATATACATACCAAGTCCACTCGATTCGGGTCGCGAATGAAGCATCTGGGCGCGCTTGCCGAGTGCGCTATCAAATGATTTCCAAACTGATATCGGTAACGCTGGCCCATAATCGCGGACTGAGAGCCGTATCGTTTCGCCGTTTTTGATACGCGATACCGACAGTACGACTGGCGCTTCTGGCGCGCTGTAGTAGAGGGCGTTATCGGCAAAATTCAGCAAAATACGCCTCAGCAAGTCATGATTTCCGACCGCGAGGAGTGAGCGACGACGTTCTTTGACCGCTATCGCCTTGCCGCGCGCGGCAAACATCGGCGAGAGTTCATGAGCGACGTCTTCACAGAGGGAAATAGGATTGATCGGCTCGAGCGTAAAGAGACTATCTTCAAGCCTTGCCGAGCGAGTGAGATCAGTCGTGAGCCGAAGCGAACGTTCGCTCGTGAGCGTAATCTTCTCGGCGATCCGCTCGATTTCCTTTTTTGACACATTCCCCTGCTCGAGTGAGAGGGAAAGTTGTCTGATAAGCGCAAGTGGCGCCTTGAGTTCGTGGGCAGCGGCGATAATTACCGGTACATTAAACACATCAGACCCACCTGTCTGGTCATTCTGTGTGTTACCCTCCGTCATACTACCCCTAGTGTAGCACGAGAACCGGGCCCTCGGCTACTGGTTAAAGTTGAGTGTTTTTATGAGTGCTTCGAAGTCGGCTTTGAAGACATCAGCGTCAGTTCTGATCGTCAATGTGCGATCGCGCATCTTGATCACTATGGCCGATCCACGGATATTTTGGTTGAAGTTACCATCGAGTCGTGTACCGGTGATTTTGTTGTCGTTTGAGAATGCAGAGGACTTCAATTGCCCGCTCTTGATGTAGTCGTCGTATTGTTTGAGCGATGTGTCATAAGATTTTTGCTCCACGACGACACGAAGGGCGAACTTTGGAACGTCAGTTACAGTGCTCGACGCAGTCTTGGGAACGAGAGCGAGATCGGCGAGAGGGCTACTCGGTGTCGGCGACACGAGAGTCGGGTTGAGGTACACGGCGTAGGTCGCGCCATTACCATTGCTCACATCTGTTGACTGGTAGGCGCTCCATGTTTTCGGATAGTCGAACGTGATACGGCCGTAGTCGTCCAGGCCAGCAAATTGGCGTAGTGGCTGTTTCTCAGCTTTCGCGAAATTGGCCTCGTCAGTGTCAGACTGCTTCTTGACGGCCTCTGCTACTGCCACCGTTACTTTACTGTCGACATTTTGTTTCTGGCTCGAATAGTTCATATATGCCCAGATCGAAAGCCCCGCAAACCCGACCGTTGTCACGCCGAGAAGCGCCACCCAGATGAGCATTGGAGAAATCTGCCCACGCGTGTCCCCATAATTCAGTTTCATATGCATCATTATACTTATGCTTCCCTATTCGGACAAGGGGTTCACGCGGTAAAGATGATACGCGCGATACTGACGCTCGCTTATTTCATCCGGGACCTCGAACCCATACGTAATAAATGCGAGTGAACGCCCGAGCCGGGTTGCCTCGCTACGAACCTTTGCATACATTTTTTTGATATCACGCGAATCACCAAACGTATAGACAACAGTAGTCGTTTCAGGGAAAAGCACCGTCCACATATTCGCAAATTTCACATCGGTCTTTAGGAGCCGCGCGATAAGCACGAGGACGGGATTGATCTCGTAGCCAACACCACGAGCGCCATATTCACGCGCTATTCGCAGCACGACACCGTCACCTGCCCCGATATCGATGAGAAAATCGTGGTCCGACAGTGGATAGAGCTCACGAAATGCTCGCCGAAGTTCGCGGCGCTGTGATGGGACATACGGCGCCCCTGTCAGGGCCGTGACGCCAAACAGAAGGATTAGTCCTCCGATAACGAAGAGCCAAGCCATCGACAGCTTACTCGAACTTCGTCTTTAGTACGACTACTTCGTTTTTGAGTTCCTGAAGATCATGTTCGACTTCCGCTGCGAGCTTCTCTGCCTCGCTAAACTTTTCGAGCGATTGCTCGATACTAAACTCGTCACTCTCGAACCAATCGACATACATCTGAAGTTTTGCGAGCTTATCGCTTATTGGACTTGTTGTATTATCGTTTTTTGACATCTGTTACCTCCGCTGTTATCTCATTTTCACTAGTCGAAATCTGTAGTTTTTCACCGACAATCTGTCTGCCACGAACAATCGCGTAGCCACGTTCAAGCACCGCCATCGGGCTATAGGCCGACAGTAGCGATCGTTTGTCTTGCAATGCCTGTTCGACTTTCGTAATTCCAGCCTCAATCGCCTGATACATCGCCTCGATCGATTGACGGGTCGAGGTACTCAGCTCCTCGATCGCATAGGTAACTCTCGAGAGGATGCGCTTCATCGCGTGATGGGTCTCGGCCATGATCTCGCGCTTATCGGGTACGATGAGCTGGGCGGCATTTGATGGCGTAGCGGCGCGAACATCAGCTACGAAGTCCGCGAGCGTCTCATCGACTTCGTGTCCAACACCGACGACAGTCGGGATACGACTAGCGGCGATCTCGCGCACTAGCAGCTCATCATTGAAACTCGAGAGATCATCGGCACTTCCGCCACCCCTGATAATTACGAGTATTTGCGGCAGTTCCAGCTGCCCATTGAAATGGCGAATCGCTCGGATCATCTGGTCTGGCGCCGCCTCGCCTTGAACTTGCGTATGAGCAACTTCGATCTTCATACCACCCCATCGATCGCCGATAATCTTGATGAAGTCCGCATATCCTGCGGCTCCAGTACTGCTGATCACGCCGATATGTGTCGGCATCACTGGTAGTGGACGCTTTCGCTCTTCGCTGAACAGCCCTTCCTTTTCGAGCCTTGCCTTGAGAAGTTCGTAGCTTTTCTTGAGACTACCCTCTCCGCTCGGGCGAATCGACTGGACGGTGAGGCTAAATTTCCCCCACTGAGTAATTTTTGGGTTCGCCCGCACGATGACCTTCATGCCATCTTCGATCGGTACGCGGAGTTGCCAAACTGTCATAAAACACCCGACACTCCCGCCTGAATCCTTCAGGTCGAAAAACACAAACTTACCCTGGTTTATTTTGAAACTCGCAACCTCACCCTCGATTTCTATGCTTGGATACGCATATTCGAGAGTTTGATTGATGATCGCCAGAAAATCACTGACGCTAAGGAGCGGTGTTTGGTTTGATGTGTTTTCCATAATGCATCAACGCCTCCTGATATAACATATAGCCAAATACGATAGTCACGAGTAAGATAATTACTCGGGCCAGTACAACGCCCGCAATCGCATCCGCATTCGCGATACCCGATGCGACAACGATCATCACCATCACTGCCTCGTATGCGCCGACTCCGCCTGGGGTAACGACGATAAAGCCCATGAGGCTCGCCAGGTGATATGCGATCAGAATCGTCGCAGGATTCACGAACGTCCCGAGCGCCGCGAATGTTACCCAGAACATCGCGATATCCATGGCAACATAGAGAAGACCCCATAAAAACGGCTGAAACAGAAGCTTTTTGTCCTTGCTTAGTTCTAGATAATCGTTGTGTAGCTCTCCGAAGTAGCTGTTGACTCTGTTGAAGTTGAGCACCCCCGTCTTCGCCCCGAGCGTTAGCTTGCGTACTGCCGCATTGGCCACGCGCGTCGTCCAACTCGCCATTTTTTCCGCTCTTTTGCGGTTGCTGACAAGGAAATAGAGGCCAAACGTGCCCGCCATCATCAATATCACGAGCAGCGCACTCATAAGGATGATCAATCGATTGACCGTTCCGTCCATCGTCACCACGATAAGTGCCACACCGAGCATCACCGTCGCCGCCATAAATCCCGCCACGTATCGCACCGCCTGCGCCATCGTCGCCCGCGCAATTGGCACGCCGAGTTTACTCATGCGCCAGTTTAGATACGCTACACCACTCGCGCCGCCACTTGGCAGAATATGATTAACAAAATTTAGTTCGAGTGATATCCGCATCAGCTTGAATGGGTTGATGTGCTCGATGATCTTTTTTTGACGGAGATACGAGAATATCATCTCCCCTGACGCGAAGTAGCTGATCATCACGATTGGCACGACGAGAAGCAAAATGAGAAGATTAACCTGTCCGAGGAGATGCCACGCATTCACAAGCGAATGGCGCGCGCTGAAAAGCACGACCGCTAATAATACTAGGGTGACTGTACTCAGAACCGTTCTAACCGACATACTTCTAGTATATACTATCTACAGTATGTATATCTCAATACTAGGGAGGCAGCCAGCCCTCGGCATGGCAGAACTCGAGCGCCTATATGGCAGCGAGTCCACGCGTTGGTTTTCAAACGAATCAGCGACTATCGACAGTGATTCGTTCGATTTCGATCGCCTCGGCGGCAGCATCAAGGCCGGTCGGGTCGTCAGCGAGCTCAAGGGCACCTGGCAAGACGCGAGTAAAGAGATCATCGCGCACTTTGGCCCCGCATGGGCGGAGGCCGGGCACAAGATTACCCTCGGTATCAGCGCCTACGGCTTCACCGCATCGGCCCGCGAAGTCCAAAAGACTGGGATCATCCTCAAGCAGCTTCTCAAATCACACAGTATCACCCTCCGCCTCGTGCCGAACGACTTCTCTGCCCTCAATACCGCGACTTCTCACCACAATAAACTCGGCCTGTCGCCAAATAAAGTCGAATTACTCGTCGTCCGCTCTGGCAGCGGTTCAATCGTCATCGCTGAAAGTGTCGGCGCGCAAAATATCACCGCGTTTGCCGCTCGCGACCAAGCCCGCCCTCATACCGACGCCTTCGTCGGCATGCTTCCCCCGAAACTCGCCCGCATCATGCTCAACCTCAGTGGCGTCTCTATCTCACCAGCCCATGCCCCGGTGATCCTCGACCCCTTCTGCGGAACTGGCGTTATCCTACAGGAAGCACTCCTCGACGGCTACACTGTCATTGGTAGCGACCTGAGCCCAAAAATGGTTGACTACACAGCCCGGAACTTCGACTGGCTCCAGGGACGCTTCCACGCCGACGGCGCCATCCAGAGCGTCGTGGAGGGCGACGCGATGACGTATCGATGGCCCGACGCACAGCATATCGATGCCGTCGTAGCCGAAACCTACCTCGGCCAACCCTTCTCCGCCCCACCGCGACCCGAAAAGCTCGCCGAAGTTCGTCGCAACTGCGACCATATCATCGGTGATTTCCTCGAGAACGTCTCATCCCAGATCGCCCCAGGAACGTCGCTCATCCTCGCGATTCCCGCCTGGCGCAACCGAGACGACAGCTTCACCCACCTGCCTCTCACCCATGCTTTCGAGCGTAGCGGGCTCCGACCCATCGAACTCACCCACGTGATGCCCGACCAACTGCTCTATTACCGCGAAAACCAAGTGGTCGCACGCGAACTTTTACTCCTTACGAAGGCTTGACTTCCCCCCGTATTTACGCTAAGATGTTACAGATTGTTTTATTAGATTTAAAGGAGCGATATGTCACACGTTAAAGCAGGTGGTTCATCCAAGAACGTCCACAACAACGCCGGTGCGCGCCTCGGCGTCAAGCGTTTTGGTGGCCAAAAAGTCAATGCAGGCGAAGTCCTCGTCCGCCAAACTGGTAGCACGAAAGTTGCTGGCCCTGGCACATACCTTAGCCGTAATTTCACGATTCACGCTAAAAAAGAAGGCGTCGTCAGCTTCAAGAAAGTCCGAAAAAGTTCTTTCACTGGCCGCACCGCCCCTCGCACGCAAGTCTGCGTCGACTAATCTTGTCTCGCTAATCAAAAAATAGCCCATTATGGGCTATTTTTTGTCTTAAACCTAGTGTGCTGTTTGCTGCAACTTTTGTAGTTGTTGAAGTAGTGCTCTGTATTCCCTTGCTTGAGCTTGGCCCTGCACACTCAGCTGATCTCTAGCACTTTGGGATTCAAACTCATGTATGGCTGTAGCATACCGCCACGCAGGTGCGCGATCCGACTTAATCATCGAGCTTTCAAGGGCCCTCAATGCAGCATCTAAACTCTCAACCGTAGGTAAAGATTTTTCACTTACTGAAGGATTGGCCGTGGCTTCAGTTTGAACTTCTGCCGAAGCTTTCACTTCAGCCTCCGCAGTGACGTCGGCCCGAGCAGCCGGCGCTGCCTCAGCAACTGGAGAATGAGACATTCGTGTTGCCTGCAAATTTAGAAGTTCTTGCCGATGGCGGTCGGCCTGCGCCTGTGGACCTTCAACGCCTGGCTGTTGGCTAGCTTCACGCCCTGCCATTAGCTTCGACAGCCGAATGGCCGACTCTCCGTCCCAAGCCTCGACGCCCCAATCGTCATCCTTACTATTGAACGCTTTCTCGATTGCAGCCACGTGCTCAGCAGCACGCAACGCTTCCTCGCCAACAGCCTCTCGAGTCTCCACGGGTAATGGCTCTATCTCTCGAGCTTTCCTGCGCGCATCCCGCTCACGATCAGCTGCAATACTTGCGTCATCAAGCTCTTGTCGAGTGTACCTTCTGGGATTTTCACCCTCAAAGTCATACCTATTCACAACAGTCACATATTCTTTGCCGCCGACGACTTCACTACCTCGCTCAACCCATCCGCTCTCAACAGACCCATTTTGGTTGGGAACTGGAATAAACATAAGCATACCGTCTTCGCTCTCCTCTACGGGGGTAAAAGGACGGTCTGGGAGAACATCTTTTTGGGGCTGTAAATGGTTCATGTTTGTCATTATAGTGGTGGCCTTTTTTGTTTTTTATTGGATTTCTATAATCAGAGTATAGCAAATAATTGCGTAAATGTCAATACGCTTGTGTTTATTTACTCACCAGGCGCATGAGCGTGTCCGCCGCAGAGCCAATCTTCGGGGTAATAACTCCCCTGCTGGTCGACTCGAACTGATCGGTGGTCTCCGAAGATATACCATTGAAGTCCGCAGGTGGCACGTCAAGGTCATCGGCCTTGGTGCCCCAGATGTCATCAGGGGTTTCCGTTCCCCTCATGGTCGGATCTGTTAAGCCCTGTCCAGCATCCGGATCGATACCCCAAAAGTCTCCTTGGTTAGTTCGTGCACTCGTTGGATTTTCGTGATTTGTCATGGTGGACTCTCTTTTTATATTTTCTTATCTTATACGACTATACTAGCATAAGAACTATGAAAAGTCAATGGAGAGCTTACCTACATTAGCAGCGCCAACTAGGCGACGGCTGTAGTATCGAGGCCGAGGTGGTGCTTGACGCGGTCGACGACGTCTGAGATGACGACTTGAGATTTGACGAGATATTCATCAACACCGAGCTGTTCGGCGCGCTCTTTGTCCTTTGGCTGCGAAAGCGCGGTAAGCATAATGATGCGAATGTTTGAAGTCTCAGGCGTATTACGGAGGATGTCCAGCACGTCAAAGCCGCTGATTTTTGGCATCATCGCATCGAGGAGGATAAGGTCTGGCTTGAATTTAATCGCTTCCGAGAGCGCGTCTTCACCGTTGCTGACTCCACCAACCTCAAAGCCTTCGAGTTCGAGTCGAGCTTTGTAGACGCTCGCGAGTGCGACGTCATCTTCAACCAATAAGATCTTCTTTTTGTCCATGTCGTCATTATACCCCTGATGGTCTGATTAGCACAAGCATTACTGCAGCGCGGCTGTGAGTGCCGCGTCGAGCTGCGGATCGTGGCCAGCGTCGATATCGGCCGCCGTCATCGCGACGGTCTGATCTGGGGTAATTCCTTCTGCAGTGATGTTCTTGCCTTTTGGCGTATACCATTTGGCGACCGTGACTTTAAGCTCGCGACCATCGGCCAGACTGATGATTTCCTGAACCGAGCCTTTGCCGTAGGTTTTTTCACCGATAAGCTTGGCGAGACCGTAATCTTGAAGCGCACCGGAGACAATCTCGCTTGCGCTCGCCGTGCCACCGTTGACGAGTACCACCGTCTTCATGCCTGCGAGGATCGGATCGCCGCTTGCCGTGACGGTATCAGTCACCTTGTCACCCTGCTTCTCAGTTACCACTGTCTTATCGGTGAACCACAGGCTCGCGACCGCTTGAGCCGCCGTGAGGTAGCCGCCGCCGTCATCGCGAAGATCGAGAACGACCGCTTTGACACCGCTAGCCTTGAAGCTCTCGGCCGCTTGACGCGCGAGATCACCGGTGTCCGTGTCGAACCTAGAGATAGTGAGAATACCCACGCCATTGCGGATCTCGCTACGGACGCTCTTGTCCGTAATATTCGCCCGCGTGATAGTGAAATCCTTGGACTCGCCACCGCGTCGCACCGCTAGCTTCACTGACGTCCCCGCGTCACCGCGAATCTTGGTCGCAACCTGATCGGTGGTCATGCCGTCAACTGAGTCACCATTGATAGCAATGATCGTATCGCCAGCCTTGAGCCCGGCCTGCTCGGCGGGAGAATCGGCGAGAATACGTACGATCGTCGGCTGGCTAGTTCGGATCCCAATCTCTGCACCAACGCCGCTCACCTGTCCCGAGAGACTCTTGGCGAAATCGGTCGCTTCAGTTTTGTCCATAAATATTGTGTACTTATCGCCCGCTGCCGCCGTCAGCCCGCGGCTCGCGCCATCAATAAGCTTGCTCGTATCGAGTGTGCCGTCGAAGTTCGCCCTGAGGCTTCGATACGTGTCCTCTACGGAACTGAGGTCAAGTGTGTCCGCAGATACTTTGATACCGAATAATGGGCCGATTAACGCCTGGATGTTGGCCGAGCGCGTACCGAGAATAAATGCGATAACGGCAACAAGCGCCATAGCGGCGATAAATGTCTTACGTGATATCGGGCGCGGTGATATGAGCACTGGAACTGGACGTCCTGATTCATCTTGATCGGGCAATGGATTACTCCCTTTTGGCATTTAATACTTCT
Organism: Saccharimonadales bacterium (SeqCode); assembly: GCA_038205065.1. Classification (GTDB taxonomy): domain Bacteria; phylum Patescibacteriota; class Saccharimonadia; order Saccharimonadales; family Saccharimonadaceae; genus Saccharimonas. The sequence continues at coordinate 12,994 of JBBRCG010000018.1, forward strand.
TATGATTATAGCGCACACCGTGAGGCGCGCGCTATAATTCTTGGCTAAAACCTAATTTAGAAGTA
>JBBRCG010000019.1:0-9539 GCA_038205065.1 Saccharimonadales bacterium (SeqCode)
GTAATTGAAATCACGTTGGTCGGAATATAGGCCGAGATGTCGCCGGCTTGTGTCTCGATGATAGGCAGGGCCGTGAGGCTACCGCCCCCGAGTTCGTCAGATAGTTTCGCCGAGCGCTCGAGGAGACGCGAGTGAAGATAGAACACGTCACCAGGGAAGGCTTCGCGACCCGGGGGACGACGAAGCAATAGTGACATTTGGCGATAGGCGACCGCATGCTTAGAGAGGTCATCGTAGATCATGAGCGCATGTTTACCGTTGTCGCGGAAGAATTCACCCATCGCCGTTGCGGCGTACGGTGCGAGATACAGCAGGGAAGCGGGATCACTCGGGCCGGTAGCAACGACGATCGTTTGCTCCATCACGCCCTCTTCTTTGAGGCGTTCTATGAGGCGGGCTACTTTGCTGAGTTTTTGGCCAATCGCTACATACACATTTACAACCCCTGTTTTTTGGCGCGCCTGGTTGATCATCGTATCAAGTACGATCGCCGTCTTTCCCGTCTGCCTGTCGCCGATGATCAGCTCACGCTGACCGCGCCCGATAGGAAACATCGCATCAATTGCCGTGATACCGGTCATAAGAGGTTCATCAACGTGTTTACGCCCCATTACACCAACAGCCTCACGCTCCACAAGTCCACGCTGTTTCGTGACGATGGGCGCTCCACCATCGAGTGGCTCGCCAAGGGGGTTAACTACTCGACCGAGCAGCTCTTCGCCTATCGGCACACTCAGAACTTCGCCCTTGAGGCGTACGCGGTCACCGGCCGAAACGTATTGATCTGAGCCGAGCAGAATAGCGCCGATCTCATCTTCCATAAGGTTGAGGGCGAATGCCTCAACAATACCGGCCTTACTCTCGATCTCGAGCACCTCGTTGAACCCGGCTTTTCGGAGTCCATGGACCCACGCCACGCCGTCGCCGATACGCGTCACGATACCGACTGACTCAAATTTTTCGCTCGCGTCCAGCTTCGCGATTGCGTCGCGCAAGCCTTTTGATAATTCCGTAATTTCAATTTCTGCCATAGGAGCCTTTCTATTACATCTTTGCGTGACGCAACGTCAGTAGTTTTCGTTTAATTGTGCCGTCAAATGTCTGATCTGGGGTCTCAATTCGTACTCCACCGAGCACGGTCGAATCGATATGCTCATCGAGATGGACGTGCTTACCTCCGATCCTCGCCGCGATCTTGCTGCGAAGCGTATCCGTAAGTGGCTCAGCCGTCACAACCCGAGCAATAACCGTCCCGTGAGCCGCGAACTCATCTTCGATCGAACGGATGACGAGATCTGCCTCGCGATCACGATCTGCCGAGATAAGATAGGCGGCGAGCTCATCAAGCGTATGCGCAATCGAAACACCTGCTTCTATCTGTGAGACTGCGTAGCTGGCGAGTGACCGACGTGAAATGCGCACGTTCATCGAGGCTTGCTCTCCTCAAGGGCCGTCGTGATAATATCCTGATCAATCGCGCCCGTCATGGATTTACCGACAACTTTTTCAGTTGCCTTAGCGATGAGCTCGAGTGTCTCGTTGTGGAGCTCCTTCTTGGCAGCGATTACCTCTTTGGCTATCTCTTGATGCGCCGCTTCGGCAATTCGTTGAGCCTGGACTTTGCCTTTTCGCTCGGCATCATTCGCCATAGTCATAGCCTCTTCTTTGGCAGTCGAGACGATATCTTTGGCGTCGTCACGAGCAGCAGCAAGGAGTTTTTTGATCTCTTCTTGGGCTTTTTGAGCGCCGACGGTCGCCTCATGAGCCGCCTTGTTGCTGTCATCAATCGCTTTTTGTCTGGCATCGATAATTCTGAAGAACACTGGAAAGACCCATTTCCCGAGGGCGAGGACAAGGATCAGAAAAGCAAGGCCCTGGAAAATAAGTAGCTTCACGTCGATTCCAAGCGTGTCCATGATGCCACCCCCTGAGGCGGCTGCGAGTATCGTGCCTACATTCATCCTATGAGCCTAGGCCTTTGCGATGAAGGCTACAATGATACCGATAATAGCGAGTGAATCAGCGAACACGATAGCCGTGATCATGAGAGTACGGATATCGGATACTTTCTCTGGATTTCGACCGAGTGCATTTAGGGCAGCCGCACCGATAAGCCCGACACCAATAGCAGCACCGAATGCCGGCACTGCGTAGGTAAGACCAAATGATAGTGATTGCATAAAATATATTCTCCTTTTATTTACATTAATTATCGAGCCGTTATACCTCAGCCTCCATAAGCTTATCAGCAGGGGAGTGGGTATCGGGGGAATCGCCGTGGCTCGCAACAGCGAGCGAAGTAAAAATCAGCGTCAGCATAAAGAACACGTATGCCTGGATAAAGCCGATGAACAGCTCAAATATCATCACGAATGGTAGGCTAAGGGACGCAAACCATCCCGAGAGTATCGCGACGATCATCAGTAGCACCTCGCCGGCGAAGGCATTGCCAAAAAGTCGCAAACTGAGGGCGACGAGACGACTAAATTCACCGATGAACTCGAGTAAACCCTCGAACCAGCCGATCGGATTTTTGAAAGGATTGACGAAATAGCGCCCGACATTGCCGAAAAATCCATGATACTTGATCGCGTAAATCTGGGCGGTGACGATGGTGATAATCGCGATCGCAAAGGTGAAGTTCAGATCTGTTGGGAGACTACGGAATAAGTCCTTGCCGCCCACAGTGACCGAACCGACACCAGGCAGGATACTACACCAATAGGTGACGAGCACGGTGAAAAAGATCGTCAACGCAAGTGGTGCGATACCGCGAGCAACTTTGCGATCAGGGATGATGCTGGTGACCGTGCTAAGCATACCCTCGACCGCCCAACTCACCAGGCCGATGAAATGGTTAGTCTTCTTTCGACGAACCGCCCACGCCGCATACGCCAAGATAATTACCATAATTACGATCCCGATCGCCCCAAGAATCATAGAGTTAGTGATCGGCAGGGGGCCAATTGAAAATATCTGATCCGTTTGCATCGAGACCTCGATAGTGCTTGCGAAGAATGGATTCATTATCGACTACCTTTTCTGAACTGCATACGAACGAGTAGCGCAGCAATCACCCCACCGACCGCCGCTCCGATGAGTAGCAGTAGGGGTTTTGTGTGCCATTGTCCGTCGAGATAATATCCAAGCCACATCAGTCCGATAGTCGGAGTGAACATTCGCCAGGTCGTATCCGCCATCGTGGCAATAATATATAAAGCCCCCGGCGTCGGCTTTGCCTGATCACTGTGATCTAAACCATCTTGCGTATCTGGTAATCTACCCATGTACTCCCTATATTGTACCAATTCATCTGATAAAAAGTAAGCCCTCATCCGTTATACTAGTGGTACTATGCCACGCAAGAACCACAGGCCCGCCATCTCTCGCAGCCCAATTCCCATACAGGGGTGCAGTTCGAAGCGCCGCTTCCCAACCGAACGACAGGCCGAAGCTCAAGCCGGACTACAGATGCTCGAACAACCCTCTCTCGCTCTCGGCGTCTACCACTGTATGGCTTGCGGCAAATGGCACCTCACGAGCCGCCCGAATGGTCGGTCGAATTAGTAGCTAAGTGGCGCGGCGATGTTGAGGAACTTTCTGGCTTTCGGCTCCGAGCTGGTCGTCGTCGTCCCGTCGCCTAGTTGACCACTCGAATTATTCCCAACTGAGAAGATGCGATTAGTCCCCATGCGGATGACGGTTGTTCCGCCACCACTAATCACCTGGACGGGGTTCAGATCCTCAAACGCATAGCTATTGACCGTACAGGGAGTGTACGAGGTTGATAGCGGCACGAGAAGTTTCATCTGAACCGGTAGCCCCGAGAGGGTCGACGTCGTGCAGTTGCCTAATTGTCCAAAGTTATTCTTACCCGACCCATAGACGCGACCGTCGGTTGCAATTGCGTACACGTTACCTGAAATAGAACTCTCGGTATTATAGACGTAGGTTAACCTCGGCGATCCATACGCAGTCATATTAAATTGTCCGGGGTCTGGATGAAAGCCGCTCGCGACGTTGTCGCCGAACATTCCCATATCGTCATAGCCAGCGCTCCAAACTTCACCAGCCGTCGTCAGGACGGACACGCTCCGCTGATCGGCGGATATCATCGATATACCGCCGTTTATTCCGGTCATATTGAACGACGTAAAGCTAGGGTTGTATCCCTCGAATATTTGATTGTAATTCCCGCCACCGCATGTGCTCATCCAGAGACTCACTCCATCCGAGTAGTAGTTGTCGATGCACTTACCGAGTGCTGGATTTATTAGATTAAGGGCCGTCGTATCCATGGTCCATTGCTGATTCGCCGCTCCCGTGCACGAACTGAAATTCATCCACGTATTATCGGCGTTGATACCCATACATAGGTAATTATTCGTGATAGTGCCGCTTGCCTCAAACTTCATTTGCTGGTTTGCGGCCCCAGTACAGGCCTGTAACGCTGGCGCCGTACCATTGTTGGTGATACATTTACCGTTTGAGCTAGCCATGTAAAGCATCATGCTGCGATTGCCCATTTGACCATTCAGATTCCGACCAATCGAGTTGAGTTTGCCACTATCATCAAGGACGTAGAGCGTCGATCCATCAAATGCAATACTCGTCGCCTTTGGCTGGCCGGTGTTTCCATAGGTACCTAACCTAACCGGATTGGTGCTTGGAGAACGCGATGCACCCCCTAACTGCCCATAGTCGCCCGAACCCCAACCATACACCGCGCCACCCTGCATGCGAACATACACATTAAAACGGTCTACGACGATATTGTCACTCGGCAAAGTATTCAAATCGCCTGCATTCGGAGTGGGCAGCCCAACCAACTGTGGCGTCCACTGGTCGGCGCTACACGTATATCCAAGCATATAATTCGCACACGCGCCCGAGGCATATAGGTAGTTATCCGTCGTAACAAAGTAACTGCTCCCGCTGTTCGAGCCAGTATATCCTGCTGTCGCAATAGTCCTGATAGACTTGCCCGAAATTTGGACTTGCGCTGGTGTCGTAATATTTCCCGAAATAGCGCCAATCCCAAGCTGGCCGTGATCATTACGCCCGGCGGCGTACGCCTTACCGTCACTTGTTACGGCGAATAAGGCGTCTCCAGTTGAGAGGTTATTGGCAAATCCTTTGACGATAGCCGTCGTTGAACCTGGCGTGAGAAATGAGGCAGGGGTAGTGACGGTCGCTCCTGCCGCAACGCCCTGTCCTAGCTGGCCGTAACTATTAAGCCCCGCAGTGCGGAATATCCCGTCTCCGCCTATAATGCCATAGAAACCGCCCGGTGTATTAAACTGCGTATAGCCATAGACGATCGACTGCGCCGAGATTGACCCGCCAACTTTCGCATTTATTGACTGGGTGATTGTATTCCAAGCCGCTCCGTTGCTTGCCCGTAACTGCGACACTGATCCCGTCGCCTGGACAATCTGGAAGCCGTCGGCCGTTTGAGTCGGCAGGTTCACCTGGAATGTCATCGTTATTTTTGAATCACTATAGACATAGCAGTTCGACCCGCACACCATAGTTCCAGAGCAATTAGTACCCGGTCGAAGTGGCTTCGCGTTTGTCCACGTGACGGTAGAGTTGTTCGCATCGAGACACGCCTGGGCAAAGGTAACACCCGCCTCCGCCGCCTCACGCGTCAGTTGATCGTAATACTGCTGTTGCAGGGAGGTGCTCGTACTCGTCGCGACCGAGAGCCCGGCGACCAGCACGATCATGAGGATGAGTGAAGAGATCACTACCGTCGGTAATGCAAACCCGGACGTGTCCCCGCGAAATTTCATATCCTTATTTTAGCATGACCGTCTTGAAACTCCATAGCGTCCTGTGATACCATTGGTACACTACATATAGGAGGTCAGCATGACAAAAACAGATACAACAGTAATTATCTACAGCACGCCGTGGTGTGCATTTTGCAAGACCGAAAAACAATACCTCGAGCACCTCGGTGTCAAATTTGTCTCAAAAGACGTCGAGGAAGACGCGTCGGCAAAGGAGGAACTGCTCGCGAAAGCCGAAGGTGCAGCAAGTGTACCCGTTACTGATATCGGTGGCGTGATTATCCGTGGTTTTGACCGTGCGAAAATCGATCTGGCGCTTCGCGAAAAAGGCCTCGTTGGCTAATATGCGCTAGGGATGGGCACGCTAGATCTGGGCACACTAGCCCTGGTAGGGTGGGTCTAGACCGCGCCGATCTGAACGACACCGCCACCGATTTGATCTCTGAAATACCCATCGTGTGAAACGTAGAGGATCGCACCTGCATATTTTTCGAGCGCCGTCTCGAGCTCTTCGATACTCGGCAAATCGAGGTGGTTTGTCGGCTCGTCGAGGATAAGTAGCTGTGGGTTCGCACTGAGCATCGAGATGATCTGGAAGCGGGCTTTTTGACCACCGCTGAGACGGCTGAGTGGTACATCGCGGTCCGACTCCGTGAAGAGATAGTCGCTCATCAGCTGACGAACTTTTGTGTCACCGATAGGCAAATTATGATCGAGATACATTCGTTCGATGGCTTGTCCGAGCGATAGCTCAAAGTACTTCGTTTCGACTTCTTGTTCGTAAATACCAACCCGTGCATGCGGATCAAGCTCGAGGGAACCGTCGAACATCGTCATCGATGTGTCGCCCAGAAGCGCCTTGATAAGTGTGGTTTTGCCTGCGCCGTTGCGGCCACGAAGCTCGGCTGCTTCACCCTCGCGAACATCGATAGACACACCCTCAAATAACTTCACATTGTCATACCCGAGTGAAAGCTCTCTCGCTCGTACGAGCACATGCTTGCTGCGTGATTCGTCGCTCGAAATATTCATGCGGATATTGCGCGCCTTGAATTTTTGATACTGTCCGGCCACTTTGTAGTTCAAATTCTCAACTGAATCTTTATCGATCCAGAACGTCGGTCTCTCTTTTGCCTGCAGCTCGACGAGCTCAGCCCGGTTCACGTTTTCGAGGCGTTTGAATTTCTGAATAGTCGCCGGGTTGCGCGCCTTTTCCTTGAGGCGTTGGTAGTCGACGACCTTCACCTTGAGATTAGCGATCCGCTTCTCGATCATCTCGAAATCATTCATCGCCGTGCCGGTGCTATGGGCGTTTTGTTTGAGATACGCTTCATAATTTCCATTGAAGCTATCCGCACCACCGTCTTTGAGCTCGACGATTCGATCGACTCCCGCAAGCACATCGCGATCGTGCGTGATCACGATCATCGCCTCCGTCGCGTCGCGCATCCAGTCGATAAACTGCTGCTTCGCCACATAGTCCATGTGATTCGTCGGCTCGTCGAGGAGCGCAAGATCCGCGTCGGAGTGCATGACCTTGACCACCTCGATCAGACGTTTCTGTCCACCCGAAAGGGTAGTGAGTAGGCGATCGCCGAAGCCGTCGAGCTGGAAGTTCTTTAATTCCTCGGTGACGAGTTCCTCGATCTGATAAAAGCCTTTTTGACCGAAACGGTCGAGCGCGTCGCTGTAGATGCTGATCTTTCGCATATCGTCGCCCATTGTCTCGGGATAGGTGCGGATGATCTGATGGAGATCGTCGTACTCAGGCACACCCTGGAGGATATATTCCATCACCGTGCGAGTTTCGGCACCGTGATGCTCCTGCGCTGTCGCCACGACGGTCGTGCCACGGCGATAGATCACTTCGCCACTAAAATCTTTGTCCGTACCTGTCAAAATACCGAAAAGTGTCGATTTGCCGATGCCATTTCGCCCGATCAGCCCAACTTTTTCGTGATCGTTCACACTAAATTTGACATTCTTCATCAATGCCTTTGGACCAAACGATTTTTCGGTAATATGAATATCTGCGATCATCTCTGTTATTGTAACATATCCTTTCCAAACATGCTTGACTTATTTTACGATGTGTGGTAATATATCCTAGATTTTGTGAAGATTTCACATCGTCGTCCACGTCCTCAGGAGGAATCGTGAGTAAAAGAAGCAGTAGCGCTGGTATCGCGCTCGCAATCCTTGCGGGTGTGATCGTTGCGTATCTCGCAGTCTTTATCTGGGAGTACACTTCGATCGCACCATGGATCGGTACCCACAACAGCTGGAATGACGGACTCTGGCACGGCGTGTTCGCGGGGCCGAACTTCTTGGTCAACTTCTTCAGCGGCCACGCCGGCTCGCCACTCGTCGCAACAGGAGGCGGTGGATGGTACAACTTCTGGTTCTTGCTCGGGATCGGCGCGATCTTGGGCGGCGGCTCCAGATCAATGTCAAGTCGTCGCAACTAGTCCGCCCGCAGGGAGGCCGCTCCGGATATTTACATCCGTCGAGCGGCCACCCTCCGGGCGGCTTTCCTTATGTAAGACTTTTTTGCAAATTCTACAACAAAAAACGAATTTTTGTGGTCTATGATGGAAACAGGTACAACAGGATGGAGGGAAACAATGCTTACGCTCAATCAGCTCAACGAGCTTGCGACTGGTGAGCTCGAGGAACTCCAGGCAGCGATCATCGGGATTCTCGACGGTCGTAATCCATCACAGGAGCCTCTCGTAGCGCTAGAAGATCTCGCCTACGACGAAACCCTCGTTTGACCGAAACTGACACGCGAGGGCGCAAAGGTGAATTCACGCGATGTTGAGATAATCTCCATCACGTCATCGCGGCCTCGCGTGAATTCATTTTTTTTGAGACACACTATGGCAAATCACGAAACAACCGCGACCATCACCCATATACGACTTCCTGAGGGCAAAATGCTTGAATGCTTTGATGACCCTGTTGATATATTTGGTTCCCGCGTAGATGAGATCATTAGTCTGATGGATAAGATCAGTGACATCGACCTCGACGCGGCAGCCTTTCTGTATGTGAGAGTTCACCGGGAATCAACAAATGGCACGATGACCCTGGAGCAGATCATTGATATGCTCAAAGATTCGCATGATCAGCTCGAAAAACTCACCGAAAAAGGCCTTCTCTACGTCCCAGCTGCATAAGTTGGTATAATATCCTCATGCCAAAGAAGAAACCGACCGTCAAGCAGCTGTCACATACCCCGATCGTCAATCGCCGGGCGCGGTTTGATTACGCACTCGGTGAAGATCTCGTCGTCGGGATCGCATTGACTGGGCAGGAGACCCGCGCGGCTCGTGATGGGCACATCCAGCTCAGAGGCAGTTTCGTCACAATCAAAGATACAGAATTATGGCTCAATAACGCAAGTTTTAGCATTCGACTCAACCAAAAAGGTGATGCAAACGCTCGCAGTATCGACACGTCTCCCCGAAAACTACTCGCTCGTAGGAAAGAGATTGACCGGCTCGCCGCCAGCAAGAAACAAGGCATGTCGATCGTACCGACGAAATTCCTCACTGCTGGTCGCTACATGAAACTCGTCATCGCCCTCGGTAAGGGAAAGAAAAATTACGACAAGCGCCAGGTACTCAAGAAACGCACCGAAGATCGCGAGTCCCAGCGCGCCATCGCGAATCACTAAGATTCGGTCGAGGGTACTTTTTTTCGTGCAGAGATCTTGGACCGGATAGTCTTTGGCAGCGCTTT
>JBBRCG010000020.1:0-7333 GCA_038205065.1 Saccharimonadales bacterium (SeqCode)
GAGGCGTCAGCGTCAACTACGAGCGCCGCGACAATGTTCTTGACGATGAGCTTATCGATCTTGTGCTGGTCGTCGGCTCGATCATTGCATCGCTCTGGGACGATGGGGAGCAAGAAACCGACAGTCTACTGCCCGAGCTACTCGCGCACCCCGCATTCGCCATCGAATCCGAGACGATCTGGCGCCTGAGCCTCGACGCGCACAAAAACCACCAGACGCTCACCGAAGCGATGCTGGTGAGCCCAATGCTCACTCCGATTGCGAATTGGCTCCTGGAACTACGCAAACTCATCGACTCGACGCAACTCGAACTGATCCTCGACGCGATTATCGGCGCGCCTGACAGCGAAGTGATTGCCGCATTTCGTTCGCCGCTATACGACTTCTACTTTTCGCCAGACAATCTCGAGAAAAACCCCGCGCGTTACATCGAGTTCCTGGAGTCGCTCCGCACACTCCGCACGCGTTTGCGTGATTACCATACCCACGAAAAACTCTACCTCCAAGATCTGCTCGATTTCATCCGCCTCCACGAGGAGATGAATCTCGGCATCACCACGATCCGAAAGCGAAGCGACACGCTCGCGGGGAGCGTTAACCTCATGACCGCGCACAAAGCCAAAGGACTCGAATTTGAGCATGTATTTATCATCAATGCCGTCGATTCGGCCTGGGGCGAGCGCGTGCGTGGCCACAGTCGTCTGATCAGCTATCCAGAAAACATCGAGCTTGTACCCGCCGGCGACAGCTACGACGAACGCCTGCGCCTATTCTACGTCGCCATGACCCGCGCGAAACGCGAACTCGTCATTAGCTACAGTTCCGCCGACGAAATCGGCAAAACCACGCTACCGGCGGGATTTTTGACAGACCTCACCGACGTCCAGGCGGTTGAGCCGCTTTCGATCGAAGAGGAGCAATCAGCCCTCGTCGCCGACTGGCGAGCTAGTCTCACGGATCATCCGACCCAGTCGATGCAGGCACTCATCCGCCCCATGCTCGAAACCTATAAACTCTCCGTCACGCATCTCAATTCATTCCTCGACATCACGCGCGGTGGGCCGCAGCAATTTTTGCTTCACAACCTCCTTCGTTTTCCTCAAGCGAAGAGCGCCAACGCCCGTTTCGGTACCGCCGTCCACGCGACGCTCCAGCGCGCCCATAGCAATCTCAGTGCGACCGGAGTCAAGCGTCCAGTTGAAGATATTATCCACGACTTCGAACACGAGCTCGATGCTCAACGTCTCGACACAAACGACCATACCCAGTATTTGAGCCGTGGCATTGCCGCTCTCACGAAATTCCTCGAAGCGTCATACGACACCTTCACCCAATCGCAAAAAACCGAACTTTCATTCGCCGCCCAAGGCGTCACTATCGGCGATGCGCGCCTGACGGGTTCGCTCGACCTCGTCGATATCGTCGACAAGAATATTCGCATTACCGATTACAAGACCGGCGTTCCGAGCCACGACTGGAGAGGGAAGACTGATTACGAGCGGATCAAACTGCACAAATACCGCCAGCAACTAATGTTCTACCAACTACTCGCCGAAAACTCGCGCGACTATCGGAAATACAAATTTGACGGTGCGGTGCTCCAATTCGTCGAACCCGACACGGCGGGATCCATTCACGCCCTCGAGACATCATTCACGACCGAAGAACTTCAGGAGTTCAGCGCTCTTATCGAAGCCGTCTGGCGATCAATCACTTCTCTCGATCTGCCCGACGTCAGCACGTACGAGCCAACTTACAAAGGCATGCTCACATTCGAGCATGACTTAATTGACAGATACACCTCATTAGGATAATATGGACAAATCCGTGATCGAGGTCGGCTGAGCCAATCGCCACCTCACACGATGCCCAGGGAGAGACTCGGTGGTACGAACTCCCTGGAAGGGGTTCGGGACTTATTCCCGTTCAGGTGCGGCTGTCGCACTACCCATTCGTGGCGGTCATGCGTCTACGTCCAAGAGGTGGCACGCACCATCTCGCGACGCATGACCCGCCACGACGCCGCCCCTGAAGCTTCATGGCGAGCAGTCCACCATCATGGACAGGTCGGGTTCGATTCCCACAGGGGCACTCATCCTCCCTTCGACAACGTTGTCGATCGGAGGATTCTTTTATTTTTGTTAATAATGTTGCATAGATACTATTGACAATTTCTATTTATTGTGCTAATATGATTAGATCATCAATTCTCGGCTCCCTGGCGGAACGAGAATCGATGCACTGGCGCGTTGCACGCCCAATCTCCATACAATGCTGTGTGGATAAATGATTGGTGCGGTGCACCCCGGTATCGACTCCTGCCCGCTTGGGGCGGGCAGGAAATCGAGCTTCCGGCTTCGCGCCGGAGAGATAGGTGGCTGGCCCTCCTGGGGGTGGGCGAGGCCGGCCATCCGGCGGCGGTTCTGGTACACGCTCCTTGTGTGTCCTTAAGCCAGAACCGCCGCTGCACCCCATTTCGAGCTCGCTTTTCCTACGGGAATCGCGAGCTCATTCGCATTTCTGGGGATATTTTTTATATTTCGATCATTGACAACCGATATCAAATAGGTTACTATCATACATACTCGACGGGAGATCATCGAGCGCAACCGCGCTCTGAGCACCCATCCGGGTGTTCTTTGATGATTCCGCCACAACCAGAAGGGCCATCATGGCGAACAAGGATGAGTACCAGAAGGCAATCGATGCCGTTCAGGCTGGTCGCGCCGACGAGCGTCAGAAGGAGCTCGCGAACAAGGCCGCACAGCAGGCGGGCTCGATGGGCAATGACGCCCGCGCCGCCTACAAGGGCGAGAAGAAGTGGTAGAACACTTCTAACCGGCTTCGGCCGGCACCCGGGATGTGGCGCAGCCTGGTAGCGCTGCTGGCTAGGGGCCAGTAGGTCGCAGGTTCAAATCCTGCCATCCCGACAGGGGGTCCCGTCTCATGGCGGGCGTCCTCGACCCCGCTCGCCAAATACCCAGTTCACTGGGGAAGGTGACAGAGGTAGGGACGGGCTCCCGCTCAACAATCATCAAAGAATGGCTCCGTGCACGCAAGTGTACGGAGCCATTCCTCTTATATAAGGTAAAATAGAACAAGTGATGAATTTTTGGCATAATCTCCCGAAACCATTTTTTGTATTGGCGCCGATGGAAGCAGTCACGGATGTCGTTTTTCGTCATGTCGTCAAACAAGCCGGCGCACCAGATCTGTTTTTCACAGAATTTGCCAACGCCACTGGTTGGGTACACGCGGGTGACAAGGCCATCGCAGGACGACTGATAAAAACCGATGACGAACATCCACTCGTCGCCCAAATATGGGGTGGGGAACCAGGCGATATGGACGCTTTTGCAAAACACTGCGCTGAGCTCGGGTACGACGGAATCGATATCAATATGGGCTGTCCGGCAAAATCGGCCGTAAAGAGCGGCGGCAGCGCCCTCATTCGCCAACCCGAGGTCGCAATCGCCGCCATAGCCGCTGCAAAGACCGCCGGGTTGCCCGTAAGCGTCAAAACCCGTCTCGGATACAGCTCCGTCGACGAATGGCGTGCATGGCTCACTACGCTGTTTCAACAAGACATTTCCACCCTCACTATCCATTTACGGACCAAAAGAGAGATGAGCAAAGTACCCGCTCATCATGAACTTATTCCTGAGGTGGTGAAATTGCGTGACGAGATCGCGCCCAGCACGCTTCTCGTCGTCAATGGCGACATTCGCGACCGCGCCCATGGACTAGAATTAGTCGAAAAATACGGAGTCGACGGCATCATGATCGGCCGAGGTATATTCCAAAATCCTTTTGCGTTCGCAAAAGACGCCGAGAGCGAGTCATTATTGGTTACGAAACAATCTGCAGCCCGAGCGCCCTTGGGCGCCCGGAGCGAAGCTGTTTCGGGATCGGTAGTGACGAGCAATAGCTTCTCAGAGCGAAAAAAACAGCTTCTCGAGCTTATGGATTATCATCTCAATCTATTCGACGAATGGCAGCCAAAACTTCAGCGCCCTTACGAGACCCTGAAGCGATTCTTCAAGGTATACGTCCGCGATTTTGATGGCGCAAGCGACCTCCGCGCCGCCCTCATGACGACGCACTCAACTGATGAGGCACGCGCACTGATTCAGACTATCCGCGATGTCGACGACGGTGTAGATCAGCAACTTTGAGTCGAACCATGTGACGGTCAATGAGCTGGTGAGCTTTTTCGAGCTCGACTTGGCTCGTGGCGCTATCTCGCATCGTGACGGCGCGGTCAAGGGCGGCCTGGGTCTCAGCTTCGATAATATCAGCGCCGTGATCAGCCTCGTCGACGAGGACCTTCACGGTCTTTCCTGTGATCTCGACAATACCGCCACTGATGGCAAAGAACTCATGCCTATCCGATGAGTGTGACTTCTCGAGCTTCACTGTAACCACACCGGGGTTCGCGACCGCGACGAGATGCTCATGCCCCGGAAAGACGGCGATCTCACCCTCAGTAGTCGGGATGATCACCTCATAGACCTCTTCGTTGATGGCGATACCGGCGAGCGTCACAAGCTTGAGGCGCATGGACTAATCCTTTTTCTCGCTGAGGGGACCCGGTACCATGTAGAACCAGTGCTCCGGCTTGTCGTCATATTTACCCTCGAGGATATCGGATGCATCTTTGATCGAATCTTCGAGTTTGATATATGATCCAGGATTGCCCGTAAATTGCTCGGCGACGTAAAATGGCTGAGCGAGGAAACGTTGCAGGCGACGCGCACGCGAGACAGTCTGCTTCTGGTCATCACTAAGCTCTTCCATACCGAGGATGGCGATGATGTCTTGAAGCTCCTTGTACTGCTGCAGTACACGTTGAACTTCTCGTGCAACTCGGTAATGCTCGTCACCGATGAGCTCAGGATCGAGCACGGTCGATGATGAATCAAGCGGGTCAACGGCAGGATAGATGCCAATCTCCGTCAGTCCGCGGTTCAGCGAGATCGTACTGTCGAGATGGGCAAATGTCGCCGCTGGAGCCGGATCAGTCAAGTCATCAGCTGGCACGTAGACGGCCTGCACGGAGGTAATCGAGCCTTTCTTGGTGCTCGTGATACGCTCTTGGAGCGCGCCCATCTCCTGCTGGAGGTTTGGCTGGTAACCGACCGCGCTTGGCAGACGACCGAGCAGGGCAGAAACCTCACTTCCAGCTTGAGTAAAGCGGAAGATATTATCGATAAAGAGAAGTACATCTCGTCCGTCATCACGAAACGCCTCGGCCATTGTGAGGCCGGACAGCGCGACACGAAGACGCGCCCCAGGCGGCTCGTTCATCTGACCGAACACGAGACTCGTCTTATCGAGCACTCCCGCGTCTTTCATCTCGTGATAGAGGTCATTTCCTTCACGCGTACGCTCACCAACACCGGCGAAGACTGAATTGCCAGAGTGGAACTTCGCAATATTGTTGATCAGTTCCTGAATAAGCACGGTCTTTCCGACGCCTGCGCCACCGAAGAGGCCAACTTTGCCACCTTTTGCGATAGGCGCGATGAGGTCGATAACCTTGATGCCTGTCTCCAGAATCTCGATCTTACCGCTCTGCTCTTCGAGCGTTGGCGGTTCACGATGAATTGGTGCAGTCTGGCCCTTTGGCATCACGCGACCGTCGATCGGCTCGCCAACGACATTAAACATTCGCCCCTGAGTCGCATCACCGACTGGCACCGAGATAGGCGCGCCTGTCGCTTCGACTTTCTGGCCACGTTGCAAGCCGTCGGTCGTTTGGAGGCTGATTGCCCGCACCGTGTATTCGTCAAGGTGCTGCGCGACCTCGAGTGTTATCTTGCGATCGCCATGCTTGATCGTCAGCGCATCGTAAATCCCGGGCAGCTTGTCACCTTCGAACTCAACATCGACAACCACGCCGACGATTTGGATAATCTTTCCTGTATTATTAGTCATCATGTTCTCCTTTATCATTTCATCGCCTCCGCTCCACCGCTTATCTCTGCCAACTCTTGAGTAATCGCACTCTGGCGCTCCTTGTTCATCTCGAGCGTGAGGTCGTCGATCAGGTCGCTAGCGTTATCGGTGGCATTTTTCATGGCAAGCATGCGCATACTGTGCTCGCTGGCCCTGGAATCGAGCATGCATTGGTATAGGTGTGATCCGACGAGCCGATAGGTAACCGCATCGAGCACGCCGGGAATACCTGGTTCATATGTTGCGTCACGAACAAATTCGCGCACATCCGTTTCGGTGTAACCGGCGGGTAATAATCTGATCTGAGAGGCCTCCTGGATCATACTATTCACGAATTTCGTGTAGATAATGGTCACGGCATCGACATCGCGCCGCGTATACATATCGCACGCCGTACTCAGGATAGCGTGAAATGTCGAGCCAGCAGGGTGATCAGGCATATCGTCGTATGATCCGAGGATATCAGTATCCTTGAGTCGCGATGCGAATAGCGAGACTTTTCGCCCAATGGTAATCGTGTGATTTTTGATGCCGCGCTCATCATCTCGCTGCAAAAGGTCGAGATATTTTTTGAGAACATTGCCATTAAATGCACCGGCGAGTCCCTTGTCTCCGGCAACTACAATGATCAGACGGCTCTTGACAGGGCGCTTCGCAAACAGCGGGTGTTCTGCTGTTGCGCCTTGACTTGCCAGATACGACATCAGTTCATTTGCCGCCGTCACATATGGCGCGGAAGATTTAGCCGCATCCTGCGTGCGACGCATGCGACTCGCCGCCACCATCTGCATGGCTTTGGTGATCTGCTTGGTACTTTTCACCGAGCGGATACGAGACTTAAGCTGCCGCGTTGACGCCATTAGCCCTCGAATCCTTTCGCGACTGACTCGGCGACTTTTTTGACAAGCTTCACCATCGCTTCATCATCAGCAAATTTCTTGTCGCCCTTATTAACCTCTTTCATCTCATCTTTGTGGTCGGTCCAGAGACGAGTGAGAAGGGCGGTTTGCGCATCTTTGATTTGCGACGTTTGCACGTTATCGAAGAGACCCTCGTTGACGACGTGAATACTAACGACCTGTTCCCAAATACTCATCGGCTGATACTGCGCCTGTTTCAGAAGTTCCGTGAGGCGCTGACCCCGGTTGATCTGTTGCTTCGTGTAATCATCAAGGTCGCTACCGAACTGCGCGAAACTCGCCAGCTCACGAAACTGAGAAAGTCCGAGCTTGAGGCTACCAGAAACCGATTTGACGGCTTTTGTCTGCGCATCACCACCGACGCGCGAGACCGAGAGGCCAGCCGAAATAGCCGGACGAATGCCCTGGTAGAAGAGGTCGGTCTCGAGGAAAATCTGACCATCGGTAATTGAAAT